>DATIGN010000057.1:0-12219 GCA_035454685.1 Burkholderiales bacterium | reverse complement strand
GACCCAGCCAATGCCGGCCTGCGCGCGGCGGTGCGGAGGCATATGGGTAATGTCCTTTACGCGGAAGCGGACGGCTCCGCTGTGTACCCGCGTGAAGCCCATGAGGGTGAGGAGCAGCGTCGATTTGCCGACGCCATTACGGCCGAGTACCGCGAGGCTACCGCCCTCGTCGAGCTTGAGCGAGATGTCCTCGAGCACTACTGCGTCGCCGTAGCCCGCGCGCAGCTTGTCGAGCTCAAGCATGCGCTTTCCCCAGGTAGACCTCGCGCACGCGCTCGTCGCGCGCGATGTCGGCCGGCGCGCCCTCGACCAGGATGCGGCCGCCCACCATCACAATGATCCTGGCGGCGAAACGGAACACGACGTCCATGTCGTGCTCGATGAAGAGGATGGTGAGCTCCCGCGACAGATTCGCGATCGCGTCGAAGAGCGCAGCGCTTTCATCCTTCGGCACGCCCGCGGCCGGCTCGTCGAGCAGCAGCACGCGCGGCCGCGTGGCGAGCGCGAGCGCGATCTCGAGCAGCCGCTGCTGGCCGTACGGCAGCTCCTTGGTGATGCGGAACGAGGCGTTTGCGAGTCCGAGCGAGCTCAGGATGGCGTGAGCTTCATCGATCACGTCGCGGAAACGGGGAAGGCCGCGCCACCAGTTGTGCGCGGCTCCCTCGCGCTCGAGCACGGCGAGGGCGACCGACTCGATCGCCGAGAGCTGCGGGAAGAGCGTGTTGATCTGGAAGGTGCGCGCGAGCCCCTTCTTTACGCGCGCATCGGGCCCGAGCGAGGTGATCTCGCCGCCGCCGAGGAAAACTTGGCCCGAGTCGGGGCGCAGCATCCCCGTGAGGAGGTTCATGAGCGTGGTCTTGCCCGCGCCGTTCGGCCCGATAAGGGCATAGCGCACGCCTTGCGGCAGCTCGAGCGCGATGTTCTGCGCGACGACGAGCGACCCGAACGACTTATTTAAATTTCTTGTAAAGAGCGCCGGCTCCACCCAGGATTCCGTTCGGAAGGAACATCACCACCAGCACGAGCAGCAGCCCGATCCAGAAATACCAGTACTGCGGGTTGATGCCGGAGAACTGGTCGCGCGCCACCATGTAGATGATGGCGCCGACGATCCCGCCGTAAAGCCGGCCGGCGCCGCCGAGAATAAGGATCACGAGCACGTCGGCCGAGCGCCCGAATGACAGCGTTTCCAGGGATACCGTCGAGGTCGTGTGGGTGAGGACCGCGCCCGCGATGCCGGCCATCACGGCCGAGAGGGTGTAGGCCTTGCGCAGGTGCGCGCGGCTCGGGGCGCCGATCGCCGGCATGCGCGTCGCGTTTTCGCGGATTCCGCGCAAGGCGAGCCCGAACGGCGAATGGATTATTCGCCTTGCAACGAGAAAGCAGACGAACAGGACTGCCAGCGAGTACGCGTAGGCGGTCCGGCCGAACATGTCGAACTTGAAGCCGAACAGCGTCCCGACCTTCACGCCCTGCAGCCCGTCGGCGCCGCCGGTGAGCCAGTGCGCGCTGTTCGCCGCCTCGTGCAGCAGCAGCCCGAGACCAAGCGTCAGCATGATGAGGGCCAGGTGCCGGAACCGCACCACGATATGGCTCATCGCGTAGCCGACAATTCCAGAAAAGATAGCCGCGAGCAGCAAACCCGTGAGCGGCTCGCCGATGGCGTGCTTGGAGAGCAGCCCCGCGGTATAGGCGCCGACGCCGAAGAAGGCGGCGTGGCCGAGCGAGACGATGCCGGCGTAGCCGAGGATCAGGTCAAGGGACAGCGCGAAAAGCGCCGTGATCGCGATCTGGCTCGCGAGCGAGAGGTAGCTCGGCGTAACGACGAACGGCAGCAACGTGCACAGCCAGAACATGATCTCGAGCGGACGCCAGCGCGTCCTCGCACGGAAGTGGAGGCTAGCGTCTTCCAAAGAGCCCCGCCGGACGCCACATGAGGAGCGCGACCATGACCAGGTAGATCAGGAAGGCGCCCAGCCAGGGGAAGTAGTACTTGCCCGCCATGTCGCTGATGCCGAGCACGGCGGCCGCGGCGAACGAGCCCCCGATCGAGCCGAGGCCGCCGACCGCGACCACGATCAGCACGTAGACGAGGTAGGTGAGCGCGAACGCCGGGTCGAGGCCGATCACCTCGATCGCGAGCGCGCCGCCGAGGCCGGCGAGCCCGCCACCGAGCGCGAAGGTGAACATGAACGCGCGATCGACGTCGATGCCCAGGCCGCGCGCCATGCGCTGGTTGTCGACCGCGGCACGCACCTGGGCGCCGAACCTGGTTCTTTCCAGGAGAAAAACCAGTAACCCCGTTATCGCGAGGCCCACGACGATCAAAAACAGGCGGTAGAGCGCCAAGTTGATCCCGGCGAGCTGCACGGTGCCGCGCAGATAATCTGGCACGCGCGCAGACTGCTGCTCGGTGGTATAGAACCAGGCGAACGCGGCGACCGAGATGAACACGATGCCGATGGTGAAAAGGCACTGGTCGAGGTCGGAGGAGCGGTACAGGTGCCGGTAGAGGGTTCTTTCGAGAACAACAGACACGAGAGCCGCCATCAAAAATGCAATCGGTAATGACGCCAGAAACGGCCAGCCGAAGCGCTGCACCAGCGTCACCGTGCAGTAGCCCCCGACCGCGGCGAAGGCGCAGTGCGCGAGATTGACGAAGTTCATCATCCCGAGCGTCACCGACAGCCCGACCGAGAGCAGGAACAGGAGCATTCCGTAGGCGAAGCCGTCGAACAAGACGGCCGCCAGCGAGCTCAGCATGGCGCGCGTGCGCCTCCCTTCACGGGAATCTTATTCTTAAGAAAGCAGGGCGTTACTTCCTGCGGCGCTCGCCGTCGGGGTCCTTGACGTTCGGAATTCGGTCGAACGGCACGTTTACGAGCTCGTTGCCGACCTTCTCGACGCGGCGGATGTAGACCGTCTGCACCACGTCGCGCGTCTCGGGGTCGATCGACATCGGGCCGCGCGGGCTTTCCCACTTCAGGCCCTTCGCCGCCGCGATCATCGCCTCGCCGTCGGTGTTGCCCTTGGTCTTCTTCAGCGCCTCGTAGATCGCGTGCATGCCGTCGTAGCCGCCGATTGAGAAGAAATCGGGGTTACGGCCGTGCATCGCGTTGAACTCCTTGACGAAGGCCTGGTTGAGCGGATTGTCGAGCTTGTAGTCGTAGTGCCAGGCGGTGATGATGTCGAGCGCGTTGTCGCCCATGGCTTTCAGCGCCGCCTCGGCCGTGGCCTCACCGGAGCCGAACACCTTGGTCTTCTTCTTGTCGATGCCGCGTTCGGCGAAGGCCTTGCCGAGCGCCGCGGGCTGCGCCCCGCCCGGGATGAAGATGTAGATCGCCTCTGGTCCGATGTCCTTTGCGCGCTGCACGAACGCGGTGAAGTCGGGGTTCGCCACGGGGAAGCGCACCGCGCCGACCACCGTGCCGCCGGCCGCCTTGAAACCCGTCTGGAAAGCGCGCTCGGAATCGTGGCCCGGGCCGTAGTCGGTGACCATGGTGTACACCTGCTTGACGCCACCCTTGGTGGCGGCCCAGGTGCCGAAGGTTTCCATCACCTGCGGCAGCACCACCGAGGTGCGGATCATGTAGGGCGACTTGGTGATGATGACGGACGTGGCGGCGTTCATCACGACCATGAACTTTTTCGCCTCGGCCGAGACGTCGGCGGCAGCCATGGCGTTGGGGGTGAGTACGTAGCCGGCGAGGATGTCGACCTTGTCGCGCACTACCAGCTCCTGCGACAGGCGCTTCGCCACGTCGGGTGCGATTCCGCCGGTGTCGCGGCGGATGAGCTCGATCTTCTTGCCGGCGACCGTGTCGCCATGCATCTTCATGTAGGTCTTGATGCCGTTGTCGAGCTGCGCTCCGGCGTCGGCGAACTGTCCCGACGAGCTCAGCACCAGGCCGATCTTGATGCCCTGCTGCCCGTGCGCCGCGCCGAAGCCGGCGGCGAGCGCGGCCGCGATGAGTAGCTTCTTCATTTGTCCCTCCTCCAAAGAGATGGCGGATTCTAACCCCAGATTTCGCGCGCGGTTTCGACCACGAGCTCGAGCTTTCGCTTCTGGTCCTCCACGGTGAGCTTGTTCCCGACCTCGCTTGATGCAAAGCCGCATTGCGGCGAAAGGCATAGATTCTCGAGCGGGACGTATCTGGACGCTTCTGCAACCCGGCGCTTTAGCGCCCCCTTGTCCTCAAGTTGAGGTTTCTTCGTGGAAACCAGTCCCAGCACGACCTTCTTCCCCTTGGGCACAAGGCGCAGCGGCTCGAAGCCGCCGGCGCGCGCGCTGTCGTACTCGAGAAAGAAAGCGTCGACATCGGTCTGGAACACCGCTTCGGCCACCGCCTCGTAGCCCCCCTCGGCCATCCACATGCTCGCGTGGTTGCCCCGGCAGGTGTGCATCGTCACTGCCAGGTTGTTGGGTCGGTTCTTCAGGAAGTCATTTATCACTGAAACGTACCTTGCGGGCAGCCTGGCCGGGTCTTCGCCATCTCGGCGCACCTGCGCGCGGATCGACTCGTCGCATAGGCACGCGAACGAGACATCGTCGATCTGCAGGTATTCGAGCCCTGCTTTGGCGAGATCGGCGATCTCCTCGCGGTAGGCGAGCGTGATATCCCTCCAGAACTCCTCAACGTCGGGATAGACCTTCTCGTTGACCACCTTGCGCCCGCCGCGCATGTGGAGGTAGGTCGGCGCGGGAATGCACAGCTTGGCAACCCGGCAGGTGTTTCCCTTCAAGAAGCGAAACCCATCCAATGCAATGGGCCTGGTGCGGCGCACCTTGCCATTCACCACCATCATCGAGCGGGTCTCGGACTCGGCGCCGCCCTCGCCGTGGAACTTGAGCGTGTACTGCCCCTGGGTGGCGACGATCCCATCGAAGCCGGTCAGGAAGTCGACGTGCCAGAACGCGCGCCGGAACTCACCGTCGGTGACCGACTGCAGGCCCGCGGCTTCCTGCAGCGCGATCGCTTTCTTTATCGAGTCATTTTCGATCCGGGTGAGCTGTTCCCGCTCAATGCGGCCGGCCTTGAAGGCCTCGCGCGCTTCCTTGAGCTCGGGGGGCCGCAGCAGGCTGCCGACGTGGTCGGCGCGGAACGGCGCGGTTGCCATGCCGTGCAGCGTACAGTGGGAAGCGGCCCAAAGGCTGCGATTACGCGAGGCGGAAGCCGGTACCGCCCGGTGTGTCGGCCCGCTTCATATCGATACGTGCGCGGCAGTGGGGGCAACGCAGGTGGTAGCCGCGCGCGTCGCTCGAAACCTTCGGCACCGTCGGCGCATCCGCCGGGATCACGTCCTCGAGCGAGATCGCGGTGTAGACGCGCTGCCCACACTTCGGGCAGTCGACGTCGTGGACCGGCAGCACTATTTTCGGCGGCGCTTCCGGGCGGGGAGCGGGCAATCCGCTTGCGCGGGCTTATGAACGCCGCGACAGTCGGTGTCCTTCAGACCGCGCTCCACATCAGAAGCGGCCCGCTTGATGATCTCCCGGCGCCCGGGCCCCGAGGCCCAGCTCTTCAGCGCCCTCGACTTCGTCCTCAAGCGCCGCCGTACCCGAGCTCGCGCCGATCGGCGACGCTCAGCCGGCGTTCACGCGCGACCGGGATCATGCGCTGCCGACGTTCGCCGCTCATCCTGCGCTCCATGTGCACCTCCTCGTTTCGCCAGCCGAAGTACGCCGCGATCACCGCGGTGCCCGTATGCAGCCACACATCGTGGCTGTGCAGCGGGATGAGGCCGAATACGGTGTTCAGCCCGGGGATAAGGCCCATCACGGCCAGCACGCCGTAGAGGATCGCGAGTGAACGCGCGTAGACCCGCGCGCCGCCGGCACTGCGCCAGGCGGCAATGCCCCACACACCGATAGCCAGGTGCACCGCCGTATGCAGGATGTTCACCGGGAAGAGGCCAATGAGGTAGCCGTAAAGCACGGCAAAGGCCGTCGGCGGCGCGTCCGCCGGCGGCGGCAGAAGCGCGGCCGGGATCAGGCCCAGCACGCCGGCGGCGAGATAGGCGATGCCGAAGATCAAAGCAAGAGTTGTGGTCCTCATGTTTTCTCCTGCGAGTAATCATGCGAGAGCAGCGTTCTGTGTGCGCGGTCGACCAGCGCCACGCGGCAACACCGACGCGCGCGGGCCCCCGCTCGTTGACGCTCCAGACGCCGTCGCGCGTCTGCGTGATCGAAAGCAACGGCGCTCCGGAGTCGTCCACGCTTAGGAGCTCTTGTCCTTGGCCGGCTCGACGCGAAGCTCGTTTTTCACCGACTTCACGCCGTCCACCTTCTTCGCGATCTCTTCGGCCTGCGCTTTCTTGTCGGCCGAATCGACATGGCCCTTGAGCGTGACTACGCCGTTGTCGCTGTCGACGTTGATGCTAGTGACGGTGCCAAGTCCGACGTCCGAGGCGAGCGCGGTCTTCACCTTGCCGGTCAGCGTAGCGTTGGACGTGCTGCTGCTCACGGTCTCGCGGTTCTGGGCGCGATCCTGCGTGTCGGGCAGCGAGCTGCCACTCTTCTGCGCGCATGCCGGGAGGGTAAAAGCGGCTGCGACTGCGATGGCGATAATGCCTTTCATGGTGTGTCTCCTTCGGTTGAAAAAAATCAGCGGGCTCCCGACGGGGCCGCGGCGTGGATCACGTCGGGCTTCTCGACCGGCGGACGGCGGATTTCCTGCTCGAGGCTCGGCCGCGCGCGCTTGGCGAAGGGCGCGAGCGCAACCGGTCGGCCGTTTTCGGCGGAACGGTAAAGCGCGCGGATGACGCGTACATCGGCGAGGCCCTCG
The DNA here is from genome assembly GCA_035454685.1 of Burkholderiales bacterium. Taxonomy (GTDB): domain Bacteria; phylum Pseudomonadota; class Gammaproteobacteria; order Burkholderiales; family SG8-39; genus SCGC-AG-212-J23. The sequence continues at coordinate 5,434 of DATIGN010000057.1, read as the reverse complement.
TCGCCTCCGGGCTCGGGGGTGCCGTTCTGCAGAATGCAATCCGAGAAATAGAGCAGCTCGGGCGCAAACTGATCGCGCTTGGCGAAACGCCGCTCGCGCGTCTCGCCCTCGAGCGTCAGCCGGTGCTTGAGCGGCCTGGCGTACTCGTACGCCGGCTCGACCGCGAGGTCGCCCTTGGTGCCGGCGAGGCGGTACTCGGAGACCTTCTCGGTGCCGAACGATGCAGTGAAGGCGGCGAGGCGATCATTCGGGAAGCGCAGAACCGCGGCCGCCGACTCCTCCACCTCGTCGAGCCTGCCCGAGGTCAGCGCGCGCACCTCGACCGGCTCGTCCCGGAAGAGCGAGCGCGCCGCGTTGATGCAGTAGATTCCGATGTCGTACAGCACGCCGCCCCCGGTTTCGCGGCGCGCGCGGATGTTGCCCGGTACGACCGGGGTGCAGAACGTGGAGTTGAACAGGCGCGGCTCGCCGATTCGGCCCGAGCGCGCGATCTCGCCGGCCTCCAGGTTGGCGCGCTCGAAGTGCAGCCGGTAGGCCACCATCAGCTTGACCCCGGCCTCGCGCGCCGCGTGGATCATGCGCTCGCACTCCTCCTCGGTTACCGCCATGGGCTTTTCAACGAGCACGTGCACGCCGGCGCGCGCTGCCCGCACCGCGTAGTCACAGTGCAAATGGTTGGGCAGGGCGATGTACACCGCATCCACGCTCTTCAGGCAGGTCTCGTACTCTTCATAGGTGAACGTGCGCTGGAGGCCGTACTTTTGAGACAGTTGCTGCAGCTTGACAGCGTCGGTCGACACCAGCGCTGCGAGCCGCGAGTTGCGCCGCGCGTTGGCGAACGCGGGCAGCACCGCCACCTGGGCGATGTGCCCGAGCCCGACCACGGCGTAGCGTATCTGCCGCTTAGGCATGCGCGCAGTGCTCGCAGCAGAAGATCTTCCCGTCGAGCTCGACGCCATGGCCGATGACGCGGCAGTTGCAGTGCGCGCAAGTCGGCGCGAGCTTCGCGATCGCGCACTCGAAGCTGTCGAAGGTGTGTGCGGCGCCGTCGGGCATCTTCACCGAGAACGCCTTCGCGTAGCTGTTGCCGCAGACTTCGCAAGTCGCCATGTCGCTTCCTCTTCCTTTCATGCGGCGCGCCGCTTTCTTGCGGCGCGCTTCGCGGGCTTCTTCTCAATGCTGTTCTTCAAGAGCTCCATCAGGTCGATGACCTCGGCTCCCTTCTCGGCCTTGCGCTCCTTCTCGGGTTCGGTGATCTCCTCGGTCCGGCCGGCCTTCACTTTCTCGTCAATGCGCTTCAAGAGGTCGTCGCGGAAGGTGTCACGGTAGCGCTCGGGCTTCCACTCGTCGGCCATGTCCTCGACCAGTCGCATCGCCATGTCGAGCTCCTTCGTCGAAACCCTGGCCTCCGGCACCTTCAGCTCGGAGGGGTCCTTCAGCTCGTCGTGGTAGCGAAGCGTGTTCAGCACCAGGATGTCGTCCTGCGCCATCAGCGCCGCCAGGTACTGCCTGGTGCGGATCACCACGACTGCGATCCCGGCCTTGCCGGCCTTCTTGAGCGTGTCGCGGAGCAGCGCGTAGGCCTTCTCGCCGCGCTTGCTCGGGACGAGGTAGTAAGGCGTATCGAAATACTGCGGCGCGATGTCGATCAGGTCGACGAACGCCTGGATGTCGACGGTCTTCGCCGCCTCCGGATTGGCGCGGCGGAAATCCTCGTCGGAGAGCACGACGTACTTGTCGTCCTCGTACTCGTAGCCTTTCACCACATCCGCCCACGGCACTTCCTTGCCCGTCGACTTATTGACGCGCTGGTAGCCGACCGGGGCGAGATCGCGCTTGTCGAGCATGGTCATGTCGAGCTCGGTCGAGCGCTTCTTTGCTGAATGCAGCTCGACCGGCACGTGGACCAGCCCGAAGCTGATTGCTCCTTTCCACAACCCGCGCGCCATCGGCTGCTGCCGGCGTGATCCCGTGGCGTGTCCTCCTCTTGCGAGGAGGAACGCTCCGGATCGTTACTTCTGCTTCTCGGGCGCAGTACTACCGGTGGCGGCGCGCTGCTTCTCCTGCCGTGCTTCGGCAGTCTTCTCCGCCTTGCCCTTGGCGCGGTCGCGCTCCACGCGCGCCTGCTTGACGCACGCATCCTTCGCTTCGCCCTTCTGGTCGTCGCACTTCTCCTTCGCGACCTCGTAGGTGGCGTCGGCCCTGGCTTCCTGCACCTTGCGCTGCGCCTTGGCCTGGTCCTTCGCGTCCTTCGCGTCGAGCTCCGCCTTGGCGACCTTCTGCTTGCCCTTCGCTTCGGCCATGCAGATGTCCTTGGCGTTGCCTTCCATGCTGTTGCACTTCTCGCGCGCGGCCTTGTACTCCTGCTCAATGCGCTCTTCCGCGGCGTCTTTCGCTTTGCGCTCGGACTGCTCGGCGCGCGGCGGCGCGGAATCTCGCTTGGCCGGCGCCGGCGTGGTTTGCGCCTGCGCGGCGCTCGCCAGGCCGAAGGCAAGGCCCAGCGTGACAGCGGTGAGTTTCACTTTCATAGGCGTATCTCTCCTTTGGCTTTGTCTCTAAGGCCTTCTCAGCAATCCCGCCACCAGCGAGACGAGGAAAAGGACCACGAACACGACGAACAGGATCTTGGCGATCTCGGCCGCTCCGGCAGCGATGCCGGTGAAGCCGAAAACCGCCGCGATGATTGCGATGATGAAGAACGCCAGCGCCCAACTCAGCATAACGGCTCCTCGTTAAGTAGTTTGCAGCACGGCAGGTGCAGCAAAGTCCATGCCGAGCATGGCGCGCGGGCGCTTCGCATGTAACGTTCGGGTGGGGCTGTAAGAACTACGTGTCGTGCGGCGGCGGCCTTCGTAGCGAAACCGCTACGGGCACGGCTCCTGCTGTGTCGTCTTCAGCCCCATCCGAACGGCATGCAGCCCGACGACTCTTTTCCACTCATGACCTGGCGCGCGCGCCCGGATATGGCGTGCGAGTACGTCAACCGCGAGTGGCGGAAGTACACCGGTTACACGATGGAGCAGGCCATGGGGCAGGGTTGGGCGCGCTGCCTTCACGCTGAGGACCTCACGCGCTGGCTCGACACCTGCGTGGCTGCGTTCGACCGGCGCGAGCCGTTCGAGATCGAGTACCGCCTGCGCCGGCGCGACGGCGAGTACCGCTGGGTGCTTGAGCGCGCGGCACCGCGTTATTCCGCAGACGAGCTTTTTGTAGGCTTCGGTGCCGTGTGCTTCGAGATCGACCGCCACAAGCGCGAGAGTGAAAGCCTCGCGCGCGCGCTCGAGCGTGAGCGGCGCCTGCGCATCGCGACCGAGGAGGCCAGCCGGCTGCGCCACGGGCTCATGGTTTCGGTGCTGCAGGAGCTCGACCTGCCCTCGCGAGCCATCGCGACCTGGGCGGCGCACCTGCGCGGCCAGATGCCGCATGGCGCCGCGCTCGAGGCGATCGAGCGCAACGCACGCATCCAGAACCGCATCATCGCCACGCTGCTCCAGCTTGCGCAGGTGTCCGGCGTGCCGCCGCGCGACCGGCCGCTGCTCTCAGGGGTGCGCGTGCTCGTCGTTGGTCACCACGAGCTCGTCAAGCCGCTCGAAGTCGCCGGCGCGGATGTGCGCGCCGCCCCGAACCCGGACGAGGCGCTCGCGACGCTAAATTCGTGGCGGCCCGACGTGGTCCTCGCCGAGTCCAACGAATCGTTCATCCGCACGCTGCGCTCGCTGCCCGCGGAACGCGGCGGCTGCCTGCGCGCGGCAGCGCTCACCGACGGGGCCGCAGCGGCGCCCGCCGCGGGGTACGACGCGCAGCTGGCGACGCCGGTGGAGCCGGTGGCGCTGCTCGCGACCGTCGCGCGGCTTGCGGCATAGCTCTTGCTTTTCACCTAATGGAAGCACTCGAAGTGATCTTTCTGAAGTGACTTTTTTGTTTTAATAGGAGAGAAGACGAATGAACTGGGATCGTATCCAGGGGAACTGGAAGCAGATGACCGGAAAGCTCAAGGAGAAGTGGGGCAAGCTCACCGACGACGATTTCGATCAGGTCGAAGGCAACCGCGACCAGCTCGTCGGGAAGATCCAGGAACGCTACGGCATTGCCAAGGATGAAGCCGAGCGCCAGGTCAGAGACTGGGAATCGCGTCTCTAGTGCCAACGCAAGAGAAGAAGGAGAAACCGCAACCGGCGAAGTGGCCGTTCGATCCTATGCAGCCCGGCGACCACGAGCCGGTGGCGGACCCCCATGAGACTGACAAGACAGAGCATTCTGAACGCCGTTGTGGCGGCGATCGCCGCCGCGCTCCTTAGCGCCTGCGCTTCGAGCGAGACCAAGCGCAGCACCGGCGAGTTCACTGACGACGCCGCGCTCACCGCGAAAGTGAAAAGCGCGATCGCCACGGACGTGGGCGCGCGCACTGCTGGCGCGATCAACATCGAGACCTACCGTGGCGTGGTCCAGCTCACCGGCTTCGTCTCCGCGCCTGAGCAGGCGCAGCGCGCCGAGGCCGCGGCGAAGAAGGTCGAGGGCGTGCGCTCGGTCAAGAACGACGTCCGCATCAAACCCAGCTCGTAGGAGCCACCGCATGGCAACTTCCGCGGCCGCGAAGGCCAGGCATCCGCCTTTCTCCTTGCCGCCGCTTCCGTACGCAGAAGACGCGCTCGAGCCGGTGATCTCGGCCGAGACGCTCAGGCTTCACCACGACAAGCACCATAAGAAGTACGTCGACACCGCGAACGAGCTTCTTGCAAAGGATCCGATCCAGGCGGCCTCGCTGGAGGAAGTGGTGCGCGCGTCAAGAGGCAAGCTTTTCAACAACGCCGCGCAGGCGTGGAATCACGACTTCTACTGGCAGTCGCTTTCCCCGAAGCGCCAACGTCCCTCGGGCGCGCTGCGCGCGCGCCTGGAAAAGGATTTCGGGAACTATGATCGCTTCGCCGAAGCCTTCGCGGCCGCGGCGCTCGGGCAGTTCGGCAGCGGCTGGGCCTGGTTGGTCGACAAGGACGGCCGGCTGCAGGTGATGGCCACATCCAACGCCGAGACTCCGATGGCGCAGGGCATCAAGTGCCTGCTTACGGTGGACGTATGGGAGCACGCCTACTACGTCGACTACCGCAACGAGCGCGAGCGGTATGTGTCCGCGGTCATGGACCGCCTCAATTGGGAGTCCGCCGAAAAGAACCTCTAGCGAGAGGGTTCGAGCAGGTCCAGGGCTTCCAGGAAAGGCTCCAGCGGCGGAGTGCCGCGAGCTTCGATCCAGACGTGCAATTCTTCCGCGCTCACCCCCAGACGCTCGGCCAGCTCGTGCTCGCCGCCGACCGCGTTGGCAGCAGCCCGGAAAGCTTCGGCATAGACGTAAGCCGACTCCATGCCACAACCCCGAGCATGCGGCGTGCCAACTTTGCCTGGTTCTTGCGGGCTAACCCGGTGAGCCTGAATTCAGGCC
>DATIGN010000056.1:0-4900 GCA_035454685.1 Burkholderiales bacterium | reverse complement strand
AAGTCGTCGGCGACGACTTCTTCGTAACGCGCGCAGAAAGGGTCAAGGCTGCCGCGGGTGCATGCAACGCCGTCCTGCTCAAGCCCAACCAGGTCGGCACGCTGACCGAAACGCTCGCCTGCTGGGACGCGGCGCGCGAGGTGGGCTACCGCGCGATCGTCTCGGCACGCTCGGGCGAGACCGAGGACGTCTCGATCGTGCACCTCGCGGTCGGCTGGGGCGTGCCGCAGCTCAAGGTGGGCAGCTTCGCGCGCTCCGAGCGCATGGCGAAATGGAACGAGGCGCTGCGCATCGAGGAAGCGCTCGGCGCTAAGGCGCTGCCCTTCCCCGCGCGCAAGCTCTTCCAATGAACAATGCGGACGCTGTAGTTCGAAACGCTACAATGGTGTGTCCGGTATTCCCCGACATTGGTTAAGATTTCGCTGGTTCAGCGAGGAGCAAGTTCCGCAACATGAAAATGGAACGCCCGGCGCGCACGCGCGCGCTGCCCAAGGCGCCGACAGGCATCGAAGGACTCGATGAGATCATGAGGGGTGGGCTCCCCAAGGGCCGCCCGACGCTCGTCTGCGGCGGAGCGGGCTGCGGCAAGACGCTGCTCGCGGCGGAGTTCCTGATCCGCGGCGCGACGCAGTTCGGCGAGCCCGGCGCGTTCATCAGCTTCGAGGAGACCGGCGAGGAGCTCGCGCAGAACGTGCGCTCACTCGGGTTCGACCTCGACCAGCTCGTCGAGGAGAAGAAGCTCGCGCTTGACTACGTGCGAGTCGAGCCGAGCGAGATCGAGGAAGTCGGCGAGTACGACCTCGAAGGCCTGTTCGTGCGCCTCGGGCTCGCAATCGATTCGATCGGCGCGAAGCGCATCGTGCTGGACACGATCGAGTCGCTGTTCGGCGGCTTCACCAACCAGGCGCTGCTGCGTTCGGAGCTGCGGCGGCTGTTCCGCTACCTGAAGGACAGGAGCGTCACGGCCGTGATTACGGGCGAGCGCGGGGAGGGCTCGCTCACGCGCCAGGGGCTCGAGGAGTACGTCTCCGACTGCGTGATCCTGCTCGACCACCGGGTGACCGACCAGGTGTCCACGCGGCGCCTGCGCATCGTCAAGTACCGCGGCAGCACGCACGGAACGAACGAATACCCGTTTCTCATCGACGAGCGCGGCATCTCGGTGCTGCCGGTCACCGGCCTCGGGCTCGACCATACGGTGAGCGACGAGCGCGTCCCGACCGGCATCCCGCGCCTCGACACCATGCTCGGCGGCAAGGGCTACTATCGCGGCTCCTCGATCCTCGTGTCCGGCACCGCCGGCACAGGAAAGACGAGCATCGCCGCCCACTTCGCCTACGAGAGGGCGCGCTGCGGTGAGCGCGTGCTCTATCTCGCGTTCGAGGAGTCGCCCAGCCAGCTCGTGCGCAACATGCGCAGCATCGGCATCGAGCTCCAGCCGCTGGTGAAGAAGGGCCTGGTGCGCATCCATGCCTCGCGCCCGACGCTCCAGGGCCTGGAGATGCACCTGGTTCAGATCCACAACATGATCAGAGAGTTCGAGCCGGGGGCGGTGATCGTCGATCCGATCAGCAACCTCATCGACGCCGGCACGCAGCAGCAGGCCCAGTCGATGCTGCTGCGCCTGGTGGATTTCCTGAAGGCGAAGCACATCACGGCGATGTTCACGCACCTGACGAGCGGCGCAGCCGCCCGCGAGGCGACCGATGTCGGCATCTCCTCGCTGGTCGATACGTGGCTCCTGCTGCGCGACATCGAGTCGGCGGGCGAGCGCAACCGCGGCCTCTACGTGATCAAATCGCGCGGGATGAATCACTCGAACCAGATCCGCGAGTTCCTCATCACCCCCGAGGGAATCCAGCTCGAGAACGTCTATATCGGCCCCGAGGGCGTGCTTACCGGGTCGATGCGCGCGGCGCAGGAAGCGCGCGAGGCGGCGGAGGCGCTGGCGCTGCAGGAGGAAGTCGAAACAAAGCAGCGCGAGATCGACCGCCTGCGCGCGGCGCTCGAATTGCGCCTGCGGGATCGGGAGGCTGTGGCGAAACGCCGCGGCGCCGACGCTACACCGAACGGCAACCGAAAGGCAGGCAAGACGAAATGACGTCGACCCAACCCGCACCCGGAGAGAAGTGGAACCTTCGCCTGTACACCGCCGGGCAGAGCCCGAAGTCGCTCGCCGCGCTCGCGAACCTCAAGCGCGTGTGCGAGCGGCACCTGCCCGGGCTCTATACGATCGAGGTGGTGGATCTCATGAAAAACCCGCGCCTGGCCAAGGACGACCAGATCGTCGCCATCCCGACGCTGGTGCGCAAGTTGCCCGAGCCGCTGCGCAGGATCGTCGGCGACCTTTCGGACACCGAGCGCACCCTGGTCGGGCTGCAGCTCAAGCAACGGGAGTAGGCTGATGGAGACCATCAATCCCGATTTCGAGAAGGAACTGCAGCACCTGCGCCAGCGCCTCGAGGAGGCCGAGGACATGCGCCGCGCGATCACGAGCGGCGAGGTCGACGCCTTCGTCGTCGGCCCGGACGGCAACAGCCGGGTCCTGCTGCTCGCCAACGCCTACCAGCGCTATCGTCAGCTCGTCGAGCGCATGCAACAGGGCGCGGTGACCGCGACGCCGAGCGGCCAGATCCTGTTCGCCAACCAGCGCTTCGCCGACATGCTGGGCGTGCCGCTCGCGCAGCTCTACACCGCGCCGCTCGAGAGCTACGTCGCCATCGGCGACCGCGCCGGGCTCTCCCGGATGCTGATGCTGAGCGCGCGCGACTCAAGCGTTGAGGTCGAGCTCAGCCGGCGCGACGGCACCGGTATTCCGGTACGGATCTCGGTCGCCTCGTTCACCGACGGCTATGCCACCATACTGGTCACCGATCTGCGCCCGATGCAATGGCCTTCGCTCGCCTTCGACGCGCTCGACGCGATCCGCACCTCGCTCGAGAAGCTCAACGCGAAGGTCTCCGGCGACGCCCAGGGCCGCGAGGCGCTGCGCGAGATCAGCGGGGAGATCAACGGCCTCGCGCGCATGATCGACGAAATGATCGACGTCGAAAAGCTGGGCGCGCGCAGCCCCTAGCCCGAGTTCGCGAAGCGCAGCTCGTGGTCCTCCTCGAGCACGACGGCGCGCGCCAATAGGCGTACCTAGGTCAGCGGCGCCAATCCCTGCGCCGTGAGGCGGTAACGCCGGTCGCATCCGGCCGCAGCGGTTTCGGAGTGTGTCGCGAGGATCGCAGCAGCGCCTTTGGTTTTGACTTGAGCCTTAAAAAGATCCAGTACTTGGCGAGCGTTCTCGGGATCGAGGTTCCCGGTGGGCTCGTCGGCGAGCACCAGCCTGGGGTCGCCCACGAGTGCACGCGCGATTGCAACTCGCTGCAGCTCCCCGCCCGAAAGCTCACGCGGCGCGCTCTGCTCCCGCCCCGCGAGACCCACGGCCGCGAGCATGGCGCGGGTCTTCGCCTCGTCTTCGATGCCCCGGAGGAGCAACGGCAGGCCGACGTTCTGCTCCACCGTGAGCTGCGGCAGCACGTGGAACGCCTGGAACACGAAGCCGAAGTGGTCGCGCCGCAGGACGGTAAGGGCGTCGTCATCCATGGCAGTGAGTTGTTGGCCTTCGAAAACCACCTCCCCGGCGTCGACCGGCTCGAGGCCGGCGATGACGTTGAGGAGCGTCGACTTGCCGATGCCCGACTCGCCAATGATGGCGATATACTCGCCGGCGGCCAAGTCGAGCGCAACGTTGTAAAGGACGCTGCGCGCACCGAAGCGTTTCGTCACCCCCGCAAGGCTGAGCACCGTAGAATCGTACTCGATGGACCGGCGCAATTTTCTTGCCGCCATGGCGTGCGCGCTGTTGATGCCCGCCACGCATGCGCAGCGCCAGGACAAGGTCTGGCGCGTTGGCTTCCTTGCTGCGCGCCGTGTCGAGTCGCTCAATTCCGATCCGGTGTTCCGCACGTTCCTGCCGGCCATGCAGGAGCTCGGCTACGTCGAAGGCCGCAACCTCGCGCTCGAGCTGCGCTTCGTCGAGGGCGACGTCGCGCGCCTCGACGCGCTGGCGTCCGAGCTGGTGAAGGTGCGAGTTGACGTCATCGTCGCCGCGGGCGCGACCGCCGTGCGGGCGGCGCAGAAAGCCTCGAGCAAGATCCCCATTGTCATGGGGACGGCCGGCGACCCAGTCGGCGCCGGCTTCGTCAAGAGCTTGGCGCGTCCCGGCGGAAACATCACCGGACTGAGCGATGTCGCGGCGGACCTGGGCGTCAAGCTGCTTGATGTCCTGCAGAGCGCGGTGCCGCGACTCGACCGGGTCGCGGTGCTCTTAAATCCGGCAAATCCGTCGCATCCAGCCTATCTCGCGAGCATCGACGAGGGCGCCCGGGCCACCCGGGTGACGGTCCGGCGTTGGCCAGCGCGAAGCGAACCGGAGATCGGAAGCGCGTTTTCGGCCATGGGGAAGGACAACGCGCGAGGCGTGATCGCGCTGTCCGATCCGGTGTTCAACAATCATCAGCGCGAGATTGCCGAGTTGGCCGCAAGGCACCGGCTGCCCTGTATCTCCGGCTTCCGGCAGTACGTCCACGCGGGTGGCCTCATGAATTACGGGCCGGATTTCGCCCACAATTTCCAGCGTGCCGCCGGGTATGTGGACCGCATCTTCAAGGGCGCCAACCCTGCCGAGCTGCCGGTAGAGCAATCGTCGCGCTTCGAGCTAGCCGTCAACCTGAAAACCGCACGCTCGCTCGGCATCACGATCCCGCCGGCGCTTCTCGTCCGGGCAGACGAAGTGATCCAGTAGTTAGCGGCGCTCGGCCGAGAGTTGCCGCAGCTTGAACCGCTGCACCTTACCAGTCGGCGTGCGCGGCAGCTCGCGCATGAAATGGACGCGCTGCGGCCGCTTGTAGCG
>DATIGN010000055.1:0-4174 GCA_035454685.1 Burkholderiales bacterium | reverse complement strand
GCGCTTCCTCGCCGGCCAACTATCCGAGGAAGAGTTCCGCGCGCTGCGGCTGCGCAACGGCCTCTACATCCAGCGCTTTGCGCCGATGCTGCGCATCGCTATCCCTTATGGTCTCTTGTCTGCAAAGCAATTGAGAAAACTTGCCGACCTGGCCCGCAGGTACGACCGCGGCTATGCCCACTTCTCGACCCGGCAAAACCTGCAGCTCAACTGGCCGCGCCTCGAGGACGTGCCCGACATCCTGGCCGAGCTCGCCACGGTGCAGATGCACGCAATCCAGACCTCGGGCAACTCGTTCCGCAACGTCACCACCGATCACTTCGCCGGCGTGGCGGCCGACGAGATCGTGGATTCGTTCGTGTGGTGCGAGATCCTGCGGCAGTGGTCGACCTTCCATCCCGAGTTCTCGTTCCTGCCGCGCAAGTTCAAGATCGCCGTGAACGGCGCACGCGCCGACCGGGCGGCAGTCGGCGTTCATGACATTGGTTTACATGCAATAAGAAAGGGAGAACAGATCGGCTTCCGCGTGCTCGTCGGAGGCGGGCTGGGTCGCACACCGATGATTGGCGTGGCGATCCGCGAATTCCTGCCCTGGCCGCATCTCCTCACCTACGTCGAGGCGATCCTGCGCGTCTACAACCGCCATGGGCGGCGCGACAACATCCACAAGGCGCGCATCAAGATCCTGGTCAAGGAGCGTGGCGCCGATCGCTTCCGCGACGAAGTGGAAGCCGAATGGGCGCACGTCAAGGACGGCCCGGCGACTCTCACCGCCGAAGACATCGCCCGCGTCGAACAGCGCTTCAGCCGACCCCAGTACCGAAAATCGGGGTCAGAGCCCGATTTTTCCGAGCCAGGCTTTGTCGCGTGGAAGAAGAGAAATGTGCAGGCTCACAAAGTCCCCGGCTACGCGGCGGTGACCTTGTCGCTCAAGAAGACCGGCGTTCCGCCGGGCGATGTGACGAGCGAGCAGATGGACGCGATCGCGAATCTCGCCGAGCGCTACTCGTTCGGCGAGCTGCGCGTGTCCCACGAGCAGAACCTGGTGCTCGCCGATGTCCGGCGGCGCGACCTGCCGGCGCTCTGGCGCGAGGCGCGCGAGCTAGGTCTCGCAACGCCCAACATCGGTCTTCTCACCAACATCATCAGCTGCCCGGGCGGCGATTACTGCGCGCTCGCCAACGCCAAGTCCATCCCGGTAGCGCAGGCGATCCAGGAGCGCTTTGACGACCTCGACTACCTGCACGAAATCGGCGAGCTCGACCTCAACATCTCCGGTTGCATCAACGCCTGCGGCCACCACCACGTCGGTCATATCGGAATCCTGGGCGTCGATAAGAACGGGGAAGAGTGGTACCAGATCGAGGTCGGGGGAAATCAGGCGCCTGCCTCGCTCGGAAAAATCATCGGCCCCGCGTTTGCGCGAGCCGAAGTACCCGACGTTATCGAACGACTGATCGGCTGCTACCTGCAGCATCGCGACAGCGAAGCCGAGCGCTTCGTCGACGTGGTGCATCGCATCGGCATCGAACCTTTCAAGGAGCACGTTTATGGCCACGCTCATCAAGGGGCGGCGCGTCGTAGCCGAGAGCCGGCCCTGGCCTGAGGAAAAGGTGCTGCGCCTGGAGCCGGCGGACGATCCCGCGTCGATATCGCTCGAAGGCGTCGCCCGCGTGGAGGTGAACTTCCCGAAGTTCGGCGACGGCCGCGGCTACTCGATCGCGCGGCTTTTGCGCGAGCGCTACGGCTACCGCGGCGAGCTTCGCGCCGTCGGACACATTACGCGCGACTTGCTCCTCTTCCTCGAAAGCTGCGGCTTCGACGCGTTCGAGTTGCGCGACGGCGAAGACCCGCACGAGGCGCTCGCCTCGTTCGAGGACTTCAGCCATTCCTACCAGCGCGGCTATCGGGCCGGGGTGAGGCCATGACCGTCGGGGTTGGACACCATGGAAAGAAATCGGGCTCTGACCCCGATTGGGTTGGTACGGTGTACCTCGTCGGTGCGGGGCCGGGCGCGCCCGACCTGCTTACGGTGCGCGCGGCGCGGCTGCTGGCGGAGGCAGACATCGTGTTCTACGACGCCCTGGTTCACCCCGAAACGCTCGCGCTGGCAGCGCGCGCCGAGAAAGTCGCTGTCGGAAAGCGCTGCGGCCGCCATTCAACCGCGCAGCGCTTCATCAACAAGCGCCTTGCGCACGCCGCGCGCCGCCACCGCGTGGTAGTGCGGCTGAAAGGTGGCGACCCGATGCTCTTCGGCCGCGCGCACGAGGAGATCAGCTTCCTGAAAGAGAACTCGATCAACGTCGAGGTCGTTCCCGGCATAACGGCCGCGCTCGCGGCGAGCGCTGAGCTCGGCGTGTCGCTCACGCAGCGGCTGGTCTCGCGCAGCGTGGTATTTGCCACGCCCCGCACGGTGGCAGGCGCCGAGCCGTCGGGCTGGGAAAAGGCGGTGGCAGCCGCCGACACCGCGGTGCTTTACATGGCCGGGGGCGAAGCCGAGGCTGTCAAGGAGGCGCTGTTGCGGCAAGGCATGAGCGCGACCACCCCGGTCGCGATCGCGGAGAATGTGAGCCTCGACTCTTCGAGCATGCGTCGCGGGAATCTCGCCGCGTTGCCGGACCTTGCAGCGGCGCTCGAAGGCGGGGCCGCGCTCGTCCTGATCGGCGAGGTGTTCGCCGCGCGCGAAGCTCAGCGGAACTTGCCTTCGACCTCGGGAAAACCGTCCGTGGCCGCACCGGCCTTCGGCCTGCGCAGCGCGAGCCAGAGCGCGTAGACGAAGAGCGCCGCAAAACAGCCGAGCGACCACTCGGCGATCGAGAGTCCCAGGAAAGTCCAGTCCACCACCGCGCATTCACCGGTGCCCGTGATGAGCGTCTTCAGAACGCGCGACAGCGGGAAGTTTTCAAACATGAAATAGAGATCGGGCCCGCACTGCGGCACCTTGTCAGGCGGCAGGTGCTGGAGCCACACCTGCCGGGCGGCGGTCGCAAAGCCGCCGGCCGCGAAAAGCGCGGCGACCAGTCCGTACGCCGTCCTGCCCCAGCTCCGCGGTGCGTGAATCGAGGCGATCACGCAGGTCCCCGCCACGGCATAGAAAAAGCCGCGCTGCACAAGGCAGAGCGGGCAGGGGTTCAGGCCCTCGACGTACTGAAGGTAATAACCGAACCCGAGCAGTGCCGCGCAGGCGAGCGCCGGCAGAGCAAAACCAACACGAAGCGTGAGCAGAGAAGGGCGCATGGCTTTGACCAAATTATCCCAAATACGGCGTGCATTTAGCCGGGGTTCCTAAAAAATCTCTTGTAAATCCTGCGACAAGTGGCTTGAAAAAGTGCCTTGTACGGCTTATCGGGTTCGCGCAAAGACTGCTTCTCTTAATCTTTGTTCGCTATCATCGGCCCTTGAGCGAAACAATGAGTCCGCAGCCGACTGAACGGATCCGTGTACTGCTGGTTGACCGCCACCAAATTATCTTGTGGGGGGTGAAGCAGCTAATAGAGGCCAACAAGCCGGGCATGGAGGTTGTAGGGACCGCGGCAGATTGGGCGAGCGCTATCGCGGCCGCGAAGGAAACATGGCCGCACGTGGTAGTGCTCGACTCGCAAATGCTTCGCGTCAACGGCGCCGGTACAATTCGGAGCCTGATCGAGGCGGGCAACGCTAAGGTGCTCCTCTTCAGCGGCGAGCAGGACGACCTGCTGCACGAGACCGCCATTCTCCAGGGTGCCTCCGGCGTAGTGCGCAAGGACGAAACGCCGTCGGTCCTGCTGAAGGCAATCACGAAGGTACACGACGGCCAACTCTGGCTCGATCGCTCCACCACCGGCCGCATGTTCGTCCAATTTTCGCGCCGCAAACGCGATGGCGCCGAAGATATGGCCAGGAAAAAGCTCGAAACCCTCACCGAGCGCGAGTACGATGTAGTCCGGACGCTCGTTACGCAGCCGGGCGCGGACAATAAGAGGCTCGCGCGCAATCTTCACATCGGCGAGCACACGCTGCGCAACCATCTCAGCCGCATTTACGACAAGCTCGGCGTGCCGAATCGCGTCGAGCTGTACCTATTCGCGCAGCGCCACGGCGGACCCGGCCAAGGAAGCCACTGAAGAAAGAAACCCTGGAGCTTGGGGAAAACTCCGGGGCTCACTCGAGCGGGTCCAGCGCTCGATTGCTACTT
>DATIGN010000054.1:0-24637 GCA_035454685.1 Burkholderiales bacterium | reverse complement strand
CTACCAAGTGAACGTGCCGCAGCTCTACGCCGACATCGACCGGACCAAGGCGCGCCAGCTCGGTGTGCCGGTGACGGACGTGTTCGAGACGATGCAGATCTATCTCGGCAGCCTGTACGTGAACGACTTCAACAAGTTCGGTCGCACCTACTCGGTGCGCGTGCAGGCCGACGCGCCGTACCGCGCGCGCGCCGAGGACATAGGGCTACTCAAGGTGCGCTCGAGCACGGGCGAGATGGTGCCGCTCTCCGCGCTCATGAACGTGCGGCCTGCGGCCGGCCCGGAGCGCGCGATCCGCTACAACGGCTTCCTCGCCGCCGACATCAGCGGCCGCAATGCCCCCGGCTTCTCGTCGGGCCAGGCGCAGGATGCGATCGAGCGCATCGCCGCCGAGACGCTGCCGCCGGGCATCGGCTACGAGTGGACCGAGATCACCTACCAGGACATCCTCGCCGGCAACTCGGCGATCTGGGTCTATCCGCTCGCCATCTTCCTCGTGTTCCTCGTGCTCGCCGCGCTCTACGAGAGCCTCGCGCTGCCGCTCGCGATCATCCTGATCGTGCCGCTCTCGCTCGGGGCCGCGCTCGCCGGGGTGTGGCTTACGAACGGCGACAACAACATCTTCACCCAGATCGGCTTCATGGTGCTGGTCGGACTCGCGGCGAAGAACGCGATCCTGATCGTGGAATTCGCGCGCGAGCTCGAGTTCGCCGGGCGCACGCCGGTGCAGGCGGCGATCGAGGCGAGCCGGCTGCGGCTGCGGCCGATCATCATGACTTCGATCGCTTTCATCATGGGCGTGGTGCCGCTCGCCTTCTCGGTCGGCGCCGGCGCCGAGATGCGCCAGGCGATGGGCGTCGCGGTGTTCGCCGGCATGATCGGCGTCACCGCCTTCGGCATCTTCCTCACGCCGGTGTTCTACGTGCTCGTGCGCGTCGCGACCCGCAACCGGCCGCTCAAGCGCCACGGCGAGATTCCGCACGATGCCGAGCCCTTCGGCGGCGGAACCGCGCTGAAACCGCTTCCCATGAAAGAAGTCGAGTAATGGCCTGGGTCTGGTTAACTCTCGCGGGGCTGCTGGAAGTTGTATGGGCGACCGGCCTCAAGTACACCGACGGCTTCACGCGGCTACTGCCTTCGGTCATCACGGTCGCCGCAATGATCGGCAGCATCTACCTGCTCGGCCTCGCGGTGCGCACCATCCCGATCGGCACCGGCTACGCGGTGTGGACCGGCATCGGCGCGGTCGGTGTAGCGATCCTCGGCATGGCGCTTTTCGACGAGCCGAAGGCGCTGCTGCGCATCGGCTCGATTCTGCTGATCGTCGCCGGCATCGCCGGCCTGAAGCTCGTGACGCCATGAGACTCGACGTCATCAAGGTTCTACCGGGAAGCCGGCCCGGCCAACGCGCCGGTTCTTCTCCTGTTGCACGGCTTCCCGACCTCTTTCTGCCGGTGAAATTGGCCATTCTTGTTCTGTCGGTCG
Organism: Burkholderiales bacterium; assembly: GCA_035454685.1. Lineage (GTDB taxonomy): Bacteria > Pseudomonadota > Gammaproteobacteria > Burkholderiales > SG8-39 > SCGC-AG-212-J23. The sequence continues at coordinate 23,152 of DATIGN010000054.1, read as the reverse complement.
CGCTGGCAGGCTGCGCTACCTCGCTCCCCGAGGTCGAGCCACAGAAACTGCCGCCCGTGCCGGCGGAGTTCAAGGAGCGCTGGACCATGGCTGCCCCCGCCGAGGCGCAGCCGCGCGGCGAATGGTGGAAGGCGTTCAACGACCCGGTGCTAAACGAACTCGTCGAGCGCGCCGACCGCGCCAATGCGAGCATCCAGGTCGCCGCAGCGCGCCTTGCGCAGGCGCGCGCCGTGGCGCGCATCACCGACGCCGACCGCGCATTGCAGGTCACGGCCGGAGCGAGCGCGAGGCGCGCGCAGGGCATCATCGGCGGCGACGCCGGGCCGGCGCGCAACCTGTTCGCGGCCGGCGTAGACCTTTCGTACGAGGTGGATCTGTTCGGCCGGCTTTCGCATGCCAGCGCCGCCGCGGTCCTCGATGCCCAGGCGCGCGAAGCGCTCCTGCAAAGCACGCGGCTCCTCGTTCAGGCCGCGGCCGCGCAGACCTACCTCGCGCTGCGGGCGCTCGATGTGGAGCGGCTCATCGTCCAGGAAACGCTCGCCGCGTACCGAGGGACGCTGGCGCTCACCGAGCGGCGCTGGCGCGCGGGCGACGTCGCCGAGCTGGATGTTGCGCGCACTAGCACCGAGGTCGCGGCGACCGAGTCTGAAGCGCTCGCGCTCGAGCGGCGCCGCGCCGAGCTCGAGCACGCGCTGGCAGTGCTGCTCGGAGAACCGCCTGCGAATTTCTCCATCCAGGAAGCAGACTGGAACACCGCGCTGCCCACGATCCCCGCGGGCGTGCCGAGCACCCTTCTCACGCGCCGGCCGGACGTCACCGCGGCGCAGAACTCGCTGCTCGCCTCGCAGGCGCGCGTTGGCGCCGCCAAGGCGGCATATTTCCCGAACATCGCGCTCACCGCGAGCGGCGGCTACGCCTCGACCGAGATCGAGGATCTCTTCAACTGGTCCTCGCGCGCCTGGCTGATCGGAGCGATCTTCTCGCTGCCGATCCTCGACGGCGGGCGGCGCGAGGCGGGCGTGCAGGCGGCGAACGCGGAGCTCGACGGCGCGGTGGCGAGCTACCGCGATCAAGTGCTGGTGGCCTTCAGGGACGTCGAGGACCAGCTCGCCGCGCTGCGGCTCCTCGCCGCGCAGGCCGAGGCGCAGGCGCGCGCGGTGAACGGCGCGCGCCGCACCACGCTGCTTTCCGACGCGCGCTACCGCGGGGGCTACGTGAGCCAGCTCGAGCTGCTCGACGCGCAGAGAAGCGAGCTGCGCAACCGGCGCGAGGAGCTGCAGGTGCGCTCGGCGCGCTATCAATCCACCGTCGCGCTCGTGAGGGCGCTCGGGGGAGGCTGGCAGACGCAATGAACATCCTCACTGTCAACCTCGTCCTCAGCACTCTCGTGTTCTGGGTCGCCGCCAGGATCTATGTCGTGCCGAATCTCGCTCGATGGAGCCCGCAGGCAGTCCTCGCCCCCATTCTGCTCTTGCATTCGTTGCGCCACCTCGGGCTCATGTTCCTCGCGGCGGGCGGCGTCTACGAAGGGATGCCCTCCCAGTTCGCGTATCCGGCCGCTCTCGGCGACCTGCTCACGGCGGCGCTCGCCATGGCGGCGATCCTCACTGGCACGCCGCGCTGGCTCGTCTGGGTGTTCAACGTGGTCGGCACGCTGGACCTGCTTGCCGCCATCACCCTCGCCACGCTCTATGGCGCGGCGGACTTCATGGGCCCGGCGTATTGGATTCCGGCGTTCTGGGTACCGACGCTGCTAGTGACCCACTATCTGACGTTCGTCGTTCTCACGGAAAGGACATGGACTGCAGCTCTTCGAGCGTGAAGCGCTGCGTAATGTGCCGCGGGCAGTTCCAGTCGTACGCGACGAGGTCGAATAGCGCGATGCGCTCGACTCGCGCCGCATAGCCGGGTAGCTCGACCTTGCGCACGAGCCCCGCGTCCGCCTCGTCCACGTCGACGAAGCGCAACCGGCCAAGCAGCTTGAGGCGCTGGCGCGTGGCGTAATCCATCACCAGGATCGAGGCGCGGTCGTTGCGCGCGGCGTTGCCCGCGCTCAGGTGCTGCAGGTTGCCGCGGAAATCGGCATACGCGAGCCGCGTGGGCGAAAGGACGCGCAGGAATCCTTTCGGTCCGCCGCGGTGCTGCACATAGGGCCAGCCAGCGTCGTTCACCGTCGCGAGGTAGAAGGTGTCCGCGCGCGCGAGATAGGCCGCTTCGCGCTCGCCCAGAGCGTCGCCCGCCTGCTGCGACGCCCCGGTGCGCGCGATGTCGACGAACCGCCGGTTCATGCTAGCGGTTGAGCTCCGGCCACTTGCGGTCGGCAGCCTGAACATAGCCCGCCGGCCGGCGCTGGAAGGTGCGGTTGATGTCGGCGTTGAAGTTGAGATAGAGCTTGCCATCGTGGATCGTCCAGCCGTTTTCCGGATCCACGTCGAAGAGGCGGCCCTTCTCGGCGACGCCCCAGGAGCAGAAGCCGCCGTACTGCGGCGCGTAGCTCGCCGGGCTCGCCTTGAACGCGTCGCGGTTCTCGGCCGAAGAGAAGTGCCAGGTCACGCCGCCGTAGTCGACGCTGTAGCGCTCGCTGCCCTTCACCGATTTCCCGACCTTGAAGTACGCGACCGGGTCGTAACCTTTGATGCCGATGTTGGCGTAGGTGCTGTTGTATTCCCCGCCGGCGCGCAGCTGGGCGTTGGCCGCCGCCGCGGCGAGGCACAATGCAAGTCCAAAGCAAAGCCGTTTCACGATTTGCGTTCCTTCGGTTGAAGTTGTGGAAGTACGCAGGGTGGTTCATGCGCACGACAAAATAAATGGCCGACGCCGCAACAGATTGCTTCGATTCGCGGAGTAATATCCCCCCGCATGGACAAGCTGCGCGCCATGGAAACCTTCGTCCGCATCGTCGAGCGCGGCAGCCTCACCGCTGCGGCCGAGGCGCTGGATACCTCGCTGCCCTCGGTGGTCCGCGGGCTCGCCGCGCTCGAAGCCGAGCTCGACGTGCGGCTCCTCAACCGCACCACGCGGCGCATCGCACTCACCGACGAGGGGCGCGAATACTACGAGCGCTGCAGGCGCGTCCTGGCCGAGGTGGACGAAGCGGAGGCGGCGCTCTCCGCGCGTCGGGCGGCGCCGAAGGGCCGGCTGCGCGTCACTGCGCCGGTGATGCTCGGGCGACTGCACGTGGCGCCGGTGGCGAACGAGTTTCTCGCCCGGCACGCGGCGCTGCAGCTCGAGCTCGTGCTCCTCGACCGGGTGGTCGATCTGCTGGAGGAAGGCGTGGACGTCGCGGTGCGCATCGGCCGGCTGCCGGACTCCTCGCTCGTCGCAGTGCCGGTCGGCCACACGCGGCGCGTACTCTGCGCGAGCCCGGCGTACCTGAAGCGCGCCGGTACGCCCAAGTCGCCCGCCGACCTCGCGCGCCATCGCTTCGTGAGCTTCACCGGCCTCGCGCCGCCGCAGGAAGGAAAGCCCGTCCTCGCCAGCAACCAGATCGATGTCGCGCTCGACGCGTGCCTCGCCGGCGTCGGCGTGGGCGAGTTCCTCTGCTACCAGGTGCAGGCGCTGCTCGCCGCCGGCAGGCTCAAGCGGGTGCCCGCCGACCCGGAGCCCCCGGCACTACCGATCCAGGTCGTCTATCCGCACGCTCGCCTGCTGTCGACGAACCTGCGCGCCTTCGTAGACTGGACCGTACCGCGGCTACGCCGCCGCCTGGCGCCAGGCGACCAAGGCACAAGGTAAGCTGCAGCGGATGACCTTCGAGACTTGGCTCGCCTTCGCCGCCGCCTCGGCGGTGCTGCTTGTCATCCCGGGCCCAACCATCCTCACCGTGATCAGCTACTCGGTGGCCCACGGCGGGCGGGCGAAGGCGCCGCTCGTGGCCGCCGTCGCGCTGGGCGATTCCACGGCGCTCGTGCTCTCGCTAATCGGCCTGGGGGCGCTCCTCTCCGCCTCGGCGTTCGCATTCACCTCCGTAAAGCTGGCGGGCGGGCTCTACCTCATCTACCTCGGCGTCAAGCTCCTTCGCAGCGGCGTCTCCCGGGCCGATCTCGGCGCTGCGCAGGCGCCCGAATCGCGCTGGAAGCTTTTCTCGAACACGTACTTAGTCACTGCGCTCAACCCCAAGGGGATCGTGTTCTTCGTCGCTTTCCTGCCGCAATTCATCAACCCCGCTGGCGACGTGCCGCGCCAGCTCTGGCTGCTGGCCATCACCTTCGTCGTCATGGCAACCCTTAACGCGACGCTATACGCAACGTTTGCCGCCTCCGCACGCCGGCTCCTCGCTTCCGAGCGCGCCCAGCGGCGCTTCAACCTCGCGGGGGGCACGCTCCTCTCGGCGGCGGGCGCATGGGCGCTGCTTGCCAAGCGGCAGGCATAGCGAAACTCTTTTTCATCTGTAACAAAAGCCGCTCGCAGGCGAAACGAACAGGCGATGGTGGCCACGCTACGCTTTCTGCATGGCGCGCGCCGTCCTCCTCGCCCTATTTTTTCTTGTCTGCCGGGCGGCCGTGGCTGCGGATCCGCAATGGATCGCCGTCTTCGGCCGGGGCACCGAATCGGACGAAACCGACATCTTCCGGCTCGCCTACCGCCATCCCTTGAAGGAAAACGGCGCGTGGTGGAGACCCTCGCACGTCCAGTTCGGCGCGAGCTCCTGGCACGTCCCGGACGTCCGCGGCCAAACGGAACGCTTCGACCTGAACCTCAGCGCGATCTGGCGCAGCGACAAGTCCTGGGGCTACTGGGAAGCGGGCTTTGGTGGCTACCTGCTCAGCAAGACGATCCACAACGACGAGAACCGCCTGCCCTCGGCGTTCGAGTTTGGCTCGCACATCGGCGCGGGGCTGCGCCTTGCGAAGAACCATACCCTTGGGGTTGCGATCCAACACCTCTCCAACGCCGGCATCAAGCAGCCGAACGGCGGTATCGACCTCGTCCTCGTCCAGTACACGCTCGCTCGCTAGAAGTACGGCCGGGTGTGGATCTCGAGGAAGTGGCCGGACGGGTCGAGGAAGTAGACGCCGCGCCCTCCGTTCCAGGCGTAGATCTCGCCCGGCTTCTGACGTGCGGGATCGCCCCAGTGGTCGAGCTTGCGCTCCTTGATGCGGCCGAAGATCTGTTCGAACTCGGCTTCGCTCACGAGAAAGGCGTAGTGCTGCGACGTAATCTCGCCGTCGTCGTCGCAGAAATCGAGCGCGACGCCGTTCTCCAACTGCACCGACATGAACGGGCCGAACGGCACCGCCGGCTGCAGGCCCAGGAGCTCAGTAAGGAACGCCGCCGAGGCGCGCTTATCGCGCGCCGACACGATCGTGTGATTGAAGGTGATCAGTAGACTGTTTCGACCGGCATGCCGAAGAGGTAGCCCGCGCCGCGCTCGGTGCGGATGTAGCGCGGCTCGGCCGGGTCCTTTTCGATCTTGCGGCGCAGCCGCATGATCTGCACGTCGACCGAGCGGTTGTAGACCTCGTCGTTGTGCAGGCGCGATAAGTCGATCAGCTGGTCGCGCGTCAGGATGCGCTGCGGCGAGCCGAGCAGGACGACGAGCAGGCTGAACTCGCCGTTCGATAGCGGCACGTGCCGCCCGTCGGGCGCGGCGAGGCGCCGGGTGTTGAGGTTGAGCTCCCAGCCGTCAAAGCGGTAGGCGCGGATGCCCTCGGGCCGCCCCTGGCGCACCTCGGCGCGGCGGCGGCGCAAGATAGTGCGGATGCGGGCGAGGAGCTCGCGCGGGCTGAAAGGCTTGGTCAGGTAGTCGTCTGCGCCGAGCTCGAGGCCCATGACCCGGTCGGCCTCCTCGGAGCGCCCGGTCAGCATGATGATCGGGATCGCCGACTCGTCGCGCAGGGCGCGCGCGATTGCCATGCCGTCTTCGGACTTGAGCTTCAAGTCGAGCACGATGAGGTCCACGACTTGCTGGGAGATCACCTCGTGCATCGCGCGCCCGTCGGCGACGGTGGTGACGCGCAGGTCGTTCTGGCCGAGGTATTCCGCAATCAGATCACGGATCATCGGGTCGTCGTCCACCGCGAGCACGTGCGCAGGCGCTGCCTGCGGGGAAGCCGGGGGTTGCAGACTCATGATTTCGCGCAAGCCGTGAAGTCTAGTCCGGCGCCGCCCGGGGCCGTTACACCTGTAACCTGCGGCAGCGCTGGTTGTAAATTACACGCAATTGGCATCGGGTGAAATGGGCGCTTGAGCGACAAGCAGGGAAAACACCGCGAGATCCTGGTCATCGACGACGACCGGATCATGCGCGACCTGATGACCGACTGGCTGGAGGCGGCGGGCTATAGCGTCCAGAAAGCCATCGACTGCAACGCGGCCTGCGCGGCGCTGGAGCGCGCGCCGGCGCTGGTGGTAAGCGACATGTGGATGCCCGGCCCTTGCGGGGCCACAGCGATTGCTTTTCTGAAGAACAGGTCTCCAGAAACAAAGGTGATTGCCGTGTCCGGGCATTTCGGGTCCGGCCAGGGCTGCAGCGAGCAGGACGCTCTCGGCGCCGGCGCCGCGCGCGCTCTCGCCAAGCCGGTTAAGCGTGCCGAGCTCCTCGCCGCCGTCGCCGACCTTATTGGCCCGCCTGCGCAGAAGTAGGAGAGAGCGCAAAGAGGGCATGCCGACGGCCCGCATCCGCTCGGCGCTCTCGCGGATCCCGCTTGGCCGCGCGCTGATCGCGCTCGGCCTGGTGCTCGTCGGCATCAACATCGGCGCAGCGATCTGGGACGTGCGCTCGGCGTACGAGCGCACCGAGCGCCGCGCGTTGCGCGACTACGCGAACATGACACGGCTGCTCGCCGAGCAGACCGCCGCTTCGATGGAGGCGGTCGACCTGATCCTGCGCGACGCGGTCCGGACCGGGCGCTCAAGGGAGGTCGCCGACGTGCTCACGCGTGTAGGCGAGGAGCTGCTGCGCGTGCCCCAAATCGGCGCCATGATGGTGTTCGATGCGAAGGGCGAGGTGCTCGCGCGCTCGAGCCAGACCCCGGCGTTCGACCCCGACCTCGCCGAGCGCCCGTTCTTCGCAGCGCACCGCGACGGCCCTGCGGACCTCTTGCACCTGAGCCAGCCCTACCGCGTAGGTCCGGGCGGTCAATGGCGCTTCGTGCTTTCGCGGCGCCTGTCCGATGCCGAGGGCAAGTTCGACGGCGTGGTGGCGGCGGCGATCGAAGTCGAGGCCTTCGACCGCCTGTACCGCACCATCGACCTCGACAAGGGCGGCTTCATCACGCTTCTCGCCAGCAACGGCACGCTGCTCACGCGGATCCCCGATCCCGGCACCGCCCGCGGCCGCAAGTTTCCGGGAGGCGTGATCATGGCGGGGGTGGACCGTGAAGGCCGCTTCGAGGGATGGACCACGAGCCCGATCAGCGGCGATCGTGTGCTGCTCTCGGCACACTCGGTGCGCGGCTTCCCGCTGCTCGTCGCGAGCGGCAGCAACGAGGCTGCGGTGCTCACGCCCTGGCGCGGCGAGGCCTGGCTCGTGTTCGACCGCACGCTCCTCACCTCGGCGGCGATGCTCGCGCTGATCGGCCTGGCGGCGTGGGGACTCGCGCGCCGCGAGCGCGCGCTCGCGCGCAGCTGGCGGCGCTACCAGTCGATGATCGAGCACAGCTCCGATGCGCTCATCCTCTCTCGCCCCACGAAGGGCGGCATCCTCTATGCGAGCCCCGCGATCGAGCGCCTGCTCGGCTATCGCATGGACGAGCTGCAGGGGCGCGAGGTGATGGATTACATCCACCCGGAGTATGTCGAGACGGCGATGAAAGCGCGCGCAGACCTGCTGCGCACGCCGGGCAAGGTCTCGGTCGACGAAGTCAAGATGGTGCACAAAGACGGCTCGTGGCGCTGGATCGAGCTCACGCGCTCGAATCTCCTCGACGAGCCGAGCGTGCGCGCGGTGGTGTTCAACTTCCGCGACATCACCGAGCGCAAGCAGGCCGAGGCCGAGCGCGCGCGGCTGGAGAACCGGTTGCGGCAGGCCGAGAAGCTCGAGGCGGTCGGGCGGCTCGCGGGCGGCATCGCGCACGACTTCAACAACATTCTCGGCGGCATTCTCGGCTACGCTGAAATGCTCGCCGAGAACGCACCGGATGGCTCGCCGCTCAAGCGCTACGCCGACAACGTGCTTTCCGGCGCCAACCGCGCGAGTGGACTGGTGGAGCAGATTCTTTCCTATAGCCGCAGCCAGCGCGGCACGCGCGTCCCGGTGGAACTCGGGCGCATCGTCGCCGAGACGCTAGAACTCGTGCGCGGCTCGCTGCCGCGCGGCATCACGCTGGAAGTGGAATGGCCCGATAAGGAAGTCTTCGTAGTCGGCGATGCCACCCAGCTGCACCAGGTGACGATGAACCTCTGCACCAACGCCTGCCATGCGATGGAGAAAGGGGGCGTGCTCAAGGTCGTCCTCGACACGGAGAGCTTGACCGCGGACCGCACGCTCGCCCATAGCACGCTGCACGCGGGGAACTACGCGCGCCTCACGGTGAGCGACGACGGTAGCGGGATGGACGAAGCGACGCTCGCGCGCATTTTCGAGCCCTTCTTCACCACCAAGGAGGTGGGCAAGGGCACGGGGCTCGGCCTCGCGCTCGTCTACGGCATCGTCACCGATTCCGGCGGCGCAATCGACGTGACGAGCGCTCCTGGCCGCGGCTCGACGTTCGTTATCTACCTGCCACGGGTCGAGGCGCCGGCGGCTGCCGAGGACGCGACCGCGGCGCCGGTCGCGCGCGGCCGTGGCGAGCGCGTGCTCGTGGTCGATGACGAGGAAGCCCTCGTCGCGGTCACCTCGGAAGTGCTGAAGCGCTTCGGCTACGAGCCCGTGGGCTGCTCCGACGGGCAGGCCGCGCTCGCCGCCTTCGAGAGCGGCAAGATCGACGCGGTGATCGCCGACGAGGTGATGCCGGGCCTTTCGGGCACCCAGCTCGCCCGGGCGCTGCGCCGGCGGCGCGCCGACCTGCCGATCGTATTGATGAGCGGCTATACCGGACCAATGCTCTCCGAGCGTGCGCTCGCCGCCGGGGTCACCGAGATCCTCAAGAAGCCAGTGCAGTCGCGCGACATCGCCTCCGCGCTCGCTCGCATCCTGCGTCGCGCCGCCTGATTTGGAGTTTCATCTGTAACGCGCGCACCGGCGCACGAAACACCGGCGCATTCCGCGCCGGCCATGCTCCCGTCATGTTCCAGTCCACGCTCACTGCCGAAGCAAGGCCCGACCCCTACGACGACGTGCCGCTCGGCGTCGAGGCGATTGTTGCCTTCCTCCACGGAGCCGCCGAAATCGAAGGGAGCCGCGATGAAGATCGACCTGCAACGAGGCAGGTTGTTGCGGATCCTGGGTGGCGCGGGTAGCACGGTTACCGCGCACGCCGGCTCGGTATGGATCACCGAGGGGGCGAGCGTGCGCGACGTGGTGCTGCGCCCTGGGCAAAGCCTGAAGCTCCAGCGCCCCGGGCTCGCTCTAGTGGAAGCGATAAGCGATGCCGCGATTTTCTTCGCGCGCTAGGAAAATATTCCCGCAATCCGCAGCCGGCGGCATTGCAGGCGTAATTGCAGCCACCGACGCCGTAACGGCCGTGCAATCCTCCGCGGCGAGACTCTTCCCTGCAGGAGAGCCACTTCTCACTGAAGGGAAATGAAGATGAAACGCCTGATCCTTACTCTCGCTCTGGCAGCCGTCGCGGTTTCCGGGTGTGCGCAGTTTAAAGAGGGCGCTTACGGCGGCGCGAGCGCTGTCGACGAGCAGAGCCCGTTCCCGAAGTATCCGACCAACGTCGCGGGGTAAAACCATGCGCGCACTACTGGTCGCAGCGTTGCTCGCCCTCGCCGGCTGCCAGCTGCAGGAGCCGGCGCTACCCGGTACCGTGGTGAGCGTCGTCGCAATCGAGAACTCGGAGCCTGAGCGCGAGGATTCGGCGAAGTATTACGAGCATCCGCTCGTGCCCGAAGTCGCCTGGCAGGTCGAAGTGCGACTCAAGGACGGTAGTTCCGTCACCGTCACGCACGAAGGCCCGCGGCGCTACGAGCCCGGCGAGCGGGTGCGGGTGCTGTTGGACGAAGAGGGCGCGTTACTGTTGTAACAATGGCGGCACCCGGCGAAATAACCCGGAAATCCTTCCCGCCCATAGTGTTCTCAACGTCAAGAGACGTAGCCTCCCGGCTGTAAACGCAGGGTTCCCCCCTCCTCCCCCTCCCCATGGAAGGAATCCTGATGGCCCGGGAGGCTTTTTTTTTGTATTTTGAACCGGCCATGCCGAGGAAGCGCTATGCCCGCCGGGAGGACCTTGGGCTGACCCCCGCCGAGTTCGCCGCGCTCGAGCGCCTGGACACGCCGCAAAAGATCCAGGCCTTTCTCTACAGCCTGAGGCAGAACTTCGAGCTCGCCGGGGATACCTGCCGCCCGGTGCGCCACGTTCTACGCCATCGCGCCGCGCACTGCATCGAGGGCGCGATGCTCGCGGCGTGCGCGCTCTGGGTGCACGGCGAGCCTCCGCTTGTCATGGACATGCGCGCGGTGCGCGACTTCGACCACGTGGTCGCGCTCTTCCGCCGGCACGGACGTTGGGGCGCGATCTCCAAGACCAACGGCATCGGGCTGCGCTGGCGCGACCCGGTGTACGGCAGCCTGCGCGAGCTCGCGATGTCCTATTTTCACGAGTACACCAACCGCCGCGACCACAAGACGTTGCGCGAGTACTCGGTGCCTTTCGACCTGCGACGCGTCGAGCCGGAGATCTGGGTGACCGGTGAAAAGCACGCCTGGTTCGTCGCCGAGGAGCTCGATCGCCTGAAGCATTTCAAGCTCATCGACGGCCGCCACCTTCCCGCGGTAACGCGCCGGGATCCGTTCGAGCGGCGCGCGAGCGCGCTCCTCCAGTACCGCCGTCCGCGGGCGCTGCTCCAGAAGCTGGCGCGGATCAAGAAGAAGGGCAGGAAGTAACTACTTTTCCTCGACTCTTCCGATTTTCTCCAGCGCTGCTTTGAGGCGCGCGGCGTCGCGCTCCCAGTAGCTGCGGAACGCCGGCGCGTCGAGGTAGCTGACCGGGGTCGAGACCTTCTCCATTGTCGACTTGAACTCCGCCGAGGTGGCCGCTTCGCGCACCGCGATGCGCAGCCGGTCGATCACTGGCGCCGGCGTCGCGGCCGGCACGAACACGCCCGACCAGATGTAGAACTCGGCGTCGTAGCCGAGCTCCTTGAAGGTGGGAATCTCGGGCAGCAGCGGCAGCCGCTCGGTGCTCCAGCTCGCGAGCGCGCGCATCTTGCCGGCCTTGATCTGGCCGATCGCGGCGGCCGGGCCCGAGGCGAGCGCATGCACCTGTCCGCCGAGGAGCGCGGTCACCGCCGGCCCGCCGCCCTGGTAAGGCACGTGGAAGAGCTTGATCCCGGCCGCGTGAGCGAAGATCTCCATCGCGACGTGCAGCGTCCCGTACACGCCCGAGGACGAGTAGTTGATTTTCCCGGGGTACGCTTTCGCGCTCGCGACGAACTCCGGGAGCGTTTTCCACGGGCTGTCCGCGCCTACGACGAGCACGGTGGGGTCGGCCGTAATGAGCGCGATCGGCGCGAAGTCCTTCATCTCATACGCCGGCGTGCGCCCCATGATGCGGTCCGACACCGGGAAAATCGAGATCGAGGAGAGCCCCATCAGGATGGTGTAGCCGTCGGGCACGCTCTTCGCCACTGCCGCCATGCCGACCGCGCCGCCGGCGCCGGTGCGGTTCGTGACTACGACCGGCTGCTTCAACGACTTCTCCATCTGCGCGGCGAGCGGCCGGCCGACGATGTCGGCGACCCCGCCCGGCGGGAAGGGCACGATCATCGTGATCGGCTTCGAAGGGTACGGCTGCGCCCGCGCGGCGGCAGCAAGCAGGCAGGCAAGCAGGACAAGGACGAGTCGTGACATAGGTCTCCTCGCGGATCGTCAAGGTAACAGGCTGTTACACATGTTGCACTTTATCGGTTTGCTTTCGACGCCTGGGCGCGTGAAATGCAGTGGCACTCAACTTGAAAGGAGGCCCCAGATGTTGAAGAAGCTTGCCGTCCTTGCTGCTGCACTCGCGGTTTCGGCGCCGGCTTTCGCCGACCGCGGCCATGGATACGGACGCGGCCACGCTTATGGCCATGGCTACGGCCACCCCGAGCGCGTGGTAGTGGTCCACAAACCCCACTATGTGGTGCATCGCCCGGCCCCGGTCGTGCATCACTACTACCGCCCGGCACCGCGCCCGGTTTATGTGGTCGAGCAGCATAACCACGTGAACCCGGTCGCCTTCCTCGCCGGGGCGGTGATCGGTGCGGCGATCGTGCATCACGCCGTGACGCACTACTGATCGAACTCGGCCTTGAACCCGGGAGGCGGCGAGTAGGCGAAACTCCCACGCCTGATCACCGCCTCCCGGCCGCCGTGAGCGGCGACAAGCTCCGCTTGCCGCCGCTTCGCGCGCCGGTCGACCTCCTTGGGGTTCAACATGTCAAGAAGCTTTTCGTGGCATTCTTTCTTGGCCTGCTCGTGCTTGGGATCGCCGCCAAGATCCTTGAGCTCTTCAGGGTCGCTATCCAAGTCGAAGAGCTCCGGCCGGTCGGGGTAGCGCACGAAGTACACGTACTTCCACTTCCCGTGCCGGATCATGTACTCGCCGGAGCGGGACGAAGACGCGTGGTACTCCGACAGCACGGTTCTCTCCGGGATTCTGCTGAGCAGTGAAAATCCCGAGGCATCGGGCGCTTCTGCTCCCACGCACTCCATGACCGTCGGATAGACGTCGACGTGACTCACCGGCTCGCGGCGCACACCCGCGGGGACGTCCGGGCCGGCAACGATCATCGGCACCTTGGCCGCTTCCTCGTAGAGCACCTGCTTGCCCCAGAGCCCGCGCGCGCCGAGGTTATCTCCGTGATCCGAGGTGTATAGGATCCTCGTGTTTTTTTCAACGCCGCAATCTTTCAGGGTATCGAGTATGTGCCCGATATTCTCGTCCAGCGAGCTCACCAGGCCGAGGTAGCCGGCGCGAGCACGCTTCACCGCCGCCTCGTCCGCGAAGTATTTGTCGTAGCCCGTGTTCTCGGCCTGGTCGCGCACGTACGGGTGGAGATTCTTTTCCCGGTAGAGCTTCGGCATCGGGATGCGCTCGAAGGGATAGCGGTAGTACCAGTGCGGCGGCGCGGTGAGCGGGAAATGCGGCGCGACGAAGGAGACGAACAGCACCCACGGCCGGTCGCGATATTTCCGCGCCTCCTCGCGCAGCCAGATCTGGGCGCGCGAGGCGATCTCGCGGTCGTACCAGGTGTACTCGGACTCGCCCGGCCCCGCGAGCGCGGCGAGCTTCTTGCCGTCGGCGCGCGGCGGCATGTCGTCGCCGCGCAAGAGGCCATAGAGATCGCCTTTGCCCTCGAATACATTCATCGGCACGATCTCTTCCGAGAAACCGTTGTCGTCGTCGGTCGAGCGGAAGTGGAGCTTGCCGACCGAGACCACGCGGTGGCCCTGGTCGCGCAGCCGGTGGTGCCAGCTCGGCACGCTGCCGTCGTACGGATCGGCGTTGTCCCAGAAGCCGATCTGGTGAATGTACTTGCCGACCGCGAACGCAGCGCGCGCCGGCACGCAGATGGGGCATGTCGTGTAGGCGTCGGTGAAGCGCAGGCCGCGCGCCGCGAGGCGGTCGAGATTCGGCGTGTGCATGAGCGCGCTGCCCGAGCAACCCATCCAGCGCGGGTCGTGCTCGTCCGACATGATGATCAGCAGGTTTGCCGGTTTCACGCGTCAGGCGGAAAAGCGCTTGATCACATCCTTTGAAACCTCGATGCCCAGGCCGGGCTTCTCGGGGATCTCCACCCAGCCCTGCTTCTGTCTGAGCGGCATGTCCGTCAGGTGCTCGCGGAAGGGGTGCGAAGAGGTATCGAACTCCAGCAAGATGTCCTTGGCAAACAAGGCATGGTTTGCTGGAGGAATGGCAGCGATGAGCTGCAGGGAAGCCGCCTGCCCGACCGCGGAAGCCCACACGTGGGGGTTCACTTGCACGCCGTGCGCGTGCGCGAGCGCGACGATGTGCCGGCAGCCGGTGAAGCCGCCGGCGATGCATAGATCGGGCTGGGCAACATCAAGCGCTCGTCTCGCAAGTAATTCCTTGAACCCGAAGAGCGTGTATTCATTCTCTCCGCCCGCGACCGGCGTCGCGAGCGCGCGGCGCACTTCGGCGTAACCGTCGAGATCCTCCTGCACCACCGGCTCCTCGTACCAGCGTAGCCGCCAGCCCATGTCCTCCAGCTCCCTCCCGAGGCGGATCGCATCGGCGACGCCATAGGCATGGTTCACGTCAATCATCACTTCGCGGTTTCTGGAAACAAATTGCAGTTCCTTCATGACGGCAAGATCGTCGTCGATACCGAACCCGAGCTTGATCTTCAGTGCTCGGAAGCCCTTCGCGATGTGGCTTTCGGCTTCCTGCGCGAGGCGCGCGGCCTCCCCTTGCCCCTCGATGCGATAGAACCCCGTCGCATACGCCTCGACGCGAGTGCGGAACATGCCGCCGAGGAGCTTGGCCACCGGCTCGCGGCGCGCTTTTCCGGCGATGTCCCAGAGCGCGATGTCGATGCCGCTGATCGCGCCGATGAGCGCGCCCTTCTGGCCGTAGTCGCGGGTCTGGTGATACATGCGCTGCCACAGCACCTCGGGCTGCAGGGGATCGGCTTCGACGACCAGGCCCTTCAACACATGCTCGATCGCGGCGGCAGCGATCTCGGGCGGTTGCAGCCCCTGGCAGAGCGCCTCGCCCCAGCCGGTGATCCCTTCGTCGGTCTGAACTTCGACGAGCGTCGCGCCGCGACTCGAAACCCAGCCCTGGGAGAAAGCGAACGGCTGCTCGAGCGCCGAACGAAGCACGTGCGCCCGGACTTGCGTGATCTTCATGCCATGCCGACCTGGGAAAGGCGGGGAATCGCGTCCGCCGGCCGCGAGCGGATCATGTCAACAAGATCGCTTTGTATTTTCGTTTGACCGAACAGGTTGTCCATCTCATGGGGATCGTCGTGCAGGTCATACAGCTCGCCGGCCCCCGAGCGCAGGTCCATCGTGAGCTTGTGGCGCTTGGTGCGCACCGTGCGCAGGTCGAGCTCGACGCCCGAGCGCGAGGGCCGCAGATCCCATTCGCTGTAGGCGAAGTCCCGCGTCTGCTGTCCGTCGATAAGTGCGCGCAGGCTGCGGCTGTGCTTCGCATGGAAAGAAACCCCGGCATAGTCGGCGAAGGTCGCCGGCAGATCCAGCGTGGAGACCGGGTCGTGGAGGACTTTTCCAGCGGGTATATTTTTTCCAAGTAGGATCAGCCCGACTCTGAGCAATCCTTCGTACGCCATCGGCCCCTTGAGAATCAGGCCGTGATCTCCGAGCCAGTCGCCGTGGTCGGTGGAATAGACGACCAAGGTATTTTCGAGAAGGCCGAGCTGCTCGAGCTCCAGAATGATTCTGCCGACGTTGTGGTCGATGAGCGAGATCATCCCGTAGTAGTTGGCGATCAGCTCGCGCAACTGACGGTCGGTGTGCACCGGTATGCGCGAGTACTCCTCGCGGATCTTGCGCAGGTGCTCGACGATCTGCGGCTTGCCCTCGAGGCTCTTGCGGTGCCACCACGGCCGGCGCTCGAGGTCGAGGCTGCGCTCGGGCGGCAGGTCCACCTCGTCGGGATCGTGCAGCCGGCTCCACGGCTCGGGCGCGTCGAACGGGTGATGCGGGTCCGGGAAGGAGGCCCACAGACAGAAACTCTGGTGTCGATTCTTGTCTATGAAGGCGATGGTGCGATCGCCAACCCACGTGGAATTGTGAAAGGCCACCGGCAGGCCGGAGTGGAACGTCTGCACCGCGGTCGAGAGCGGCGGCAGCTGCGTCTCGTAGAGACGCTGCAGCTCCTCGCCGCGGCCATCCTTGTGGAACCAGCGCTCGTAGTGCTGGCCGCGCGGAGGCTTCATCGGCGGCCAGTGGTTGTGGCCCTCGACCACGAGCTCGACGTACTCGAAGCCCATGTAGGGACCGTACCAGTCGGGGTCCTGGTCGCTGTTGCGGCACTCGGGCGTGCCGGTCGGCTTGAAAGTGTGCGAGGTGGCGAAGTGCGCCTTGCCGATGTAGCCGGTGCGGTAGCCCGCGCGTGCAAAGGCGCCAGCGAAACCGGCCTGGCCGACCTTCGGGTCGAGGTCGATGCCGTTGTCCGACACGCCGTGCGTGTAGGGCAGGAGCCCGGTCAGAATCGATGCACGCGAGGGCTGGCACACGAGGTTGGGCGTGATGCACACCGAGAAGCGCGTGCCCGCGCGCGCCATGCGGTCGAGGTGCGGCGTCTTGACCTTGCGCCCCTCGAAGCCGTGGCAGTCGCCGCGCTGCTGGTCCGAGGTGATGAAGACGATATTCGGCTTGCCGGGCATCTCTTACTGCGGCTCGATTCCCGCCGCCTTGACGATCGCCGGCCAGCGCGCCACTTCCGCGCGGATGAACTCGCCGTAGGCCTCAGGCGAGGCGCTCGGCGCGACCTCCAGACCGGCTTTCGTCAGCCGGTCGGTCACGCTCGGGTGCTTAAGCGCCTGCACGAAGTGCTCGTAGAGCTTGTCGATGACGGGCTTCGGCGTGCCCGCGGGCGCGACCGGGCCGAACCACTGGATCGTCTCGTAGCCGGCGAGGCCGGCTTCCTCGACCGTCGGCACATCGGGCAGCGAGCGCGAGCGCGTGCGCGCCGTCACCGCGAACACCTTGAGCTTCCCCGCCTTGATGTGCGGCAGCGTGGGCGGCAGACCGATCAGGCCGAGCGGCACCTGGCCGGAGACGAGGTCCACGATGAGCTGCCCGCCGCCGCGGTACGGCACGTGCGGGATGTCGAGCTTTCCCGCCTGCTGCTTGAATAGCTCGCCCGCGAGGTGCTGCGGGGTGCCGGTGCCCGGAGAGCCGAACGTGAGCTTCGAGCCCGGGGTCTTCGCAAGCGCGATCAGCTCTTTGAGGCTGTTTGCCGGCACCGACGGATGGCCGACGATGAGGTGGGTGCCGAGAATCGTGTTGGTGATCGGCGCGAAGTCCTTGACCGGGTCGTGGTTGAGCTTTTTGTAGATAGCGGGCGCGATCGCGTTCGCGTCGGCGTACATGAGCAACGTGTGGCCGTCGGGCGCGGCGCGCGCCACGTAGTCGGTGCCGACCAGGCCGCCGGCGCCGGTACGGTTCTCGACCACGACCTGCGCCCCGATGGTTTCGGACATCACCGCGGCGAGCGAGCGCGCGGTCAGGTCCATCGCACCGCCCGCGGCGTAGGGCGCGACGATGTGGATCGGCTTCGACGGCCAAGTCTGGGCGAATGCGCCGCCGCAAAGCCCGGCAAGCGCGGCAAAAAGAATCCGCTGGATGAACATAAGGCCTCCTCCCGGTGATGCTTCTATCGTAGCAGCGATTTCGGCGGCCCTGCGACGCCCAGACCGACGCGCGTGGCCTCCAGATCGAGCAGATCTTCGGGCACCACGTTGGCGAGATTGACATCGGGCCCGAGCTCCTCAACGAGGAGCTTCTTCAGCACTTCGATGTCGCACTTGCGAACCTCGGGAATCCACGGCCCCGGCAGCTCGATCATGATCTTCCTCAGGTCCAGGTTCTTGACGATGAGATCGAGCGTGCGCCGGTTCGGTCTGCCCTTGCGCACGAGCTCGGCCGCCTCGACCAGCACCAGCGCCGCGCCCGCGGCAAAGCAGTCCTCGGCCTGCGCGACGAGCAGCCTCGGGTTACTCAGGGTTTTCTTGGAGCCGACCTCTCCGTAGACAACGAGGCCCGCGCTGCGGGCGGCGCGGATCTGCGCCTTTCTTTCCCGGGAACTCAGGGGAACGACGTTGTCGGATATCTCGATGGCGGCGAATCCCAGCCGGAGCGCCTCGTCGTAGAAGCCGGCCAGCGCGCGGCCGCCCTGGGTGGCGAACACGTATTCGTGGAACTGGCCGCCGAGAAAGGGCTGCACGCGGTGGCGCTGGTATTGCTTCAGCTTCCCGACCAGGATGGCTCTTGGATAGAGGCGGGCCGTGCCCGTCTTGATCTTGGCGAGATCGGCGTACTCGCCGGCCAGCCGGAGAAGGTCGGCCTGCTGCGCGAGCGGCAGACCCTGGTCGACAATCATGGTGAGGCCGGAGCGCCGCGGCTTGCTGCTGCGCCCCGCCGGCAGCGGTACCATGGCGAACGGATGCTTTGGCACAGTCAGGAATTCGCTCGCCGCACGACCAAAGCGTACACGATGAGGAAACCATGGACCGACGCACTTTCGTACTTGCGCTCGCCGCAGCGCCGTTCTGCGCTCATGCACAGCCAAAAACCATGAAAGATATCCAGTCGCTGCAAAGCAACTGGAAGGGCTTCCTTCCGGCCGGGGTCAGTGTCCCCTCGCCGACCGAGCCGCTCAAGCTTTCAAAGGAAGAGTGGCGCAAGCGCCTGCCGAACGAGCTCGCCTACCGCGTCCTGCGCGAGGAGGCCACCGAGCGCGCCGGTACCAGCCCGCTTAACGACGAGAAGCGGCCCGGCATTTTCGCCTGCGCCGGCTGCGGGCTGCCGCTCTTCACTTCAGAGATGAAGTACGAGTCTGGCACCGGCTGGCCGAGCTTCTTCACCACCATCCCGGGCGTGTTCGACACCAAGAAGGACCGCACGCTTTTCCTGCAAGAGCGCGTCGAGTACCACTGCAAGCGCTGCGGCGGACACCACGGCCACGTTTTCGAGGACGGCCCGCCGCCCACCAACCAGCGCTGGTGCAACAACGGCGTCGCGCTAAAGTTCATCCCCAAGGACGGCAGCAAGGCGTAAAGGGTTTGACCCCCTGACAAGGGGGTCGCGAGCCGGAGGCGAGCGGGGGGTTGTGTTTTTGTAGTCGTAGCGAAGAGGCGCGCGTTAATGGAACATGACGCCTCGCCGCCGTTGGATTCCATATCGCAGACGTCTGAAGACTCGGGCGCAAGCCCTGCGTCGCGATCCAACGCCGGCCGAAAAGAAACTCTGGTACGAGTTTCTCCGCGACCTACCGTACAAGTTCACGCGCCAGAAACCGCTTGGTCACTACGTCGCCGACTTCTATTGCTCCAGCCAGCGCCTTGTGATCGAGCTTGACGGCGACAGCCACTACACCGATGCGGCACAACACTACGATGAGAGGCGTACCGCCTCGCTAGAGCTTCAAGGACTCCGCATCGCTCGCTTCACTAACACGGAGGTCCTCCAGGACTTCGAGTCCGTGTGCGGGGTTGTCCTTACGATGCTTAACGAAAAAGCGAAGCTCTAAAACAACCCCCCGCTCGCCTCCGGCTCGCGACCCCCTTGTCAGGGGGTCGAACCGGTTTCACTCGCGGCCCGATCTCCAGATTCCATAAAAAATCCAAAGGCTATTTAAGAAAGCGAGGACGTAGCCGAGGAAGCCAAGCGCGGGCAGTACCGGGATGCCGAAGACGACCGGTCCCTCGTGCACGGTCATCACGATCGCCGAGCCGATGACGAGCGAGGCGGTCATGATGCCGACGGTGACGCGGTCGAGGGTGCGGTCGAGGCGCTGGCCGAAGCTGTCGAGGCGCTTGAGATCGAGGTCGACGCGCGTCTTGCCGCGGCGCGCCTCGCGCAGCAGGCGCGCGAGGTCGCGCGGCACGCCGCCGACGACGTTCATGAACTCGCTCACCGCTGCGCGCCCGCGCCGCGCGATCTGGCCCGGCTGGTAACGCTCGGCGAGCGCGCTCTTCACGAGCGGCGTGAGGTGGTTGATGATGTGGAACTCGGGGTCGTACTGGCGCCCGAGGCCCTCGAGGGTGATGAGCGCCTTGAACATGAGCGAGAGGTCCGAGGGCAGCACGATCGAGTGGCTGCGCACGATGCCGGCGAACTGGCGGATCACGTTGCCGACGCGGATGTCCTTGAGCGGCATGCCCTCGTAGTCGAACACCATCTCGTTCACGTCGGCGGCGAGCTTCGCCTCGTCGACGTAGGCATCGCCCGCCCAGTCGAGCAGCACTTCCAGCATCGGCTCCTCGGCCATGCGCGCAAGCCCGCCGAGGAGGTCGATCACCTGCCCGCGCCGCTGCGGCGATAGGCGTCCGACCATGCCGAAGTCGATGATCACGATGCGGTTCTCCGGCAGGTAGAACACGTTGCCGGGATGCGGGTCGGCGTGGAAGAAGCCGTCGATCAGGATCATCTTCAGGAACGCGTCCACGCCGCGCGCCGCCAGCAGTTTCCGATCGAGACCGGCCTGCTCAACCGCGCGCAGATCGGTCGCCGGGATGCCCTCGACGTGCTCCTGCACGAGCAGCACGTCGCTCGTCCACTCGGGGTAGATACGCGGGATCACGATGTTCGGATCGCCGGCGAAGTTCTTGGCGAAGCGCTCGATGTTGCGCGTTTCGGTGACGAAGTCGGCTTCGCGCTCGAGCGAGCGCGCAAACTGCTCGGCGATCTCGGCCGGGTGGTAGCGCCGCGCCTCGGGGATCTCCGACTCGATCAGATCGGAGACGCGCCGCAGCAGGCGCAGGTCGGCCTCGATCGTCTCGCGCACGCCTGGCCTTCTCACCTTGAGGATGACCGGCGTGCCGTCCTTGAGCCTTGCGCCGTGCACCTGCGCGATCGAGGCGGCGCCGTGCGCGCGCGTCTCGATGTCGCGGAATATCTCGGACGGCGGCGCGCCGAGCGCGCGCGTGAGCTCGGGAACGAGCGCCTCGAAGGGTACCGGCTTCACCTCGGCGTGCAGCTTCTCGAATTCCGCGATCCAGCGCGGCGGGAAGAGGTCGACGCGCGTCGCCATGACCTGACCGAGCTTCACGAACGTGGGTCCGAGCTCCTCGAGCGCCATGCGCATGCGCTGCGCCGGGTCGAGCGTGACCGCGTCGTTGGCCGGGCTGCGCTGCAGGATGGCACCGGCGCGCTCGAGCACGCCCGCGATGCCGATGCGGTGCACGAAGTCGCCCAGCCCGTGGCGGATGAAAACCGACGCGATCTCGTGCAGCCGCGGCAGCTCGCGCATGATGCCGAGGGTTTGCCGCAGCATCGGCGGCTACGGTCGCTTGCTCTGCCTGTCCGCCGCGGATTTCTCGAGCGCGTCCGCCATTCCGGCGAGCACGCCGCTCGCCATCTGCGCGAAGCGCGCGCTGAAGTGGCCGGCGAGCTCGATTCCCGAGAAAGTGACGTCGGCCATCAGGCTCGCCGCCTGGCGCCCGGTCTCGGTGCCGGCGCGCGCCGCGCGCCGCGCGAGGTCACGCAGCTCCGGCCGCACGCGCTCGTTCGCCGACTCGGCCACCTGGCTCACCGTCGAGAGGAAGTCCTCCTCGATCTTCTTCAGGCCGGCGAGCGCCTGCTTCACCTCATTGTCGCTGATGCTGCGGCCGGTGGCGACCAGCTTGCGCAGCGCCTCCTCGCCCGCCTCGACCGACTTGGTGAGCGCCTCGTCCATGCCGCGGAACGCCTGGCCCATCGCCTTGCGCATCGTGCCGCCGCTCGCCGGCGCCGCGGCTGCCATTCCTTCAGTCACCGTGCGCACCGCCTCGCGGATGCCCTCGCGGTCGAAGCGGCGCTTCGCGAGCGCGCTGAGAGTGAGGTCGCGAAAGCGGCGCGTCACGTCTTCACCCGCCTTCAGCGCCTCGCCGGCTGCCTTTCTGAGATTGTCTTCAACCATGGATGCGAAGGTCCTCCTCGAGTGGCGGCCCGGGGAAGTGGAAGCGCACCGGGCCGTCCGGAAGCGCGTTGAGAAACTGCTTGAGATAGGGATCCTCGGAGGCCGAGACCTCGCGCGGTGTGCCCTTCCCCACAATCGTGCCGTCGCCGATCACGTAGATGTAGTGCGCGACCTTGAGGGCCTCCTGCACGTCGTAGGTCACGACAATCGAGGTGAGTCCGGCCGCCTGGTTCAGGCTGCGGATGAGGTTGCCGATCTGGTTGAGCGAAATCGGATCCAGGCCGGCGAAGGGCTCGTCGTACATCATGAGCTTCGGGTCGGTGGCGATGGCGCGCGCGAGCGCCACGCGGCGCGTCATCCCGCCAGAAAGGTCGGCCGGCATCAGGGCGCGCGCCCCGCGCAGGCCGACCGCATGCAGCTTCATCAGCACCAGGCGCCGCACCAGGTCCTCGGGCAGGTCGAAGTTCTCGCGCAGCGGAAATGCGATGTTGTCGTACACCGAGAGATCGGTGAACAGGCCCGAGGTCTGGAACATCACCCCCATCTCGAGCCGCAGCTTGTACAGCTCCTCGGACGAAAGGCGGTGCACATCCTTGCCCTCCACCGTCACCGTGCCGCGCTGCGGATAGAGCTGCGCGCCGATGAGCTTCAGCAGCGTGGACTTGCCGGAGCCGCTGCCGCCGAGGATCGCGACCACCTGGCCACGCCGGATGTCGAGATTGAGCCCGCGCAGGACCTCGAGGTCGCCGAACGAGAAATGCAGATCCTTGATCTCGACGACTTGCTCGGACATGCAACTACTATACGCCAATGCATGCGTACGCCTCACTTACGCCGGAAGTCGTGCTCGACGCGGTCGCCGCGCTTGGGCTGCGCCCCGATGGGAGGCTGCTCGCTCTGTCGAGCTACGAAAACCGCGTCTACCAGGTGTGGCTCGAAGACGAGGCTCCCGTGGTCGCGAAGTTCTATCGCCCGGGGCGCTGGACCGAAGCGCAGATCGACGAGGAGCATGCCTTCGCGAAGGAGCTCGCCGAACGCGAGATTCCGGTCATCGCGCCCTGTGCCAAAGGAACTTTCAAGAATTTCATCTATGCCGTTTATCCGCGCCGCGGCGGGCGCACGCCCGAGCTCGGTGACCCGAGAACCCTCGAATGGATCGGCCGTTTCCTCGGCCGGATCCACGCCGCCGGGGCGGTTCAGCCGTTTCGGTTGCGTGAATCTCTTACCCCGCAAACCTTCGGCCACGAGCCGCGCGCATGGCTGCTACAGACGAATCTCATTCCCGCGGACCTGCTCGACGCGTGGAAAGCTGTCACCGAGCAGGCGCTCCGGATGGTCGATGCCTGCTATGACAGAGCGGGCGAGACAAGACCTATCCGGCTGCACGGCGACGTACACCCGGGAAATATCCTGTGGACCGATAGCGGAGAAATGCAGGGACCGCATTTCGTCGACCTCGACGACGCGCGCATGGGGCCGGCGATGCAGGACCTATGGATGCTGCTCTCCGGCGA
>DATIGN010000053.1:0-9262 GCA_035454685.1 Burkholderiales bacterium | reverse complement strand
TGCAACGCTTTTCCACGGCTACTATGCCGATCCGCTCGCCGCCGTGGAGCGCGCGCTCGAGCGCGATCCGGGCTTCATCATGGGCCTCGCGCTCAAGGGAGGCATCTATGCGACCTCCAGCGAGAAGGCCGCCGAGCCGGTGCTCGACGAGATACTGGCGCGGCTGAAGCCGCTCGCCGCACGGGCCAACGCGCGCGAGCGCGGCCATATCTCCGCGCTCGAGTCGTGGCGCGCCGGCCGCTTTGACGCCGCCACGGAAGATTGGGGGCGCATCCTGCTCGAATATCCCCGTGACCTCATGGCTCTGCAGTTCGCGCATCTGGGAGATTTCCTCCTCGCGCACTCTCTGACGCTGCGCGACCGCCCGGCGCGCGTCCTGCATGCCTGGGACCGCGAGGTGCCGGGCTACGGCTTCGTTCTGGGCATGTGGGCATTTGGCCTGGAAGAGTCCGGACACTACGCCGATGCCGAGGAGGCCGGCCGCGCTGCGCTCGACCTGAACCCGCGCGATCCCTGGTCGGTGCACGCAGTAGCGCACGTGATGGAAATGCAGAACCGCGTGGATGACGGGATCGCGTGGCTGGAAGGGCGCGCTGCGGACTGGTCCGCCGACAACCTTTTCGCCGTGCACAACTGGTGGCACCTTGCGCTGTACCAGCTCGAGCGCGGAAACGTCGCGGGCACGCTGGACCTCTACGACGCGCGTGTGCGCCCGAAGCCCAGCGCGGTGGTGCTGGAGATGGTGGACGCCTCCGCGCTGCTCTGGCGCCTGAAATTGCGGGGAGCTGACGTCGGCAAGCGCTGGGACGAGCTCGCCGACAGCTGGATGCCGAATCTCTCGGATGGTCATTACGCCTTCAACGACGTGCATGCCATGATGGCGCTCGTGGGCGCGGGAAGATTTGAGGAGGCGCGTCGCCTGATCGCCGCGCTCGAGCAGGTGGCGGCGAGAGCCACGCTCAACGGAGAGATGACGCGGCTCGTTGGCTTGCCTGTAGCGCGCGCTTTCCTCGCCTTTGGCGAAGGTGCCTTCGAGAAGGCATTCGACCAGCTGATGCCGGCGCTGCCCGTCGCGCAGCGGCACGGCGGCAGCCACGCGCAACGGGACGTGTTGCAGCAAACCGCCACGGAAGCCGCGTTGCGCGGCGGCAAGCAAAGTGCAGCCAGGGCGCTGGTGTCCCAGCGGCTCGCCTCCAAGCCGAACAGCCCGCACAATCTCGAGCTCGCCAGGCGCTGCGGGCTGCAAAGCGGGCGCCCGGCCTCCCGAGCATGATTACGCGAGAGCAGAACGAGCTGATGACGCGCATCGGGCCGGGAACGCCGGCGGGCAAGCTGCTGCGGCGCTACTGGCAGCCGGTCGCGCTGGTGGACGAGATGCGCGGTGAGAGGCCGGTCAAGGCGGTGCGCCTGTGTGGCGAGAATTTGGTTCTCTACAAAACCAATACCGGCTATGCGCTCATGCAGCGCCACTGCCCCCATCGCGGCGCCGACCTGGCCTATGGCCGCATCGAGCCCGACGGCCTGCGCTGCTCCTTCCACGGCTGGAAGTTCGACGCCGCCGGGAAATGCGTCGAGACGCCGGCCGAGCCCGAGGGCAGCCGCCTGTGCGAGCACATCAGGACGGTTGCCTATCCGGTGGTCGAGAAGAGCGGCATCCTGTTCGGCTATCTGGGAAATGATGCGCCGCCGGCATTCCCCAATTTCGACTGCTTCGTCGCGCCGGCGGCGTACACCTTCGCGTTCAAGGGCTACTGGGACTGCAACTGGCTGCAGGCGCTCGAGGTGGGCATCGACCCGGCGCACGCCTCGTGGCTGCACCGCTTCTTCGAGGACGAGGACCCGGCCGCGAGCTACGGCCGGCAGTTCCGCGGCACGCCGGCCGACTCGCAGATGCCGATCTCGAAAGTGCTGCGCGAGTACGACCGTCCCGACATCCGGGTGGAGCGCACGCCCTACGGGATGCGGCTGCACACCTCGCGCAAGATCAGCGACGCGCACACGCACATCCGGGTGACGAACATCCTATTCCCGCAGGCGTTCGTCATCCCGATGAACGTCGAGATGACGATCTCGCAGTGGCACGTGCCGGTCGACGACACCGGCTGCTACTGGTACGCGATCTTCACGAGCTTCGGCGCGCCGGTGGACAAGGACACGATGCGCAGCCAGCGCCTGAAGACCTACCCGGCGCCGGATTACAGGCCCGTTTTCAACAGAAGTAATTCCTGGGGATTCGACGCCGGCGAGCAGAAGAAACGCACCTTCACCGGCATGGGGTTCGATATCAACATCCACGACCAGTGGGCGTGCGAGTCGCAAGGACCGATCCAGGACCGCACGAAGGAAAACCTCGGCACTACCGACAAGGGAATCGCGCTCTACCGTCGGCTGCTCATGGACGCGATCAGGAAGAACGAAGCGGGCGAGCTCACTGTGAACATCGAGGCGAAAGGCCCGCCTGCCATCGACGGCATCGGCCCGACCGCGAACATCGACGAGTACTGGAAGGAATCCGACGAAACGCGACGCAGGCGATCGGCCTGGGCCGCATGAATCTCCCGAAGGGCCTGAAGGCGGTACGGTTCTCGTTTGCCGATCAGCACGGCGTGCTGCGCGGCAAGACGCTCGCGGCTTCGGCGGCCGAGGCGGCGATGGAGCGCGGGGTCACGGTGACGAGCACGCTGCTTCTCAAGGACACCTCGCACAAGACCGTCTTTCCGGCTTTCACTCCCGGCGGCGGTGTCGGCATGCCCGAGATGCAGGGTGCAGCCGACATTCTGATGGTCCCGGATCCGTCGACGTTCCGGGTCCTGCCTTGGGCGCCAGACACCGGCTGGTTCCTGTGCGACCTGCGGTTTCCCGATGGTCGCGTTGTGCCCTTCAGCACCAGGGAGGTACTCCGGAAAGCTACGGAAAAGCTCGCTGCCGCCGGCTACGAGTTCGTCGCCGGCCTGGAAGTCGAGTTCCATATCTTCAGGATCCGCGATCCGCGCCTGCAGCCCGCGGATGCCGGGCAGCCGGGGAACCCGCCGGAGGTCGAGCTCCTCACGACCGGCTATCAGCTCCTCACCGAGCACAAGTACGACCAGCTGGATGAGGTAGCTCGATTGCTGGGCGAGGGCTTGTCCGCCCTTGATCTTCCCCTTCGGTCCTTCGAGATCGAGTTCGGCCCGAGCCAGCTCGAGCTCACGCTCGCGCCGCGCAGCGGGCCGGCCGCCGCGGACGCGATGATCCTGCTGCGCAGCGCGGTGAAGCAGATCGCTCGCCGGCACGGCTACCACGCGACCTTCATGTGCCGGCCCAAGCTGCCGAACGTCATGTCGAGCGGCTGGCACTTGCACCAGTCGCTGAGGCGCAATGGCCTTAACGCTTTTACCTCGGATCGCGAGGACCTGTCCGAAACCGGAAAGCATTACCTCGCCGGGCTGCTGGCTCATGCGCGCGGGGCATGCGCGTTCGCCACGCCGACCCTCAACGGCTACAAGCGCTACCGCCCCTACTCTCTCGCGCCCGACCGCGTAATCTGGGGCAAGGAGAACCGCGGCGCCATGCTGCGCGTGATCGGAGCACCGCGCGACCCGGACACGCGCATCGAGAACCGCATCGGCGAGCCTGCCGCCAATCCCTATCTGTACTTCGCTTCACAGATCTATTGCGGCATGGACGGCCTGGACGGCCGCCTGCGGCTGCCGCGCTCAGCCGACACGCCTTACGAGGCGAAGGCCGACCTTCTTCCGCGTACGCTCGAGGAGGCGCTGCAGTACCTGCGCGCAGACAAGGTACTGCGCGAAGGCATCGGCGCCTGGTTCATCGAGTATTACTGCAGGATCAAGGAAGCCGAGATCGCCCGCTTCAACCTCGAAGTGAGCGATTGGGAGCACCGCGAATACTTCGACCTGTTTTGAAAAATCGGGGTCAGAGCCCGATTTCCGGGATGTAAGCGAAACGGCCACTCTCGTCGGCGCTGGCGGCCCGGATAATTCCACGGAAATCGGGCTCTGACCCCGATTTTTGGGTTGAGGAGGCAACATGGAGCAACGCGAACTCGGCCGCAGCGGGATCAAGGTATCCGCGCTCGGCCTCGGCCTGATGTCGATGTCGGGCGTGTACGGCAACGCGAACGACGAGGAGTCGATCGGCGTCATCCACTACGCGCTCGACAAGGGCATCAATTTCCTCGATTCGGCCGACATGTACGGCTGGGGGCACAACGAGACGCTGCTCGGCAAGGCGCTCAAGGGCCGGCGCGACAAGGTCGTGGTCGCCACCAAGTTCGGGCAGGTAAAGCTCGCCGATGGTAAGCAGGCGGTCGATGGCCGCCCGGAGTATGTGATGCAGGCGTGCGAGGCAAGCCTGAAGCGCCTCGGGATCGAGGTCATCGACCTCTACTACCAGCATCGTGTGGACACCAATACGCCGATCGAGGACACCGTAGGCGCGATGAAGCGGCTCGTCGAGCAGGGCAAGGTGCGCGCGCTCGGCCTTTCCGAAGCGCGCCCGGAAACCATCCGCCGCGCGCACAAGGTGCATCCCATCGCCGCCGTGCAGAACGAATACTCGCTGCTCTATAGGCAGGAAGGCGAGGAAACGTTGCAGGCGACGCGCGCGCTCGGCATCACGCTCGTGCCCTATGCGCCGCTTGGCCGCAGCATGCTGACCGGCACGGTTCACGGCAAAGCCGACCTGCCGGAAGGCGACCGGCGCCTGCAGCACCCTCGCTTCCAGGGCGAGGCCTTGGAAAAGAATGTTTCCCTCGTTCAACGGCTCGAAGGCATTGCGGCCGAAAAGCGCTGCACTCCCGCCCAGCTGGTGCTCGCATGGCTCCTCCACCAGGGCAAGGACGTGGTGCCGATTCCCGGAACCAAGCGCCGCGAACGCATCGATGAAAACTTGAATGCCACAAGAATCTCGTTGACGGCTGACGAGCTGAAGCGCATCTCCGAAGCGGCGCCGCTCGGTGCGGGCGCGGGCACGCGCTACCCGGTCGAGACGATGAAGCGCGTATACCTCTGAGAGCGTACGACACCACACGGTGGCTCGCGCTCGCCACCATGTGGTCGCTGCAGTACCTCTTCCTGCGCGTCGCGGTACCGGCGTTCGGCACTGCAGCCGTCGCCGAGGGACGAGCGCTGGCCGCGGCGCTTTTCCTCGTGCCCTGGGTCGTATGGGTGGCACGCCAGCGCATCGCGCCGCTCAAGCACTGGAAGGACCACTTCGCGGTCGCGCTCGTCAACAACGTGGCGCCGTTCGTGTGCTTCGCCTGGGCGGCGAGCGTACTGCCGGCGGGCTACCTGGCGGTCATCAACGGAATGGTGCCGCTCTGGGCGGCGATTATCGCGGTCCCGGTGCTGAAGGAGCGTCTCAGCGCCAGCCGTGTGGCCGGGTTCGCGCTCGGCATCACCGGCGTGGCGTTGATCGTCAACCTGGGGCCGGTCGATCTGAATTGGCAGACGATTCTCGGGACGCTCGTCGCCATCGCCGGCGCCGGCTTCTGGGGCTGGGCGGGCGTGATGATCAAGCAGCGGGCCGAAAGGCTGCCGCCGATGGGACTCGCCGCCGGCTCAATCGCGTTCGCCGCGGTACTCATGGCCCCGCTTTGGGCCAGCGCTCCGCCGCCGGCGACATGGACCGCGCCCGCCCTGCTCTCGCTGATCGGCGTCGGCGTCGTGTGCAGCGGGCTCGCTTACCTGCCGTTCTTTACGCTGGTGCGCGACATCGGGCCGTCGCGCACGCTGACCGTCGGGCTCGCGGTGCCGGTGCTGGGCATCCTGTGGGGCTGGCTCTTCCTCGACGAGACGGTGACGCTCGGAATGCTCGTCGGCACCGCGCTGGTGCTTGCCGCGCTAGGCCTGGTGCTGCGGCGCTAGCGTCCCGATCTTGACATTCTCGCGCAGCGGCTCGTCCCAGTACTCGGCCTTGTCGCCGGTCCGGATCGTGCACCAAGAGCGCGGTGCCCGAAATCGAAGCGAAATCCTCGTCGCGCGGGTGAGCCGGGCGAGGTCCCGGCTCCTCTGCTTCGCGACTTTCATGGGATTTGCCTCCTCCTTAACCCCCGGCAAGGAAAGTGCCGTTTAAGGAGGTACCAAGGAGGTAACACCCATGCCAACCCTGAAAAAAGTCACTGCCGCGGTCGCGCTTGCGTTCTCGTCCATCGCGTACGGCGCGGTGGCGGAGAAGCCGAGCACGCTCGCCGACCAGCAGTCGGTCGCGGTCACGATCTACAACGAGAACCTGGCGCTGATAAAAGATCAGCGGCGCGTCGTGCTCGAGGCCGGCCGCAACCGCCTGGCGCTGCGCGAGGTGAGCGCGCGGATGCGGCCGGAGACCGCGCTGCTGCGCAGCCTGTCGCACCCCGGAGCGCTCAGCCTCGTAGAGCAGAACTTCGACTTCGATCTCCTCACGCCAGCCAAGCTGCTCGAGAAATACGTCGGCCGCAACGTGAAGATCGTTCGCACCCATCCGACAACCGGGGTCGAATCCTTCGAGACCGCCACCGTGCTCGCGGCGAGCTCCGGCGTCGTCCTGCGCATCGGCGATCGCATCGAGACCGGACTGCCGGGACGCATCGTCTACGACGGCGTGCCGCCCAACCTGCGCGACCGGCCGACGCTCGTGACCGAACTCGACAGCGCGCGCGGCGGCATGCAGAACGTCGAGCTCTCCTATCTCTCGAGCGGCCTCGCCTGGAAGGCCGACTACGTGGCCGAGCTGAACGGCGCCGACACCGCGCTCGACCTGAACGGCTGGGTGACGCTCACCAACACGAGCGGGACCGCGTACCCCAACGCGAAGTTGCAGCTCGTCGCCGGCGATATCAATCGCGTGCGCGAGGAACTTCGGCTCTCACAGAGAGCAATGGCGGACCGCGTCGCCGAAGCCGCTCCTGCCTCGAAGATGGCGCAGGAGGCGCTGTTCGAGTATCACCTCTACACCCTCGCGCGCCCGACGACCATCGCCGACAACCAGACCAAGCAGGTCGCGCTGCTCAGCGCCCAGGCCGTGCCGGTCGTGAAGGAGCTCGTTCTCCAGGGCAGCGACTACTACTACCGCTCGAGTGTCGGCGGCATCGGGCAGAAGATGAAGGTCGGCGTGTTCGTGCAGCTCGAGAACCGCGAGTCTTCGCACCTCGGCATGCCGATGCCGAAGGGCGTAGTGCGCGTCTACAAGAAGGACGGCGCCGGCAACGCCCAGTTCGTCGGAGAGGATCGCATCGACCACACGCCGAAGAACGAGACCGTACGCCTGAAGCTCGGCGAAGCCTTCGACCTCACCGCCGACAAGAAGCAGACCGACTTCAAGCGCCGCGAGCCCACCAACCGCGCGAGCTACGTGTTCGAGAGCGCCTACGAGATCGTGCTACGCAACGCGAAGAAGGAAGCGGCGAGCGTCGTGGTGCGCGAGCCCGTGCCGGGCGACTGGACGATGCTCGAGGAAACCCAGCGCCACGCCAAGGTCGCGGCCGGCACTGCCGAGTGGCGCGTGCACGTTCCAGCCGAGGGAAGCACGACCCTGCGCTACCGGGTCCTCGTGCGCTACTAGCCTTCTACCGGCAAGACGGTGATCCGGTACTCATGGCGCAGTTTGCGCCCAAGTACTGGGTCCTCGAGCTGCATGGTGAAGCGCACCGCCGGCCGGATGCCGCCCTTTGCCGCCAGCGTCCCGCCAAACATCGCCCACCGGGGCTTCAAGGGATAACGGCTCATGAGGTCCTCGGGAGAGCGCATGGCGCTAACCGGACCCTCCTGGTAGAGCTCGCTGTCGGCCCAGGAGCGCAGCACGAGCCTCTCCCAGTGCGGCTTCACCTCCTCGTAGCGCCACGAGTCGCGTGATACCGGCTTGGCGCATAGTTGCTTCGAGAGCGATACACCGATCGTCTCGGCCTTGCGATCGGTGTGGTCGGAGCCAACGGCGACGCGCAGGTCGTCGTCTCTAATGAGGACGAATTCCACTTCGCCGCTGGTGTCCGGCCCGGATACCTGGATTTCCTCGGCATGGCAAAACAGGTTCGCCGCCACGCGGTAGAAGATCGGCGTCGTCTTCGGCGGCTTGACGCCGATCTCCTCGAGCTCCTTGATGTGCTTCCTGAGCGCCGCTTCATCCCGCCCGGTCCATCCCGCGATGACAAGTTCCTTTACGTGAAAGCTCATGCCACCCTTTTCGCTTGCGATCGTGGAATGTCGTAGGTGCCCATCAGGTCGTCGACGATCTTGTGAAATTCGTTCCACGGCGTCTCGCGGAAGGCGTGGTTGCGCACGATAAACGAGGCGCCGGCGTAGAACTTCTCGTACTGGAGGTGGCGCCCCGCGAACTCGGAGCCGACCATGTCCCAGGCGAGCTTGAACAGCTTCATGCGGGTGACGGCGTCGGCCTGCGGGGTCTGCCAGTAGGTGTCGAACTGCCTGGCGAGTTCCGGATCGTCCATTACCGAGATGTCGGCCGGCATCTGGAACACGCCGCCGCCGCACAGCGTGCGCAACTCGTCGATGAAGCGGCTGTAGTTCTGGGTGCACCACTCCAATCCCGCGTACATGAAGCGGCGGTTGAAGCAGACGTAGCCGTCCGGCCAGCGTTCGAAGGCGTTGATCTGGCCGTTCACCAACCCGCCGATGGTGGCCTCGATCGCCGCCATCTCGCCGAGCTTTTCGCGCACCGCCGGCACCTGATCGGCGCCGGTGGCATGCGCGATCCGGCTGCACAGGCCGAGCAGGAGCCGCATCTTCGACCAGTAGCGCACGTTCGACTGGTGGTTGCCGAAGGCGTGGCTCGGCGTCTTGATGTAGATGTCGCGGGAGAGCAGCGCGTCGTCGTGCACGAACACCCGCTCCCACGGCACCTTGACGTTGTCGCACATCAGCATGCTGTCGCTCTCGTCGTAGCGCCAGGCCAGCGGCGAATCGAACTCCGAGGTCAGGCCGGCGGCGGCCGGCTTGCGCGACCACAGCGTAAGGCCTGGCGCATTGCAGGCGATTGCGCAGGTGATCGCCTCCTTCTTCTGGTCGGGCGCCAGCGGGATGACGTTGCCGATCCAGATCTCGTTGGCGTAGAGCGCGCCGGTCGCCAGCATCTTCATGCCCGAGATCACGACGCCGTCGTCGTCCTCGCGCACGACGCGCAAGGTTGGCACTGGGATGTTCTGCTTGTGGTAGAATTCCGGATTGCGCGCAGCCTGCGGCGGCACCACCGCATAGACCACATACGTGTCGTTGTCGCGGAGATGGCGATAGTATTTCGCGATGTTGTCGGCGAAAGCGTAAGGAGCGGG
>DATIGN010000052.1:0-30385 GCA_035454685.1 Burkholderiales bacterium | reverse complement strand
CAGTCGTCAAACGAGCCCTTCACAGCGAGGTTGTGGATGTTCTCGTCCTGCACCGAGTACATCTGCGCGGCTTGGAACGGCGTCATGCGCTTGTGCGGGGACAGCATGAAGACGCGGATGCCGCGCTTGCCGCGCATGGCGTACTCCGCCGCCGAGCCCGTGTCCCCCGAAGTAGCTCCCAGGATGTTCAGGTTTTCTTTCTTCTCATTCAGTATGTATTCGAAAAGCTCACCCAACAGCTGTAAAGCGATGTCCTTGAACGCGAGCGTCGGCCCGTTCGACAGCGCAAGCAGGTGCAGCCCGGGCTCGAGTGTCTTCACCGGCGTGACCTCCTCGCCGCCGAAGCGGCGCGCGCTGTAGGCGCGCCGCACCAGGGCTTCGAGCTCCGGGATGTCGTCGATGAAGCGCGACAGAATCTGGAACGCGAGCTCGGGGTAGCCGAGGTTTCTCCAGGCGGCAAGATCAGCCTTCGGGCAGGTCTCGGGGACGTAGAGCCCGCCGTCGGACGCAAGCCCCTCGAGCAGGATCTCCGTAAAGCGCTTCGGCGCCGCCGCGCCGCGAGTGCTGATGTATTGCACGCGGCTTATTGCGTCTTCTTCTCGAGCTCCTTGAACTTCCGGATCTGCTCGGGCGTGGGCTTGGAATGCGCCTTGGGTATCGCGGCGGGCTGCTTTTTCGCCGCAGATTTCTTCGCCACCGGCTTCTTCTGGACCGGCTGCTCCTGCGCAAGCGCCGGCATGCCGAGGAGCGCGGCGAGCATGCAGCAGAGCACTTTCACAGCAGCTGCTCCATCCGGATGCGGGTGACGGGGCCGAGGACGGTGGGTAGTCGCTCGATTGCGCCGATCGCGCGGTCCACGTCCGCTTCGAGCGCGCGGTTGGTGAGGAGCACGATATCCACCTGGCGCTCGCCCTCGCCCGGCTCCTTCTGCACCATAGCCTCGATCGAGATGCTCGAGTCAGCCAGGATGCGGGTGATGTCGGCGAGCACGCCCGGCTTGTCCATCACCCGCATGCGCAGGTAGTAGGAGGTTTCAATTTCATGGATGGAAAGAACTCTCTCGTCCGATAGCTGGTCGGGCTGGAACGCGAGGTGCGGCACGCGCTGCTCGGGGTCGGCGGTAATGAGGCGCGTCACGTCGACCAGGTCGGCGACCACCGCGCTCGCGGTCGGCTGCGCGCCCGCCCCCGCGCCGTAGTAGAGCGTCGGCCCGACGGCGTCGCCCTTGACGAGGATCGCGTTCATCACGCCCTCGACGTTGGCGATCAGCCGCCGCGTCGGCACGAGCGTGGGATGCACGCGAAGCTCGATTCCCTTGGCGGCTCTCTTCGTGATGCCGAGCAGCTTGATGCGGTAGCCAAGCTCTTCGGCATAGCCGATGTCGGCCTTCGTCAGCTGCTGAATGCCCTCGCGGAAGCACTTGCCGAGCTGCATCGGGATGTCGAAGGCGAGCGCGGAGAGGATTGTCAGCTTGTGCGCGGCGTCGACGCCCTCGATGTCGAAGGTCGGATCGGCCTCGGCGTAGCCGCGGCGCTGGGCGTCCTTAAGCGCGTCGGCGAACGCCATGCCCTTGTCACGCATCTCCGAGAGGATGAAGTTCGAGGTGCCGTTGATGATGCCGGCGATCCACTCGATGCGGTTCGCCGACAGCCCCTCGCGCAGCGCCTTGATGATCGGCACGCCGCCCGCCACCGCGGCCTCGAACGCCACCATGACGCCCTTCTTCTGCGCGGCGGCGAAAATCTCGTTGCCGTGCGTGGCGAGCAGCGCCTTGTTCGCGGTGACCACATGCTTGCCGTGGGCGATCGCCTCGAGCACGAGGTCTCTTGCCACGGCGGTGCCGCCGATCAGCTCGACCACGATCTCGACCTCGTTGCCGCGCACCACGCCGAAAGCGTCGTCAACAATCTTTGCTTTTTGCCCAACGATTTTCTTTGCGCGATCAAGGTCTTTGTCCGCTACGACCGCGATGCGGATCGCCCTTCCGGCGCGGCGCTGGATTTCGTCGGCGTTGCGATTGAGCACGTCCCAGGTGCCGCCGCCCACCGTACCGATGCCGAGCAGGCCTACGTTAATGGGTTTCATTTCTCTTCAACCGGAATTCGAGATGCCGCTTCACATCCGGCCACTCGTGCACGAGCACGCTGTACATGACGCTGTCCCGGATCGTGCCATCCCGGCGCGGCCAGTGGTGGCGGATGACGCCGTCCTTCTTCGCGCCGAGCGCTTCAATCGCTCGCTGCGAGCGGAAGTTGAAGTTGTCGGTACGCAGTCCCACGACCTTGCACTTTAGCGACTCGAACGCGTAGTCGAACAGCAACAGCTTGCATGCCGTGTTGACGTGGCTGCGCTGCACGCGCTGCGCATACCAGGTCCAGCCGATCTCCACGCGGTCGGCCGCGGCGATGATGTCGTGGTAACGCGTCGAGCCGACGATTGCGCCGCTCTTCAGATCGCGCACCGCCCAGGGCAGCATGTCGCCCCGCTCCTGCCCCTTGAGCGCCTCCTCAATGTACTTCTTCGTGTTATGGGTCTCGGGCACGCTGGTGAAGAACAGCTCCCACAGCCGGCCGTCCTTGGCGGCCTCCATCAGGGGCTTTTCGTGATCCAGAGAGAGCGGTTCGAGGCGCACCCCGTGCCCTTCGAGCATAGCGGGCTTGGGGTGGATCACGCCGCGCCTGCTTTTTGCGGCGCCATCACGCCGCCCCTCTGAGCAGTCCGTCCTTTCTGAACATGTCGCGGATGCCGCGCACCGCCTGGCGCAGGCGGTGCTCGTTTTCGATGAGCGCGATGCGCACGTGATCGTCGCCGTAGTCGCCGAAGCCGATGCCGGGCGCGACCGCGATGTGCGCGCCCTCGAGCAGGCGCTTGGTGAACTCGATCGAGCCGAGCCCGGCGTAGGGCTCGGGGATCTTCGCCCAGAGGTACATCGAGGCCCTCGGCACGTCGACCCTCCAACCGATGTCGTGCAGGCCCTTCACCATGACATTGCGTCTTTTCTCGTAAACCGTCCTTATTTCCTCGACGCAGTCCTGGGGCCCTTCGAGCGCGACGATCGATGCCACCTGGATCGGCGTGAAGCTGCCGTAGTCGTGGTAGCTCTTGATGCGCGCGAGCGCGCTCACGAGGTCGCGGTTGCCGACCATGAAGCCGATGCGCCAGCCGGCCATGTTGTAGCTCTTCGACATGGTGAAGAACTCGACCGCCACCTCGCGCGCGCCCGGCACTTGCATGATGGAAGGCGCGCAATTGTTAACCCAGCCGCCGTCGAACACGATGTCGGCATAGGCCAGGTCGTGCACGACGAGGATGTCGTGCTGCCTCGCGAGCGCAATGATCTTCTCAAAGAAACTCAGATCGACACATTGCGCGGTCGGATTCGACGGGAACCCGATCACCAGCATCTTCGGCTTCGGCATGAGCTCGCGGATCGCGCGCTCGAGCTCGGCGAAGAAATCCACGCCCGGCGTCATGCGCACCGAGCGGATGTCGGCGCCGGCGATGATTGCGCCGTAGATATGGATGGGGTACGACGGGTTGGGCACGAGCACCGTGTCGCCGCGCTCGAGGCACGCAAGCATGAGATGCGCGAGGCCTTCCTTCGAGCCGATGGTGACGATCGCCTCCGCGTCGGGATCCAGGTCAACCGCATAGCGGCGCCGATACCAGTCTGCGATCGCTTTTCTCAGCCTCGGGATGCCGCGCGAGACCGAGTAGCCGTGCGTGTCGATTCGTTGCGACGCCTCAACCAGCTTTGCGACGATGTGCTTCGGCGTCGGGCCGTCGGGGTTCCCCATCGACAGATCGATGATGTCGTCGCCGCGCCGCCGCGCCGCCATCTTGAGCTCGTTCGTGATGTTGAAGACGTACGGCGGCAGCCGCTTAATCCTTGAAAACTCACGCATTGTAGAATTCTAGCGTGAAACTCCAGGCCTCCCGTCCGAGCGGCGTGAACACGATCACTGGATACGGCGAAGGCTACGTGATGGTGAACGGCGAGCGGCACGCTTCGAGCCTGGTGGTGCTCGCCGACCGCGTCGAGGATTGGTCGGCCGAGCGTTTCGACGCGCTCACTGCGGAGGATTTCGGGTTTCTGAAGGAGCTCGGCGTCGAGATCGTGCTGCTCGGCACCGGTCCGCGTCAGCGCTTTCCGCATCCACGGCTCACCGCCGCGCTCGCGCAGGCGGGGATCGGACTCGAGGTGATGGACGTGCAGGCCGCCTGCCGCACTTACAACATCCTCGTCGCCGAGGAACGCCGAGTTGCGGCCGCGCTCTTGTTCGAATGAGCCTTTTCCCGGGCTTCATCAGGAAACGAATCAGGACGAGCGCAGCGACCATTAACCTCGTCGCCGGCGGCGAAGGCCCGCCGCTACTGCTGCTCCACGGCTACCCGCAGACGCATGCCATCTGGCACAAGGTGGCGCCGGGGCTCGCGCGCGACTACACCGTGGTGTGCGCCGACCTGCGCGGCTACGGCGACTCGTCGAAGCCGCGCGGCGTTCCCGGCCACGCGAATTACTCGAAGCGCGCAATGGCGCTCGACATGATCGAGGCGATGGAAGCCCTTGGCTTCATCAAGTTCCACGTCGTCGGCCACGACCGCGGCGGCCG
This sequence comes from Burkholderiales bacterium, assembly GCA_035454685.1. GTDB lineage: Bacteria > Pseudomonadota > Gammaproteobacteria > Burkholderiales > SG8-39 > SCGC-AG-212-J23. The sequence continues at coordinate 25,772 of DATIGN010000052.1, read as the reverse complement.
CGTCGCGCATCGCATGGCGCGCGACCACGCCCGGCGCGTGCAGACGCTGACCGTGCTCGACATCTCGCCCACGCTCAAGATGTACGAGAGCACCAACATGCAGTTCGCGAAGGCCTACTACCACTGGTTCTTCCTGATCCAGGAGGCGCCGCTGCCCGAGCGAATGCTGAAGAGCATGGGACCCGACTACATCCTCAAGCGCCTCGGCAGGGGGAAGACCGGCCTCAAGGTGTTCGACCGGCGTGCGCTCGACGAGTACGCGCGCTGCTTTGATCCACACTGCACCTGCGAGGACTACCGCGCGGCCGCCACCATCGACCTCGTGCACGACAGGAAGGACCTGCATAAGAAGCTCAGCATGCCGGTACTCGCGCTCTGGGGCCGGCAGGGCGTGATCGAGGCGCTCTTTGACTGCCTTGCCGACTGGCGGGAAGTCGCGCTCGATGTCCGCGGCCGCGCGCTCCAGTGCGGACATTTCATCCCCGAGGAAAAGCCGAAGGAGCTCCTCGCGGAACTGCGCCGGTTCTTGCGTGGCGAAAAACCCTTACCAATCAGGACCCCGTAGCGTCCGCTTGCGCTGGAAACATTAGTTGTGTTCAATGAAAGCGCTACAGCGCATTGCTAAGAAGGGTAATTAGAACCTCTGGAAATGCTCGGCAAGCCGGTTGCGGACTGCAGCCTTCCCAGCACCGGCGGCGGCACCTTCAGGCTCTCGAGCGCTCGCACGAGCAAGCTGGTCCGGTATTTCTATCCAAAGGACAACACGCTTCGGCGTTTCGTGCGACTCGCTCAAGTCGCAGGAGGCATTCAAGGCGAAGATGAAGTTCCCGAGAAAGATCCGCGGCATCGAGCGCCCACGTCCAGGAGGTATTGAACTTTGTTAAAGCCCCATGATGTCGAGCCACCCGCAGTAGCGTTAGAGTCAGTCCCCGCCGTGAAGCCGTCCCGCAAGCAAGCAAAGCCAAGAAAGCTCTTCGTCATCGACACGAACGTGCTGATGCACGATCCGACGAGCCTCTTCCGCTTCGACGAGCACGACCTCTACCTGCCGATCGCGACCTTGGAAGAGCTCGACCAGCACAAGCGCGGGCTGTCGGACGTCTCGCGCAACGCGCGCCAGGCGAGCCGCTTCCTCGACGAGATCGTGAGCGGGGATGTCGAGTCGATCAACAAGGGGCTTGCGCTCAAGATCAGGGACGGGCAGCAGTCCAAGGGGCGGCTTTTCCTGCAGACCGAAGCGATCAACGGCGAGCTGCCGGCGACGCTCGCCTCGGGCCGCACCGACAACCAGATCCTCGCCGTGGTGCGTGCGCTGCAGCAGAAGCAGCCCGAGCGCGAGGTGGTGCTGGTGTCGAAGGACATCAACATGCGCATCAAGGCGCGCGCGCTCGGGCTCGCCGCCGAGGATTACACCAACGACAAGGTGCTCGAGGACGCCGACCTGCTCTACACCGGCGTGCGCGCGCTGCCGCGCGACTTCTGGAACACGCACGGCAAGGACATGGAGTCGTGGAAGAAGGAGGGTCATACCTATTACCGCGTGCGCGGGCCGCTGGTGCCGAAGCTCCACGTGAACGAATTCGTGTACGACGAATCGGGCGAGCGGCCGCTCCACGCCCTGGTGAAGGAAGCCTCCGGCCGCGTGGCAGTGCTCGAGACGCTGCGCGACTACACCCACGCCAAGAACTCGGTGTGGGGCATCACCGCGCGCAACCGCGAGCAGAACTTCGCGCTCAATCTCCTCATGAACCCGGCGGTCGACTTCGTCACGCTGCTCGGCCAGGCGGGAACCGGCAAGACGCTGCTCGCGCTCGCCGCCGGGCTCACCCTGGTGCTCGACGAAAAGCGCTACTCCGAGATCATCATGACTCGGGTCACGGTTCCGCTGGGCGAGGACATCGGCTTCCTGCCGGGCACCGAGGAGGAGAAGATGCAGCCCTGGATGGGCGCGCTCGAGGACAATCTCGATGTGCTCAACGCCTCCGACGAATCGGGCGGCGAGTGGGGCCGGGCCGCGACGCGCGACCTCGTGCGCTCGCGCATCAAGATCAAGTCGCTCAACTTCATGCGCGGCCGCACCTTCGTCAACAAGTGGCTCATCATCGACGAGGCGCAAAACCTGACGCCCAAGCAGATGAAGACCCTGGTCACGCGCGCGGGGCCGGGCACCAAGGTGGTGTGCCTCGGCAACATCGCGCAGATCGACACGCCCTACCTCACCGAAGGATCGTCGGGCCTCACCTACGTCGTCGACCGCATGAAGGATTGGGGACACGCCGGGCACGTCACGCTCGCTCGCGGCGAGCGCTCGCGGCTCGCCGACCACGCCGCCGACGTGCTATAGCAAGAAATCGGGGTCAGACCCCGACCGAGAAGATCGGCGTCTGACCCCGAGGAATAATCCGGGCAGCCCGGGTGTTTCGCCAAGTCGCTGGCCGTTTCTGCTACATTTCGCTGCCTCTTTCATTCCCCGGAACCCGCAATGACCGCTCTTGTTCGTCTCTCCACCACGATCTTTCTTTCCTTATTCGCGGCGCTCGCCGCAGCGCAATTCGCGCCGCAGGTCGGCCAGGCCGGCAAGGACGTCATCTGGGTGCCGACGCCCGACGACGTGGTCGAGCGCATGCTCGTGATGGCGCAGGTCACGCCCAACGACTTCGTCTGGGACCTGGGGGCGGGCGACGGCAAGATCGCGATCATGGCGGCGAAGAAGTTCGGCGCCCGCGCCGTCGGCATCGAGTACAACGCGGACATGGTGAAGCACGCGAACGAAAACGCGCAGAAGGCGGGCGTCGCGGGGACCGGCGCGGGCAAGGCGGTGATCCGGCACGGCGACATCTTCGCCACCGACTTCACCCAGGCCAGCGTCATCACGCTGTACCTCCTACCCGCTCTCAACATGAAGCTTAGGCCGCAGCTCCTGTCGATGCGGCCCGGCACGCGCGTGGTGTCGCACTCGTTCAGCATGGAGGACTGGGAAGCCGACGAGATCTCCACGCTCGACGGCCGGCGAGCCTACTTCTGGATCGTGCCTGCCAACGTGATGGGGAACTGGACCCTCGACGGGGGCGGCCAGCACCACGACATGACGCTCGAGCAGACCTTCCAGAAGGTGAGCGGCACCCTCGCGCTCGGCCCGATCCACGCCGGGCTGCGCGACGTAAAGCTCCGCGGCACCGCGATCAGCTTCGCCTACGTCGACCAGAACAAGGTGCGCCGCGACTTCACCGGCCGCGTCAACGGCAGCAAGATGGAAGGCAGCTTCCGCGACGAGAAGGGCGCGGAGGGCAAGTGGACCGCTACCAAGAAATAGGCATACCTGGAAAGCCCGGATACCGCAGGTATCCGGCAGGGTTCTAAGTCAGCTTCTTGTGTGAGCCGTCGCAGAAGGGCTTGTTGCCGCTGCGCTTGCAACCGCACAGCCAGATCTTCTGCGCCTCGGTCATGCTGAACTTCACCGGCGTGAACTCCGTCGTTTTGTGCGAGCCGTCGCAGAACGGCTGGCGCTTGGAGTGGCCGCAGCGACACCACCAGTAGTCGCCGGGCGCGAGTTCGACGACATACGGGGATTTCTGCGCGATCAGCGGTTCGGCCATTGCCCGCCTCCGTCAAAGGCAAGGGCGTTCGCGAAGCGGGTGAACTGCCCTCTGAAAGTAAGCGCAATGGTACCGATCGGCCCGTTTCTTTGCTTTCCGATGATCACTTCCGCCCTGCCCTTCGCTTCCTCTTTCTCCGGGGCATAGACCTCTTCGCGGTAGATAAAGAGGATCACGTCGGCGTCCTGCTCGATCGCGCCCGACTCGCGCAGGTCCGACATCAGCGGCCGGCGGTCGTTCCTCTGCTCGACCGCCCGCGACAGCTGCGAGAGCGCAATCACCGGCACATCGAGCTCCTTGGCGAGCGCCTTGAGCGAGCGGGAGATCTCCGAGATCTCGGTCGCGCGGTTCTCGCCCTGGGAGCTGGCCGACATCAACTGCAGGTAGTCGACGACGATCAGGCCGAGCTTGCCGTACTCGCGCTTCATGCGTCGCGCCCTGGCGCGCAATTCGAGAGCATTGAGCGCCGCGGTCTCGTCGACGTGGATGCGAGCCTCGTTCAGCTTGCCAATCGCGTCGGTGAGGTCTGCCCATTCCCTGTTGTCGAGCCTTCCGGTGCGCAGCTTCGTCTGGTCGACCGCGGCCATCGATGAGAGCATGCGCATGGCGAGCTGGGTCGCGCTCATTTCCATGCTAAAGATCGCCACCGGCAAGCCGACGCTGGGATGCAAGGCGACGTGCTCGGCGATATTGAGGGCGAGGGCGGTCTTTCCCATCGACGGCCGCCCGGCCACGATGATCAGGTCCCCGGGCTGCAATCCCGCGGTCTTGCGGTCGAGGTCGATGAAGCCCGAAGGAACTCCGGTGACGTCGGAGGGATTGTCCTGACTGTGAAGGTGGTCGATGCGTTCGAACACCTTGGCGAGAACGGGGCTGATGCCCAGGAGGCCTTGGTCCTTGCGCGCGCCCGACTCCGCGATCTGGAAGATCCTCGATTCCGCCTCGTCGAGGAGCTGCCCTACGTCTTTGCCGGTCGGCGCGAGCGCGGCCTCGGCGATCTCCGTAGCGACCTGCGCGAGACGCCGCTGCACCGCGCGCTCGCGCACAAGCTCGGCGTAGCGCCGGATGTTAAGCGCGCTCGGCGTGTTCTGCGCGAGCGCCGCGAGGTAGGCCGCGCCGCCGGTCTTGTCCTTGTCCTCGCTCGCCTCGATCGACTCGGACACCGTGACCACGTCGGCCGGCCGGCTCGCCTCCACCAGGCGCGCGATGTGGCGCCAGATGCGGCGGTGGTCGTCGCGGTAGAAATCGCCCGCCGAGACGAGGTCGGCGACGCGGTCAAACGCCTGATTGTCGAGGAGCAGCGCGCCGAGCAGCGACTGCTCGGCCTCGACGGAGTGCGGCGGCAGCTTGAGCGCGACGAGCTGCGGATCGCCGACGCCCGGGCGCGCTAGTGGCTGTGCAACTGGCATTTTGTTCTGACCTCCCCGGCGCGCATCATAGGAAGTGAGGCCGGGTTTCCGATTTGACAAGTCGAAACGCGCGCTTTACCAATGCTCTCGCGCCGCGGCACCGCTGAAAATTTGACCATCCGAGGCTAACGGATCCTGACCGCTGTGGATAGGCTGTGAGCAGGCTGTCGGTAGTTTGTGGATGGCGCTGTACAACTCCAAATTAAATCTCTTGACACGCCGGCCACTCTATTACTGTATAAACGTCCACGCAACTGAAATGAATCAGGGGCCGGTAAGGCCCGTCTCGCCGCGCTGAGAGCTTATTGCTCGCCGAGCACCGAGACAGTGATGGTGACGGCGACGTCGGTGTGCAGCGCGACCTCAATCGGAAAGTCGCCCACTTGCTTGAGCGGTCCCTGCGGCATGCGGATCTGCGCGCGCTCGACCTCGTGGCCCTGCTTCTTGAGCGCTTCCACGATGTCGTAGTTGGTGACCGAGCCGAAGAGACGGCCGTCGGGCCCGGCCTTTTGCGTGATCTGCAGCGTCAGGCCGTCGAGCCTGCCTGAGCGCTCCTGTGCCTTGGCGAGAGCAATGGCCTGCGCCTGCTCGAGCTCGGCGCGGCGCGCTTCGAACGCCTTGCGGTTCTCCGCGGTCGCGCGCTTCGCCTTGCCGTGCGGGATGAGATAGTTGCGCGCGTACCCGTCCTTCACCTTCACCACCTGGCCGAGCTCGCCCAGGTTCGCGATCTTCTCGAGAAGTATCACTTCCATAGCAGTATCGACGTCGATCTCAATGCAGGTCCGTGTAGGGCAGCAGCGCAAGAAAGCGCGCACGCTTGATCGCCTCCGACAGCTGGCGCTGGTAGCCCGCGGCGGTCCCGGTGATGCGCGCCGGGATGATCTTGCCCGTCTCGTTGACAAAATCCTTGAGCGTCTCGACGTCCTTGTAGTCGATCCACTCCACCTTCTCGGCCGTGAAGCGGCAGAACTTGCGCCGGCGAAAGAGGGCCCGCTGGCCGCGGTCCTTCTTGTCCTTGCCGAACTTCCCTTTACCCTTGCCTTTACCTCTGCGCGGCGGTGGCATGTTGCTCTCCTTCGATGAATTCGATGTTCGTCACGTGGAGCACGAGCCGCTTGGAGCGCTTGCTCTTTGCTCCCAGAAATCCCTCAACTTTCACCGCGCTGCCGAGCGGCCTGCCGGCGAGCAGCTTCGCCTGCGTGTCGAAGGCCACCGCGCCCACCTCGGCCTCGACCGTCCTGCGCCCGCCCGCCTCGACCTGCTCGGAGCGGTGCGTGAGCCTGAACTCGACGGCGGCGACGCCGGCCGGCGTGTAACGCAACGCCCCCAGCTCAAGCAGCTGGCCGCTCAGCTCGACCCGGTTCAGGCGCCACCTCGCCGGAGGCGCCAGCGCCGCGCTCCATCATCGACTTCGACTTCTCCTCGCGCATCATGGGGGAGGGGTTGGTGTGCGCCTTGGGCATGGCTACGATCAGATGGCGCAGCACTGCGTCGCTGAACTTGAACGAGTGCTCGAGCTCCTTCAGCGTCTCGTTGTCGCACTCGATGTTCATGAGTACGTAGTGCGCCTTGTGAACCTTGGCGATCGGGTAGGCGAGCTGCCGGCGGCCCCAGTCCTCGAGGCGGTGCACAGTGCCGTTGCGCTGGGCGATCAGGCCCTTGTAGCGCTCGACCATCTGCGGCACCTGCTCGCTCTGGTCGGGATGGACGATGAAGACGATCTCGTAATGCCGCATGTCGAGTTGTGCTCCTTTCCTATGGCTCATTTGGGTAATGAGGCCGACCGTCATGCGTACGGGTGCGACCAGGAAGGGGCGGGATTGTACTGGAAAACTGGCGAGTTGTGCCTACCCTACGCCGCCGATGCCGAGTTCCTGCTTCACTTTCTCGAGGATCGGGCCGACCTTGCTGAGCGCGCGGCGGATCTTCTCGGGATCGGTTTCGAGCGTGCGCGCCCAGTAGTCGAGGGCCTCGGGCTTTGCCTCGATCTGCGTCGGGTCCGGGGGAATGTAGCTCTTGCGCTTACTCTCCATGACGATAAGACTATGGCGGCAAAGGACGGTTCTCGCAATCGGCCGCGTCTGGCAACTGGCGCAGCGGGTAGTTCCTGGATGTCACGACGCGGCTCAGCCCCCAGCGATGGCTCGTTTGGCAGCTGAAGCCCAACGCTCCTCCTCTTCGAGCGACGACGAGAAGCGCTTCGCGCACTTGACGACATCGTTGAATACCTCCATGGCCGCGTCATGCTTGCCCAATCGCGACAGGAAGCTACCGTAGCGATATCGAGCCTCAAGACCGACGAAGACTGGAATTAGCTCGCGGTAGGCAGAAAGCGCGGCGTCCTTGTCTCCCCGTCCCTCCAAGGCCCTCGCTTGCAGCAGCTGCACCTCTAGCGGCCGGAATTTCGGCGCGTTCGACTTGAGTCGCTCGACGGCGGCGCTCGCCTTGCCCCAATCGCCACCTTCGACCAGCGCCTGGGCTAATCCAAAGAGAATGGCGCCATCGGATGCGTACACTGCATCGAGGCAGCTCGCGTAAAGCCTTGCGGCTTCCGGATACATCCGATGATTCATGCATTCGGCGGCCAGCGCGAGCTTGTTGTCGACGCTACCGCAGATCTCCAGCTCTTCGACGCGCTTGTTGAGGTCAGCATCAGGCTCCAGAACCCGGGCAAGCTTGCGCGCAGCTCTATTGGCGTTACGTTGCTCGCGCGATCCTGGGAATACTTCGACGAAGTAATAGATGATGCAGCCAGCAACCGGGAACGCCATGATCACGAAAATCCACCAGTAGGGACGCCCCGTTTTCAAAGCGTGGTAGGCAAAGCAGAATTGAATTAGAAGAACTACTCCACCGATGAGCGGCATCTTCTTCTCCCTGGCTAAAGCCGCACTACCCGAAGTCGCTTGTCGTTCGATGGACCGTTCCATCGGCAATACAAGGCGGGCCATCTTAGTTGTGAGTTCGCAGGCTTGCCGCGCAATGCTGCGCACATCAAGACCTTAGGTTTAGCGGTGAGCAGAGAGCGCTCATCGGCCTGTGAATTTGTTTACGGTACTGGACAATAAGGAAAAGCGGCTGGCGCGGTTCAGCGAGAAACGATGCACCTGTGGCAGGATGCGAACGCGCCAGGACGCAAAGGGGAGCGATGAACTACGTCAAATGGGCGGTTGCGTGCCTTCTTCTCATCTTCGGGAAAAATCTGCCCGCTGTGGAATGCGGTCCTACTGTGAAAATGGGCGAGGTTGTCGGCGTCCTAGGTGATCTTCGTGGAGCACGGGCTAATCTTCTGCAACACATGAAGTCGCTCAGCAGCGAGGTGCAAGGGCTGAGCGGCCAAGCGCATTCCAGGACGAGCCAGGAGTTCGATCGCACGAGCTTTGTTGACCAGAACGCCGCAGCTCTGGAACACAGTCTTGTCCTGGTCCTCGTCCTCGGTCACCTTCGAGATGGAATGGTCGACCACCGCGACAGACAGCGTGTAGAGACGTCATTGTCGGTGGCCGCTGCAATGGCAAACGATTACAGCGCTGAAGTTCAGCACGCGGCGGATCGGACCTTAGCCACAGTCGGCCGTCCGGGCATCGCGTCCGACATGGCGAAGACGCGCGACGTGGTGCAGCGGAGCGCTGCCCTGTTCGCCGGATGCACTGCTCCTCGGTAGCCGATATTCAATCAGCCCGGTGAGAAGCCGTGCCGGGTCGCAGCGATGACCGCTTCGGCGCGCGTCGAGACCCCGAGAGCGGTGAAGATGGCATGTACATGTTGCTTCACCGTGTTGCAGGCGATCGAGAGCTCGGCGGCGATGCGCTCGTTGTTATGCCCCTTGAGGATGAGCCGCAGCACCTGCTCCTGGCGCGGCGTCAGCTCGAGCGCGGCCGTGCTGCGTGGCGCCGGCCGCGACTTGTCCGCCGCGTCCTCGAGCGCTTCGGGTGGCACATACCTTCCGCCTGCGGCCACCACTCTGATCGCTGCGATCATCACGTCCGGCTTCGACGTCTTCGGGATGTAGCCGGCCGCACCGGCTTCGAGTGCGGCGAGGATCAAGTCGCGATCGCAGGTGCACGACAGCACGACGAGTGGAATCTCCGGAAACTTGGACCGGAAGCGCGCCAGCGCCTCGAGTCCCTGGCAGCCGGGCAACCCGAGGTCGAGGACGACCAGCTCCGGCATGTCCTCGCGCGCGGCGCGCGCGATGCCCCCTTCCAGGGTGGACTCGGTCGCAACCGCCACTTCGCCGAGCGCCTTGGCAAGCACGGCCGGTACGATCTCCTGGATCAACGGATGATCGTCGATGACCAGGGCGCGCATGCCTGAAATGTTACCGCCGCCGCACGGACTCGAACAGGCAGATCCCGGCCGACACTGCGACGTTCAGGCTTTCGACCTCGCCCCGCATCGGGATGCGCACGAGAAGGTCGCAGCTTTCCCGCGTGAGGCGCCGCATGCCCTCGCCTTCGGCACCGAGGACCCATGCAATTGATCGAGGAAGATCAGCCTCATAGAGCTTCTTGGCGGCACCTTCCTCCGCACCCACGACCCAGATGTTGCGCTCCTTCAGCTCGGCGAGCGTGCGGGCGAGGTTGGTGACCATCAGGTAGGGCGTGGCTTCAGCGGCGCCGCTGGCGACCTTCGAGACAACCGGAGTAATCCCCGCAGCACGGTCGCGCGGCGCAATTACCGCATGCGCGCCCGCAGCATTGGCCACTCGCAGGCAGGCACCGAGATTGTGGGGGTCGGTTACGCCGTCGAGCACGAGAAGCAGGGGGTTGTCGACTTGTTCGAGAATCTGGTTCAGGTCATCGAGCACGTTCTTCACTTCCACGCGCGCCACGACTCCCTGGTGTCGGCCGCCACCGTAGAAACCATCCAGCCGCTTCGTCGGAACGCGCATGACGCGCACGCCGGCGCGCTCGGCCAGCGCCACGAGATCCTTGCCGCGCGCATCGTTGCGCGTCTCGTCGAGGAAGATCTCGACCACCGACTTCGGGTCGGCGCGCAGCCGCGCGAGCACGGCATGGAAGCCGAAAACGACTCTAGGCTCTTTCATGAGGAACGAGATCGATCTTGCGCGTGTCCAGGTCCACGCGCACCAGCTTGACCGTCATCCGGTCCGCGAGGCGGTAGCGCCGGCCGGTACGCTCGCCGAGGAGCATGTGACGCGCGGGATCGAACTGGAAGTAGTCGCGACCGAGCTCGGAGATGTGCACAAGGCCGTCGACGAAATAGTCGTCGAGCGTTACGAACAGGCCGAACGGCACCACCCCGGTAATGCTGCCGGAGAACGTGCCGCCGACGTGGTCGCGCATGTAGTAGCACTTGAGCCAGTTCTCGACGTCGCGGCTCGCTTCGTCGGCGCGTCGCTCGGTTTCCGAGCAATGGCGGCCGAGCGCCTCCCAGTCCTCTTCGACATACTTCTTCCGTGAGAGCGTGGCCTTGATCGCGCGGTGGACCAGGAGATCGGGGTAGCGCCGGATCGGCGAGGTGAAGTGCACGTAGGCCTCGAAAGCGAGGCCGAAGTGGCCGACGTTGCTCGGGCTGTACACCGCCTGCTTTAGCGAGCGCAGGAGAATGGTCTGCAGCAGGCCGAAGTCGGGCCGCTTGCGGATGCGCTCGAGGAGCCGCGCGTAGTCCTTCGGCTGCGGGATGTCGCCGCCGGGGAGCTGGAGGCCCAGCTCGGCCAGGAAATCGCGCAGCGCGGCGACCTTGTCCGCCGCCGGCACGTCGTGCACCCGGTAGAGCGCAGGCTGCCGGTGGCTTGCGAGGAAGTTGCCGGCGCACACGTTGGCCGCGAGCATGCACTCCTCGATGATGCGGTGCGCATCGTTGCGCGGTTCGGGCACGATGCGCTCGATCTTGCCGCGCGGGTCGAACACCATACGCGTCTCCAGCGTGTCGAAGTCGATCGCGCCGCGCCGGCTGCGCTCGGCGAAGAGCGCATGGAAAAGCTCGTAGAGCACCCGCAGGTTTTCCGCAGCTCTGCCCGAGGAGAGCCGCTCCCAAACCTCGGTGTACGTGAGCCGGGCGCGCGAACAGATCACGCCGGCGTAGAGCTCGTAGCGCGCGACCTCGCCCTCGGACGTGATCGCCATCTCGCACACCATCGCGAGGCGCTCGACGTTCGGGTTGAGCGAGCATAGCCCGTTCGACAGTTTCTCCGGCAGCATCGGGATCACCCGCCGCGGGAAGTACACCGAGGTGCCGCGTTCGCGCGCGTCACGGTCGAGCGCGTCGCCCGGGCGCACGTAATGGCTCACGTCCGCGATCGCGACCCACAAACGCCAGCCTTTCGCCTCGCGCCGCGCGTACACCGCATCGTCGAAGTCCTTGGCGGTCTCCCCGTCGATTGTCACGAAGTGCAGCTCGCGCAGGTCCTTGCGGTTTTCAAGCTCAGTTACCTCATCAGGTAGCGCGCGCGCCTGCGCCAGAGCCTTCCGAGAAAACTCGTGCGGCAGGTCGAACTTGCGCACCGCGATCTCGATTTCCATGCCGGGGTCGGCGTGGTGGCCGAGCACTTCGGCGACGCGCCCGATCGGTTGTGCGTGCGCCCCGGGCTGGGCGACGAGGTCGACCGTGACCACCTCTCCCGCCTTCGCTCTGCCGGTCTCGGCGGGCGGTACCAGAATGTCGTGCGCGATGCGCCGGTCCTCGGGTACGAGAAACAGCACACCGTGCTCGGAGTGCAGCCGGCCGACGATGCGGCGGTTTGCGCGCTCCAGCACTTCCACCACTTCGCCGATGGCGCGGCCGCGCAGGTCGCGGCCCGAGATGCGCACGGCGGCGCGGTCGCCGTGCATGAGCTGGCGCATCTCCGCCGGCGTGAGGAAAATCGTCGCGCCGCCTTCGTCGGGCACGAGAAAACCGTGCCCGTCGGGATGGCCCTCGACGCGACCGGCGACGAGCGCGAGGCGCTTCGACACCAGCAGGCTGCCGGCGCGGTTCTGCACCACGTCGCCCGCACGCTCGAGCTCGGCCAGCGAGCGCTCGAATTCGCGCCGCGCATGGCGTGGGACGTGCAGCCGCGCCGCGAGCTCCTCGCGCGTGAGAGGCGCGCGCGCGGCGTTCAGCGCGCCGAGGATGCGTTGCGCGTCAATCGCGTCGCGGCTCGATCTCTGCCTTCGCCGCAACGCGGTTCTTTTCGCTTTTTTCTTTGACACGTCAGATACCTGCAACTAAAATCGCGCCTCCCGTGCCGAGGTGGCGGAATTGGTAGACGCACTAGGTTCAGGTCCTAGCGGTGGCAACACTGTGGGGGTTCGAGTCCCTTCCTCGGCACCACCGCAATATAACCCGCCGGGAATAGCGCTCCGATCTTGGTCCGACGCTTAAATGGCGGCGCGACGCACCTTTGCTCAGCGCGGCAACTAAAAAACTCCGACACACGAAAACGTCATGGGCGCGTGGGCAGCGGGCAGCGCCCAATGAAAAAGGGAGGGCGCGAGCCCTCCCTTTTCGAAGGACGAAACAGTGAAATTACATCTTCGGCGCCGGGCACTTTACGTCTTTGCCATCCACCTTGACCATATCGCCGGCCTTCTTGCCTTTGCAGGCGGCGTCAACGGCGGCCTTCGACTTCGCTGCCTTCTCTTCTTTGGTCTGCGCGAAAGCGACCGGGGAAACGGTTGCCACTGCGAAGGCGGCGGCCAAAACAGCACTAATTAGCTTGCTCATGCGTAGTCCTCCTGGTTGAGTGTTTTCAGCAAACGACCGAGTTCTCGGTCAACGCCCATAACGACCCAGCAGGACAGTTGGTTGACCAGAACGTGAAAAAAGTCTCGTTTCGCGCCTTCCCGACCCCCGGGCCGCGACTTTTGAAGTTGATTTCAAATCCATGCGGAAGCCACTAAGAAATAAGCCTATCGGCGGCTTTGCCGCTACCCGATACTCGCAGCGCAGCAGGAATCGATGTCTACGCCGCTAGCGAGAGCTTCCAAGGCATGCGGAGGAGGCTTAGATCGCGATCGGATCGCTTCCTAGGCACCATCGCGACAACCTTCTGATTGTACTAGCAGCTGGTAAGGGTACCGGCGCGGCGCCGCGTCTCGAGGCTGTAGAGGCGGCTTGCGAAAAGATCGAGCGCGTCGAGGATGCGCTGCTTGAGAAGCGGCGCGCGGCTCTCGCCGTGAGAGAACATCTCGGCGGAGAAGTCCTCCACCAGGCGCAGCTTGTCGCGGCAATAGCGATCTTCGATCGCGACTGCAGCGCGACGGCAGAGGTCCAGCACCCGGTGCAGCGTGCGCCAGTCGGCCGCGCCGACGTGGCACTCGACGATCTTTCTGAGCGCCGCGTGCTGCGCGCGCGCCTTGTCGATATCCGGGTACATCGCGCGGCCATTCTGCGCCGCTCATCGCCGCCGCGCTGTAGCTAGGCCCGGAAAAGCGCGTGCGCGGGGCGCGACAACGCGTCATTGCGAGATGACAAAGAAGACCACCGCGAGCCGTGAAAGCTGATCTGGATAGCGCTAAGCGTCGTAGGGATGGCGCATTACGATCGTCTCGTCCCGGTCGGGCCCGGTCGAGATCAGATCGATCGGCACGCCCGCGAGCGACTCGATGCGCTTCAGGTACGCGCGCGCCGCCTTGGGTAGCGCTTCATAGGACTTGATGCCAACCGTGCTCTCCATCCAGCCCGGAAGCTCCTCGTAGCGAGGGTGGCAGCGTTCCAGCTCTTCGGCGCCGACCGGCAGAATCTCGGAAAAGTTGCCCTCGAGCTCGTAGCCGACGCAGATCTTTACCGCGTCGACCCCGTCGAGTACGTCGAGCTTGGTGATGCACAGGCCGGAGACGCCGTTCAGCTGGATCGAGCGCTTGAGCGCCGCGGCGTCGAACCAGCCGGTGCGCCGCGGCCGGCCGGTGGTGGCGCCGAATTCCTGTCCGCGCTGGCGCAGGTGCTCCCCGACGTCGTCCGAGAGCTCGGTCGGGAACGGCCCGCCGCCGACGCGCGTCGTATACGCCTTTGTAATGCCGACCACATAGTGCAGGTGGTGCGGGCCGATGCCCGCGCCAGCCGCCGCGGCGCCGGCGACGCAGTTCGACGAGGTGACGAAAGGGTACGTGCCGTGGTCGATGTCGAGGAGCGAGCCTTGCGCGCCTTCGAAGAGCAGGTTCTTTCCGGCGCGGTTCGCGTGGTAGAGGGCACGTGGCACGTCGGCGATCAGAGGCGCGATGCGCGGGGCGAGCGCAAGGGTTTGATCAAGGATCTCCCTCCAATCGAGCTTTGGCTGCTTGTAGTAGTGCTCCAGGACAAAATTGTGGAAGTCGAGCAGCTCGCGCAGCTTCTGCGCGAAGCGCGCGGGCTCGAAAAGGTCCTGTAGACGGATCGCGCGCCGCGCCACCTTGTCCTCGTAGGCTGGGCCGATGCCGCGGCCCGTGGTGCCGATCCTTTGCGCGCCCTTGGCGGCCTCGCGCGCATGGTCGAGGGCGGCGTGATAAGGGAGGATGAGCGGGCAGGCCTCGCTGATCGAAAGGCGCGCCACCACGCTGCGCACCCCCGCGGTCTCGAGCTCGTCCATCTCGGCGACCAGCGCCTGCGGCGACACCACGACGCCGTTACCGATGAAGCAGTCGACGCTGTCGCGCAGGATGCCCGAAGGGATGAGGTGCAGGACGGTCTTCTTCCCGCCGATCACCAGCGTGTGGCCGGCGTTGTGCCCGCCCTGGAAGCGCACCACGCCCTGCGCGCGGTCGGTGAGCCAGTCGACAATCTTGCCCTTGCCCTCGTCGCCCCACTGCGTGCCGATGACGACGACGTTTCTCGCGGTCATGAGACGGAAGCGAGCGCTCTCAGATCGATGGAAAAGCCCGTAGCCGGTCGCGCGCGACCAAACGCTCTACCCACTTCGTCATAACGCCCACCTCGGGCCACCGCTCCGCTTACCCCGTCGCAATACGCATCGAACACCACGCCCGAATGGTAGTGGTAGCCGCGCAGCTCGGCGAGGTCGAAGCTGGCGGGAAACTTGCACACTTTGGCGAGCCGGCCGAGCGTCGCGAGCGCTTTTCTCACCTCGGCGAGCGGCGGAAGCTTCTTCTGCGCTTCGTCGAGCACTTCCGGCCCGCCGTAAAGGCTCGGCAGCATGAGAAGCGCCTCGCGCATCGTCGCGCGCAGCTTCTTCGAAAGCTCCCTCAACGCGGGCACCTCCTTGCGCTGCAAGGCCTCGAAGAGCTCGGCCTCGCGCTCGGCGTTCACGCCCGCCTCGTGCGCGATCGCGCGGAAGATGGCGACGTGGCCGATGTCGACGCGCGCCTTGCGCACGCCGGCAAGCTCCAGCGCGCGGCAGAGGAGCTCGAGCATCTCCACGTCGGCGGCGACGCCCGGCTCGCCGTACATCTCGGCGCCGATCTGGATCGGCTCGCGCGTCGCGCCCGGCGCGGCCGGGCGCGTGTGCAGCACGCTGCCGCAATAGCAAAGGCGCGTGACGCCCCTGCGGTTCAGAAGATGCGCATCGATGCGCGCCACCTGCGGCGTGATGTCGGCGCGCACCCCCATCATGCGCCCCGAGAGCTGGTCGACTACCTTGAACGTGCGCAGCTCGAGGTCGTGGCCGGTGCCGGTCAGGAGCGAATCCACGTACTCCAGCAGAGGCGGCATGACCAACTCATAGTCGTTGGAGAAGAACAGGTCCAGGATCCTGCGACGAAGGGCCTCGATGCGCTTCGCCTGCGCCGGAAGAATGTCCTCGATGTATTCCGGCAGAACCCACTTCATGCCCGCGTCCACAGCAGGATGAGCAGGCCGACGATCATCGACGACAGGCCGACGAAGCGGATCTGTCCATCGGTCATCTGCGTGATCTTGCGGAAGGTGTCGCGCCACAGATTCGGCGCGAGGAAGGGAAGCACGCCCTCCAGGATCAGCATCAGGGCGAGCGCCATGACGAACGTCGTTCCCATGGCGCTATTTGCGCTGCGCGGGCTTGCCTAGCGAGTCCCTGAAGAAGCGCAGGAAGTCGGAATTGGTCTCGAGCAGCATGAGGTCGTTGCGCCCGCGGAAGGTCGAGCGGTAGGCCTCCATGCTGCGGTAAAACGAGTAGAACTCGGGGTTCTGGTTGAACGCCGCGGCGTAGGTCGCCGCTGCGCGCGCGTCGCCCTGGCCGCGCACGTTCTGCGCGTCGCGGTAGGCTTCCGCCAGGATCACCTCGCGCTGACGGTCGGCGTCGGCGCGCACCTTCTCGGCTTCGGCCGCGCCGGTCGAGCGCAGCTCGTTCGCGATGCGCTTCCTCTCCGCCTCCATGCGCCGGTACACCGACTCGCTCACCTCGGCCGGCAGATCGACGCGCTTCAGGCGCACGTCGATGATCTCGACCCCGATCCTTTTCAGGTCCTGGTCGACCTTGTCGCGCACCTGGTTCATGATCATGTCGCGCTCGCCCGAGACGACGTCGTGCAGGCTGCGGGTGCCGAACTCCTCGCGCAGCGTGCCCGATACGGTCTGGCGGATACGGGTGGCGGCGCGGAACTCGTCGCCCTGCACCGAGACGTAGTACTGGCGCACGTCCACGATGCGCCACTTGACGAACGAATCGACCAGCACCGGACGGTTGCCCTGAGTCAGGAAGCGCAGCGGATCGGCGTCGTCGTAGGTGAGGATGCGCATGTCGAAGTGACGCACGTTCTGAAGGAGCGGCCACTTGAAGTGCAGCCCCGAGCGATTGATCACTTCCTTCACCTCGCCGAGCTGGAACACGATCGCGTTCTGCCGCTGATCGACGGTGAACATCGCGCTCGAGGCGATGAGCGCGAGGACCGCGACGATCGCGACCACGGGCCCCAGCGCGCGCATCATCGATCGCCCCTTTCCCGATTCCTGAGGGTCTCGCGCGAGCGCGGCCCGGGCTCGGCCGGCGGCGCCGCGGGCGCGGCGCTCGGAGCCGCGCCTTCCGCCGCGCCGGCGCTTTGCATGACCTTCTCGAGCGGCAGGTAGAGCAGGTTCCCCGAGCCGCGATAGTCCATCATGATCTTGCTGGTCGAGGTAAGGATCGCCTGCATGGTCTCGATGTAGATGCGCTCGCGCGTCACCGCGGGCGCCTTGGCGTACTCGGCGAGCACCTGCTTGAAGCGCGAGGCGTCGCCCTCGGCGTTGGCGATCACGCGCTGGCGGTAGCCCTGGGCTTCCTCGCCGAGGCGCGCCGCCGCGCCGCGCGCGCGTGGGATGACGTCGTTCGCGTAGGCCTGGCCCTCGTTCTTCTGCCGCTCGCGGTCCTGGTTCGCCTTGACTGCATCGTCGAACGCGGCCTGCACCTGCTCGGGCGGCTGCGCGTTCTGGATCGTCACCGTGCTGACGGTGATGCCAGTGCCGTAGCGATCGTGGATCGTCTGCATAAGGTCGCGTGCGCGGTTGGCGACGTCGATTTGGGTCTCGTACAGGATCGCGTCCATGCGGCTCTTGCCGATCACCTCGCGCATCGCGGTCTCGGCGATTTGCATCGCCGAGTCGTCGGGCCGGCGCACGTTGAATACGAAGTCGCGCGCGTCCTTCACCAGGTACTGCACCGCGAACTGCAGATCGACGATATTCTCGTCGTCGGTCAGCATGAGCGACTCTTTGAGAACCTTGGTGCGCACGTTGTTGCGGTAGCCAACTTCGAGCGTGCGCACCTGCGCGAGGTTCACGATCTCGTTCGACTGGATCGGCCACGGCAGGCGCCAGCGCAGGCCCGGCATGGTCTCTTGCGAGTAGCGGCCGAAGGTCAGGACCACCCCGCGCTGGCCTTCCACCACGATATAGAACCCGCTCGCCAGCCACACCGCGAACACGAGGGCGACCAGCACGCCGGCGCCCCCGCCGAGGCCGCGCGCGCTCGGCGGCCGCGGCGGCTCGTCGCCGCCGCCGCGCCGGCGGCCGAAAAGCTCGGACAGCCTGCGGTTGAAGTTGCGCCACAGCTCGTCAAGGTCCGGCGGACCCTGGTTGCCGCCGCCGGGGCCCTGCGGCCCGCGGGAGCCGCGCCCCCAGTTAGGGTCGTTCAAGGACATTTATCTAGTGAGTTGAAGGCGCAGTTCGGCCGCGCCTCGCTGCGCGGCCCGGGCTTTCGCGAATTCCGCGAGCGCGCCGCGCAGCAACTCCAATCCGGCGCCGGTGCGCGCGCTCACGAATACGCGGGAAATCCTACCATACTGGTCGCGCTCGACCGCCGGCTCCAGGCCTGCAACGTCGATCTTGTTCCAGACCAGCAGGCGCGGCGCCGCGTCCGCGGGGATCTCGGCAAGGACTTTGTCTACGGCTTCGACCTGCTCCTCGCGCGTGCTGGACGAGGCATCGACCACGTGGAGCAGCAGATCAGCGTGCACCGTCTCCTCGAGCGTCGCGCGGAACGCCGCCACCAGCCCGTGGGGCAGATCGCGGATGAAGCCGACCGTGTCGGAAATCACCACGTTGCCCGCGTCGGGCAGCCAGACGCGGCGCGTGGTGGTGTCGAGCGTGGCGAAGAGCTGATCGGCTTGGTACGCAGCCGCGCCGGTGAGCGCGTTGAAGAGCGTCGACTTTCCGGCGTTGGTGTAGCCGACGATGGACGCCGAGAGCACCTCGCCGCGGGCGCGCGCGCGCCGTTGGACGGTTCTTTGCTTTTTCAACCCATCCAGCTTTCTCCTCAGAACCCGAACCCGGGCCGCGATGTAGCGCCGGTCGAGCTCGAGCTGCGCCTCGCCGGGGCCGCCGGTTTTCCCCAGCCCGCCGCGCTGGCGCTCAAGGTGCGTCCACCCGCGCACCAGGCGGGTCGAGAGATGCTCGAGTTGCGCAAGCTCGACCTGGAGCTTGCCTTCCGCGGTGCGCGCGCGCTGCGCGAAGATCTCGAGGATCAACTCGGTGCGGTCCATCACGCGCCGCGCGATCGCCTTTTCGATATTCCTTTCCTGCGCCGGCGAAAGCGCGTGGTTGAACACCACGTACATCGCGTTCAGCTCGGCCGCGGCAGCGGCGATCTCGTCGACCTTGCCGGCTCCGGCGTAGAAGCGCGGGTCGGGCCTGCTGCGCCTGCCCTTCAGCACCCGGTGGCGCAGCACGCCGGCGCTCTGCACCAGGCGCACCACCTCCTCGACAGCCTCTTCATGATGGGGCTCGCCGAAGTCCAGGCAAACGATGATCGCCGCCTGCGGATCGGCGGCTGCGGCAGGCCGTTCTAGCAAGAGCCGTCTGGCAATAACTTATTCGGAGGCTTTGTCGGCGCCCAGGTTGATGGGACGGGACGGCACGACAGTCGAGATGGCGTGCTTGTACACCATCTGAGTGACGGAGTTGCGCAGCAGCACGACGTACTGATCGAACGACTCGATCTGCCCCTGAAGCTTGATCCCGTTCACCAAGTAGATCGAAACGGGAACGTGCTCCTTGCGCAGCGTGTTGAGAAATGGGTCTTGTAACAACTGCCCTTTGTTGCTCATGTTCTTCTCTCTTGGGGGTTTTGTCGCCAGCTTTGCGGGCATACTAATTGATTTTAGGGCCCTTTACTACCGTCGGCGGCGTGACATCGCCGCATTGCGCGCGATGCCGCAGCGCATGATCCATGAGAACGCCGGCGAGCATCGCTTCGGCGATCGGGGTCGCGCGAATGCCCACGCAGGGATCGTGCCGCCCCGTGGTTTCGATGCTGGTCGAATTGCCGCGGACATCGATGGTGCGCCGTGGCAGACGGATGCTCGACGTGGGTTTGAGCGCAAGCGACACGGTGAGGTCCTGCCCTGTGGAGATGCCGCCGAGCACGCCGCCGTTGTTGTTGCCGACAAACCCCGCCGGGGTCATCTCGTCGCCGTGCTCGCTGCCCTTTTGCTCGATCGCGGCAAACCCCGCTCCGATCTCCACCCCCTTGACCGCGTTGATCGACATCATCGCCCAGGCGATGTCGGCGTCGAGGCGCCCGTACACCGGCTCGCCCCATCCCACCGGCACGCCCTGCGCGACCACGTTGACGCGCGCGCCGCACGAGTCGCCGCCTGCGCGTAGCTCGTCCATAAACGTTTCCAAGTTTTTCAGAGCGTCAGTGTTGGGAGAGAAAAACGGATTCCCGTCGATCACCTCCCAGGCCTGAAATGGAATTCTGATCGGACCGAGCTGTGCGAGGTAGCCGCGGATCACCACGCCGTAGCGCTCGCTCAGCCATTTCTTCGCAATCGCGCCGGCCGCGACGCGCACCACGGTCTCGCGCGCCGACGCGCGCCCGCCGCCGCGCGCATCGCGCACGCCGTACTTCTGCCAGTAGGTGTAATCGGCGTGGCCGGGGCGGAACTTGTCGGCGACTGCGGCATAGTCCTTCGGGCGTTGATCCTCGTTGCGGATCACGAAGCCGATCGCGGTGCCGGTGGTGCGGCCTTCGTATACGCCCGAAAGGATCTCGACCGCGTCGGACTCGCGCCGCTGCGTGACGTGGCGCGAGGAACCCGGTTTTCTTCTATCCAATTCCCGTTGCAGGTCTGCATTTGAAAGTGCCAGGCCGGGCGGGCAGCCGTCGACCACGCCCCCGTATGCGGGGCCGTGCGATTCGCCAAACGAGGTCACGCAGAAAAGCGTGCCGAAGCTGTTGCCCGACATGGGGAAATCATCTCATGAAAAATCCGCGCGTCTCGAACACGCGCGCTGCGAGCGATTTGCCGCCCGACCTTAGGCTGCGCTTGAGCACGAGGTCGAAGAGCAGCGGGTTGTGCAGCCGGATCTCGCGCAGCACATCGGCGGCCGAGGCTTCGATCATTCCAAGCGAGACCAGGTACTCGACGGAGAAGATCGGCATGATACCCGGCAGCGGATAGTCCGAGCCGTTGAGCAGCCGCGCATGCCAGCCCTGCTCCCCGACCACGCGCGCGAGCGCCGGCCCGGCGCGGTTCACCTGCGTCATGGCGGAGATGTCGCCGTAACAGGACGGGTAGCGCTCGAAAACCCGAACGAAGAGCGAAAAGCTGTCGACATAAGGGCCGTTCGGGCCGCGGTCAAGGTCCTGGTCCTCGCCCATCGACGCGCAATGCGCGATCACTACGCGCACCCCGGCCTCGAGCGCGCGGCGCAACCGCAGCGGGTTGCCGAAGTCATGCGCTTCGCGCCCGAGCACTGCGCGCTCGAGGCCCGCATGGGCAATCAAGGGAATGTTGTTCCTGGAAAGAAGCTCATAGAAGCGATCGCACTTCGAGGACGCGGGATCGATACCCATCGCCGAGGGCAGCCATTTCACCGCGCGCGCGCCGTCGCGCTTCGCCTGCTCGAGCGCTTCGACGGCGTCTTTGCGGTACGGATGGATCGATGCCGCCCATTCAAAATAATCGGGATGCTTGCGAGCGACATCGCGCGCATACGCGTCTGGGATGTGGAACATGGTGTGCGGGATGTCGGCCGCGCCGTTCTCATCGTGCGCACGATCGAAGGAAAAGAGGACCAGCTTGCATCCCGGCGCGAGGCCGTCGATCAGGTTGCGCATGCGCTCGACGTAGGCGAGATCGATGCTCTCTCGCGCGTCGTGCACGCAGCCCGCGTTCAGGAAGAAGAGCCTGCGCGCGTACTGGCCGGGATTAAGCAGGCTGTCGGTCGCCGGGTTCACGAAGATGCCGCTTCCCGAATCGCCGGTTCCGATGAGGTGCGAGTGGCCGTCCCAGCACTGCGCCGCATCGATTCCGCCCCAGGCGGCGCGCACCAGCTCGTGCTCGGCCAGGCGGCGCGGCAACCGCGCGTGGCAGGGATTCCAGAAACCCTGCTCGGGCCAGTACCGCCACGCAGCGAAAGAAGCCGAACCTGCGAGCGCGGCGCCCGCGCCGAGCAGGAGCTTACGTCGGTTCAAACAGACTCAAGCGCCGTTCAGGCGGGCCAATTCTTGATGTAGCCCTTCAGCATCTTGTTCTCGAAGTCCTGCTCTTCGAGCACCGCCTTCGCCACGTCGCGGAACGAGATCACGCCGAGGAGCCTGCCGTCCTGCATCACCGGCAGGTAGCGCGCGCCGGTGTCGATCATCGTGCGGCGCAGGTCATTCACTTCCATGTCGGGCGCAGCGGTGACGGGATTGCGTAGCATGATGTCGGCCACCTTGACCTCGCCGAGGGCACCACCGCGCGAGGCGAGAGCGCGCAGCAACTCGTGGAAGGTCAGCATGCCGACCACGCGACCCTGCTCGATGACTACGAGCGAGCCGAGATTTTCCCCCGCCATCGTCGCCACCGCGTCGGCCGCCCGACTTGCCGGCTCGATGCTAACCAGCCGGTTTCCCTTGACGCGCAGGATTTCCTTCACTTGCATGGCGCCCTCCTTGCGAGCCGGTTCCCGAGGGCAAGTCTAGTCCAAATAGAATCGGCAAGGGAGGCTCGCGTGGACAAGGTCGCGTTGGTGACCGGCGGGGCGCAAGGCATCGGGCGCGCGATCGCGCTCGCTCTCGCCGCGCGCGGCTGGCAGGTCGCGGTTGCGGATTTGAAGACGGCCGATCGCCGCTGGAAAGATTTGCCTTTCGTCAAATGCGACGTCTCCAGCGAGCCCCAGGCGCGAGCGTGCGTGCGCGCCGTGCTCAAGCGCTTTGGCCGGCTCGACGGCCTGGTGAACAACGCCGGGCTCGCGAATCCCCACACCGGCCCGGTGGAAAAGCTGCCCCTGCGCGAGTGGAATCGGCGCATCGGCGTAAACCTAGGCGGCGCGTTCCTGATGACGAAGCACGCTGCGCCGCACCTGCGCCGCGCGCGCGGCGCGATCGTCAACATCGCCTCCACCCGAGCGCTGCAGTCAGAGCGCGACACCGAGCCTTACGCCGCGTCGAAAGCCGGGCTTGTAGGACTCACGCACGCGCTCGCGATCAGCCTCGGCCCCCGGGTTCGCGTGAACTGCGTGAGCCCCGGGTGGATCGCGCACCAGCCGGTGCGCCGAAAGGACCACGCTCAGCACCCGGTCGGCCGCGTCGGACGCGACGACGACGTCGCCGAGCTCGTCGCCTACCTGCTGTCGGAGGCCGCGGGCTTCGTCACCGGGCAGAACTTCGTGGTCGACGGCGGCATGACGCGCAAGATGATCTACGTGTAAATCTTGCCTGATCAGACTAGTATGGTCGCGAGCGCGAGCAGCAGGCCCATGCTTACGACGTCGGTCGCAGTCGTGAGGAAGATGCTCGAGGCGGTGGCAGGATCGAAGCCGAAGCGCTTCAGCGTAAGCGGGATCAGTGCGCCGGAAATGCCACTCGCCATGCACGAGGCCACCATCGCAAGGAATACGACCAGCGCCAGCATCCACGGCTGCGCCTGACTCTGGCTCGACGCGGTGATGTACATACCCACCGCGGCCGCGATGCCGACACCGATGCCATTCACGCAGCCGACCCAGGTTTCCTTCGCCATCAACGGACGCTCGCTCCCGGGCTTGAGCTCGCCGAGCGTCATGCTGCGCAGCGTGACCGCGAGCGCCTGGCAGCCGGTATTGCCCGACTGCCCGGCGAGCACCGGCAGGAACAGCGCCAGGATCACGAGCCGGTCGATCGTGTCCTGGAAGAACCCGACGACGGCGGCGGCAACAAACGCGGTGAGGAGATTCAGCTGCAGCCACGGGTGGCGCAGCTTGAGGCTCCGCGCCCACGGCGTGCCGAGACGCTCCTCCTTTTCGAGGCCGACCATGGTGCCCGCCTGCAGCGAGATCTCGTAGGCCTGCGCCTCGAACATGGTCTGGCCGCGAACCAGCCCGATCAGGCGCCGCTCGGCGTCCACGACCGGATAGACGGGGTAATGCCGGTCGAGCACGAGCCGCATGGCGTCCTCCATCGACATCGCCGCGTGCAGCGCAAACGCGCCGCGCAGCATTACCTCGTCGAGCGTGCGCTCGGGCGTGCTGAAGAGCAGATCGCGCATCGTCACGATACCGAGAAGCTGCTTCTCGTCGTCCACGACGTAGACATAGGTGATGAGCGCGCGCGACACGAGCTCGCGCAGCTCTTCAATGATCTCGCCCACCTGGCGCTCGGGCGGGAACGCGGCAACCACCGGTTCCATCATGCGGCCGACGGTCCCCGCGTCGTACATCGCGTTGCGCTGCCATTGCGCAGCGACGTCGAGTGGCGCCGCCGAAATCGCGCGCTCGCGCGCTCCGGTCGGCAGCGCGGCGAGCACGTCCTGCGCGAATCCGGCGCTCAGGTGCATGAGCTGCCGGGCGATGACCGAACCGTCGAGGTTCGCGAGCTTTTGCGCCGCCCTCGCGTGCGAGTACGACTTGAGCTCCTCCGAGAGGTCTACAGCTCGGTCAATGGAAAGGTCCGCCGCATTATCTTTTTTCATGCCGCCCCCCGTGGTTCCCCGCGCCTACAAGCCGACCGCCTCCCCCACCAGCTTCTTCAGCTCGGCGTATAGGCGCGCGCGCACTTTACCGTAGGCCGGTTTGCGGATGACATTGCATATTTCATACGGATCGCGCTGTAAGTCGTAAAGTTCGTCGACGCCCAGCTTGTGCACCCAGTGAATGAGCTTGGCGCGCTCGGTGCGCACGGCCTTGTAGCTCATGCCGACGATCCACGGCCACGCTGATTCGTTGTAGTACTCGATAAGAAAGGACTTGCGCCGGTCGCGCGTGCGCCCTTTCAGCAAAGGCACGATCGAGCGGCCCTGGATCTGCGGCCCCGGCCTGCCGCCGGCGAGCTCGATCATGGTCGGCGCGATGTCGAGCGCGAGCACCATCGGCTCGAGCACGCTACCCGGCTTGGCGAGCCTCGGGTAGCGCACGAAGAACGCGGTGCGGATCCCCTCCTCGTAAGCGAAGCGCCGCTCGGCGCCAAGGCCGTGCTCGCCGAAGAAAAAACCGTTGTCGCCGAGAAAGAGGATCAGCGTGTCGTCCAGAATCCCCGCCTCTTCCAGCTCGCGCAAAAGCAGGCCCATCCCCTCGTCCACCGCGGCCATCATCGCCGCTCGCCGGCGAATTTCCTCCTGCGTGCCGCTCTGCAGCCCCTCGAGGAACGGCCGGCTCTCGGGCCGGCCGCGCAGCTCGAACACTTCGCGCCAGGCGGGCTTCTCTTCGAGGACACGCTCTATGGGTCTCACGTTGGGCCGCGGCGGATACGTTGCACCGCGATATAGATTCTCGTGGCGTGCGGGCAGCACATAGCCCTGCATCGTTGCGAGATCGATGGTGCCGTCCTGCTTCTGCTGCACGTCGGGATGCACTGCCTTGTGCGCGAGAAAGAGCGCGAACGGCTTGGCGCGCCGGCGGGCGACGAACTCGGCGGCGCGCTCGTTCAGGAGGTCGGTGACATAGCCGCGGAGCCGCTTCTCGCCGCCGTTTTCCCAGAACACCGGGTCGGTGATCGTTCCCTGGCCGCGAAAGCTGATCCAGGTGTCATAGCCGGGACGCGGCGCCGCGTCGTTGCCCATGTGCCATTTGCCGATGTGCGCGGTCTCGTAGCCCAGGCGCTGCAGCTCGAGATGGTAGTTCGCGAGTCGGTGGCTCATCGCTTCGCGCCCGACGTTGTCGATGATGCCGTGGCGCGAGGCGTACTGCCCAGTGACGATCGAGGCGCGGTTGGGCGAGCAGAGCGGAGTCGTATGGAAGGCGTTGGCGAAGCGCGCGCCCTCGTGCGCCAGCCGGTCGATGTTCGGCGTCCTCATGTAGGGATGACCCGACGCGCCGGTCTCGTCGAAACGCAGGTCATCGACCAGGACAACGACGAGATTGGGCTTTTTTCGCGCTTTCACGGAGGACAACGGCCATTTTCTCATGGCACAATCCCTGCCGTGACGCCCCGCGCCATCACCATCCGGCCCGCCGAGCCGCGCGATGCGCAAGCAATCGCGACGATGTCGCGCGATTTCATCGAGTCGGGCCTTGGCTGGAAGTACGACGCGGC
>DATIGN010000051.1:0-8221 GCA_035454685.1 Burkholderiales bacterium | reverse complement strand
GGCTGGGCGCAGAGCACGGCGATCCGCGCCGGCGACTTCGTGTTCGCCTCCGGCATCGTCGCGATCGATCCGGAGAGCGGCGAGCGGCTGAACGGCACGCTCGCCAGCGAAGCGCACCGCGCCTTCGGCAACCTCCGGCTCGTGCTCGAAATGGCGGGCTCGTCGCTGGAGCGGCTCGTCCAGGTGCGCGCGATGATCTACGACCGCATCGAGTACGACGCGCTGAACCGCGTCTATCGGCAGTACCTGCCGCAAGGGCCGCCGGCGCGCACGGTCTGGAGCGTGCGCATCATCGACGCGTTCAAGGTCCAGCTCGACGCTATCGCCCTGGTCTGATCGAGGAGCAAGCCCATGTCTGTCGCGCGCGAAATCATCGTCCCGAAGAACGAGCGGCTCAACGTCTCGCGCAACTTCAACCTGCCCCACAGTCCGGGCGTGCGCGCCGGCGACTTCATCTTCCTCTCCGGCATGCTCTCGACCGACCCGCAGACCGGCGAGCGCAGCCCCGGCTCGATGGCGCACGAGACGCGACAGACCCTTACGAACATGCGCCACCTGCTCGAGTCGGCCGGCTCCTCGCTCGAGCGCGTGGTCAAGATCAACGTGCTTCTCTACGACATGCTCGAGTTCGAGAACATGAACGCGGTCTACAGGCAGTTCTTTCCCGTCGATCCCCCGGCGCGCACCACCTGCGGCGTGCAGCTCTCCGCCGGGATGAAGATCGAGATCGAATGCATCGCGCTCGTCGGTCCGTCCCAATAGGTCGCCCCCGCGAAGGCGGGGGCCCAGTTCTGCAAAATGGGGTCCCCGCCTGCGCGGGGATGACGACTTTCCGTTACGCAGCCTCATGGCTGCGCTCGATCTTCCGCTTGATGTGCTCGCCCGCGCTGATCATGGCGTAGCGCGGCTTCTCGCCGGGCGCGAGGCAGGTGGGCACGCATTCGATGCGCTGGTCGTAGTTCGGGTGCACGAACATGCCGATCGAGAGGCGCCGGCTGCGCGGCGCGCCGAGCGGCGGATTCACCACGCGATGCAGCGTGGAGGCCCAGCGCTCGTTGGTCCAGCGCGCCATCATGTCGCCGAGATTGACGACGAACTCTCCCACGCGCGGCCGCACGCCGGTCCACGAGCCATCGGGCAGGCGCACCTCGAGCCCGCCTTCCGCTTCGGTGGCGGCGAGGATGGTCATGGCGCCGTAGTCGGTATGCGCGCCGGTGCGCAGCTGTCCCGGCAACGGGGACTTCTCCAACACCGGATAGTGATGGCAGGACATGATGCTGAAGTGGCGGTCGAGGGTGCCATCGAAGAAGCCCTCCGGCAGGCGCAGGGCGGCGGCGAAGATGCGCATCATGTCGCGCGCCAGGCGCTCGTATTCGCGGTAGAGAAGCACCAGCGTGGCGGCGAGGCCTGCGGGCTCGTCGGGGATCAGGTTCGGCGCATAGCTCGTCGCCGCCTCCGGCATGCCGGCGTAGTAGGCGCGGTGGTCGTCGACGGGGCCGAGGAAGATGCTCTCGCGCAGGTCGGGCGGCGTCTTCTGGCCCAGCGTATACGCGAGGCCGCGCGTGGCAAAGCCATGGTAGCCGCGCTGCCGCGACGGCCCGCTCGGATGCCAGCGGTTCTTGGTCGCCTCGGGCAGGTCGAAAAAAGCGAACAGCTCGCGCTGCGCGCGCTCGAGCAGTCCGAGCGGGAAGCCATGGCCGGAAATGATCAGGAAGCCGGTGCGCTCGCAGGTTCGCGCGACCCCGTCGGCGATGCCGGGTTTCGAGATGTCGATCGTCGGAACGGCGGCGCTCATGTTCATTCGGCGCGCGAAAGCGAGGCGTCCACGATTCTCTCGTAAGGCGGGTCCGAGCCGATAAGGCCGCCCGAAACGAGGGCGGCTTTGAGCCGCAGGAACGGCGCGGGCGGAAGATCGGGCGTCGCGGCCCACAGGCCACTCGCGCGATAGGCGCCTATGATGCGCGCGAGCGCCGCACGCGGCACCTGCGGTAGGAAGCCGCCGACCGCGTCGGCGAGCGCGCCCGGCGTGGCGGCGAAGAGCGCGGCCTGCGCGCGAGCCATGCCGCGCACGAGGCGCCGGCAGGCCTCGCGCCGCGCGCGGGTGAAGCGCCGCGTCGCGTAGAAGGTGGTCCAGGCGACCTCGCCGCGCTCGCTGAAGCGGTGCCATACATGGCCACGCCCTTCGCTGACCAGGCGATCGGCGTACGGCTCGAATACCTGGACGACGTCCACCGCACCGCGCCGATAGGCCGCTAGGTTGCGCGCCATCGGCCGCACGCGGCCCCCGGCGATCGCCGCCGGGTCGAGGCCCGCGCGCTGCAGGTCGTCCTGGAAGGTCATCCAGGGCGTGGGCACGTCGCCTGCAGGCGCGACGCGCAAACCGACGAGATCGCGCCATCGGAACCCGGGCTTGCGCGTACGCCCGATGAGGAGGAACGGGTCGCGCGCTACGACCTGCCCGAAGCAGACGAGCGGGCAGCGCGGATCGGCGTCGTGATGCAGCATGACGCGCATCGGCCCGCCCCACGAGACATCCACCGCGCCGTCGAGGAGCGCGGTCGCGGTGCGTGCGGTGCTCGGCGAGACGATGTGGCGGATGTCGAGTCCTTCGCTTTTCCAGTATCCGCCGGCGAGCGCGAGATAGAAGGGCACGTAAGCCACCGTGCGCATGTTCTCGCACAGCGTGAGGCGCATCAGACGTCCTTCAGGTATTTCGCCTCCAGCTCCCGCCACCGCCGCGAGTTGACCGCCTCTTCCCGGTCGTTGAAGGTCGCGAGCTCACCTTCGATCGCAGCGGTATCGCCGTCGCGCTTCAGCACCGCGAGCACCCGCTTCGCCGCGGCGATCGCCGCGCGGTGCGTCTGCGAGGGATAGATGCCGATGCGGTAGCCCATGGCCTCCAGCTCGCGCGCCGGCAGCACCGGCGTCTTGCCGCCCTCGAACATGTTGACGAGCGCGGGCTTCCTGAGCTGGCGGCCTGCGGCGGCGAGCTCCTCGCGCGACTGCGGCGCTTCGACGAAGCCGACATCCGCGCCGGCTTCGAGGTAGACGTTCACGCGTTCGATCGCCGCCTCCAGGCCCTCGATGGCGCGCGCGTCGGAGCGCGCGATGATCACCATGTCGGCGTCGCGGCGCGTGTCAACCGCGGCCTTGATCTTGCCGACCATCTCCGCGCGGCTGACGACCTCCTTGCCCTCGTAGTGGCCGCACTTCTTCGGCGACACCTGGTCTTCGAGGTGGAACGCCGCGACGCCGGTCTTCTCGTACTCGCGCACGCTGCGGATGACGTTGAGCGCGTTGCCGTAGCCCGCGTCCATGTCGGCGATGACAGGAATGTCGACGGCGTCCACCGTGCGCGAGATCCACTGTGTGACCTCGGTCAGGGTGAGGAGCCCGATGTCGGGATAGCCGTTGGAGCGCGAATAGCCCCCGCCCGTGAGATAGACGGCGTCAAACCCTGCGCTCTGCGCCAGGCGCGCGGTGAGCGTGTCGTAGGCGCCGGGCACGACGACGTAGCCCGGCCGCGCGATGAGCTCGCGCAGCCTTTTCCTGGGATTCATGCGGGTGCCTCGTTCGAAAGGCGCTGCCGCAGGACACGGTGCAGCAGGCCGCCGTGGCGAAAATATTCGACGTCGCGCCGGGTATCGAGACGCGAGCGGAGCTTGAGCCGGTGGCGACTGCCGTCGGCGCGCTTGATCGTGCACTCGGGCTCGCTGCGCGGCGCCATGGCGCCGGAGATTCCGGCGACGTCGATGATCTCGTCGCCCTTCAGCGCGAGTGTCTTGCGCGTCGCGCCCGCCGGGAACTCGAGCGGCAGCACGCCCATGCCGACGAGGTTCGAGCGGTGGATGCGCTCGAAGCTCTCGGCGATCACCGCGCGCACGCCGAGGAGCCGCGTGCCCTTCGCCGCCCAGTCGCGCGAGGAGCCGGCGCCGTATTCCGCGCCGGCGATCACCACGAGCGGCACGCCCTCGGCGCGGTAGCGCTCGGCGGCGGCGTGGATCGGCACGCGCTCGCCGCTCGGGTAGTGCACCGTGCTGCTGCCCTCGACACCGGGGGTCATCTCGTTGCGCACGCGCACGTTGGCGAAGGTGCCGCGGATCATCACCTCGTGGTTCAGGCGCCGCGCCGCGTAGTTGACGAAGTCGGCCGGCGCGATGCCGAGCGCGGAGAGGTATTCCGCCGCCGGCGTGCCTTTCGAGATGACGCCGATCGGCGAGATGTGGTCGGTGGTGAACATGTCGCCGAAAAGCCCGAGCACGCGGGCGCCGCGGATGTCGGCGGGCTCCTCCGGCATGGCGGCCATGTCGTCGAAGAAGGGCGGCCGCCGGATGAAGCTGCTGCCCGGCGACCAGGCGTAGATCTCGCCCGTCCTGCCTTTCATGGCGCGCCACTCGGGCGTGCCTTCGAGCAGCGTCGCGTAGCGGCTGCGATAGAGCGCCGGCGTGAGCACTTTGTCGATGATGCGGCCGATCTCCTCGGCAGCGGGCCAGATGTCGCGTAGGTAGACCGGCTTTCCGTCGGCGCCGGCGCCGAGCGGCTCGCGCTCCAGATTCACGAGCACGCTCCCCGCCAGCGCGTACGCCACGACCAGCGGCGGCGAGGCGAGGAAATTCGCGCGCACCGCCGGATGGATGCGGCCCTCGAAGTTGCGGTTGCCCGAAAGCACCGCTACTGCGGCGACGCCGTGCGTCTCGACCGCCTCGGCCACCCCGGCCGGCAGCGGGCCCGAATTGCCCATGCAGGTCATGCAGCCGAACCCGGCGACCTGGAACCCGAGCGCGTCGAGCGACGCCTGCAGGCCGCTTTTCTCCAGGTAGTCGGCCACCACGCGAGAGCCCGGCGAGAGCGAAGTCTTGATCCCGCGGCGCACCTTCAGCCCGCGCGCCACGGCGTTGCGCGCGAGCAGCCCGGCGCCGATCATCACCGCCGGGTTTGACGTATTGGTGCAACTCGTGATGGCGGCGATTACGACATCACCATCTTTCAGACCTTCTGCACTTTTCTCTTTCGAGATCGTTTGAAAAGCAGCCGGCGCCTCGCGCAATGGCACGCGATCCTGCGGCCGGCTCGGCCCGGCAACACTCGGCTCCACGGCCGACAGGTCGATCTCGACGACGCTGGTGAATTCGGCGGGCGGCGTGCCGGCATCGCGCCACAGGCCCTGTGCCTTGCAGTAGGCTTCCACGAGCCGGACCTGCGCTTCGTCGCGGCCGGTAAGGCGCAGGTAGCGCAGCGTCTCGGCGTCGACGGGGAAGAAGCCCATGGTCGCGCCGTTCTCCGGGCTCATGTTGGCGATCGTGGCGCGGTCGGGGAGCGAGAGCTCGGCCACCCCGGGACCGAAGTACTCGACGAACTTGTCGACGACCTTGTGCCGCCGCAGCGCCTGCGTGACCGTAAGCACGATGTCGGTCGAGGTCACGCCGGGCCGCGGTCTTCCGACGAGCCGGCAGCCGATCACTTCGGGCACCAGCATCGCCACCGACTCGCCGAGCGCCCCGGCGCCGCCTTCGAGCCCGCCGACGCCCCAGCCGAGGATTCCCAGGCTGTTGATCATCGCGGTATGGCTGTCCATGCCCAGCACCGAGTCTGGGTAAGCGACGCCGTCGGCCGTCCACACCACGCGCGCGAGGGACTCCAGGTTGATCTGGTGGAGGATGCCGTTCCCCGGCGGCACGATGCGCAGGTTGCGGAACGCCTGCGCGCCCCAGCGCAGGAAGGCATAGCGCTCGGCGTTGCGCTTGAGCTCGAGCGCCTGGTTGCGGCTCGCCGCGTCGGGCACGCCGTAGGCGTCGACCATCACCGAGTGATCGACGACGAGATCGACCGGAACCGACGGGCTGAGCCGCGCCGGGTCGCCGCCGAGGCGGATCATCGCGTCGCGCATCGCGGCGAGGTCGCCGAGGAGCGGCACGCCCGAGGAGTCGGGCATCAGCACGCGCGTGAAGCAGAACGCGATCTCGCGCTCGGCGCGACGCGTGGCGAGCCATCCGGCCACCGCGGCGATGTCGGCGCCGTCCGAGCGGCCCTCGGCCTGCTGCCGCAGCACGTTCTCCAGCACCACCTTGAGCGAGCACGGCAGGCGCGACACGCCGGCGAGGCC
The DNA here is from genome assembly GCA_035454685.1 of Burkholderiales bacterium. GTDB lineage: Bacteria > Pseudomonadota > Gammaproteobacteria > Burkholderiales > SG8-39 > SCGC-AG-212-J23. The sequence goes on along the minus strand of DATIGN010000051.1, from coordinate 2,118 downwards.
GAGCGCTTCCGCCGCTTCCAGGCTGTAGTAATCGAACTTCGAGTTCAGCGCGCGGCGCGTCGCGTGCCCGTCGACGCTCATTTCATCAATTCATCGGAGCGCACGATCTTCGACTTCGCCATGGCGGCGATGTAGTCGAGCGACCACGTCTGGTTCTCCTCGACCGTGTGCCCGCCCCACGCGTGCGCGATGGTGAGGTCGCTCACCACCGTGGTCGGGAAGCCGCACTGCCAGGCATCGATCGCGGTCGTCGCCACGGCGAGCGAGGTCGACCAGCCGATGAGCTGCAGCGAATCCACGTCCAGCTCGCGCAGCGTGAGCTCGAGGTCCGAGGCGAAGAAGCCGCTGTAGCGGCGCTTGTGCACGATCGTATCCTCGGGCCGGAAAAGCTCGGGGATCGGCTGCTGGCCGCTCGTCCGAAGTAGTCGCCCCCGCGAAGGCGGGGGCCCCGTTTTGTCTTTCAAGAACATGGGTTCCCGCCTTCGCGGGAACGACGGTTGAGAGCTTTTCCAGAGATTTCTTAGCCCGGCCGGATCAGCCCACTTTGCGCACGGGCGAGCCTTTGGCGAGCGGGCGCAGCCTTTCGAGGATCTCGGCCGTGGTGGCCACGTCGGCGTACTTGGCCGCCATGTCGAAGAGATTCACCGCGTGCGACGTCGCGCAGCGGTCGTAGACCGCGTCGTGCGGCACGAAGGCACGGAAGTTGTACGCAAAAGCGTCCACCACGCTGCCGCGCACGCAGCCGCTGGTGGTGCAGCCGGTGACCACGAGCGTGTCCGCGCCGAGGTCGATCAGGTGGCTCGCGAGCGGCGTGGCGAAGAAAGCGCTCGGATGCTTCTTCGGGATGAGCACGTCGCCTTCGCGCGGCGCGATCTCGGCCGGGAACTCGTAGCCCTTGGCTGCCACGTCCATGATGGCCGGGACCTTCTCCGCCAGGCGGCCGCCGTCGGTCGCCTTGTTCTTGGGCGCGACGTGCGGGTAGAGCACCGGCCACTCGTTTCGCCGGAACTCCGCGAGCAGCTGCGCGATGTTGCGCACCGCGTTCCAGCCGATCTCGCCGCAGGAGGTCGGGAATTCCTTGATCGCCTCGAGGATCGGCTTCGGCGCGGTGCCGATGGTGCGGTACTGCACGTCGATGATGAGCAGCGCGGGGCGACGGCCGATGCTCGACGGGCGCCCGAAGCCGGCGGCGTACGTCGCCTTCTGGTCTTCCTCGCTGATGACGCCGTCCCAGGGTTTCATTATTTCAGTCTAGGCCGACCTATAATTATCAGTCAAATCGATGGCATAGATTTCTTTCATCCACGGCGTGAATACACCAGATTTGAACTTGCTACCGGTGTTCGAGGCACTCCTGCGCCACGGCAACGTCACCCGCGCGGCGGCGCACATGGGCCTCACGCAATCGGCCATGAGCAGCGCGCTCGGTCGGCTGCGCCGCCAGCTCGGCGACGAGCTGTTCGTGAACACGCGCGGCGGCATGCTGCCGACGCCGCGCGCGCTCGAGCTCGCGCCGTCGCTCACCGACGCGCTCGCCATGGTGCGCAGCGCGCTCGGCGCGCGCGAGGCGTTCGATCCGCGCCGCACCACGCGCAGCCTGCGCGTGTACATGACCGATGTCGGCGAGACGGTGCTGCTGCCCAAGCTCATGGACCACCTGCACCAGCACGGCCCGGCGATTCGCATCGAGACCGCCCAGCTGCCGGCCGCCGAGCTCGTCGTGCGCATGGAGACCGGCGACATCGACCTCGCGGTCGGCTACGTGCCGCAGCTGCGCGACAAGATCCGGCGCGAGCGGCTATTCGACGAGCACTACGTGTGCATGACGCGCCCCGACCATCCGCTCGGCCGGCGCAGCGCGCTCACGATGAAGGAGTTCCTTGGCGCGCGCCACGTGCTCATCGCCGCCATGGGCTCCGGCCATCAGCAGCTCGAGCGCGCCCTCGCCGAGCACGGCGTCGAGGAGAACGTGGCGCTGCGCGTGCCGCACTTCATGGTGGCGCCTCTCATCGTCGCCGGCACCGACCTCATCGTCAGCCTGCCGAGCCAGGTGGCGAAGGCCTGGACCAACCTCGTCAAGATGAAGGTGCATCCGCTGCCGATCCGCATCCCGAGCTT
>DATIGN010000050.1:0-7471 GCA_035454685.1 Burkholderiales bacterium | reverse complement strand
AGCGTGTTGGCCCAGTTCGTCTTGTTCACTTCCAGGCCCTCGGTGCGCCGCCCGTCCTTAACGTTCGGATCGAAGGGGATGTCGGTGCGCACCGCGGCGTTGTATTTCCGCAGCGTCTCGAGCGCAGCCTGCTGGTCGGTGTCGTCCATCTTCGCGACCAGCTCCTCCAGCGTGTTGGCGCTGATCTTCGTCACCTGCTTGATGCGGTACTCGTCGCGCAGCTGCGCCTTCACCTTGCCGTCGAAGATCTGCCAGGCGAACTGCTTGGGCTGCTGCAGGATCACGCGCCCGTACTTGGCGTAGGTGTAGTTGCGGAAGTCCGCACCCTCGTCGACGAAGCGCCTGCCCTCCGCGTTGATGTACACGCCCCACGGATAGGAGTGCTTCTGGAAGTTGTCGCCGACCGCGAGGTCGCCGGTCTCGGGCGCGTTGCGGTCCCACGCCACCGCGTGGCAGCCCGACCAGTTGCCATGCGCCGCCGCGCCGATTTTCAGCGCCATCTCGATCGCATCGCCGGTGTTGAAACGAGTGCCCCGGACTTTCGCGAGCTCCCAGCCCGGCCCCATGTAGCGCGTGCGCCACTCGGTATTGGCCTGGAACCCGCCTGCGGCGAGCACCACGGATCTCGAGGAGATTCTCTTGGTCTTGCCTTGATGCTTGACCACGACGCCGTGCACCCCGTCGTCGTCGGCGATGAGCTCCATCGCCCGCGCCCGGTACCAGTGCTCGATGCCGTTCTTCTTCGCGATTTGCGTCAGCGACTCGACCAGGCCGGGGCCGCCGCCCACCGCTTCCAGCGTCAGGTCGCCCCAGAACTTGAACTTGCCGCCGATGTTGAACGCCTGCCGGCCCCAGGCCGCGGTGAAGCGCACGCCCTTCTTGCGCATCCACACCACCGTGGGATGGCTCTGCTTGATCAGAATCTCGGTCAGGTCGGGATCGCAGCGGTATTCCGTGATCCGCCCCATGTCGTCGAAGAACTGGTCCTCGGTGTAGGTGCCGAAGTCGGTGCGCGCGAGCTCCTCGTCCGACAAGTCGATGAGCTGGCGCAGGTCGTCCGGTCCGTTGTAGACGATGCGCAGCAGGCCGGCGGTGAAGCGCGAGTTGCCGCCGGATTCCTCTTCCGGCGCCCGCTCGAGGACGAGGATTTTCCCTGCCGATTCGGAAGCCGAGATCGCGGCGCAAAGCGCGGCATTCCCGCCGCCGACGACGATTACGTCGTACATCAATCCGCCTTCACGCCGGCCTTCTGGATGACTTCCTTCCACCGCGCCTGCTCTTTTGCGATGAAGTCGGCATACTCCTGCGGCGTCGAGCCGATCGCCGCAGCGTCGTCGGCCTTGAAGCGCTCGACGACCGACGGGCTCTTCGCGGCCTTGGCCGCCTCGTCCGCGAGGCGCTTGATGACCGCGGGCGGAGTCTTGGCTGGCACGTTGAGCCCGTACCATTGGCTTGCTTCGAATCCGGGATAGCCCTGCTCGGCCACGGTGCCGATGTCGGGCAGCGTCGGCAGGCGCTGCGGTGTGCCGACCGCTATCACGCGCAGCTTTCCCGCCTTGACGTGCGGCATGAGGGGCGGCGTCCCCGCCGAGGTCGCATGTGTGCGGCCGGCGACGAGGTCCACCAGGTTCGGCCCGGTCCCCTTGTACGGGACGTGCTGCAGGTTCATGCCGCTCACGAGCTTCAGGTACTCCATTGCCAGATGGCCCGCGCTGCCGTTGCCTGCCGAGCCGTAATAGAGCTCGCCCGGCTTGGCTTTCGCGAGCGCAACGAACTCGCGCAGGTTCTTCGCCGCCACGTCGGCATGCACGACGAAGATGTTCGGCACCTTGGCGAGCAGTGAAACGGGCGCGAAGTCGCGGTTGACGTCGTAGCCCAGGTTCTGGGTCATGAACGGGGTCATGGCGAAGCTGCCGACGTGGCCGATGATCAGCGTGTAGCCGTCGGGGTCGGAGCGCGCTACGTCGTGCATGGCCAGGTTCCCGCCGCCCCCGCCCTTGTTCTCGATCACGATCGACTGCCCGAGGCCTTTCTCCATCTCCGCCGCGACGCTGCGCGCCACGATCGTGCTCGAGCCGCCCGGCGCGAACGGCACCACCAGGCGGATCGGTTTAGTGGGATAGGTTTGTGCCTGAACATTGGCCGCAATGAAAAGCGCCAGAAGAAATATCCTCATCCTCTCCTCTCTCAGAATTGATAGCGACGCAATCCGCCGTCGACCGGAATCACCGCGCCGGTGATGTAGCGCGCAAGCGGGGAAGCGAGAAAGCACACCAGGTTCGCGATGTCGGCCGGCTGGCCATACTCGCCGACCGGGATGTCCTCTTCGCTCTCGCGCTTGCGAAACTCCGGCGGGTAGTTGCGCAGGATCTGCTCGCTGATGATGCGCCCAGGCGGGATGCAATTCACCGTGATCCCGTGCTTGCCGACCTCGCGCGACAGGCCCTTGGCCCACGAATGCATCGCCGCCTTCGCGGCAAAAGCGCCGTTCAGCCCTTCGGGCTCCGACTTGCCGGTGATGTTGATGATGCGGCCCCACTTGCCCGCGATCATCTGCGCGAGCAAGCGGTGCGTGAGCTGGCGCTGGCGCGTGAAGTTGAGCGTCAGCGCCTCGTCCCACTGCGCCTCCGTTGCCTCCAGCGTGAAACGCCGGCTGCCACCGGCGTTGTTCACCAGGATCTCCACTGAGCCGAGAGCTCGCAGTGCTTCGGCGGCGATCTTTTCAATGGAGCCCTCGGATAGCAGGTCGCACTCGATGATGACGAGCTTTGCGCCGAGCTCATTCTCGAGTTCCTCGAGCAGCTTTCGCCGGCGGGCGACGACAGCCAGGCGAACGCCTTCGCGGGCGAGCGCTGTAGCGATTCCGCGACCGATTCCCATGCTCGCGCCGGTGACGAGCGCGGTACGTCCCTGAATGCCGAGTTCCATGGAAGGGGGCCATCCTACCGGATTACGGCACGCGAATTGCGAGGGCAATGTGTCGTCATTTCAAGGAGCAGTCATGAAGACGTGGTTCGCGGTACTCCTGGCAGGCCTTGCCGGCACAGCGGCGGCGGCGCCCAGAGCCGAGAGCGCGACGGAATGCGGAATCGCCGCCGACATGGCGGTGGTGGCGCGCTCGCTCGCTCAGGAGGAGATCAAGCGGCCGCAGGCCGGGGCGATCATGGCGCGCATCTACGACGTGTCGGAGTCGACACGCGGCCGGGAACTGATGAAGGACATCATCGACGCCGCGTACCGCAAAAACGGCGACTCGAGCCAGAAGTTTGCCGAGGAGCTTTTCGTGGCGTGCATGAAGGACGGCGGCAACATGGACACCGTCCTCGGCAAAGCGCTGTAGGAACTACTCAGTCGGCCTTAGCGCCGGACTCCTTCACGAGGCGCGTCCACAGCTTCGCATCCTCGGCGAGAAACCTGGCGAACTCTTCCGGCGAGGCAGATCCTGCGGTCTCGGTGCCCTCGCGGGCGAGGATCCTGCCGGTCTCGGGTGCATTCACCACCTGGCTCGTCGCTTCGAACAGCCGGCGTACGACCTCCGGCGGCGTGCCTGCGGGCACGAAGAACCCGTACCAGAAGCCGATCTCGTAGTCGGGCAGCCCCGCCTCCGCCATGCCCGGCACGCCGGGGATGAGCGGCGTCGCCGCGCGGCTCGTGATCGCGAGCGCGCGCAGCCGTCCAGCTTGCACGAGCGGAAGCACCGAGGGCGGCGTGGCGAACGAAAGCTGCGTATCTCCGGCGAGAACCGACTGCACCGCGGGCGCACCACCCTTGTACGGCACGTGCACCATGTCGACGCCGGCGAGCCGCAGAAAGAGCACCGCGGCGAGGTGCGGCGCCGAGCCGTTGCCCGAGGTCGCGAAGTTGAGCTTGCCCGGGTTCTGCTTCGCATGCGCAATCAGCTCCTTCACCGAGCTTGCGGGCACCGCCGGGTTCACCGCGAGGATGAGCGGCGATGAGCTCACCTTGCTGACCGGAACGAGGTCTTTTGACGGCTGAAAGCCTGCTTTCGGGGTGATGACCGGATTCACGAGGATGCTGGAGGGACTCGCGATCAACACCGTATAGCCGTCCGGCGCGCTCTTCGCCACGTGCTCCGCCGCGATGCTCGAGCCCGCGCCGGGGCGGTTGTCGACCACGATGGGCTGGCCGAGCGCCTTGCCGAGCGGCTCCTGGAAGGCCCGCGACACGAAATCCGCCGCGCCGCCAGGCGGGAAGCCGACGACGAGGCGAATCGGCTTGGAGGGATAAGGTTGCGCGAGCGCCTGGCCCGCGAACACCAGCGTTAGGAGGAGAGCTCTCATGACGCTGAGTGCTCTTTGACGTGAGCCTTCAAGTCCAGCGCAACCTTGAGCGCAACGAGTACGAGCAGCGCCCACAGCGGCGAGCCGAGCGCCATCGCGGCGATCCCGCCGAGGATGATGGCAACGTGCAGCACGACCACGCGGCTATACGGCGCGACCATCAGCTTGGTGAGCTTCGCGCTGCGAAATTCGCCGCGGTAGAAGTAGTTCCAGGCGAAGGAGAAGAAATGGCTCGCAAAAAGCACTGCAAGTGGCACCCACAGGCCGTAGTCGTCCGCGGCGCGTGCGGCGGGCACGAGCGCATCCAGTCCATCCACCCGATACCTGCCTTGCCCGAAGAGCGTGAAGACGAATACGCCGTGCACCGCGGTGAACATGCCGTAGTGGACACAGAAGAACAGCACCATGAAGAGCTTCCCCACCGAGAGCGCCGCCTCCTCCAGGTCCGCGAACATCATGCGCAGAATGAAGAACACGCCCACCACGACGTTCTCCATCCAGCAGAGAACCAGAAGCGCAAATACATCCCAGTCCCAGAAGAGGACGCCCACGAGCGGCAGGACGTTCGCGGCCACCAGGACCCAGGCGGAAAGCGGCTTTTCGGCCTGGGCTTCTTTTGCAACCGTAGAGCTCTTACCGGACCAGTCGGACGTTGGCGAGGGCAAGCCGGTCGATGACGTTGCGCATCAGTGCGCGCGTAAGCTGGAGTTGCGCGCCGAGGCTCATCTTCTCTAGCGCCGCGGGCTCGAACTCGGCGAGCAGCAGCTCGGTCATCGCCTCGACGGTGGCGTGGCGCCGCTCGCCGTCGCCGCCGATGTACGCCATCTCGCCGAAGCACTCGCCGCCGTTCACCATGTTGAGGAGCTTACGGTGCTTGGTAACCTTGGCCTCGCCCTTGGCGAGGAAGAAGAAGCTCTTGCCCGACTCCTCCTCGTGCACGACCGTGGTTCCCTTGGGCACGCGGCGCCAGCGCCCGGCACGCGCGAGCTCCCAGAGCTCCGAATCGGCGAGCGTCGCGAGCATGGGGACTTGTTTCAGCGTCACGTACTTCTCGCTGTCGGTGATCGCGCCCGGCGGCAGCACGAGCTCGCCCGCCGTGGAGAGCTCGAGCGCAAAATCGGTCCAGCTCGCGTAGCGCTGCGCCGGGTCTTTCTTTAGAGCGCGCAGCACCACGGCGTCGAGCGACTTCGGCAGCTCGGGGCGCGCCTCGCTCGGAGGCAGCGGCTCGAACTTGAGGATGCGGTTCATTAGCTCCTGGAGGTTCGCGCCGACGAACGGGCGCTTGCCGGTAAGCAGCTCGTACAGCACCACGCCGAGCGAATAGATGTCGCTATGGAAGGTGACCGGCTTGCCGCCTTCGATCTGCTCCGGCGACATGTAATACGGCGAGCCGAGCGCCGCAGTCTGCACCGCCTGGGTCATCTTCAGGGACGCGGCGCCGAAGTCGGCAATTTTCACCTCGGTGCCCCCGGCGAGCATGATGTTCGCCGGCTTGATGTCGCGGTGGACAATGCCCTCCTTCGCCGCGTAGTCGAGCGCGCCGCAGCACTTGAAGCCGATCTGCAGCACGTCCGCGACCGGCAAGAGCGTCCCGGACGAGCCATACTTGGTGAGGTCGCCGCCGGTCACGAGCTCCATCGCGATGTGGCCCGAGTCTTCGTCCACCACCGCGTCGTAGATGCTGACGATATGCGGATGGCGCAGCTTCCCCGCGAGCGAAGCCTCGTTCAGGAACTGCGAGCGGTACACCCTGCCGAACTGCGGATCGAGAAGTACCTCGGGCTCGATCGTCTTGAGCGCCACCTCCTTGCCGGTGAAGGTGTCCCTGGCGAGATAGACCGTTCCGCACGCGCCCTTGCCGAGAAGCCTCTGCACATCGTACTTCCCGACCTGCAGGGCCAGCTCCATTACGGGTTTATGTAGCTCGTCTTGACCGTGGTGTAGAACTCGACCGCGTATCGCCCCTGCTCGCGCGGTCCGTAGCTCGAGCCTTTGCGTCCGCCGAACGGAACGTGGTAGTCGACCCCTGCAGTCGGCAGGTTGACCATCACCATGCCGGCGGCGGAGTTGCGCTTGAAGTGCTCGGCGTACTTGAGCGAAGTCGTGGCGATGCCGGAAGAGAGGCCGAACGGCGTGTCGTTCGCCACCGCGAGCGCCTCATCGTAGTTCTTGACGCGGATCACCGCCGCGACCGGGCCAAAGATCTCCTCCCGGTTGATCGTCATCGAGGGAGTGGTGTCGACGAAGAGCGCCGGCTCGAGGTAGTAGCCCTGCTTTTCGCGCTCGAGACGGCCGCCACCGGCGGCGAGCCTCGCGCCCTCCTTGCGACCAAGCTCGATGTAGCGCAGATCCTGCTCGAGCTGTCGCTCGTCCACTACCGGGCCGATATCGGTTCCTTCCTTCAGAGCGTCGTCGACTTTGAGGGCTTTCAACTTGTTTGTTACCCCGTTGATAAATTTGTCGTGGATCCCTTCGGTCACGATCAAGCGGCTCGAGGCGGTGCAGCGCTGCCCGGTGGAGAAAAATGCGCTCTGGATGGAAAGATTCACCGCGGTGTCGAGGTCGGCATCGTCCAGCACCACCTGCGGATTCTTGCCGCCCATCTCGAGCTGCACCTTGGCAAGCCGCGCGGCGCAATTGTGCGCGACGCGCTTGCCGACGGCCTGCGAGCCGGTGAAGCTCACCGCATCGATCCCCGGATCGTTGGAGACGAGCTCGCCCAGCACCGAGCCGCGGCCCATGACGAGGTTGAACACGCCGGCGGGAACGCCGGCCTTGCTGATGATTTCCGTCAGCGCCCAGGCGCAGCCCGGCACGAGATCGGCGGGCTTGAACACGACGCAGTTGCCGTAGGCGAGCGCCGGCGCGATCTTCCACGCCGGGATCGCGAGCGGGAAATTCCACGGCGTGATGATGCCGACCACCCCCATCGGCTCGCGCGTGATCTCCACCTTGATCCCCGGGCGCACCGAGGGCAGCACCTCGCCCGCCAGGCGCACCACCTCGCCGGCGAAGAACTTGAACAGATACCCGGCGCGCGTGGCCTCGCCCACCGCCTCGGGCTTGGTCTTGCCTTCCTCGCGCGCGAGCAGCGTGCCGAGCTCGTCCCGGCGCGCCAGGATCTCGCTGCCGACCTTGTCCAGCATGTCGGCGCGCGCCTGGATCGGCCC
>DATIGN010000049.1:0-10938 GCA_035454685.1 Burkholderiales bacterium | reverse complement strand
TACATGGGCGTCGACATCGCCCGCGGGCCGGAGGAGACTGCGTTCTACATCCAGGCAGGAAGCGCATGGCGCTAGCAAGGACGACGAATCTCGCTTTGGCGTCGCTATTAACCGCGGCATGCGCGACGCCCGAAGTCCCCGGTACTTATGAGCGCACGGGCGAGCGCCAGGTTCGGGTGACGCTCAACCCGGGCGGGAGCGCGGTGGTGGCGAGCTCGATCCCGGGGCGTCCGAGCGCCTGGCTCGTGCAGGGCACGTGGGCGCAGGGTGAGGGTGGCGTCGTCATCGTCACCCTGACCGGGCAGCAGATCATCTTCCTCCATGCCGGGGATGAGCTCGTGGCGAAGGACTGGGACCGCGGCACCTGGGGCGCCGCGGGTCCCGGCGTGCTGAAGAGAAAAGAGCCATGAACAAGACCCAACGCGGCGACGGCGACCTCGCGCGCGTCGTGCTCGGCGTGCTGACCATCGGCGGCCTGATGGCCGCCACGTTGTGGATCCTTTACCCGTTCCTCGGGGCGATCATCTGGGCAATCATGATCGTGGTCGCCACCTGGCCGATGATGCTCGGGCTGCAAAGGCGGGTGGGCCGGCGCTGGATTGCAGTGACGATCATGTCGATCGCGCTGTTGCTGGTGCTTATCGTGCCGCTCGCGGCGGCGGTCGGAACCGTCATCACGCACGTTGACGACATCGTCGCCTGGGCGAAAGGCCTGCGCGATCTCCAGGTGCCGCCGCCGCCTTCCTGGCTCGCGGGCGTTCCGTTGGTGGGAGAGCGTTTCGTGACGTTCTGGAAGGAAGTGGCGGCGGAAGGGATGCAGGTCCTCGCGGCGAGGATCACTCCTTACGCCGGGGCCATTACGAGCTGGTTCGTCGGCCAGGTGGGCAGCGTCGGCGCGCTCTTCCTGCAGTTCCTGCTCACCGTGATCGCCGCCGCCGTGCTTTACAGCAACGGGGAAGACGCGGCCGACTGGGCGCTACGCTTCGGCGCGCGCACCGGCGGGGAACGCGGCGAGGCGGCGGTGCGCCTGTCGGGGCAGGCGATCCGCAGCGTGGCGCGCGGGGTGGTGCTTACGGCGCTGCTTCAGGCGCTGGTAGGCGGTATCGGGGTCTGGCTCGCGGGCGTGCCGTTCGCGACGCTCCTCACCGCGCTCATGTTTCTGCTCGCAGTGGCGCAGATCGGCGCAGGGCCGGTACTTGCCGGCGCGACGATCTGGCTCTACTGGAGCGGGTCCCCGGGCTGGGGCACGTTCCTCCTGGTCATCACCATCATCGCCGCTACGCTCGACAACGTGGTGCGCCCGATCCTCATCAAGCAGGGTGCGGCGGACCTGCCGCTGCTGCTCATCTTCGTTGGCGTGATCGGCGGGCTGATCACCTTCGGCCTCATCGGCATCTTCATCGGGCCGCTCGTCCTGGCGGTGACCCATACGCTGCTGCGCGCCTGGCTGCACGATGACGCCATGCAACGTACGGCGTGATGGCAAGCAGCGAGACCAGCACGTAGGCAAGAACCGTGGCGATGATTGCCGGCTGTGCCGCGTTGACTGTCGCGACAAGGAGCGCAAGGCCCGGGTTGCGCGCCGCGCTCGTGACGGCTACGGCGGTGCGGGTCGTTGGAGCAGGGCCGCCGAGCAGGTGGCCCACGGCAAGCGCCGCGGCGGTGGTGAACACCATCGCCGCGATGGTCGCCACGCCCGCCTCGTAGAGCGGCCGCCATAGCTCCGCGAGCACCAGGACCACCGCCGCAATGAGCAGCACGGTCCCGGCGCGCCTGATCGCCGGCTCGACGCGGCCCGCGAGCGTCGATGCAAAGTGACGCAACGCGATGCCGATGCCGAGCGGAAGGAGCTGTGCGATGAACACCTGGCGCATGACATCGCGCGGATCGATGCGCGCCTGGCCGGCGTAGAACTCGTTGAGCAGCGCGATCCAGAGCGGCATCGAGGCCACGGCAAGCAGCGCCACCGATATCTGCAACCCCGGAGCGAAAGCGGCATGCGCGCCGGCAGCGAGTGAGCGCCGCAGCGCCACCGGCGCGCCGGGCGAGATCGCCATGAGCACGATGCCGATTTCCGCCGCGCGCGACAGATCGAACGCCCGAGCGATGGCCACCGCCAGCATGGGGACTGCGACCAGCACGGAAAACAGACCGCGCAGCATCGGGCCGGGCGGCAGCCACACGCGGCGCAGCTCGCCCGGCGTTATGCCGAGCCCGATGCCGAACATGGCGGTGAAGACGGTGACCGCGATGACCGCGGTCAGCAGCCACTCCGGGACCGTCGCCCCCATGAGCGCAAGCTAAGCGCCGGAAAACCGGACCGAAATCCTACCTAGGTGCGATTCTGGGTAAGCTTGCGGGATGCGGCTCCTGCCACCTGTGTTCGCGCTGACGGTCGCCGCGCTCGTGGTTTCGGGCTGCGCCGGCGGCCCTGGGATCGAATGTCAAGGCACCGACTGGTACCAGCTCGGTCAGAACCACGGCATCCTCGATGCCCGGGGAGAGGCGGAGCGCATCGCGGCCACCTGCGGCAATGCCTTCGACCGTGCGCGTTATCAGGAGGGTTTTCAGGAGGGGTTATCGCGGCGGGCGAGGCCCATGGTTTAGGCGCACCGGAAACACCTCGCTAAAATCGTACTTTGGTGGGATTCCGGCCCTCGAAACAAGCAGGCAGGATAAGTTCATGCTGAAGCAGCTTGCAGCCGGCTTGCTGACCGCGCTCGCCGCGTCGCCGGCGCGCGCCGCGTTTCTGTCGGGCGAGGCGCTCGACACCGCGGCCGATATCCTGGCCCTTGTCGTCCTGTTCTTGGTTCCCGCGGTGGCGATCGTGCTCTTCTGGATCGTCCACGTCCTGCCGGAAAAAATCGCCCACAAGCGCCACCACCCGCAGCGCGAGGCGATTACCACGCTATGCCTGCTCTCGCTCGTCTTCGGCGGCCTGTTATGGCCGCTTGCCTGGATCTGGGCCTATACCAAGCCGGTCGCCTACCGCGTCGCCTACGGGACGGACAAGCACGAGGACTACTACGCCGAGATGGCGGAAAAGCAGCGTGAGGGCAAGCTCTTACGTGAAGAGGCCTTCCACCTGCGCGAGGAGCTGGAAGCGATGGAGGCGCGCGGCGCCCTGCCGCCGAACCTGCGGGGGTTGAAGGATGAGCTCGCGCGCCTGCGGCTCGCCGACGCAGAGCAGCGCGCCGAGCGCGGGCGCGCGGCGGCGAAGGACGAGGCGGCGGCCTAGATGGAAGTCATCCTTCTCGGCATCTACTCGTTCTTCGTCTGGCTGATCTTCATCAAGCTGAAGTGGCTGCCGTGGAATACGGCGTCGCAGGTCACCGTAGTGATCATCCCGATCGTCGGCCTCGCGGCGCTCATCCTGCTGCTCAACATCTACGCGCCCTCGTCCCCCGACGTGCGCGTCTACAAGTACACCATACCCATCGTGTCGCAGGTGCGCGGCCGCGTGATCGAGGTGCCGGTGGAGGAAGGCAACCGCCTGGTAAAGAAGGGCGAGGTGTTGTTCAAGATCGACCCGACGCCCTACGCGCTCGAGGTGAACACGCTGGAAGCGCAGCTCGCGAACGCGCAGGGCTCGCAGCGCGAAGTCGAGGAGTCCCAGAAGGGGGCGCGCGCCAAGATCGATGAGACTCGCGGTGCGATCGCGGCCGCGACGAGCCGCACCCGCGAGATAAGCGCGAAGCTCGCCCTCGCGCGCACGCGCGTGGAACAGTACCGCGAGCTCGTGACTACGGGCGCCGGCAACCGCTTCGATCTCGAGCGTGCGATGGCGGATGTGCAGGAGCTCGAAAGCCAGCTCGCTGCGGCGCGTAGCGCCGAGGTACAGGCGCGCGCGGCCGAGGGGCAGGCGATTGCCGGCGAGCGGCAAATCCAGCAGAAGCTCGGCGCGCGTTCGAAGGGCGAGTACGCGCAGGTCGCGCAGATCCGCGCGCAGCTCGAGAACGCCAGGTGGGAGCTCGACCAGACGACGACGCGCTCGCCATGCGACTGCTATGTCATTAACCTGCAGCTCCGCCCAGGGGGCTTCGTCGCCGGCATGCCGCTGAACCCGGTGATGACCCTGGTCGAAGCCGACGGGCAAGTGGTCGCGCTTTACCACCAGAACGAGCTGCACCAGGTTAAGCCAGGCAACGAGGTCGAGTTCGCGCTGAAGACGCTGCCGGGCAAGATTATCAAGGGCAAGGTCGACTCGGTTGTCTGGGCGATCGGGCAGGGCCAGCTCGCGGCGAGCGGCACGCTTCCCATGTCCGGCGTCGTGGCGCAGCCCCCCGGCCGTTACGGGGTGAAGTTCGACATCGCCGAAAAGGACCGCGAGCTCTTTCTCGCCGCCGGCGCGGCGGGCGACGCCGCGATCTACACTGACGGATTGCACGCGATCCACATCATTCGCAAGGTAATCCTGCGGGTGGGCTCCTACCTCAACTACCTCATTCCCAAGCTTCACTGAGCCATGGGCGTGGCGCGCCGGCTCGGCTACGTACTCGTCGTCGCGGCTGTTTCCGGCTGCGCGCTGAAATCGCCTCCGGAGCGCGCAGAGGTCGCAAAGCAGGCGCTGCCGAACGTACAGGTGCCGGCAGCGTGGACCTCGCAGGGCGGTGCCGCGGGCGTGATCGCCGACAAATGGCTGGCGGGATTCAACGACTCGCAGCTCAACGGGCTCGTGCAGGAGGCACTCGCCAACAACCCGGACCTCCAGCTCGCGGCGGCGCGCGTCGAGCAGGCCGCAGCCTTTGTCAAGGTCGCTGGAGCGACGCTCAAGCCGCAAGTGAACGCGCTCGCCCGCGGGGGCGGCGCGCTGAGCGGCGACTCGAGCGGGCTCGAGGGCGCCGGGATCTTCGCCAACTGGGAGATCGACTTGTGGGGCCGCGTGCGCGCGGGCCGCGAGGCCGCGCGCGACCAGTACAGCTCCGCCGCGCTCGACGCCGAGTACGCGCGCCAGTCGCTCGCCGCGATGGTCGCCAAGAGCTGGTTCCTTGCCACCGAAGCACGCCTGCAGAAGGCGATCGCCGAGGAAATGGCCGGGGCTTCCGAGCGCCAGCTCACCCTCGTGCAGGACCGCCTGCGCGTCGGCCGTGGCGACGAGTACGAGATGGCGCTCGCGCGCGCCAACTTGGCCACCTTCCGCGACAGCGTGCGCAGCCTCGATCTCGCCTATCAGCAGTCGCTGCGCGCGCTCGAGGCGCTCGCCGGGCGCTATCCGGCGGCGGCGCTCAGCGTGCCGGCGCAGCTCGCCTCGCTGCCCGGGCCAATCCCGGTCGGCATGCCCTCGGAGCTGCTCGAGCGCCGTCCGGACGTGATCGCTGCCGAGCGCCGCGTGGCGGCGGCGTTCTACCGCGTCGAGGAAGCGAAGGCCGCGCGGCTGCCGCGCATCTCGCTTACCGCCGCGGTCACCAGCATCTCGAGCGACCTTTTCGTGCTCAAGGAGCGGGATAATCCCGTGTGGAGCGCCGGCGCCTCGCTGACCGCTCCTCTCTACACCGGAGGGGCGCTGACGGGGCAGATCGAGGTCAGGACCGCAGAGCAGAAGCAGGCCATCGCCGAGTATGGCCGCGTCGGCGCGCGCGCTTTCGGCGAAGTCGAGAACGCGCTGTCGACCGCGTTCGCCTTGGACGAGCGCGAGGCCATCCTCGCGCAATCCGTAATCCATAATTCGCGAGCGCTCGAGCTCGCGAACGTGCGCTACCGCGTCGGCGCGGGCGATCTGCGCGCCGTGCAGCAGCAAGCCCTGGCGTTGCACGCAGCGCGCACCGCGCTGGTGCGCGTACAGGCGGAGCGCCTGGTGCAGCGCGTAAACCTACATCTGGCGCTCGGCGGCGGCTTCTAGGCGGGAGTAGATCTGCACCAGCTCGGCAACCGAGCCAACTTGTAGCTTCTCCATGACGCGGCCGCGGTGTTGCTTGACGGTCTGCAAGGCGATGTCGAGGTCGGCAGCGATCTGCTTGTTCAACCGTCCGCGCACCACCTGGATCATCACCTCGCGCTCGCGCGCCGACAGGCGGCCGAGCCGCTCGCGCGACGCCTCGCGGCTGCGCATGCGCGCTCCCTCGGCTGCGTGGCGCGCGAGCGCCTTGCGCACCGCTTCGTACAGCACGTCGGCATCCGGCGGCTTGATGAGAAAGTCCACGGCGCCGAGCTTCATGGCCTGCACGCCCGCCTCAAGGTCGCCGTGTCCGGTAAGGAACACCACCGGCGGTGCCGCACTGTACGCCGCCAGGTGCTGCTGCAGCTCGAGCCCCGACATGCCCGGCATCTGGTAATCGAGGAGGAGGCAACCAACCGCAGCAAGCGGCTGGCGCTCGATAAACTCGTTAGCTGTCGCGTACGACACGACCGGCCAGCCCTGCGCCGCGAGCAGCCGGGCCAGGCTTTCGCGCACTGAAGCGTCGTCGTCGACGACGCACACCACGGGGCCGGCGGCGAGCCGTTCGGTCTCTCCTTTGACAGGCGCGTCCTCGGCTGCTTCGCGTGCTTGCCTTGCGGCGCCGACTTCGGCGGGGAGCTCGAAGCGGAAGGTCACGCCACGCCCGGCATTGCGCTCCACGCGGATCTCGCCGCCGTGCGCCTCCAGGATCGAGCGGCAGATGGCAAGGCCGAGGCCGAGCCCCTCCTTGCGCGTGGTCCAGAACGGCTCGAACACCGCCTGGAGGTGATCCACCTTGATTCCGGTGCCTGCGTCGCGCACCTCCACGGCGACACGCCCGTCGCGCGTGCGTTCGGCGCGCAGGCTGATCAAGCGCTCTTCGGGCGGGCAGCCTTCCATGGCCTGCGCGGCGTTCAGCAGCAGGTTGAGCGCGACCTGCTCCATCTGTGTCTTGTCCGCGTCCACCCAGCATCCCGGCTCCAGGCGCGCTTCGATGCGGGTCCCCTTGCGGCCGAGCTCCGCCGCGAGCAGACCGAGCACATCGTGCAGCGTCGTGGTGAGGTCAATGCGCTCGCGGCCGCTTTCTCCCTGGCGCAGGAAGGCGCGCATCCTCCTGATGGTCTCGGCCGCGCGCTTGTCGTCGCGCACCACGGCTTCGAGGATGGCGCGGATCTCCTCCGGCGGCGCTTCGCCGCGGCCGAGGTTCGCGAGCCCCGCCTGCGCGTTGCTCAGGATCGCCGTCAGCGGCTGGTTGATCTCGTGCGCGATCGTCGCGGTGAGCGCGCTGATGCGCGCCACTCTGTCGGCGTGCCACAGCCGGGTGCGCAGCTGGTGCGCTTCTTCTTCGGATCGCGCGCGCGCCGCGGCGCTAGCGAACACCTCGCCGATGATGGTGAGCCGCACGATCAGGTCCTGCGGCCAGTCGCGCGCCCTGCGGAAACCCGCGAACGACAGCACGCCGCTGGTGCGGCCGCGTATGCGCAGCGGAATGGAAAGGTGCGAGCGCAGACCGCTCGCCTTCACATAATCACGTTCCGACTTCGCATCCGCGGGCAGGCCTTTCGGCAGCGCGGGAAGCACGACCGGCCGGCCGGCGCGCACCTCGCCCAGGAACCAGGCTCGCTCTTCGCCGAAAGGGCCGGGCCGGAGCGTCCCGACGCTTGGGACTGCAGCGGAAGCGACGATATTCAGCGTTCCGTCGGCGGCGAACTCGCTGTACGTGCAGCGGTCGTAGCCGAAGAAATCGACCAGCCGCTTGAGCGCGCTCTGGATCGCGCTTGTGACTGCGCCGGAAGGCACGTCGGCGAAGTTCGAAGCAAGCTCGGCGAGCAGCCGCTCGAAGGCGAGGCGGTCCACCAGCGCGAGCGCCGCCCGATCCCCAGCCCGCTTGTTGCGCTTCTTGCTGCGACGCTCCATTCGGTCGCCAAGCTAGCCGCAATGCGCGCTTGGCGCAACTGCCCGCGAACTTGATCTACGTCAAACGTGGGCGGGCGGCTCTCTCCGCGTAACCCAGTTGATCGAATCGAGGAGAGCGGCGGCGTCGACCGGCTTGCGGAAAAACGCGCGGGCGCCGAGTTCCCGCGCTGTGCGCTGGGCCTGGGGGTCGTCCCGGGCCGACAGCGCGATGATGGGAAGGTGCAGGGCGAGTACGGTCAACCGCGCCCGGAGCGCGGCATCGCGCAGGTCGGAGATGTCGAGCACGGCGCAGGCGGCGTTGCCGGAAGGTGCTTCTAGCAGGAGAGCCTCTGCGCAAGTGCACGGCTTCGCCTCGAAGCCGGCCGAAGCGGCGAGGCGCGTCAACCCCTCGCGCACCGAGAGGTCGCTCTCGACTATATACACGAGGACGCGCGCGACGGTGCTCCCGTTCTTGGGCTGGATGGAATGCATGGGGAACGCAGCGCCCACACTACGACGGCTTCCGCAGGCAGCGAAATCCTACCTTGGTGGTATGACGGGGAAGATGTGCGGCCCGCGAGCTTTGCTATTGTCCGCATCGCCGCGTATGCGAATCCTCGCCTACATACTACTCGCGGCTGCGCTCGGCGGCTGCGGGATGCTCGCGGTCAAGGAACAGCAGCAGAAGCTCGACGCCTTCTGCCGGATCGGCGGTTTTGTGGATGTCGGGCGCAGCGAGGCGGCACCGATCGTCGTGGTGCTGGCGCGCCCGGCCGGCGATTCGTGGCAGCTGGCCGACCACTTCGTGCTCGAGGGCCCCGGCCAGTGGCAGCTTGGCGCAAGCGCGGGCTCCTATGGCGTGGGCGCGTTCCAGGACCTCAACGGCGATCTCAAGCTGCAACCCGGGGAGCCCTACCTCGCGCTCGACCGCGAGCGTCTCGTGACCTGTGCGCCGGGCGAACGGCGCACCGACCTCGCGCTCCACATCCCCGCGCGGAGCGCGGCGCTTGCCCATACGGTGGACATCGCCGCGCTGCAGGCGCGCTCATTCAGCGAGCAGCTCGAGCTGTCGCTCGGTCAGGTGAGCGCCGTTGGCGAGGTTGCGAGCCTCGCCGACCCGCGCTTCGCCGAGGCGATCGCCGAGGACGGGCTGTGGCGGCCGTTCGATTTCCTGTTCAAGGGCCATCCCGGCGTCTATTTCCTCGGCGCGTACGACGGCACGAAGATCCCGGTTCTCTTCGTACACGGTATCAGCGGCACTCCGGCGAACTTCCGCACGCTGATCGAGCGCCTCGACCGGCGTCGCTTCCAGCCGTGGGTGTACTACTACCCCTCGGGTGCCTCGCTTGCGGCGGTGGCGGACCACCTCACGCAAACGATGCGCAAGCTCGAACTGCAGTATGGCTTCGGCTCGTTCGCCGTGGTCGCGCACAGCATGGGTGGCCTGGTGTCGCGCGGATTCCTGCAGCGCTATCGCGCCGGCGGCAAGGCCACCATTCCGCTCTTCGTCTCGATCGCCACGCCATGGGACGGGCACAAGGCGGCGGAGCTAGGCGTGAAGACCGCGCCGGCAGTGGTTCGTGTATGGATCGACATGGCGCCGGGCAGCGATTACCTGCTCTCGCTATACGCGGACGATCCCGGGGTGCCGCACTACCTGATGTTCGCCTTCCGGCAGAGCGGCGTCTCGCTCGGCGAGGCGAGCGACGGCACCGTGAGCCTGGCAAGCCAGCTGCGCGCGGCTGCCCAGCAGGGCGCGATGCGCGTCGAAGGGTTCAACGAGACGCACATGAGCGTGCTGGAATCGGCCGCCGTCGCCGAGCGGCTGAACGCGCTGCTCGAGCGGATTCGCTAGCAAGCGGTCCTAGAAGTTGGCGGTGAGGAAGAAGATCGGCCCGGTGAAGTTCTGCCGCACCCTCAGTTCACGATTGTCGTCGCTAACCGTGAGGTCGAAAAGCGTGGCGCGGTAGCCGATGCCAAGCCCGAAGTTGCGGAACGGCTGGTACATGAGGTCGAGCCCCAGGCTGCCGATGCTGCCGTCGTATTTGTCGTATTCGAGCGAGAGCCGGTCGAGGCGGGCGCCAACCGCCCAGCGGTCGGTCAGGGCGAACTGTCCGTAAGCAGTGAATACCGGCAGCGGCGCCGTGACATCCTCAGACTCACTGCCCAACGCGGCCGCGCTCAGACGTATGTCGTACGCGGCAACGTGGAAGCCCAGGCCGACGCCCAGTTCCTTGTCTTTCGTGCGGAAGAACGAATAGCCAACGGAGACGCGCAGGTCCGAGAAATCGAAGCTGGAGGACACCTGCGTGTTGATCGGGAATACCACGTCCCCCCACTGGATCTCGCGATTGGTGCCGCGCGTCTGGCTGCGATTGAGCTCGAAATATTCAGCCTCGAGGCGCCAGCGGTGGCCGATCCTCCAGCGCGCCATGAAGCCCGGAACCTCCTTTTCGTCGTCCATGCCGAGCGAGTCTTCGAAATTGATGATGGCGCCGGCGCCGAGCGTGCTCGAAGTCAGGCGCGCCTCGGTGGTGGTCTTCGGGATGAAGAGGCCGGCGCCGAAGTACCACTTCGCGGACAGCGCTGGGTGATCGGGAATCTCGCTTTGCGCCCTTGCCGCCGTCGCGGCGGTGAACGCGATGCCGAGCAAAATGGGTACTATGTATCGCATGACTCACTGCACTAGAAAAAACCATGCTAGTGAAAGGCGCACCGAATGCCTAGAAGCGCAGACCACTATTCGGTAGTCGCGGTTTCCCTACCGGCGCTCACTCGATCGCCTATGGGTCGAGAGAACTTGGTTCCGATCGGCGCTCTCGTCGTGGACCGGCGACCTGATGTACAAGGTGAAGACTCGGTAATTCACGGTCGTAGCGCTGCGCATCCATCAACACGCGGGCGCGATCACAAGAGGCCATCAGATAGAAGAACCATGCGTCGTATTCTTGCCTGCCTCCTTGTCGCGCTTCTCGCTACCTTGCCGCTCACCGCAGCGGCGCAGGCGTTGCGTTCGCAGGAGCACTCGTTCCGAGTCGTGAAGCTGGTCGAGGGCCTGGAGCAGCCGTGGTCGCTTGCATTTCTCCCGGATGGCCGAATGCTCGTCACCGAAAAGGCCGGCCGCCTTCGCGTCGTCTCCCAGGGAAAACTACTTCCGGAACCTGTTC
>DATIGN010000048.1:0-2538 GCA_035454685.1 Burkholderiales bacterium | reverse complement strand
GATGAGGAGAGTGAACTTGCCGGCGAGCGCGGAGATTTCGATGGCGCCGATCACGACGCCGGCTGCCGCCACCGCGCCGACGAGCGGCACGAGCTGGAGAATCGTGTCCGTGCAGCACTCGACGAAGCGTCGCGGCCCGATGGCGCTCGGCGGGTGCAGCCACGACAGCACGATCACCGCCGCGGTCGCGCCGGCGGCCACGTACACCGGCGTGTAGCCGGCGACGAGGAGCGCGATCAGCGCGCCGAGGGGCAGCAGGTGCCGCCAGCCGCCGGCCAGCGCGCGTCGCAGCGGCACGATGTCGCTTTCGGGCAGCCGCGGCTCGTTGTGCCGCACCGCCTCGTTGTGCACCAACAGGTAGATCGAATAGTAGTAGAGCAGCGCCGGCAGGATCGACGCCCAACAGATCGCGGCGTACGAGATGTTGGTGATGTCCGACATGATGAACGCCACCGCGCCCATGACCGGCGGCAGCATCGCGCCGCCGCTCGAGGCCGTGGCCTCGATCGCCCCGGCGCGCGCCGCCGGCACGCCCATTTTCTTCATGATAGGGATGGTGAGCGGTCCCGTGGTGGCCACATCCGCGGTCGGGCTGCCCGAGATCGAGCCGTAGAGCCCGCTCGCAGTCACGCAGGCCTTGGCCGCGCCGCCGCGCATGCGCCCCGTGACAGCGCTCGCCAGGTCGAAGAACAGCTTCCCGCCGCCCGCCTTCTCGTAGAAGCTGCCGAACAGCACGAAGAGGAACGCGTATGTCGCCGCCACCTCGAGCGGGGCCCCGAACACGCCGTTCTCCATGATGGTCATCATCTCGATGAAGTAGCCGACGCTGAAGTTGTCGTGGCGCAGCGCGCCCGGCAGCCAGCGCCCGAACACGGTGATCAGAAGCAACGCGACCACGAGCGTGGTAAGGCCCCAGCCGACCGAGCGCCGGCACAGCTCGATCACCAACGCGACGAGCGCGAAGCCGGCGACCAGGTCTGCGGCATTGGGCTGCGAGAAGCCGCGGCTCCAGTGCAGGAAACGGTCGTTGTAGACGATGTAGTACAGCGCCACGGCGAGCGACAGCGCGGCGAGCGCCACATCGGTCCACGCGAGATGCTTACGCCCGCGGCGCGCCGTGGTCGTCAGGAACGCGATCGGGAAAGTGATCGCGATGAAGATCGAGATATCGAGATGGAAATAGGCGGTAAAGGCGCGCGCCCAGGCGGCGAACGCGGCGAGCTGCGGCTGGAGGAACGGGAGCTCCCGCGAAAGGACGAGCGCCGCGTTGCCGGTGACCTGGGCAAGCGCGCCGATCCAGAGCACATACAGCGCGCCGGCGACCGAGGCCGCCTTGATGAGCACCAGCCAGGCGCCGCCCGGCCGGTGCCGGCTGCCCTCCCAGTTTAGGTAGCGCATGAAACCGCGCTAACTGCAAACCTCCAACTACTTCACTAGCCCCTTTTCCTTGTAGTAGCGCAAGGCGCCGGGGTGGTACGGGAGATTGGCGGGATTGGTCGCCATCTTCGCGGTGGTGAAAGAAGTCTTGAGCGAGCCGCCGATCCCCTGCACCCGCGCCTCGTTCTCGGCGATCGCCTTCACGTACTTGTAGACCGTCTCGTCGGAGACATGGCTGCCGGCGAGGAGAGCGACCCACATGCGCACCGTCGGGTAGTCCTTCTCCATGAAGGGATAGGTGCCCTTCTCGACCATGTCGGCCTTGTTGTCGAAGGTATCGGCAGCCTTCTGGATGGTGGCGCGATCGCCGTCGATCCATAGCAACGCTCGCTTGCCGGCCACGTCCTTTACCAGCGAGTCGCCTAGGTTGCGCGCGTTCATGAACACATCGGCCTTGCCGTCGGTGATCGCGTCGAGCCCGATCTGGCTGTTGCCGAGGACATAGCTGCCGCCCCACTTCTCGACGTCCTGTATGGTGAAGCCGTGCGCCTTCATCACCTCGTAGGGCCCGCCGATCGTGGTCTGTGGGTTGTCCGGGCGGTTGATGGCGAGGCGCATGCGCGGCTTCTTGGCCGCGATGTCGGCCCACGACTTGATGCCGTTTGCGTCCGCCCATTCCTTGGTCATCAGGAAATGGATGTACTGGTTGTCGTAGAGCTGCATCACGTAGCTGAACTTGCCTTTCAGGGGCTTCGTGAACGGCGCCGCGCCCTCGTTCGCGAGCCTGACCTCCGTCCCGGTGGCGGTGGCGGTGAAGTCGGCCTGGCCTTCCGCGAGGGCGAGCACGCCTCCGCCGGGCGAGTTGGGCTTGAACGACACCGCCGACCCGGGATAAGCGTCGCGCACGACCGCGTTCAGGCCTTCGACCATGGTGCGAGGGTAGCCGCTCGGCGTCGCGCCGGTGACGGTGGCGTTGATCGGCTTCTTGTCAGCGAAATCGGCGAATGCCGGTGCGGCAGCGACGAGCGCTGCAGCAAGGGTTATGCGTGGAAGATTCATCGTGCCTTCCTCCTCTTCGCTTTCTTGGATGGCCTTCTTTTCTTCGCCTTGGCCTTCATGGATTTCTTTTTCTTCTTCGACAGCTTGCGCGCCGGGGTTCCG
>DATIGN010000047.1:0-14959 GCA_035454685.1 Burkholderiales bacterium | reverse complement strand
CAAAAGCATCCGGGTCGTGGTCGCGGCGAACTTCATCGCGGTCGCCGCGCGCATGAGCCTGGTCACCTTTCTCGGCATCTACTTCGTGCGCCAGGCCGGCATCGACGTGGGTACGGTGGGGCTCGCGTTTCTTGCCGAGAGTCTGCTGCGCGGCGCTGCCGCGCCGATGTTCGGCGCGCTTTCCGACCGCATCGGGCGCCGCATGCTCTTGATTGCCGCCGCGCTCGTTACGGCGGTCGTGCTGCCGTCGTTCCTCCTGGTGGACGGGCCGGCATCGCTTTTCGCCTGGAGCGTGGCGATGGGGCTCGCCGGCGCGATCAACATGCCGGTGGCGACCGCGCTGCTGCTCGACCTTGCGCCTTCCGGGCGGCGGCAGTCGGTGCTTGCGGCGAACTACACTGCGATGAGCGTCGCCTACACGCTCGGCGTCAGCCCTGCCGGCTATGTGGCCGAACAAAGCTACGTTGCTCTTGCCGTCATCGCCTCGACGGGATACCTGCTGGTCGCGGCTCTCTATGCGCTCGCGTTCCGCGCACCGCGCCCGGTCGAGCGAAATGGAGCCGGCGTGCTGAGGGAAACCGTCGCCGCATTCCGCGACCGCGCGTTTCTCCTTTTCGCCGCGCTCGCGTTCGTGTTCCCGCTGTCGATGGGGCTGGTGGTGGTCGCGTCCCCGCTCTGGGGCGCCGATGCCGGTTTGGGCGAGGGCTACATCGGCCTCGTGCTCGGCGGTAACAGCCTCATCGTCGCAGCTCTCGCCCTACCGCTCGCCGCCCGCATCGAGCCGCTCGGCCCGTTCCGGCTTCTCGGCGCCGCGGCTTTCGTTGTTGCGTGCGGTATCGCGTGCTACGCCTTGGTGCCGGGAGCGGCCGCCGGTTACCTGGCCGGCACCGTGGTGTTCAGCTTTGGCGAGCTCGTATTCAGCTCCGCAGTGCCCGCGGCGGTGGCGCGACTGGCGCCGGCGGGACGGCGCGGCGCCTACCAGGGCGGCTGGACGCTGATCGCTTCCTTCAGCATGGGAAGCGCGCTCTTCGTGAGCGGGCTGCTGCGCGAGGCGATCGGCTGGCCTGGTGCCTGGCTCGTTTTCGCCTCGCTCATCGCCGCGGCGGCGCTGCTGCTTCTTGTCTTTCGCCGCCAATTCGTAGACGCGCCGCGCGAGCGATAGTGGAGACCCCGAGAGCGTATTAGCTGCCGGGTGCAGGCGAAAGCGTCTCCAGAAACTCGACCAGGTCCTCGATTTCGCCCTCGGTGAGCCTGAGCGGCCGCAGGATTTTTTCGCCGTCGACGTGCAGTCGGTTTTCATCGAGTTCCGAGTAGTGCTTCACCACGTCGCGCAGGCTGGCGAGGCTCCCGTCGTGCATGTAGGGCGCGGTCAGCGCCACGTTCCGGAGCCCCGGAACGCGAAACTCGCCGAAGTTGCGGTGCTGAAGCTCCACAAGGCGCGCTCCGACCGCGGTGGAGCGTGCCGGGTCGTCGCTGTAGCGGCCGAGCAGGTTGAGCGCGCTCGCCTTCAGCTTCCGGATGCCGGCGTAGCGGCCGCCGTCGACCCGGCCGGGGGCGACGAAGAACTTCACCCCGATGTCGGCGAACTCGCCGTTGGTGAAGTGCGGCCCGACGTGGCAGACCGAGCAATTGCCTTTACCCACGAATATCCTGAGGCCGCGCTTTGCCGCCTCGGGGTAGGGGCTGGGTTTCCCGTTTTCCAAAGCATCCCTGAAGTCGTCGAAAGGCGTGCGCGCGCTGACCAGCGTCTCCTGGAACGCGGCAAGCGCTTTCCCTACGTCGACCAGCACGGTTTCATCGTCGCCGGGCACAGGACGCGCAAATGCGGCCTGGTATTCCTTTTGAAAAAGCTTGCGTACCACGCCGGCCACATGCCCGGCACTCGCGTTCATCTCGCGCGGATCGAGCAGGGGCCGCACGCTCTGCGCCCACAGGTTGTCGTGGGCGCCGTCCCATCCGTACCAGCGGTAAAAGCGCGTATTGATGACACTTGGCGTGTTGCGGTCGACTTGCTGCAAGCCGAAACCGCGCGGCCTGCCGTCCTGGAAGGCACGGAACGGGACGTGGCACGTAGCGCATAGCACCGAGCCCGTGCCCGAGAGCCGCGGCTCGAAGAAGAGCTTCTCGCCAAGAGCGATCGCCTCACGCTTCCCGGAGACCCGGTTGCTCGGATCGTTGCGCGCCGTCGGCGGCCACGGGCCGTGCGACAGGATTCTTCTTTTTTCTTCCTCGGAGAATTCGGAAAGCACAAAGCCGTGTGCGAGGCGCTCGGTCGTACCTGCGGCGCGCAGTTCGAACACGAACTCCCATTTTCCGGGCATATGGAACATGAGCCCTTCGGCACGCCAGCGGCCTGGCGCAAGCGCCTTTACCTCGGGCGTGTAGTTCATCCCGTGGCGGTGCTCCGGCATGTGCGCGTCGACTTTCAGGGATTCGGGGACCGCCCCGGACTTCGCGCACACCGCGATCTCGAGCGAGAAGAACTTTGCGAGCTGCGGAGAAGCTTGAAACGCGAGCACGTAGCGCGCGGACTCAAGCCGCGTGCCCTCGAGCGCCGGGACGCACGCCGCCGCGGTTTTACAGATTAGTGTTGTTGTTGTGAGAACGAGCCAAAGATGGCTTCGCCGTTTTTCCATGCGATGCGCTCGGCGACGTCGCGCGGCAGGTCCGCGAGCCAGCGCCGCGACCATTCCGCGTGCTCGGGGATGTAATGCCAGCGCTCGGGCGTGAAGGTGTCGGTGCCGACCATGAAGCGGTCGGGGAATTGCAGGAGCACGGCGCGCCACGACGTATCGACCTTGCCGGAGGAGGCGTGGTCGGTGCGAAACGCGAGGTCGGCCCAGAGGTTCTTGTGCTTGCGCAGCATCTCGGCGACGCGCTCGGGGCGCTCGAAGCCGGCGTGCGCCCAAAGGATGCGCGCCTGCGGCCACTGCCGGAAGAGGCGCTCGACCGCGTCCACGTCGGAGTGCGCGTGCAGAAACAGATTGTATTTCTTCGCCAATTCGACCATCCGGCGCGGCACCGGCAGGTCGGCGTCGGCGCCGTAGAGATGAAATTCGCCGATACCCACGTAGCGGTATTTCGCAAGCCGCTCTTCCAGGTATGGGATCAGCGTCTCATCCCGGAACCAGGTGCCGATCTCGCCGCGCGAGCGATAGACACGAAGCTCCGGAATCACGAGGTCCGGCGCCGCCGCGAAGAGGCGTTGTTGGCCGTCGTCGCCCGAGCTGGAAATGAGCGCGCGCTTGACGCCGGCCTTGCGCATGATCGCGATAGCGTCCTGCACCGGCACGACGTCCCAGGCGTCGTGGCTGTAATGGATGTGCGCGTCGAAAATCGGGAGGTTCTGAGAAAGAACCGGACACCCGGTGGCGAGCAGGGCGATCGCGAAGAGTAGCCGCATGCGCCAAGTGTAGAATCCCCGGCAAATAACGTCACCAGGCTTGGATCCCTTGACTGTCGCGCCGCCGAAAACCCTCGGCGAGCTCTTCCTCGGCTTCCTGTCCATCGGCGCGCGCTCCTTCGGCGGCGTGATGCCGTGGGCGCACCGCGTCATGGTGGAGGAGCGGCGCTGGATGACCGAGGCGGATTTCGCCGAGACGATCGGCCTTTGCCAGTTCCTGCCCGGGCCGAACATCGGCAATGCGTCGATCGTCGTCGGCAAGCGCTGGTTCGGGGTGCGAGGTTCGCTCGTCGCATTTCTGGGCCTGTTCGCGCTGCCGTTCGTGTGGGTGCTGGCGCTGTTCGCGCTCTATGCGGATTTCGCCGCCACGAACCCGACCTTGCGCGCGATCGTGACCGGCGTCGGCGCGGCCGGCGCGGGACTTTTCATCGGCACCGCGATCAAGCTCGGCCGTGTGCTCGTGCGCAAGCCGGCGGCGTTGGCTCTTATCGCGGTCTGCTTCCTCGCCGCAGGCATCTTCCGCGTTTCGCTCTTTCTCGTTCTGCCGGTGTCGATCGGCATCGCATACCTCTGCGCACGCAAGGGCTGGCTGTGACGCGTCTGCATTCATGACTCTCCTGGAGCTCGCGCTTTACTTCATGCTGCTGTCGCTCATCTCGGTGGGCGGCATGCCGTCCGTGCTGCCCGAGCTGCAGCGCTACGTGGTCGATGTGAAAGGCTGGATGACGCCGACGGATTTCATCCAGATCTTCGCCGTCGGCCAGGCGGCGCCCGGCCCGAACGTGCTGATCGCGAGCCTCATCGGCTGGAAAGTCGCCGGGCTCGCGGGCGCCCTCGTTGCACTCGCCGCGATGTGCGGCCCGGCCGCGGTGCTCGCGTGGTGGGTCGCCGAAGCCTGGGACCGGTTCAAGGACGAACCTTGGCGCATCGCCGCGCAGCGGGCGATCTCGCCGATCGTCGTCGCGCTTATCCTCTCCGGCGGCGTCATCCTCGCCACGCCGGGCGCACCGGACTGGCGCCTGTGGCTTATCGCTGCCGCCACAGCGGCTGGAATGCTCGTCTCGAAGATCAACCCGCTGTGGTTCCTCGCGGCGGGCGGCGCTGTCGGGGGTTTTATACTTTAGTAAACACCCGGCGTTCCCGCGCAGCGAGCAGCGGTACCGCTTCGGCGACGTACTGCTTGAAGTGCGGCGTCTGCTGGTGCGCTTCGAACGCCTTTTCGTCGTTGTAGACCTCGTACAGCATTACCTTCGTCCGGTCCTTCGGATCCACGAGCACGTCGAACTGCCGGCAGCCGGATTCCTTGCGCGCCGCAGCGGCATTCTCCTTAAGGTGCTTCATGAACGCGTCCACGCTCTCGGGCTTGATGCGGATGTTCACCACCAGTACGAAGCTCATCGGCTCTCCTTTTCAAGTAATCTACTCGAAGAAGGGAGGAAAAACATGCAGGCGAACCCGCCGAAGCTGCTTATTCCGCAGCTCGAATCGTTCTACCGATGGGTCGAACCGCTTTCGTGGGCGCTGATCCGCATCACCGCCGGCCTTATGCTGATCCCGCACGGGTGGCCGAAGCTCATGATGGGCGTGTCCGCCACGGCGCAGATGGCGCTTATCAAGCGAGGCATCGCGCCCGCCGAGCCGCTCGCGGTGGTGCTGATCACGCTGGAAACGCTCGGCGGCCTTTGCATCGCGCTCGGGCTTTTCACGCGCTTCTGGGCCGCCGCAGTGACGATCGAGATGGCGGTGATCGTGTACCACAGCCTGCCGAAGTTCGGGTGGGCCGAGCGCGGCTACGAGTACCCGCTATTCTGGGGTCTCGTGATGCTCGCCATTGCACTGCGCGGTGGCGGCCCTTACTCGGTCGACCGCGCCATTGGTCGCGAGTTATAATTCGCGCCCTCGCGCCCGTAGCTCAGTTGGATAGAGTACCTGGCTACGAACCAGGGGGTCGTGGGTTCAAATCCTGCCGGGCGCGCCAAATTTTCATAGGGAAACGACGGTTTCCCGGTCTTGAGAACAGTTACCAACTACCTTCTGGCTAACACCGGGCTAACACCGTTTCCAGGCGCCATAAGCGCCCAAGCCGCGCGCACGCCGCGGAGGTATCCCAGCACCACCTCGAGCCGCTGCGTCGTTTCTAGGCCTTCAAAGCCGCGCACGGCGGGCGTTTTCAAGTACGCCGTACGGGCACTTGATTCCTCGGCGGTCCTCGGCGCAAGCCCAACCGCATCCGCTGGTGCGACGTCCTCGGCAAGCGCGGCGGCGACCGGCGCTCTGCAAATACGACAGAGCGGTCTGCGCGCCGTTCTTCTGATCGCGCTCTTGAAGTTCATAGCCGCAAATCCGCCGCGCCTGGCGCAACTGCGCTTCGATTTCTAGCGCCTCCGGCTGTACCGTGGCTAATCAACCTCTTTCGACGGCAAAGACGCTTACAGACGAGCATTACAAGGCGATTGGGCTGATAGCCGTGGAATGGACGTACGTCGAACTCGACATTGAACAGATCATCTGGCACATGTCGGAGTTGATCGATAACACGGCGACAGCACACGCGGTCACGAACCATATTGGTTCCGAAACGCGCATCGATATTCTCAAGACTCTTGTCCACACCAAGGTTGGCGACTCGCCAGAATATAAAGAGCTGTGCAAATTCCTCGACGTCGATGTGAAGTCTCTCAGAACATTGCGTAACGAAATCATTCATGGTCTGTACCATCGCAGCAAGGAATACCCGGAAAAGGCCGCAATTTGGCAAGTGCGAGCGAAAGGAAAATTAACCTTCAAACAAATTAAGCGCTCGGTTTCTGAACTGAACGCTGTTGCTCAGCGGATGGCTGATCTTCGCGACAGGCTGGACAAGTTGCAGGTCTGGAAGCAAGCATTGCCAAAAAGATTCGTCTCACCAAATCGATAGCGCCCCCTTCTTCTGGGTCATAGCCTTGCAATTCCATGAGGCCCGCCAATTCCATCTCCGCAGTGATTTCCATTGATTTACTTTCGGCCACGGCCTAGAACTGCTCCCAAGGAGAAGCCAGCCTTTAGTTCATGATCGCCTAGCGGCTCCGGGGCGAGCGCCGGAGGAGTAAGCGCCCGCCCCTTCGCCCCTTCATCGTTTAGGTCGCGATATCTTCCAGAATGCAGAAGCTCTTCGGCCGCGTCACGAGCCAGTCGGCGCGCATGTAGCCGACCCAATCGATGACCAATTTTCCCGCGAAGTCGGCGCCGCCGTGGCGACTGTCTTGCCGTGGGCCGGTAGGGAGGCCAGAGAGAAATTCGGCCGCACCCGCCGAATTTAATCGTCACCCACTCCGAGGCGTGCGCCTAGGTAGAGCAGGTCATCCGACGTCCGTATTCGGCGGTGGCTCGGTCGGTTCCCACCAAGACCAAATCGAGCCGCGCCTGCCTGGCTTCCACTTCAGCGGCTTGCACTTCCGGCCGTCGACGTACCATGCCGGTTTCTTAGCTCTGGGGGGTTTCTTCTTCATGCGGCCCTGTTTATCGGCACGACCTTGAGCGAGTTAAACGCCGCCCTCACACGTCGAAAATGAAAAGCGCCGCCGAAGCGGCGCTTATTGCAGTCAACAAGACTGCGCTACTGCTTCTTCGGCTCTGCACCGCTCGGCGCCTGGCTTCCCGCGCCTGCGCCTGCGCCGGACCCCGCCCCGGGCGCCGCTGCGTGCTCGCTCGGTGAGAGCTTACCGTCAGAGTCCTTATCCAGCTCGCTGAAAGTCTGCTCGTACGGCGTGTCTTTCGCCTCGTCGCGCGAGATGTAGCCGTCATTGTTCTTGTCGAGGCTCTCGAACATCGCGCTTCCCGGCGCCGTTGCGCCGGAAGGGGCGCTGGAGGGTTTATCGCTCTGAGCCTGAATCGAGAGAGGTACCGCAAAGGCCGCTGCTACTGCTACTGCAACTAGCGTTTTTAGTCTCATCACTGGTCTCCGGTTGGAAAACTACATGGGTTGGAAACTACATGGGTGCTTCGAGGAGGCGCGGCGCCAACGGGCCGCCAACTCCTCACGGCCCCCTACTTTCAGGGTAGGCACGAGATGCGGGCTACATTCATTCAGCCTGTTCCTATTCGAATACTTTTGTCGTGCGCTAACGCACACAACAGCCGGAATCACCAGCCCAGCGACGTGGCTTGTCGGGAATGCCTTTACACGCTGATGGTGTCGTTAGCTACGCTGCTGCCGTCCGGTGCAAATATGCGGCTCGGGGGCGAGCGCCGGAGGAGTCAGCACCCGCCCCTTCGCCATGTTCGCCTTTCGCACCCGCCGGGAAGCGGCTCGACGTGCCCGTGGCGATTCCCGCGCTTTCAATGCACTTCGCCGCGAAGGGCGACCGCGATCGCTGCCTGGTCTTCGCCATCGGCGACCAGGATTTGCAGCGAGTGCGGTTCCATGTCGCGGATCCATTCGCGCACACTTTGCTCGTCAGTCGACCAGCACAAGGTGCGCTCGCTTTGGCCGTCCGCCAGCATGGATAAGAGGAACTTGCAGCGCGTGCCGCGAACCGTTACGAAATCTTCGTCGTTCACTTCGCCGTAAATCCCCTCCGCTCGCGCGCGCCTGACCGTGGGCACGTGCAAGTCGACGCGGCCGCGGTCCGCCACGCGCACCCATTCGACGGCCATTCAATCCCTCGCGCGTTTAACCATCAACTGCCAATCGCTGCTAGCGCCCGGTCGGGCGCTCGTGACTTTCCAGGCGTGCCACAAGACGCCTTTATGCGTCGTGAGTGCGCCTGGGCGGTAGGGGGTGTTCTCCTCGCGCCAAATGCCTTTGTACGCAGTCGCGCTCTCCTCGAGCTCCTCGATGCGCAAGCGCAGCGCGTTGCATTGCGCCTGCGCTACGTGCAACTGATTCGCGGCTGAAATCGCGACGATAAGTGCGTAATTCAACGCACTGGTCGGCGACAGCGTTCCGCCATCGCGTATTTCGTCGAGCACGTCCTTCGCGCGTTTTTGGGTCCAAGACGCGGCCCAATCCGAACTGAGTAGTTTTTCGACTTCCGCCACGTCGCCCGCCGCGACGGCCAGCCGGACACGCTCGGAAAATTCGCCGGCGCTCATGCTCAGTACGTCACGCGCATGTAGGACACGGCGTTGGTGTGTGAGCGCGCGAAAGTCAGCCCGCGAATAAACTTTACCGCCGTGGCTCCGGTCTGAAAAAGGCTCACGACGTCGGTCGCCGTGCCGGTCGCAGCATTCTGCGTCGTCGCGTCGTCCATCTGCACGAGCGCCCTGTTGCTTGCGGAAATTTCGAGATCGCCATCGGCGACGATAGCGCCTGAGGTATTAATCGCCGCAATCACTTTTTCTGTCGGCGAGCCGCTGCATACGGCGCCGACCGATGTAACGACCGGCACGCCCCAAATTTCACCACCACGCACGCCGAGGTTCGGATAGGCGCGAATGTTTCCAGCGGTCAAGAGCTGGCTTAAATGCAAAGCCGTATTCGGATGCATGCAAACGTAAACGTCCATGAGGTCCGCTCCAGCGTCAACGTGAACCTGTAATAGGCTCTTGATGTTCGCCGTCACTTGCGCTTCCGCGCTGCCGGCGCTCGCGACCTGAATCGCGCCGTTCGTGAGGCTCGCCGGATTCTTGCCCGCCACAGCGGCGATGTCAGGATTCACGAGCGCTTGGTCGCTGTAGCGGCCGATCGTGTTCGACATGGCGCGGTTTATGGCGTCGAGCGACGCCGGGTTCGCGGTATCCATCAGCTCGGTCGTGAAGACGCACATGCCTGCAATTTTCGACGGCAGCAATTGCACGACGTCGAGGCTTAGCCGGCTAAGCGGGATTCCGGCGCCTTCTGCCACCCATGACGCACTGCCGGGCGAATCCTCGAGCAACGTTCTCGTATTAACGGCGCCCTTTCTAAAAGGAACTTTCCCGAGCAACGTTCTCGAAGAGAGGAGCGTCAGCCATTCGCGCGTGAGCTCCTGCCAGCTCACATCGTCGCCCCAAGTAGTGCCGCCAAGCGTGCCGGCAGCGACGGCGGTTTTCCTGATTCGTTGCACGCGCGGCGAGACATGGCGAAGTTCTTCTTCCGTGTCTGCGCGACCTTTCGCTATAAAGCGGCAAACGCTTGCAAAATCTTTTGCCACCTCCGTTTTCGCCATCCGTGTCGTCAAATCGCCGAGCCGTTCCATTACGCTTTCCTCTTAAAAGTAATGGAAGCTTTTCTACCCGAGGCCGAAACCCAGGAGTTTTGCGAGTTAGAAACTCGCGAAACCCGCCAGACCAAGCCGGTGCGGTCCTCGCCATCTCGGAAGAGGATGAGCCCGCCGAGCTCGCGCCCCTCGATGCGACGAAGCGTCCGGCCGAGCTGGCGCGCGTTCATGCCGCCAATGGCTTCCCGCAGCTCGGCAGCGCCGGCGAGACACGCGTGCCGGATGAGTTCCGAGGCACCGAACGGGCGCGCGCCGGCGTGCGCATGAATGGCCTCAAGCAGTTTTTCTGCGGTCGTATCCGGCGCATGGCGCCGTTCCAGCGCCCTACGGATGCCGCGCAACTCGTCGAGGATCTGCACGAGAACGTCGGCTTGCAGGACGGGGCGGGCACTCATGGAACTAACTATGCGCGATGGTCCGATCTCGGTCGCCGGCTGGCAGCTCTCGCAAGATGGGAAAAGTCCTTCAGGGTAGATCCCGCTTGAACTTCACAATCTTGTCGGGGAGCACCTTCGTGGCCCAACCCCCGCGCCGCGCGAAGTCGTCGATCAGCGGCTCGTCGCCAAACTGGCGACGCCACCACTGCCTTAGCTGAGGACCCCACAACTGCCACTGCTGCGCCAGCCAGTCGTCGGTGTAGCTGTGCAGTCCTCCCATGTACCCGAGCACTTCGATGATTTCATCGGGCAGCGCGTTGCCGCGAGAGCGCGTCGTTCGCTTAGTGCTCATTCCTGTTCTCCATTAGGGCGGCCTCTAACGCCTCGCGCAGCATGTACGCCTGCGGCCAGGTTTCGAGCCATGCAATTTGTCCAGTTGCGGTTTCTGTGGGTGGCTTCACCCGCAGATCAACGTCCAGCGGACTGCGATGCCAGGGCTTCAGTCCAAGCGCCCGGTGTAACGCCAGCTCGTCCTCATCCCTGAACGCTTGCAGAGCTTCCGGCGTGATCCTGCGAAGCTGCGGACGCGCTCGTTTCGTTCTTTTCGTCGGCATCAGTCTTTTCCTCCCGGATAGAACACCCCGCCAGGCCGGCCAGGACCGTCCCGGGGCGGTTCCAAATCGAGGTTCAAGGCTTTCATGGCCGCCAACATCTGCGCCCGGGAGTCGCGCTCCACAGCGAGCAGCGGATGCGCTCGCGGCTGCCGCTTGGAGCCCCGCGCGATCATGCCGTCCTTCGCAATGGCCTTCTGGCATTCCCTCATGCGGTCGAAGGCCTCCAGCGCCACCAAGAGAAGCAACCGCGCCGCCTCATCATCGAGTGCGTATTCATCACGCAGCCGCTTCCACCACGCCTTCGCCTCGGGACTGAGGTGTGTCGGCGCGTCACCCCTCATCAACTTCACGACATTCGCAGTCATGCAAAAAAACTCAGAGAAAACCTCTCATGGGGAAACACAGCGCGAGACTCCATTCCCAAGTACGACGATGGCGGGATCGGTCTCGTTCGTAAGCCACTGATTTGTAAAGCCTCCCGCCCCCGGCTAGTCAATTGAAGGAGGCTATCAACATGAGCCGATCCATAAACTTACTCTCTACGAAGGTAGCGAGCCGGTCTCGAAAAACGACCCCCAAGCAAACCTCGCGGCCCGCCCCTGATTTCATTAAAGTTTTTAGCTCGAGCATCACGTGGTGCTGCTGCTCGGCGCGTGAGCCCGCCGTTCCTTCTCCCGCAGCAACTCGTCCAGCCTGGACAGGTATTCCTGTTGCAGCAGCCGTGTACCCGGTCGGAGAGGTTGAGCCCAAGAGCTTCCCCAGCATTTCCCTTAACTTCCTTTCCTCGCGCTCAAGGCGCGAGTCGCTTGCTGCCAGTAGGTCAGTCACCGTCGGACCTTCTGATCTGTTCACTGCGAAGCCAGAACAAGCATTCGGCCGTAGCGCTCAGCCAGCCATGCGGATCCCACGGAGGACCCAAGCTTTTGATTGGATGGTTCGCTTTAGGAGATCGAGCCCGAGGGAACAGCGCAAAACCGCTATGCGCACTACCGTACAGACGGAGGAATCGAGCATCGTTTAGGTTTACCGCGTGCCTATCTACTCCACCGGGCAAGCCGTTCTTCAAGACGTAGTCGCCCAAATGGGCGACATTGAAGCGGCAGCTTTGCAGCTCGGCATCTCGTATGGGACTTTCACCCGCTATCTGAATGGCTCGGCGCAGATGCCGGACCCTCTTCTGCTGCGAGCCGTAGATATTGTTCTTGCGGCGCGGGCGCAGTACATGTCTTCGCAGTACAGCTCTCAGCCGTAACCCTGACTTTTTGAATCGCACGCGCGCCTCCGTAGTTCTTCTCTGGCCGCTTCCAGCGCTGCGGTGAACTCCTCGAGCATGCGCAGCGCAATCGTGGTGTTGGCTTGGCTCAGCGCTTCGACCTTGCGCTGCAGCTTCTCAACGCGCTCGGCCAGGTCGTCGTCGCCCATGAACTTGAACGCGGTGTAGTTCACGTGCACCACCCGCAGCCCTCGCCGGCGCAGCGGACGCAATCAGTGCCCAAGGGGCATGCCGGCCGGCAGGAGGCGACCTTTACCGACTATTCAGGCGTAGACTTTTCGCTGGCTCGTCCTCCAGGGGGAACGTGGGCCAAGCGCATCGAAGAAAGTTCCTAATCGCGGCGGGCGGGTTTCTCGCGGCGCCGCGCGCCTGTACAGAGCACGCCTTCGCACAAGGCAAGGTGGTAACCGTGGGCGTGCTCAACGCGTACTCTCCGCCGGACTACGCGGCCCGACTCGAACAGCTCCGGAAAGGCTTGCACGACCTCGGCTACGTTGAGGGCCGCAACCTGAGGCTTGAGACGCGTTACGCCTATCCTAAGCTTGAGCGGCTGCCGCAGCTCGCAACTGAGTTGGCCGCCCTTCCCGTTGATGTTCTCGTGACGGCTGGTTCGCATGTCACGCGAGTGGCGCGAAAGGCTACGCGCGATGTGCCGATCGTGATGGCCTATGCGGGTGACCCTGTGGGCGGCGGTCTCGTCGACAGCCTGTCACGCCCCGGCGGAAGGATCACCGGCCTCACGACGCTCTCTCCCCAGCTCGGCGCAAAGCGTCTCGAGATTCTTAGGGAAATCGTGCCGAAGGTAGAGGACGTAGCGCTGCTTTGGAATCCCGACGTTCCGGAACGCGTCATCCAATTCAAGGAAACGCAAGCCGCGGCAAAGAGCTTACGCGTCACGGTTCATTCTTTCGAGGTGCGGCGTTCGGACGAGATCGAGCCGGCGCTCGAAGCGCTGATCGGCAAGCGCCCTGATGCCGTAATAGTGCTAAACGACGCCCTTCTCGATGCTAATCTGCGCACGGTCGCCGTCTTCGCAACGAAGCACAATGTCGTCGCGATCAGCCAGAGCAGCAACGGTCCACAGCTCGGCCTACTTTTGTCCTATGGCCCCAACCATGAGGCCATGCACTACCGCGCTGCCGCATACGTCGACAAGATCCTCAAAGGCGCCAAACCCGGTGATTTGCCAATCGAACAGCCAACGCAGTTCGAATTGGTAATTAATCTCACGACCGCGAAGAGGCTAGGGGTGCGCATTCCGCAATCCCTGGTTGTGCGCGCCAACGAGGTGATCCAATGACCCCCACCGCCGTTCGCCTGATCCAGGAGGACCGAGTGACGGCTCCTGGCCGATTCTGTTGAAAAACTCGATTTCCGTTGACGAAGAAGGAATGAGAGCCCTTCAGGGACGCGCACCTTGATTCGAGCTGAGGGGGACACACGGACGAGTTGTTGTCGCGACCTAGACCTCTGATTAGTCGACGAGTTGGAATTGGATAGCATTTCCGGTTGAATCCACGTCTAGCGGAAATTTGCCGTTCTCCAGATTTGGAGTTTTTCAACAGAATCGGCCGATAGCGGCCGCAGCTTTATCGCTGCAGATGGTGCGGGACTTTTGCGGGAATCAGTACTGCGCGGTTGTGCATCGCTCTGCATAGTGGCGCAACGGGCGCCCTCGGTCACCGCTTCCGCTACAGCAAGAAAAAGAGAACCCACCAGGGTTGATCGGGTGTAGATTGATGCGCCCCGCCATGGTGGCGGAGGCAAGGTTCTTGAGGAGGGACCATGGCTATCAGCGTCGGCCTACTGAGTTGGACGGACCAAGGCATCCAGAAGATCAAGGATTTTCCTCAGCGTCGGAGAGCATTCATGGACTTGTGCGAGAAGCAGGGCGTCAAGATCCGCGAGCAGCTCATAACGATAGGACCACATAACATGTTGGTGGTGCTGGAGGGTAGTGAGGAAGCCATTGGCACCGTAATGATCTCGGTCCAAAAGAAAGGTAACGTGCGTTCACTGTCGATGCGAGCATTGACACCCGAGACCTTTATAAACATTCTCGAGAAGGTTGAGTAGCCGATAGGTCTCTTACTGATCGGCAAACGAATGGGCCGCAAACGCGGCCCTTTCTCATGCAGGAGGTGTCATGGGCGAGCTGGCGATCCAGGGATTTCGCGGAAGGCTGATCGGTCCATCGGACAAGGACTACGACGAGGCGCGAGCGCTGTACAACGGGATGATCGACAAGCGGCCCAAGCTGATCGCTCGCTGCGTCGACGCCGCCGATGTCCTGGCGGCAGTCAACTATGGGCGCGAGAACAAGCTGCTCCTCGCGATCCGCGGGGGCGGCCACAGTGGCCCGGGTTTGGGCAGCTGCGACGGCGGCTTAGTTATCGACCTGTCGCAGATGCGCAGCGTGCGCGTAGATCCTTTGACTCGGACCGTGCGGGTCGATCCGGGCTGCACCGCGGTCGATCTTGACCACGCGACCCACGCCTTCGGCCTCGCCGTACCGCTCGGCATCGTCGGCAGCACGGGCGTCGCGGGCCTGACCTTGGGCGGCGGAACCGGCTACCTTACGCGCAAGCACGGTCTCACGATCGACAACTTGCTTGAGGTCGATGTAGTGCTGGCCGACGGCTCGTTCGTTACCGCCAACAAGGACAAACACGCCGATCTATTCTGGGCGGTGCGCGGCGGTGGCGGCAACTTCGGCGTGGTCACGAGTTTTCTATTCCAGGCCCACCCGGCCAAGATGGTCTTCGCCGGTCCGATCTTCTGGGACGCCAAGGAAGCCAAGAAGGTCATGGGGACCTACCGCGACTTCATCCCAAATGCTCCCGAGGAACTCGGCTTGTTCGTCGGCCTCAAGACCGTGCCTCCAACCGATCCCTTCCCTAAGGAGCATTGGAGCAAACGCGCCTGTGCTCTGATCGGTGCGTTCAACGGACCGATCGCAGAGGGTCAGAAGGTCATGGCCTCGCTGCTCGAGAAACTGCCCGCCCCGCTGTTCAACTGGATGGGCGAGATGCCGTGGACTGCCATCAACAGTCTGTTCGACCCGTTCTTCCCTAAAGGCTTGCAGTGGTACTGGAAGGGCGACTTTGTCAAGG
>DATIGN010000046.1:0-2853 GCA_035454685.1 Burkholderiales bacterium | reverse complement strand
GCAGGCGCGGCTGGCACGTCGCAGGGGTGGCAAGAAAAAGAATTGAAAAGCCTGACGTCCTCTTCATACAGGGTGATGTAGCCGAAGACCCAGACTGCCGGCGCGTCGCCAAAGCCGTGCTCGAGAAGTGGGGCCGCATCGACGCGCTGGTGAACTGCGCCGGGACCACGAAATTCGTCGCCCACGCCGACCTGGAAGGCCTGTCAGCCGAAGACTTTCTCGCGATCTTCCGTGTGAACCTCATCGGCCCGTTCCAGATGATCCGCGCCTGCGCAGGGGCGCTCAAGGCGAGCCGCGGTTGCGTGGTGAACATCTCCTCGGTCGCCTCCATCCTCGGCACCGGCTCCTCGATCGCCTATGCCGCATCCAAAGCCGCGCTCGACACGATGAGCATCTCGCTCGCGCGTGCGCTCGGTCCCGAGGTCCGGGTCAACATCGTCGCTCCGGGATACGTGCGCACGGCCTGGCAGGTGGCTGCGCACGGCGCCGAAGGCGCGCTCGAGCAGGAGCGCCGCTTCGCCGAGCGCGCGCCGCTCAAGGCCGCCGCCGAGCCCCAGGACATCGTCGAGGCGATCGCATGGCTGGTCGAAGGCGCGCGCCGCGTCACCGGAGAGGTGATCTACGTCGACGGTGGCATGCACATCGCCTCGCCGCGTTGAGCTACGACTACATCATCGTCGGCGCGGGTTCGGCGGGATGCGTCCTCGCCAGTCGCCTGACCGAAGATCCTGCGAAGAAAGTATTGCTTCTCGAAGCCGGCCCGCGTGACACCAACCTCTGGATTCACGTGCCTCTCGGCTACGGCAAGCTTTTCGCGCGGACCGACGTCAACTGGGCCTACGAATCGGAGCCCGAGCCGGCGCTGAACGGGCGTCGCATCTTCACGCCGCGCGGGAAAGTGCTCGGCGGCTCCTCGTCGATCAACGGCCTCGTCTACATCCGCGGCCAGCCCGAGGACTTCGACGGCTGGGGCATTCCCGGCTGGGACTTCAAAGCGCTCGCGCCGTACTTCCGCAAAGCCGAAGACCAGCTCAAGGTGTCGGACCTCGAGCGCCACGAGCTCTGCGATGCCTTTATCGCCGCCGCCGAGGCGCTCGGCATCCCGCCCAACGACGACTTCAACGGCGAGCGCCAGGAGGGCACGGGCTACTACCGTGCGACCACCTATCGCGGGCGCCGGCAAAGCAGTGCTACGGCCTACCTGCGCCCCGCCGAGAAGCGGCCCAACCTGCGGGTCGAAGTGAACGCCCTAGTCACGAAAATCCTGTTTGAGGGCAAACGCGCTGTCGGCGTCTCGTACCGCCAGCGTGGAAGGGACGAAAAGGCCCACGCCGCTGAAGTCCTCCTGGCTGGCGGCGCGTTCAACTCGCCGCAGCTCCTCGAGCTTTCCGGCGTCGGGCCGCGCACGCTGCTCGAGAAGCACGGCATCCCGGTGGTGCACGACGTCCGGCAGGTGGGCGAAGCGCTCCAGGACCATTTTTATGTGCGTA
Organism: Burkholderiales bacterium; assembly: GCA_035454685.1. Taxonomy (GTDB): domain Bacteria; phylum Pseudomonadota; class Gammaproteobacteria; order Burkholderiales; family SG8-39; genus SCGC-AG-212-J23. The sequence goes on along the minus strand of DATIGN010000046.1, from coordinate 1,363 downwards.
CGTTCTGGCGTTGCTGCAAGGACATCACGCTCAACGACGACATGGCCAGCCTTTGGCGTCAAGCAGGTATTGGTATTCAGTATTTGTTAAGAAGAACCGGCCCTCTCACGGTTGCCGCCGGGCACGCGGCGGCGTTCATCCGCTCGCGGCCGGAGTCGAAGCGCCCCGACGCACAGATTTACTTCATCAACTTCTCGAGCTTGAAGCGCGGCGGGCTGCTCCATCCGCACTCGGGCTTCACTTCAGCGGTGTCGCAGCTCCAGGTCGAGTCGCGCGGCTCGGTACACATCCGCTCCGCCGATCCCGCGGCCCCGCCATCGATCCGCTACAACTACCTCGCCGCCGAGAACGACCGACGCGTGATAGTCGAGGGGCTGAAGTTCATCCGCAGGCTTTGCGCCACGCCGCCGATGAAGGACTACGTTGCCGGTGAGTTTTCGCCTGGGCCCCGCGTGCAGACGGATGAGGAGTGGCTCGAATATTGCCGCGAGATGGGCGAGACGGTATTCCATCCTACCTCTACTTGCAGCATAGGGAAGGTGGTCGACGAAAAACTGAAGGTAATGGGCGTCGAGAACCTGCGTGTCGTCGATGCCTCGGTAATGCCCGCAGTGCCCTCGGGAAACATCAATGCCGCTGTAATCGCGGTAGCAGAGAAAGCCGCTGCTCTGATAAGGAGGGCGTCAACTTGAGGTGGTGCCTTTCCACCTATGGAAGCCCGCGTTGCACGGCTCGAAGCCAGCGTCGAGCATATCGAACGGGACATCGCGGAGATGAAGATCGATGGTCGGTCTCTTCGCGACCGGGTAGAGCGTGATTTCCGCATTACGTGGGCGGGAATCATGGCTTTGGGATTGGGACTGGCTGGCCTCATGGCCAAAGGCTTCGGCTGGCTGTAAGTTTTCGCTGTCCATTCCAATCGGGTTTCTATAATCGTCGCCCATGTGGGAAGCGGCGGCGATCGTGCTCATCGCAGCAGGGGTGTTTCTCTGGCTCGATAGCCTGCGCGCGCGCGAGCGAGCGGTGAAGGCCGGGCGCGCGGCGTGCGAGCGCTATGCGCTGCAATTCCTGGACGACACCGTGTCCTTTACCCGCATCCGGCTGCGGCGCGACGGCGACGGACAGCTACGGATCGCGCGCACCTACACCTTCGAGTTCTCCGACACCGGCAACAACCGCCGCCACGGTGCCCTCGTGATGCTCGGCGGGGAGCTGCAGGACCTGCAGCTCGAGCCATATAGGATCCAATAAGGGATCCAATGAGCGCGAAGTTTCATGCGGGCCGGGTGATCGAGAACCGGCATTGGACCGAAACGCTGTTCTCGCTGCGCGTGGAAGGACCGCATCTGAAATTCGAGGCTGG
>DATIGN010000045.1:0-7531 GCA_035454685.1 Burkholderiales bacterium | reverse complement strand
ACGCGGACGGTGCCGCCCGCGACCAGCGCGGAGATGCGATCGAGATGCGCGCGGTCGCGCCCGACCTTGGGACGCAGCGACGTGACCTCGGCGCGGGGCGATGCCGGCGCCGAGGCGCCGGATCCGATGAACGCCGCGCGGCCGCCCGGGCGCAGCACGTCGAACGCGCGCCTGGCCACCTCGCCACCGACGGTGTCGAACACTGCGTCGCAGCCGGACACCGCTTTCGTGAAGTCCTGGGCGTTGTAGTCGATGACCTGGTCGGCCCCGAGCCGGCGCACGTAATCGAGGTTCGCCGCGCTGGCCGTCGAGATCACGCGGGCGCCGATGTACTTGGCAACCTGGATCGCGAAGCTCGCGACACCGCCCGCACCGCCCTGGATCAGGATCGTCTCGCCGGGCTCGAGCTTCAGGGTATCCTCGATCGAGACCAGCGCGGTGAGGCCGGTCAGCGCGAGCGAGGCGCACTCCACGTGCGAAAGGCTCACCAGTTTTTTCGCCACGATCGCCGAGCGGATCGCGACCTTCTCGGCATAGCAGCCGTCCGCGACCTGCTCGACCACCCCGAACACCGCATCGCCGACCTTGAAGTCCGTAACGCCCTCGCCCAGTGCCGCCACGACACCGGAGAAATCGCGCCCTGGAACGTACGGAAACTTGGTGATCGGCGCATAGCTGCCGGCGCGCACTTTCCAGTCGGCCCCGTTGACGCTCGCCGCGTGCACGTCGACGAGCACCTGGCCGGGCCCCGCGACCGGGTCCGGAACGTCCCCGTACTGCATCACCTCGGGTCCCCCGTTCTTCATGAAAAATGCCGCCTTCATCGTTTTTTCCTCTTGGGTTCGTTGTGAAGGTATCCTAGCACGCATGAAACATCGATTATTCGGCCGCACCGGCATCAGGGTCTCGGAAATTATTTTTGGCGCAGGCACCGTCGGCGGCATCCTCTTTCTCAAGGATGACGCGACGAAGCGGGAGGCGATCCGCCGGGCGCTTGCCGGCGGCATCAACTGGTTCGATACGGCCGCGCAATACGGGGACGGCAAGTCGGAGGAGGCGCTCGGCCGCCTGCTGCCCGAGACCGGCGCGACGCCCTATGTTTCGACCAAGTTCAATCTCGTCGCGGAGGATCTGAAGGACGTCCCGGCGCAGATCGAGGAGCGCCTAAGGGCGAGCCTCGCCCGGCTCAATCGCTCATCGGTCGACCTGCTGCAGCTTCACAACCGGATCGGGTCGAAGGCCGGCGGACGCGTGATGGCGGTCGAGCAGATCCTCGGCAGGAACGGCGTCGCCGACGGGCTCGACCGGCTGCGCGAGAAGGGGCTGATCCGCCACAAGGGGATAACCGCCATCGGCGAGGCCGCCTCGATATGCGAGGTGATCCGCAGCGGGCGGTTCGACTCCGCGCAGGTCTACTACAACCTGCTCAATCCGAGCGCCGCGCGGCGCATGCCCCGGGCCTGGACCGGGCACGACTTCACCGGCGTCATCGAGGCCTGCCGTGCGAACGATGTCGCGGTGATGGCGATCCGCATCTTTGCCGCCGGGGTCATCGCCTCGGACGAGCGCACGGGGCGCGAGAGCGTGCTCACTTCGAACACGAGCATTGCCGAGGAGGAGCGCAAGGCGAAAGCGGTGTTCGAGGTGATCGGCACCGGGCACGGAACGCGCGGGCAGGTCGCGCTGCGCTTCGTGCTGTCGAACCCAAACGTATCGGCCGCGATCATCGGCAGCGCGGAGCTGCACCATATCGACGAGGCGCTGCAGGCGGCGGAAATGGGGCCGCTTCCCCCGCAGGTTCTGGCCCGTCTGGATGAGCTGTACCAGGGCGATTTCGGGCGCGCGGGGTAAGGATCGGCTACAAGCCTCAACAGGCCTACCAGGTCGGCGACTTGGGGTTGTCGCGCGATGCCTCCAGGCTCGGATAGCCGTCGCTTGCGGGACGCGAACGGCCGCCGGGAGGGATCTGGTCCATGTCGCAGAAGAGCTCGAGGTGATAGCCGTCCGGGTCCAGGAATTCCACGCTCGTGTGGCCGCCCATCCTGCGCCGGCCTTCCCAAACGATCGTGACCCCGCGCTCCCTGAGGTAGGAGCGGATCTCGAACAGCTCCTCGAGCGAGCCGACCTGCATCGCAAAGTGGTGGAGGCGAACGGCGCCCTCGGCGGGCTTCTGTGCGGTCGCGCCGTCGGACGGGAAGAGCGCGATCGTGTGATGGTCGCCCACGGCGGTGAGGAACACCGAGCCGTTGGTGCCGCGGTCGGAGACGCGAAAGTTGAGGACCTCGGTGTAGAAGTTCTGCGAGCGCTCGATGTCGCTCACCTGGATGACGATGTGGCCCAGCTTCCTGATGCGGACCGGGCTCGTCCGGGTGGCGGAACTTTCGGAGGCGTGGGTTTTGACTTTCTCCATGGCGTTCTCCGGTATCGTCTGTTGCACGGCTAGGCCGCAGCGGCCCCAAGCACGCTCTTCGACACGAACTTCCCGAGCCAGCGTTTGCGCAGGATCAGGTTCTCCTGCCACACCGCCTCGATGTTCGCCACGGTCGAGGCCTTGACCGCAGGGTGGGCGAGGAGGGCGTCGCGCCACGCGGCGAGCCGCGGGAACTTCTCGATGACTCCGACCGGCTTCAAACGGTCGAGGAACGTGTAGCGCTGGAGAAATGGCGCGTACGCCGCGTCCACCAGCGAGAACTTTGGGCCGTTGAAATAGGGTCCGTCGTTTCCGCGCTTGTCGAGCGCCTCGTCGAGCTTGCCGAAAGGCTTGGCGATTCCGCCTGCTGCCTTGACGAACTCTTCCTCGGAATTCGAGTACGCCGTGCCGGAAATCGCTTCGGCAAAGTCCGGCACGTAGTCGGTCCACGCGCGGTTGCGCGCTCGCGCGAGCGGGTCCGCGGGATGCAGCCGGGGCGCGACCGTCTCGTCGAGGTACTCGGCGATCGCGTTCGACTCGAACAGCGCGTCCTTGCCGTCGATCACCAGCACCGGGACCTTCGAGTGCGGCGAGACCTTCAGGAACCAGTCCGGCCGTTTGTCGCGGTCGATGTAGGTGATGTCGTAGGGCATCTCCTTCGCCCTCAGCACGATCGCTGCGCGCTGAACCCAGGGGCAGGTCTTGAAGCTGCAAAGCATGTAGCGGGCTGCCATTTGGCCTCCTATGAACCCATGAAGTCGCGCTTCCCGATCTCGACCCCGTTATGCCGCAGGATGTCGTAGGCCGTGGTGGCGTGGAAGTAGAAGTTGGGGAGCGAGCGGTTGAGCAGCAGCTCCTGTCCCTTGAGGTTGAGCTCGCGGTCGCGCATCTTCACGGTGACGGGCTTTTCCTCGGCGCCGTCGATCTGGCCGGCCTTGACCGTGTTGAGGAACGCGACCGTTTTTTCGATGCGCGCGATCAGCTCGGCGAGGCTCTTTTCGCTGTCCTCGTACTTCGGCGCCTCCACGCCGGCGAGGAGAGCCGTGCAGTTCTTCGCGTGATCGCACGCCGCCTGCACCTGGCGCGCGAAGCTGAACATGTCGGGAAAGAGCCGGTAGTGGATCAGCGTCGCCTCGTCGTACTTCTTCTCGGCGTAGTACGCCTGCGCCTTTTTCAGGCACCCCGCGAGCCCGTTCAGGTGCTTGACGAAGACAGGGACGGAAATGGGGTACATCGAAACGGCCATGCTGGTCCTCCCGTAGAGTGGGTCAGGCCGGCTATTCTAGCCTAAGACCTCAGCGGCACTGGCAGTCGTATTCCGGGCGCACCGGGCTGTTCCCATCCGACGAAAACCGCACTAGAATGTTTTACGACGCCGCGCATCACATAACCATAACTTGCCTCCGAGGGCGACGGCGCGATTTCCGAAGAAGGAGGGGGTCATGTCCCAGATGGTCACCACGACGCTGACCGTCAACGGCCGGCGTTATTCCGTCACCACGCTACCCGATACGCCGCTCCTGTGGGTGCTGCGTGAGCATCTGAAGTTGACCGGCACCAAGTACGGGTGCGGGGCGGGCCAGTGCGGCGCGTGCACCGTGCACATAGACGGCAAGCCCAACTATGCCTGCCTGAACCCGATCAAGGACCTGGCGGGGCGCAGCATTACCACAATCGAGGGCCTGTCCCCCGATTCGAGCCATCCCTTGCAGAAGGCATGGATCGCGGAGCAGGTGCCGCAGTGCGGCTACTGCCAGTCCGGGCAGATCATGCGCGCGGCGGCATTGCTCGAGGAGAAGCCTCGGCCTACGCGCCAGGAGATTGTCGAATACATGAGCCCGAACATCTGCCGCTGCGGGACGTACGTGAGGATAGTGCGCGCGATCGAACGCGCGGCCAAGGAGGCGGTATGAGCCGCAGAGCCAGGATTGCAGCAGCTCGCAACCAGCCGGTCGAGTTGGGTCGCCGCCGCTTCATGGCCGGGGCCGCCGGGTTGACGTTTGGCGTCGTCGCCGGATTGCCGGAGATGCTTGCTTACGGCAGCGCGCAGGCGCAGACGGCGAAGCGGGTCGTGGTCAATCCGTATGTGACCCTCTACACGGACGGCACGGTCGCGATCCAGTCGCCCGCGGCCGAGATGGGGCAGGGGTCGCTCACTTCGCTGCCGCGGATCGTCGCGGACGAGATGGATGCGGACTGGTCGAAGGTCAGAATCGTGCCCGCCTATCCCAGTGGCAAGACCTACGGCAACCCGCTGTTCGGGGGCGAGCAGTACACCGCGGGCAGCGCTACGGTCACCGGATACTTCAATAGTCTGCGGCAGTTCGGCGCACAGGTGCGCTACGTGTTGGTCGAGAATGCGGCGCGCCACTGGGGCGTGCCGATGGCCGAGCTTTCCACGCAGCCGGGTGTGGTCCTGCATCAGAAGAGTGGCCGACGGCTCACTTATGGAGAGATCGCGGCGTTCGCGAAGATCCCGGCACAGGCGCCGGAGGTCGAGGTCGAGCCCGTTTCGAAGGCGCAGTTCCGTCTGGTCGGCAAGGACATCGGGCGCATCGACGTGCCGGGGAAGGTGAACGGCACCGCGCAATACAGCATCGATGTCCAGGTGCCGGGCATGATCTACGGCGCCATCCTGCGCGAGCCGGTGGAAGGCGCGGCGCCGGAGCGCATCGACGACAGTGCTGCGCGCGCGATCGAGGGCGTCATCCGCACCGTACCGCTCAAGTACGGCGTCGGCGTGCTGGCCGAGACGCCCTGGGCGGCGTTCAAGGCGAAGAATGCGCTCAAGGTGACGTGGAGCCGCAATGCGAGGGGCTGGGGCTTCTCGAACGATAAGGGCTACGCGCAGTTCGCGGCGGTCGCCAGGGACTCGAGCAAGGGCGTCGCATGGGAGACCACGGGCGACGCAGCCGCCGCGATCGCAAAAGCGGCGACGGTCGCCGAGGGCGAGTACCGCGCCGACTACTGTTACCACGCCCAGATGGAGCCGCTCAACTCGGTCGCGGCCGTCTCACCGGCGGGCGATTCGGTGGAAGTCTGGGTCGGCACGCAGAGCCAGACGATCACGGTCGTGGCGGTGGCGAGGGCGCTGGGCATTCCGGTGGAGAAGGTGAAGTTCAACGGGCTCCTTCTCGGCGGCGGCTTCGGCCGGCGCGGCAACCGCGACGTAGAGTTCATCGTGGATTCCGTGTTGATGTCGAAGGCGGCGGGGCGGCCGGTCAAGGTCATGTGGACGCGCGAGGACGACGTGCACAACGGGCGCTTCCGCCCGCTCTACGTGAACCGCATGCGCGCGGGGCTCGACGCATCGGGGAAGATCGTCGCCTGGCACCATCGCGTCGTGTGCGACGAGGTGCTCGCGTTCATGGACCCGGTGCGCAATAAGATGACCAAGGGTCGGGACAACATCGCGATGCGCGGCACGGAGCTGCCGACCTACGCGATTCCGGACCGTTTGACCGAGGGGATGCTGCAGGCGACCGGCATGCGCACGAACCCGCTGCGCGCCATCGGCGTCGGCCAAAACAGTTTTGCGAACGAGGTCTTCATTGACGAGCTCGCCGCGAAGCAGGGCATGGACCCGGTCGCATTCCGGCTGCGCCAGCTCGACACGACACCGCGGGCACAACGTGCCCGCCAAGTGATCGAGGAGGTCGCGACGATGGCCGACTGGGGCAGGCAGCGCCCGGGAAGGGGTCTCGGGATCGCCTATCTCGACTACTCCGGCTCGCAGCTCGCCGGCGTCGCCGAGATCTCGGTTGACCGGGGAAGCGGTGCGATCAAGGTACACAACTTCTGGTGCACGATCGACGTGGGTGTACCCATCCATCCGGACAACGTGGTGGCGCAGACCGAGAGCTCGATCGTCTACGGACTCGGGCTCGCGCTGACCGAGCGCATCACCATCGCGGACGGGACGGTGCAGCAGTCGAATTTTTTCGACTATCAGGTGCCGCGGATGCGGGACATCCCGGAGATCCACATCAAGCTCATCCCGACCCGCAACCACCCGACGGGCGCTGGGCAGATGGCGGTGCCGCTGGTTGCGTCCGCGATCTCCAACGCGGTGTTCCGGCTGACCGGCGCGCGGCTGCGCCAGCAGCCGATGCTGCCCGAGCGCGTGAAGGTCGCGCTCGCCGAGGCGCAGACCCGAGCAGCGTAGCGACAACCCGTTCGATCGCGCCATCGGCCCCCGGGCCGGTGGCGTTTTTTCCTGCGATCTCAGGGTTTCCGGGATTTTGTCTCGCGCATCAGGAGCCCGGTGGTCGAGACCCTCAGCTCGAGCTCGGCGGGGCGCGTAACCGGCACGAAGGTCGCCGAGCCGTACTCGGTATCGAGCACCGGCGCGATGAACGTGTAGCGCCGGCCGAGCGCGTACAGGTCCACCGGCTTGTCGCGCGCGAGCGCGTGCACGGTGCGCATCGCTTCCTTCTCATCCTTGATCGAGTGGTAGCGCCCCGCCACGCGGTCGATCTCGTAGGCGGTGTGGAGCCCGATCATGTTGGCGTAGGGGTGCCACTTCAGGATGTGCGCGTCCACGTAGATTTCGTCCCCGGCGAGCTCGTAGCTCGACTCGCGGCCGTCGGGGAAGCGGAAGGTTGCGAGAAAGCGCTGCTTGCCGGTGGGCTTCACGACGATATGCGCCGCCACCTCCTCCCGCGTCAGCGCGCGGTAGCCCAGCATGCCCGCCGAGATCGAGCCGGCCAGCGTGCCGAGCGTGAGCAGGAGCAGACCGGCGATCACCCGGTACGCGGACTGCTTGAGTTGCAGGTAGATGAACGAGCCGATTCCGGCAAGAATCAGCACCACGCCCAGAACGCCGAAGATCGCGGCGACAAGGAAGAGCGGGGCGTCGGTCAGTTCCGAGAACATGGCAGGGAGATATTACTACGTGCAGAAACGGCCGACATCGGCCATGACCTTTGACAGCCACCCGGCGAGCGGGACGCGGATTGCCCGCGCGCCGAGCGAGACAAAGAGCGCAGCGGTGCCGACTATCCGCGGCGTTTCAGGACGGACGCGGTGAGGTCGGAGAGGCGCACGCGCTGGCGCCCCTCTCCATCGAAATTCCCGGGGTCGAGCCAGCGCTGGAACGCCCGCTCCAGCTGCGGCCATTCG
>DATIGN010000044.1:0-28355 GCA_035454685.1 Burkholderiales bacterium | reverse complement strand
CCTCTCGGAGGACTCGCTCGGCATCGCGCTCGGCTGGAAGTTCTAGCGACGCGAGAACTCGAGGAAGTACTGGTCGGGGAGGAACGCGTGCTCGGCAGTGAGCGCGTAGCCGGCCCGGGCTAGCTCGGCCTTGACGCGCTCTGGGTCGACGCGCGAGCTCTTCGGTGGCCCGCGCGGCGAATCGAGCTTGAAGTCGATCACCGCCACGCGGCCGCCGGGGGCGAGCGAGCCGGCAAGCCCGCGGAAGTAGCGCTCCCGATCGTCGATGTGGTGGTAGACGTCCACGAGCAGGACGAGATCCACCTTCGCCGGCAGCCGCGCATCGTTGCCACTTGATGTGACGGGCCTGAGATTGCTCAGGCCCTCGCGCTTCGCGCGCTCCCCGAGGTACTTGACCATGTCGGGCTCCACGTCCGCCGCATAGACCGTGCCCCGCGGCAGCATGCGGGCGAGCCGCACCGAGAAATAGCCGGTCCCGGCTCCCAGATCGGCGACGACGGCGTCAGGCTTGAGCGCGAGAGCCTGGATGACCTGGTGCGGCTTCTGCCAGGCGTCGCGCTCGGGATCGTCAAATACGCGCGCCCATTTCTCGGCGTCGCCGAAACGGTGCTGGTGGGTGCGCGGCGCAAGCCCGAAGCGATAGTGCGACTCGTTCAGGTACTGGACGATGTTCTCGAGCTCGTCCAGCGTGTACGTGCGCTTGGTCTGACGTGACCAGCGCGCCACGGTGTCGCGCAGGTCGGAGAGATCGCGCACGCCGGAGCGCATGCGCTGGTGCACGCGCTCGTAGTGGCAGCCGCCGCAGTACGTCTCGTAGAGCACCTTTCCGCTTGCGGCGTCCTGAGCGGATACGGACAAGGGCAAGAGGGCAAACAGCGCGCTAGCGAGCCGCATTGGGTTCCTCGCGCTTCGGGCAGCCGAGCGGCCGCTCCTCGGGCGTAAGCGAACAGCGGTTCACTTCGTCGGCGCGCCGTTGCAGCAAGCAGGTGAGCCAGCTCGAGCCTGCGGCGAGCGCCCAAAGGAAGAAGAATGCCAAGGTGTAGCCGGCCTTGCGGCCGAGCTCGAGCGGTCCGACGAAGCGCAGGTCGACGGGATCGAGGAGCGCAAACAGAAGCACCGTGCCCACCGCTCCGGTGATGAAAGAGGGCCAAAGAACCCACATCGCGTTTTTCATGACGCCTCCTTGAGAATGCGCCAGCTGCCGCGCGGATCCTCGATCGCGATGCGCCAGCGGCCGGGCGGCATCGGCGGCAGCGCGGCCGCGTACGCGCCCGTCTCGGTCGGCGCGAGGCGCAAGCGCAAGTCGTAGCCGGCGCGCGTGGCGTGCGCGAGATGCACAAAAAGCGCTTCAGGCTTCGCGCCCTGAAGTTCAACCGTGATGTTGGATGACAAATTTATTCTGGCAGTAATGCCCAGACGCCGCGCTGCCTCTTCGCGCGCGAGCACGCGGTTGATCGCGAGCCCTTGCTTGTAATAATCCTCGGCCACGAGCCCGTCGGCCGACGCGAACGCGATCCAGATCGTCGCCGCCCCGGCGACGAGGACCGCGGCCGGGCCTGCCATCAGCAGCCAGGGCCAGCGCTCGCGGTACCAGGGCTTGGTCATGATTCAGTGCAACGGCCCGGGACAGTGACCGAGCTTCTGGAGCGGTGGACGCAAGAGCCGTCTTCGACGCAGGGCAGGGGCGCCCAGCCGAACGGGCACGTGCCGTGCCACTTCAGGCGTTCGGCGACGAACTGGCGGAACTGCGGAGCGTTGATCTCGCCACCGAGCTGCTTCAGCTGGTTCACGTGCATCTCAATGGAAACCTGGATCGGGTCAATGGCGTTGATGCTGTAGCCAGAATCGAGCAGATGGAATTTGCTGCTTTCCGACCACGCGCACGAGGCGAGGACGGTGGCGCTAGACAGGAGAAGGATCGGCCCATATCTCATCGCACGATGAAGACTGCTCCTTCGCGCACCTCGACGCCTTCCACGCCGAGCGCGCGCACGGTGAATTCGATCGGGTGGCTGCCCGCGGGCGTGGCTGCATCCACGCGCACCCGCACCGGGGTCATGCGGGTCTCGGCGGCAGGCACACCGGTGATATTGTCGCCCCAAACCAGGATGCCGGGCAGCCCGGTCACGTTGATGTCGAACGCACGCGCCTGCTCCGTGGTGTTCATGATCTGCAGACGATAGACGTTCTCGATCAAGCCGCCTTCGACCTCGCGCGCAATCGCGGCGCGGTCGCGGATCACGTCGACCTTCAGCGGCACGCGCAGGTACAGGCTTGCCGCAGCCGCGGCCGCAATGAGAGCGAGAATCGCCGAATAGACGAGCACGCGAGGCCGGAGGATACGCGTCGGCCGTCCCTCCATGGCATGCGTCGTCGAGTAGCGAATGAGTCTCTTCGGCCGGCCGATCTTCTCCATCACCTGGTCGCAGCCGTCGATGCAGGCGGCGCAGCCGATGCACTCGTACTGCAGCCCGTCGCGGATGTCGATGCCCGTGGGACAGACCTGCACGCAGATGCTGCAGTCGATGCAATCGCCCTTGCCCGCGCCCTTGCCCCGGGGCTCACCCCGGGTGCGGTCGTAGGTGATGATTAGCGTGTCCTTGTCGAACATCGCGCTCTGGAAGCGAGCGTAGGGACACATGTACTTGCACACCTGCTCGCGCATCCAGCCCGCGTTGCCGTAAGTCGCGAAGCCGTAGAAGAGCGCCCAGAACGTCTCCCAGGCTCCAGGCGCGGAAGTGACGAGCTCGCGGATGGGTGTGAAGTAGCCGACGAAGGTAATTCCGGTCCAGAGGCCAAACGCGAGCCAGACCCCGTGCTTTGCGGTTTTCAAAAGGAGTTTGTTGAAGGAAAAACCTCCCTTGTCGAGCCGCATGCGCGCGTTGCGGTCGCCCTCGATCGCGCGCTCGATCCACATGAAGATTTCGGTATAGACGGTTTGCGGACAGGCGTAGCCGCACCACAGGCGCCCGGCGACCGCGGTGAAGAGAAAGAGCGCGAGCGCGCAGATGATGAGCAGGACCGTGAGGTAGATGATGTCCTGCGGCCAGAACACCAGGCCGAAGAGGTAGAACTTGCGGTGGGCGATGTCGAACAACACCGCCTGCCGATCGTTCCAGGTGAGCCAGGCGCCGCCGTAGAACACGAGCTGGGTCGCCCACACCAGCGCCCAGCGCCAGGCGGCGAAGCCGCCGTGCACCGCGCGGGGGTAGATCTTCCTGCGGACTTCGTAGAGCGACTGCTCCTGAAGGGCAGCCGCGTCGTTCAATTTCACTTGGAAAGTGACAAGACGTACGCGGTCAGGAGATGGATCCTCGCCTCGTCGAGCACGGTCTTGTGCGCGGGCATCTGGCTGGTACGTCCCTTCGTGATCGTTTCGATCACGGTCGGCTCGGTCGAGCCGTGCAGCCAGTTCTTGTCGGTCAGGTTCGGCGCGCCGAGCGCCGGATTGCCCTTGCCGTCGGCGCCGTGGCACGCGACGCAGTTCTGCATGTAGATGTCCTTGCCGAGCGCTACGCGGATCGAATCGGCGGTGAGCCCGGAGAGCGATCTCACGTATTGCGCGACGTTTTTCACGCCCTGCTCGCCGAGGGCGGCGCCGAACGGGGGCATGACGCCGGTGCGCCCTTCGGAAATCGTGGTCCTGATGGTCTTCACGTCGCCGCCCCACTGCCAGGCGCCCGCGGTGAGATTGGGGAAGCCGCGCGAGCCCCCGCCGTCCGAGGCGTGGCACTGCGCGCAGTTGTTGAGGAAGAGCTTCTGCCCGATCGCGAGCGCCTCCGGATTCTTCTTCAGCGCCTCGACGTCGAGCGCGGCGAACTTCTGGTAGATCGGCCCGAATTGTTTCTCGGCGCGGATTTGCTCGTCCTTCAGCTGGCCGACCTGGCTCCAGCCGAGCGTGCCTGGCCAGGTCCCGAGACCCGGATAGAGCACGAGGTAAATCAGGGAAAAGACGATCGTGATGTAGAAAAGCCAGCTCCACCACTTCGGCAGCGGGTTGTTGTACTCGGCGAGGTCCTCGTCCCAGGTATGGCCCGTGGTCTCGCCCTCGGCGCGTACCTTGCGCACGCTCTGGCTCTTGAGGAACAGGGCGCACGCCACGATCGACACGATCGTGACGAGCGCTATGTACAGGTCCCAGAAACCGCTCGCGAACTCGCTCATAGGTCGGCTTCTTCGAGGATGCGGCGCGCCTCGGCGTCGAGCTTGCCCTTGCGGTGCGGCAGGTAGGCCCACAGCACGATGGCGAGGAAGCTCACCAATGCGAGGACGGTGACGAGCGCTCGGATCAGGTTGATGTCCATGTCAATTTCCCCGCTTCACGGCGGTGCCCAGCCCCTGAAGGTAGGCGATGAGCGCGTCCATCTCGGTCTTGCCGTCGAGCGCTTTCCGGGCTGCGGCGATGTCCTCGTCGGAGTAGGGAACGCCAAGGACCTTCAACGCTTTCAGCTTGGCTTCGATGGTCTCGGCATCGGCGCGTGTTTTCGCAAGCCAGGGGTAGCCGGGCATGTTGGATTCAGGCACGACGTCACGCGGATTGATCAGGTGAATGCGGTGCCATTCGTCGGAATAGCGGCCGCCCACTCGGTGCAGATCTGGTCCGGTGCGCTTGGAGCCCCACTGGAAGGGCCGGTCGTAAACGAACTCGCCGGCAACGGAGTACGGCCCGTAGCGCTCCACTTCGGCACGGAACGGCCGCACCATCTGCGAGTGACAGTTGTAGCAGCCTTCGCGTACGTAGATGTCGCGCCCCGTGAGCTGTAGGGCGCTATAGGGCTTCAGGCCTGCCACAGGCTCGGTGAGCGACCTTTGGAAGTAAAGCGGGACGATCTCCACCAGCCCGCCGACGGCGACGACTGCTATGACAAGCGCGATGAGCAGCGCCGGGTTGCGCTCGATGAGGTCGTGGGTGAGCTTCATGCCGGATGTGCCAAGTGAGCCGGGGCTGGTATGCGCGCTTCGACGGGTGCCGCCGCAGCGACGGTCTTGAAGACGTTCCACGCCATGATCAGCATCCCGGCGAGGTAGAGCACGCCGCCGAGGAGACGGATGGCATAGAAGGGATACGTGGCCTTCACGCTCTCGACGAAGGTGTAGGTGAGCGTGCCGTCGTCGCTCACCGCGCGCCACATTAACCCCTGCATGACTCCCGCGATCCACATCGCGGCGATGTAGAGCACGATGCCGATAGTCGCCACCCAGAAGTGCAGGTTGATCGCGCGTACGCTGTACATCTCACTGCGGCCGAAGAGGCGTGGAATCAGGTAGTAGAGCGACCCCATGGAGATAAGGCCGACCCAGCCGAGCGCCCCGCTGTGCACATGGCCGACGGTCCAGTCGGTGTAGTGCGAAAGCGCATTCACCGTCTTGATGGACATCATCGGCCCTTCGAAGGTCGACATGCCGTAGAACGACAGCGAGACGATGAGGAACTTGAGGATCGGGTCGTCGCGCAGCTTATGCCACGCGCCCGAGAGCGTCATGATGCCGTTGATCATCCCGCCCCAGGACGGCGCGAGCAGGATGAGCGAGAAGATCATGCCGAGCGACTGCGCCCAGTCCGGAAGCGCGGTGTAGTGCAAATGGTGCGGGCCGGCCCACATGTAGGTGAAGATGAGCGCCCAGAAGTGCACCACCGACAGGCGGTAGGAATAGATCGGCCGGCCGGCCTGCTTCGGCACGAAGTAATACATCATGCCGAGGAAGCCCGCGGTGAGGAAGAACCCGACCGCGTTATGCCCGTACCACCACTGCACCATCGCGTCCTGGGTGCCCGCATAGGCCGAATACGACTTCCAGAGGCTCGCCGGCACCGCGGCGCTGTTCACGATGTGGAGCAGCGCGACGGTGAGGATGAACGCGCCGAAGAACCAGTTCGCGACGTAGATGTGCGGGACCTTGCGCTTCCACAACGTGCCGAAGAACACCACCGCGTAGGCGACCCAAACCGCGGCGATCAGCACATCGATGGGCCACTCGAGCTCCGCGTATTCCTTGCCAGAAGTTATTCCCGACGGCAGCGTCACCGCCGCGAGCACGATGACGGCCTGCCAGCCCCAGAACGTGAAAGCCGCAAGGCCATCACCGAAAAGCCGGGCGTGGGAAGTGCGCTGCACGACGTAGTACGAGGTGGCGAAGAGCGCCGAGCCGCCGAAGGCGAAAATGACCGCGTTGGTGTGCAGCGGCCGCAGGCGGCCGTAGGAAAGCCAAGGCACGTCGAAGTTGAGCGCCGGCCACAGGAGCTGCGCAGCGATGAACACCCCCGCCAGCATCCCGACCACACCCCAGACCACGGTCATGATCGCGAACTGCCGGACGACCTTGTAGTTGTACGTGTTTTCCATGAACCGCCATGCTAGGAAAGGGCGGCGGGCCGCGTTTGACCTAGATCAAGCCGAGCATGTGAGCGGCGCGGGCCATAATGCGCGTCGACTGAAACGCATTTCCTTCGCCACCATTGCGGTTACCGGCCTTGGCGTGTTCGTTGCCGTCGCGGTCGGGGTCACGCTGTACGTAAACGCCGTCACCGGATGGCGCTCGACCCAGGCTCTGCTCGGCGGGCAGACCGAGGCGCTGCTCGACGCGCTGGAGCAGCGCCTGGACGCGCGGTTGCGCCCGGTCAACGAGCAGGCCGACTGGATCTCGGAGGCATTAAGCGACGGGCGTATCGATCTCGCGCGCGCGGGCGAGCTCGACAACTTCATGTTCGGCCTGCTCGGCGCGACGCCGCAAGTCTCGGCCATCGGGATCGTCGACGCGCAGGGCGGCGCACAGCGCTGGCGGCGCGGCGAGCGCGCAGCGCTGCGTGAGGATTGGTCGGCGCGCCCAGAAGTGCGGGCATGGCTTGCCGCCGGTAGAGCGCAACCCGGGCGCGCCTGGCGGCCGCTCGTCTGGAAACCCGCCGAGCAAAGCGCTTCGCTCCTGCACCAGTCGCCGCTGTACCGCGCAGGCGAGTTCGTCG
Source organism: Burkholderiales bacterium (assembly GCA_035454685.1). GTDB lineage: Bacteria > Pseudomonadota > Gammaproteobacteria > Burkholderiales > SG8-39 > SCGC-AG-212-J23. Next base: position 21,394 of record DATIGN010000044.1, on the reverse strand, counting down.
GGATGCTCGGACAAGTGGTGCCGATCGCCAAGCTCTCGGAGGATCTAGCTGTGTTCCGGGCCGAGCACGAAGTCACGCCCTTCGTGCTGCACGGCCCCGACCGAGTGCTTGCGCATCCAGACATGGCGCGGCGGCGCGCCGAGGTGCCGGGCGTGTTGCCGGCGCTCGCCGAGCTGGGCGACCCAGTGCTGCCGCGCATACTCGAGCCTGACGGCAGCGCGCCCTTGTTTGGCGGCTTGAAGCGCTCCCGGGCCGTACGCGCGCGCGTCGGCGAGCGCCATTTTGTGTACGTGTATCGCCAGATGGCTCCGCACGGCGGGGACCCGTGGACGATCGGGGTCTATTTCGACCCGGTCGAGGGTGGTCAGCGCGCCGAGATGTTGCGCGTGGTGTTCTCCATCGCCGCGGGGCTTGGCGTGCTGGTCATCGCCGTGGTGCTCGCGGCCATCGTTGGGCGGCGCGTCGGTCGGCCGATCGAGGCGCTGGCGCGGGCCGCGCGCGCGGTGCGCAAGGGCCGTCTGGACGAGGTCGGGCCGCTGCCGCGCAGCCGCGTCTACGAGCTCGACGAAGCGAACCGCTCTTTCAGCGAAATGCTCGAGGGCTTGCGCGAGCGCAACGTCATCCGCGATACGCTCGGCCAGTTCGTGCCCGAGCAGGTGGCGCGCGAGCTGCTCGCCGGGGGCGGCAAGCTCGAGCCGATCGAGGCGAAGGCGACGGTGCTCGTGTGCGACATCGAGGGGTTCGCGGCGCTCACCGATTCGCTCGGCGCGCATCGCACCATCGAGTTCCTCAACGCCTACTTCGAGGTGGTGGTCGACATCGTTGAGCGTTACCAAGGGGTCGTCACCCAGTTCCAAGGTGACGCGATCCTGGCGGTATTTAACGTGCCGATCCCGTCGCACGACCACGGCGCCAACGCCTTGCGCGCCGCGTTGGAGATGGTGCGTGCGGCCGATTCGCAGATCTTCGCCGGCGTGCGCGCGCGAAACCGCGTCGGCCTGAGCACCGGTCGCGTGGTGGCCGGGGCGGTCGGCTCGGCGGGAAGGCTCTCCTACACCGTGCACGGCAACGCGGTCAACCTGGCGGCACGCCTGGAGCAGATGAACAAGGACTACGGCACGCGCATCCTGCTTTCGGACAAGACCGCCGAGCGCTGCCCGGATTTCGCGCTGCGCAAGCTCGGCGACGCCGAGATCCGCGGTTACGGCGAGCCGGTGGCGCTCTACACGCCCGTCTAGGGAACGAGCACCGCCGCGCCGCTGAAGCGGCCGTGGCGCAGGTCGTCGAGTGCGTCGTTCGCCCGGGCAAGCGGGTAGGTGGTCACTTCCGTTTTCAGGAGGACAGTTCTTGCCTTCTCCATGAAGCGCATGCCGTCTTCGCGCGTCAGGTTGGCGACCGACTCGATGCGCCGCTCGCCCCAAAGGACCGCGTACGGGAAGGATGGGATGTCGCTCATGTGGATACCGCCGCAGATCACCCGTCCGCCTCTCTTGGTATTTCTTAATGCATCAACAACCAATGACCCTACGGGAGCGAAGATGATCGCTGCGTCGAGCGGCTCGGGCGGCACCTGGTCCGACCCGCCCGCCCAATGCGCGCCACACCGTCTCGCGAAGTCCATCGCCGGAAGGTCGGAAGGCCTTGTGAAGGCAAAAACCGTCTTGCCGTCGGCGCGCGCGATCTGCGCCAGGATGTGCGCGGCCGCGCCGAAGCCGTAGAGGCCGATGACTTTCGCATTCTCGGCTTTCCTATAGCAGCGAAAACCGATCAGCCCGGCACAAAGCAGCGGCGCCGCCTCGGCATCGCCGTAGCGCTCGGGGATCGGCAGGCAGAAGCGCTCGTCGGCGACGAGGTACTCGGCATAGCCGCCGTCGAGATGACAGCCGGTGAAGCGCGCACGCTCGCAGAGGTTCTCCTGGCCGCCCCTGCAGTATTCGCACGCGCCGCAAGCCCAACCGAGCCACGGCACGCCGACGCGTGCGCCCGTCGAGACCACGGTGCCTACAACTTCATGGCCCGGCGTTACGGGGTAGCGACAGGCAGTGAGCTCGCCGTCGACGAGATGCAAGTCTGTCCGACATACGCCACACGCATTCACCCGGACCAGGATCTGGCCGGGAGCGGGCGAGGGCGGCGCAAGCGTTTCGCTCTGCAGGGGCATGCCGGGCCCCGGAGCACGCATGGCTCTCACTTGCCGGGGCGGTCGTCGTCCGCGATGACGTCGTGCCCGGGGCGCTCCAGGTCGTCGAACTGCCCGGAATGGAGTGCGCGCCAGAATGCCCAGCCCGTCAGGAAAACGAGGGCGACCGAGAGGGGAACGAGGAGGTAGAGGCTTTCCATTGCGGTTCGGCGTTGAGCGGGCGCAGCGCGTTGAGCAGCACGGTGAGCGAGCTCGCGCCCATGGCGAGCGCGGCTTCCCAGGGGCCGATCAGGCCGGCGGCTGCGAGCGGCAGCGCGATCGCATTGTAGGCGATGGCCCAGGCGATGTTCTGGCGCACGAGGCGCATCGCGCGCCGGGCGACCTCGAAGGTGCGCGAGATGCTTTCCAGCGAATCGCGCATGACGACCACGTCGGCCTTGAGCTGTGCCGCGTCGGCGCCGCTTCCCATGGCGAAGGACACATCTGCGCGCGCGAGCACCGGCGCATCGTTCAGTCCGTCGCCGACCATGGCGACGACACGGCCGTCGCGCTGCAAGCGCTCGAGGTAGGCGTACTTGTCTTCCGGGCTCATTGCACCGATGCAATGCTCTATGCCGAGCTCGTGCGCGAGCGCACGGACGAATTCAGCCCGGTCGCCGCTTGCAAGGTGAACCGTCAGGGAGCGAGCTTTCAAATCCGATACGAAATTTGAGGCCCCCGCGCGCGAAGCGTCGGCGAGCTCGAAGGCGGCGAGCCAGCCGGACCCATCGGCGAGGTAGACGCGGGACGATGGCGCTTGCGCAAACGGTAAAGAGTGAAGTTCTTTGCAAAACGTCGCTGTGCCGGCGCGCACGCGGCGGCCGGAGACTATCGCCTCGACGCCCTGGCCGGGGAAGTTGCGCGGCGCCTGCGCTTCGACGCTGCGCTCGCCAGTGAACGCGCGAGCGACAGGGTGTCGGCTGGATGCCTCGAGGGCGCGCGCGAGCTCGAGGCATGCTTCGGCGTCGAGCTTGCCGAGCGGCAAGACTGTTTCGACGGAGATACGGCCCGTGGTCAGCGTTCCGGTCTTGTCGAGCACGACGTCGGTTGCGCGATCCAGCGCTTCGAGCGCACGTGCGCGAGTGAGGAGCACACCGGCTCGAAGGAGCGCGCCGCTTGCACGCGTGAGCACGATCGGCGCGGCGAGCGCGAGCGCGCAAGGGCATGCGACCACCAGCACCGCGACCGAGACCCAGGGATTCCCGGAATACAGGCCCGCGGCGACGGCGGTAAGCACGATTACCCAAGTGAGCTGGCGTGCGACGCGCTCCCCGGTCTCGACCAAGCGTGGTTTCGACGCCGCGCCGCGCTCGGCGAGGCGCGCGATGGCGGCGGCGCGGGTGTCCGCGCCTGCGCGCGTGACGCGCATGACGAGCGGCTGCTCGAGGTTGACCGAGCCGCCGACGAGCTCGGCGCCCGCGCGCTTGGGCACAGGACGCGATTCGCCAGTGAGGAGCGACTCGTCGGCGCTCGAGGCGCCTTCGAGCACGACGCCGTCGGCCGGTATGCGCTCGCCGGGGGCTATTGAAACGATTTCATCCCGGGAAAGCGGCGCGACGGGACCTATCCTCAACAAAGGATCCAAGGCATGTGCGGCGCGATGGCGGGCGGCCGCCTCGAGGTAGCGCGCGCCGAGAAGGAGAAAAGCGAGCATGCTGATCGAATCGAAGTAGACCTCGCCCGAGCCCGAGACCGTGGCCCAGGCGCTCGCGGCGAAGCCAAACGCCAGGCCGAGCGCGATAGGCGTGTCGAGGCCGAGGCGCCGCTGGGCGGCCTCGCGCACCGCGCCGGAAAAGAAGGGGGCGCAAGAAAAAACGAGAACCGGAAGCGTAATGAGCAGGCTCGCCCAACGCATCACCTGCGCTGCCTCCGATCCGACCTCGTCGACGTAGGCGGGAAATGCGTACATCATCACCTGCATCGCGCCGAAGGCTGCGACGAAAAGCCGCCACAGCGCGGTGCGGCGTTCCCGGCCCTCCACCAGGTGTTGCGTGCGCGGGTCGTACGGGCACGCGTCGTAGCCCACCGAGCGGATCGAATCGACGATCGCAACTAGCGAAGTTTTTTCCGCATCCCATTGCATCTGGGCGCGCTGCGTCGCGTAGTTCACGCTCGCATGCGTCACGCCCGGATGGCGGCGCAAGACCTGCTCGATCAGCCACAGGCAGGCGGCGCAGCGTACGTGCTCGAGGATGAGCGAAGCTTCGTTTCCACCCGCTGCGAGCAGCCTGACTTCATTCTTTGGAGGCAAGGCAAGCGCGGTGCGCGTCTCGTAGTAGCGCTCAAATCCCGCGCCGGCGATGGTGCGCGCTACGGCTTCGCAGCCCGCGCAGCAGAACTCGCGCTCGGCGCCGAGCACGGCGGCGCGGTGCCGGCCGGCCGCGGGTACGGGCTGGCCGCAGTGGAAGCAGGCGATCACCGGCCGATCGTAGGCACGGGAGCGTGGCGGCCTTTGATGTGGATCAATTCGCCGGGCGATACCGGGCCGTGATCCAGCTGTGGATAATCGGCGCCATGCCCGAGCATTACCTGCGCCCGCTCCTCGCGCCGCGTAGCGTCGCCTTGGTCGGCGCCACCGAGCGCGAGGGCGCGCTGGGCAGCATCGTCTGGCGCAACCTCGCCGCCGGAACCCTGCGCGGCGCGCTGTTAGCCGTAAATCCCAAGCACCGCGAGATTTTCGGACAGCGCGCGTACGGCCGTCTCACGGAACTTCCCGAGGTGCCGGATCTTGCGGTCGTGGTCACCCCGGCGCGCACGGTGCCGGGAATCGTGGCTGATGCGGGCGCTGCGAGCGTCAAGGCAGCCGTAATCCTCAGCAGCGGCTTTGCCGAGATCGGTCCTCCGGGGCGGGAGCTGCAGGAGGAAACGCTCGCCGCCGCGAAGCGCGCCGGCGTGCGCCTGCTCGGACCGAACTGCTTGGGTGTGATGCGGACCGATCGCGGCCTGAACGCCACCTTTGCGCGCACGCCGGCTCTTGCCGGCAACCTCGCGCTGGTGTCGCAATCGGGCGCGATCGCGACCTCCATCCTCGATTGGGCGCACGGCGCGCGCATCGGATTCACGAGCGTGGTGTCGCTCGGCGGCGCGATCGACGTCGACTTCGGCGAAGTGCTCGACTTCCTCGTCGCCGACCCGCCGACCGACGCAATTCTGATGTATGTGGAAGGCATCCGCGATGCGAGACGCTTCCTTTCCGCGCTGCGCTCCGCTGCGCGCGTCAAGCCGGTCGTGGCGCTCAAGGTCGGACGCTATGCCAGCGGCTCGCGCGCCGCTTCCAGCCATACGGGAGCGCTGGTGGGCAGTGATGCCGTCTTCGAAGCCGCTCTGCGCCGCGCGGGGACGGTGCGCGTCAGGACCTATACACAGCTCTTCGCGGCCGCGCGTGTGCTGGCGGCGGAGCGCTTTCCCGAGGGCGAGCGGCTCGCGATTCTCACGAACGGCGGCGGCCCGGGCGTGATGGCCGCCGACAGCGCCGCCGAGAACGGGGTGCCTCTCGCGCAACTAAGCGAAGCCACCATTGCAGCCCTTGACAAGAAACTTCCTCCGCAATGGTCTCGGGGCAACCCGATCGATATCGTCGGCGACGCGCCACCCGAGCGCTTCGCTGCGGCGGCGGCCGCGGCGCTCGCCGACCCCGGCGTCGATGCGCTGCTCGCCATGTATTCGCCCGTGGCGGTAACCGCGCCGGAAGACGCCGCGCGCGCCGTGGCCGGCGCGGTCAGAGGTAGCCGCAAGCCCGTGCTCGCCGCCTGGCTGGGCGACATCAACCCGAGCGCGAGCCGCGCGTTTCTCGAATCGCACGGGATCCCGAACTTCTACACCCCCGAGAACGCGGTGGAGGCGTTTTCGTTCCTTTGCGCGTACCGGCGCAACCAGGCGCAACTCATGCAGGTGCCTGCGGCCGCGGCCGACGATGGCGAGGAGCCCCGACCCGACCTCGAGGCGGCGGTTGCGCTGCGCACCCGGGCCGTCGCCGAGAAGCGCACCGTCCTTACCGAGCACGAAGCGAAAGCGCTGCTCGCGGCTTTTCGCATTTCGATTCCGGCTTCGATACTCGCCAAGGATCGCGATGCGGCGGTGCAGGCCGCGCGCAAGATCGGCTTCCCGTCCGTGCTCAAGATTCACTCGCCCGATATTTCCCACAAGTCCGACGTCGGCGGCGTGCGCCTCAGCCTGCAGAACGCCGATATGGTCGCCTCTGCTTTTGACGACATGATGCGGCACGTGCGCGCCCTGCGGCCGCAGGCGCGCGTGGAGGGGGCGCTGGTGCAGCCCATGTTGCGCTTCCCCCATGCGCACGAAGTGCTGGTCGGCGTCACCACCGACCCAGTGTTCGGCCCGGTGGTGTCCTTCGGCACGGGCGGGGTGGCCGTCGAAGCGGTCGCCGACACGGCAGTGGCGCTGCCGCCGCTGAACGGCGCGCTCGCGCGTGAGCTGATGGCGCGTACCGCCGTCTATCGCCTGCTGGCGGGTTACCGCAACGTGCCGCCCGCCGACCTCGATGGGCTTGCCGCGATCCTGGTCGCCGTCTCGCGCATCGTGTGCATGCTGCCTTGGGTGAAGGAGATGGACTTGAACCCCGTGCTCGCGCATCCCGGCGGCGCGGTGGTCGCCGATGCGCGCGTAGCGATTGACCTGGACCGGCCGCCGCGGGCCGGCGCGCACTATCCCCACATGGCGATTCATCCATACCCGACCGAGCTGGAGGGCGAGATGCGCCTGCGCGACGGCCGCCAGGTGCGCGTGCGGCCGATAAGGCCTGAGGATGCGGCGCGCGAGTTGCGCTTCTTCGAGCGGCTGTCGGACCGCTCGCGCTTCCAACGCTTCATGCAGTACGTGCGCGAGCTTTCGCCGCGCATGCTGGCGCGCTTCACTCAGCTCGACTACGACCGCGAGCTCGCGTTGGTCGCGTTATGGCAAGGGGAATTCGTGGCGGTAGGGCGCTACGCCCCGAACGCCGACGGCGAGACCGCCGAGTTCGCGCTCACCGTGGCCGACGACTGGCAGGGCAAGGGACTCGGCCACGCGCTGCTCGAGCGCCTGTGCAACGCAGCGCGCACGACAGGCTACCGTGCTTTGTACGGCCACATCCTCGATGCCAACCACGAGATGCTCGAGCTGGCGCGGCACCTCGGCTTTGTGGAAATCGCGCGCGACGGCTCGGAAGTCACCGTCGTGCGCAAGCTTTGAGGGCCTAGGCTGCGGCCGGGGACGGCAGGCGGAGCGGCGTGCCGTGCTCCAGCTGCATCGCCTTCTTCATCTTCTCCAGCGCCTTGGCCTCGATCTGGCGAATGCGCTCGGCCGAAACGTTGAACTCGGCGGCGAGGTCGTGAAGCGTAAGTGTGTTCTTCTCGCGCAGCCAGCGCGCCTCGATGATGCGCCGGCTTCGGGGGTCCAGGGTTTTCAGCGCCTCGTCCAGCCCCGCCGCACGCACGGCCTCGGACTCCTTCGCTTCGAGCTGCGCCAGCGGCTCGGCGTCGCGGTCGGCGGCCAGGTAGTGGACCGGGGCGTAGGCCTCCTCGTCGTCGGAATCGGCCTCGAAGCCGATCTCGTGCCCGGAGAGCCGGGTTTCCATCTCGACGACTTCCTCGGGCTTGACGCGCAGCTCGGCCGCGACGCGTTTCACTTCCTTGGTCGTCATCGGCGCGAGGCCGCTCTTCATCGAGCGCAGGTTGAAGAAGAGCTTTCTCTGCGCCTTGGTGGTGGCGAGCTTGACCAGCCGCCAGTTGCGCAGGATGTACTCGTGGATCTCGGCCTTGATCCAATGGATGGCGAAGGACACGAGGCGCACATTGCGCTCGGGGTCGAAGCGCTTGACCGCCTTCATGAGGCCGATCGTGCCTTCCTGGATCAGATCGGCATGCGGCAGCCCATACCCCAGGTAGCCCCGCGCCAGAGCGACCACGAGACGCAGGTGGGAAAGCACGAGTTGACGGGCGGCGTCCAGGTCGTTGTAGTCGCGAAAACGCACCGCCAACCGGCGCTCCTCTTCCAAGCTCAGGATCGGAAACCGGTTGACCGTCCGGATGTACGCCTCAAGACTTCCAGTGGGCATCGGCACTGCCGCGTGCATGAAATTCATTCCTCCTAAAGGGACACCCAAAATCTTAGCACTCCATGCATTCGAGTGCTAATCCTGTCGGGAGTTCAAGTGGTCCAACGTAAGTGTGCGCTAACACATCAATACCAACCTACGGATTTGACTTCAGATATCTACCCCGGTTCTATGGCGCTCAAGTGGCGGCTAACGGAGAGTTGGGCGCCGAGCCAGCCCAGGAAACCTGCGAAGAGGACCACGGCCACTGCCTCTGGGACGGGCAGGAAGGAAAACCGAAAACCGGAGCCGTACGATTCGGCCAGCACGCTGACCTCTCGGTTGAGCATGACGAGCGCTGCGGCGACGAGCCCGAGCGCCAAACCACCGCCTACCACGCCCTGCAGCAGGCCAAGGTAATAGAACGGCCGGCGAATAAAGGCGTCGGTCGCCCCGATAAGCTTGGAGACCTCGATTTCGTCGCGCTGCGTGAGGATCTGCAGGCGGATGGTGTTGAAGGTCACCGCGACGAGCCCGGTGCCGAGAAGTCCCGCCAGCAGCGTGAGGGCGAGTTCCACGACCCGGGCGGCCGCGGCCAGCCGCCGGGCCCAAACCGCGTCCGCTTGCACATGCGCCACGCCCGGCAGCCGTGCGAGCTCCGCCGCGATGTCGACTTTGGAGCTGACGACGAAAGCATCGGGCAGCGGGTTGCGGCCGAGCGCCGCGATGACCTCCGACAGGCCCTGCACCGCGCTCATTTCCTTTAGCGCTTCCTCGCGCGGCACGAACCGCACGGCGCTGATGCGCGGGTCGGCGCGCAGCCGGCGTCCGAGGGCTTCGGCGTCGGCGCGGGGCGCCTGCGGCTCGAGAAAAAGCGAGATGCGCGGCTCGAGCGCGAGTCGCGCGCTCGCCGGGCGCAGGCCCTCGAGCAGGGCGTATCCGCCCGCGGGCAGAGCGAGCGCGATGCCGATTACGAGAGCGTTCAAAAGGCTGAGCCGCCTGAACGCCGTGGACAAGGCCTGACGATGGTGGCGCAGCCAGACCGTCATGACATTCGTCCTGCCTCGAGATGCAGCACCCGCCTGCCGTAGCGCGCGACCAGCGCCTGGTCGTGCGTTGCGAGCAACACCGTGACGCCGACCTGGTTGAACGCGAGGAAGATGTCGAGGATGCGTGCCGCGGACTCGGCGTCGAGGTTCGTCGTCGGCTCGTCAGCGACCAGCAGCGCCGGGCGGTTGACCACCGCGCGCGCGATGGCGAGGCGCTGCTGCTCGCCGCCGGAGAGCTCGACCGGATTGGAGCGTTCGCGCGCTGCAAGGCCTACCTTGTCGAGCGCCGCGCGCGCGCGGCGCGCTGCTTCTTTCGGCGGATGCGCGGAGAAGGCGAGCGGCAGCATCACGTTGTCATAGACGGTGCGGTCGTAGAGTAGCTTCTGGTCCTGGAACACAAGGCCAATGTTGCGCCTGAGGTACGGAATGGCAGCGCGCTTGAGCGCGCCGACGTTCTGGCCATTCACGATCACCGTCCCGGCGCTCGGCCGTTCGATCGCCGGGATGAGCTTGAGAAGGGTCGATTTGCCGGCGCCGGAGCGCCCGGTAATGAAGACAAGCTCTCCCGCCTCCAGCGAAAACGTCACATCGTAAAGCGCCTGCTGGCCGGGATAGCGCTTGGCGACGGCGGAGAAGCTAACCAACGAGCGCCTCGGCAAACTCGCGCGCGGCGAAAGGCTGCAGATCGTCGATACCTTCGCCCACGCCGACAAAGAGCAGCGGCACCGGCTTCTCTTTCGCGATCGCGCAGACCACGCCCCCTTTCGCGGTGCCGTCCAGCTTGGTGAGGATAAGGCCGGTAAGTCCAAGCGCCGCATCGAAGGCCCTCACCTGCGCGAGCGAGTTCTGACCGGTGTTCGCGTCGAGCACGAGCAACACCTCGTGCGGAGCGCCCTCGAGCGCCTTTGCGGCGACACGCTTCACTTTCTTGATTTCCTCCATGAGGTGCAGCTGGGTCGGGAGCCTCCCGGCGGTGTCGGCGATGACCACGTCCACCTTTCGCGCGCGCGCCGCGGAGAGCGCGTCGAACACCACCGCTCCCGGGTCTCCCGACTCCTGCGCGATCACGGGAACGGCGTTGCGCGCGCCCCAGGCGACAAGCTGCTCGCGCGCCGCGGCGCGAAAGGTGTCGCCCGCCGCGAGCAGCACGCTCTTGCCCTGCGACTGAAGCCACTTGGCAAGCTTGCCGATGGAGGTGGTCTTCCCCGAGCCGTTCACGCCCGCGATCATGATCACGAACGGCCTCGCTCCTGTGACCTCGAGCCTTCTCTCCAGGGGCGAAAGCAGCTCGGTGATCACATCTTTCAAAGCGCGCTTCAGCGCTTCGCCGTCCGCGGCGTTCTTCCTTCTCAATTCCGCCATGAGCGCTTGCGCGGCGGCGACGCCGCAGTCGGCCTGGAGCAGCGCGGTTTCGAGCTCTTCATAAAGCGCCTCGTCGATCCTGCGCCGGGTGAAGAGTTCCGAAACGGGAGTGTTGAGGACATCCCGCGTGCGCGCGAGGCCTGCCTTGAGGCGCGCGGCCCAAGAGGGCGATACCATGGGTCGGTGCATTCTAACAAAGGGAGAATCCGGATCATCGGCGGCGAATATCGCGGCCGGCGGATTTCGGTGCCGGACCGGCGCAGCCTGCGGCCGACGCCCGACCGCGTGCGCGAAACGTTGTTCAACTGGCTCGGCCAGTCGCTCCAAGGGCTCGCCTGCCTCGATCTTTTCGCCGGCAGCGGCGCGCTCGGCTTCGAGGCGGCTTCACGGGGCGCGGCGCGCGTCGTCCTGGTGGAGCACGACCGCCTGGCTTTCCAGGCACTGAAAAAAAACCTGGATCTGTTGAAATCGCCGCAAGTCGAGCTCGTCTGCGGTGATGCCTTTGCGTACCTTGGTCGTAGCCGCGAAGCGTTCGATGTAGTTTTCCTCGATCCGCCCTTCGGGCAGAATGTGCTGCCCGCGGTATTGAGGCAGCTCAAGACGAAGCGCGGGACGCGGGTGTACCTGGAGTCGAGCGAGCCCGTGGCGCCAGCCGCGCCGTGGCGCGAGCTCAAGCGCCAGCGCGCCGGGCAGGTGAGCTACCAGCTGTTCGAATGGAGAGGCCATGATCAAGGCGGTCTACCCGGGAACGTTTGATCCGCTCACCCGCGGCCACGAGGACCTGGTGCGTCGTGCGGCGACGCTGTTCGACACGATCGTGCTCGCGGTCGCCGACAGCAAGGCGAAGCGACCCTACTTCAGCGTCGAGGAGCGCATCGCGATGGCGCGCGAAGCACTCGCCGATGTGAAGAACGTCGAGGTGGTCGGGTTCTCCGGGTTGCTCACCGATTTCGTGCGCAAGCAGCGTGCCCGCGTGGTGCTGCGCGGCCTGCGCGCGGTGTCGGACTTCGAGTACGAGTTCCAGCTTGCCGGGATGAACCGCAACCTCTATCCCGAGATGGAGACGATCTTTCTCACACCCTCCGAGCAGCACATGTTCATCTCGGCGACGCTGGTTCGCGAGATCGCGATTCTTGGCGGCGACGTGTCGGAGTTCGTCCATCCGGGCGTGGCGAAACGGTTGAAGCAGAAATCCAAGGCGGAGAAGTCCAAAGCTACGTCTGGCAAGTAGGGCAATAGTAGGTCGAGCGCTGCCCTTGCTGCAGGTGGCGGATGCGCGCGCGGCAGCGCCGGCATTCTTGCCCGGCGCGGTCGTAAACCCAGTGGCGGCTCTGGAAGTATCCGGCCGCGCCATCGGCGCCGACGAAGTCGCGCAAGCTCGAACCGCCGGCGCGGATCGCCGCACGCAGCGTGTCCTTGATTGCTTTCGCCAGCTTCTCGCATTGTTCGGCAGTGAGTCGGCGCGCCGCTTTCCGAGGGTTAATACCTGCGCGGAACAAACTCTCGTTCGCGTAGATGTTGCCGACGCCGACGATGCGCCGGCCGTCCATCAGGAAATTCTTGATCGCGGTGCGATGCGCGCGCGTAAGCGCATACAAGCGCCTCGAATCGAGCGCTCGGGAAAGCGGCTCAATGCCGAGGTGCGCGAGGAGCGGGTGCGCGTGCGCGTCGCCCGTAACCCACAGCACGGCGCCGAAGCGGCGCGGGTCGCGCAGCCGCAGCACGCGGTCGCCGAGGACGAGATCAAAATGATCATGCTTCTGCGCCGGCGTTCCGGGCGGCAGCACGCGCAGGCTGCCCGACATGCCCAGATGCAGGATGAGATGGCCGTCGCCGCAGTCGACGAGCAGATATTTGCCGCGGCGTCGGATGGTGCGCACAGTGCGGCCGGCGAGCTGCAGCACGTCATGCGGCACGGGCCAGCGCAGCCGCGGCTCGCGCACTGCGACACCGCTGATCGTGCGGCCAGTGAGCTGCGGCGCGAGGCCGCGCTTCGTCACCTCGACTTCGGGTAGCTCGGGCATGACAAGTGCGCTTGTGCGGGGCACCAAATATACCTAAGATGGGTCGAACCCAGCATGATGAAAGCGATGCACAAATTGAGCGTGGCGGCTGTGCTTGTCCTCGCTTGCGGCGCCGCGTCGGCCGAGGCGGGCGAGGACCTGAGCGAGCCGACGCTCTACGAGTTCCTGCTCGGCGAGATCGCCCTGCAGCGCGGCGACCTGCCGCTCGCCGCCAACACATATCTCGACCTTGCGCGGCGCACGCGCGACCCGCGCGTAGCACGCCGCGCCGTCGAGGTCGCGAACCAGGCGAAAGAGATCGCGCTTGCGCTCGACGCCGCGCGCCTGTGGAACGAGCTTGAGCCTTCGGTGCACGCGCTGCAGGTACTCGCGGCGACGCTGGTCGCCGCGAAGCGCGTCGAGGAGGCCGGGCCGGTAATAGAGAAGCTGTTCTCCGCTGATGGCGTAAACCGCGAGAACGCTTTCATGCAGCTGAATCGCCTGCTTGCCGGTAACGCTGACAAGACCGCCAACCAGCGCGTGGTGAGAAACATCGCGGCCAAGTATCCGCAGCTGCCGCAGGCGCACTTCGCGGTGGCGCAGGCGGCGGCCATCGCCGGCGACAACGACGGCGCGATCACCGCTGCGCGCGAAGCGCAGAAGCTGCAGCCCGATTGGGAGCTTGCGGTGCTGCTCGAAGCGCAGGTTCTGCAGCAGCGCTCGCCGGCGGCTGCGGCGAAGCGGCTCGGCGAGTTCGTCGAGAGCTATCCCAGCGCGCGCGAGGCGCGGCTCAGCTACGCGCGCGTGCTGGTACTGGAGAAGCGGCTACCCGAGGCGCGCAAGCAATTCGAGGCCGTGGCGAACGCGTCGCCGAAGAATCCCGACGTCGTCTATGCGGTGGGCCTGCTCGCCTACCAGCTGAAGGACTACTCGGCGGCTGAGGAGTACATGAAGCGCGTCCTCAGCCTCGGCTATCGCGATCCCGAGGGCGTGCGCTATGTGCTGGGGCAGATCGCCGAGGAACAGAAGCTGTGGCCGCGCGCGATCGAATGGTATGAGAGCATCGACACCGGCGACCACGTCATGCCCGCGCGCATGCGCACCGCCAACGCGATTGCGAAGCAAGGCAAGCTCGACGAGGCGCGCGCCTTTCTGAAGCGCGTCGCCGCCGAGAATCCGGAGGACGTCGTCCAGCTGATCGTCGCCGAAGCGCAGCTTCTGCGCGACGCCCAACGCCATGCCGAGGCGTTCGCGCTTCTCTCCGACGCGCTCGGCAAGCAGCCCGAGCAGCCCGATCTGCTGTATGACCTCGCGCTTACCGCCGAGAAGCTCGAGCGCTTCGATCTCCTGGAAACCCACCTGCGCAAGCTGATCGAGGTGAAGCCCGACCACGCGCACGCCTACAACGCGCTCGGTTATTCCTTCGCCGACCGCAATACGCGGCTGCCGGAGGCGAGGAAGCTGATTGAGAAAGCGCTTGAGCTCGCGCCCGAGGACTACTTCATCATGGACAGCATGGGCTGGATCCTGTACCGGGAAGGCGACCTTAAAGGCGCCGCGCGCGAGTTGCGCCGAGCCTACAGCGGCCGGCCCGACGCCGAGATCGGCGCGCACCTCGGCGAAGTGCTGTGGATGCTCGGCGAGCAGGACGAAGCGCGCCGCGTCTGGGATGAGGCCCTCAAGGCCGGCCCGGAAAACGAGACCCTGCAGAAGACCATCAAGCGCTTGAGAAAGTAGTGAGGCGGTAATGAGGGCGGTACGAGTCGTCGTGCTGCTGCCGGCGCTGCTCGCCGCGTGCGCGCAAGTCGAGATCAAGCCCCCCGAAGGTCCGCTCGAGTTCTCGCTCGCCGGCCGCATCGCCGCGCGCTACGGAGGCGAATCGTTCACCGGCAACATCGCGTGGCGGCATGCGCGCGGCGGCGACGAGCTGCTCATCAGCACGCCGACCGGGCAGGGCGTGGCGCAGATCGTGCGCCAGGGGGAAGCAGTGCTCTTGAAGACGGCCGAGCCGCGCGAATACCGCGACAACGACGCCGAGGCGCTGACCGAGCGGGTGCTCGGCTTCCGGATCCCGATCGACGGCCTCGCCGACTGGGTGCAGGGCAAGCCTTCGCCTCAGCTCGAAGGCCGCGGCTGGAAGGTCGAATACCAGGGCTACGACGCCGAACGCCGCCCCACGCGAATGCGCCTGACGTACCAGGGTATCGAACTGCGGCTGGCCATATCGCAATGGAATTGATTTGGTATCCCGCGCCGGGAAAGCTGAATCTCTTTCTGCACGTGCTCGAGCGCCGCGCAGACGGCTATCACGAGCTCCAGACGGCTTTCCGGCTGATCGACCGCGCCGATCGCGTGGGTGTCGCAGCAAGGGACGACGCGAAGATCACGTTCGAGGGGCCTTTCGGCGAAGATAACCTCTGCGTGCGAGCCGCCCGGTTGCTCAAAGCAGAGGCTCGAAGCACCGTCGGGTGCCATATCAGTCTGGAAAAGAACCTGCCTGTCGGCGCAGGCCTCGGCGGCGGCTCCTCCGATGCGGCCACTGTGCTTCTCGTGCTCAACAAGCTTTGGGGATTCGGCCTGTCGCGGGAGAGACTGCGGCAGCTTGCGCTAGCGCTCGGCGCCGACGTGCCGTTCTTCATCTACGGGCGCAACGCGCTCGGCGAAGGCATCGGCGAGCGCCTGCAGCCCCTCGATGTGCCCCCTGCCTGGTATCTGGTCGTGACGCCGCAAGTCTCGGTTTCCACAAGAGAAACGTTCCAATCCGCGTTGACACATCGGTCGAAACGACTCAAAATACCGCCCTTTTTCTCGGGGCAAGGAGCGAACGATCTCGAGTCCGCGGTCGTCGCCCGGTATCCCGAGGTGGCAGCGAGCCTCGCGTGGCTCAGGCAGCAGCGCCCGCAGGCGCGCATGACGGGATCCGGAGCGTGTGTCTTCGCCGAATTCGAAACCGAGGCGGAAGCGCGCGCAACGCATTCGGCGTTACCCCGGGGAATGAGGGGTTTCGTAGCGCGGGGACTGGAGCAGCATCCGCTCTACGACTTTGTGAATTGACTCTGGTGGCACACTGGGGAGTCGCCAAGCTGGTTAAGGCAGCGGATTTTGATTCCGCCATACGAGGGTTCGAATCCTTCCTCCCCAGCCATTAACCGATGACGGTCATGAACAGCGCGATGACGAATCACCCGCCCCTTGAGCGGTTAATGCTGTTCACCGGCAACGCCAACCCGCGCTTCGCTCAGGACGTGGCGAAAGGCCTGAACCTGTCTCTCGGGCGCGCGATTGTGGGCAAGTTCTCCGACGGCGAGGTGATGGTCGAGCTGCTCGAGAACGTGCGCGGCAAGGATGTCTTCGTGCTGCAGTCCACGTGCGCGCCGACCAACGACAACCTGATGGAGCTCCTGGTGATGATCGACGCGCTGAAGCGCTCCTCGGCGGCGCGCGTCACCGCGGCGATCCCGTACTTCGGCTACGCACGCCAGGACCGCCGGCCGCGCTCGGCGCGGGTGGCGATCAGCGCCAAGGTCGTCGCCAACATGCTCGCCTCGGTGGGCGTGGCGCGGGTGCTCACGATGGATCTGCACGCCGACCAGATCCAGGGCTTCTTCGACATCCCGGTCGACAATATCTACGCCGCGCCGGTACTGCTCGGCGACGTGTGGAAGCAGCGCTACGAAGACCTGATCGTGGTCTCGCCCGACGTGGGTGGCGTGGTGCGCGCCCGCGCGCTGGCGAAGCGCCTGGAGTCGGATCTCGCGATCATCGACAAGCGTCGGCCGAGGGCGAACGTCTCCGAAGTGATGAACGTGATCGGCGAGGTCAAAGACCGCACCTGCGTGATCATGGACGACATGGTGGACACCGCCGGTACGCTGGTGAAGGCGGCGCAGGTCCTGAAGCAGGAAGGTGCCACACGAGTCGTCGCCTACTGTACGCACGCGGTGCTCTCGGGCGGCGCGGTCGGGCGCATCGCGAAATCGGATCTGGACGAGCTTGTCGTCACCGACACCATCCCGCTCGGCGACGACGCGCGTTCCTGCAACAAGATCCGCATCCTCACGGTCGCCGGACTTTTCGCCGAGACGATTCTGCGCATCTACACCGAGGAATCGGTGAGCTCGCTGTTCATAGAATGAATACTGAATAGGAAATCCTCATGGCAATCGAAATCAGCGCGCGCAAGCGCGAAACTCGGGGCACCGGCGCGACGCGCCGGCTGCGCCGCAAGGGCATGGTGCCCGGCGTGGTCTACGGCGGCGACCAGGGCGCGGTCAACATCGAAGTCGACCACAAGAGCCTGTACCTCAATCTGAGGAACGAGCGCTTCCACGCCTCGATCCTCACTCTGGAGCTGGGCGGCGCGAAGGAGCAGGTGCTGCTGCGCGCGGTGAACATGCATCCGTATAAGGTTCAGGTACAGCACGTCGACTTCCAGCGTGTTCTGAAGGACAGGAAGCTGCACATGAAGGTGCCGCTGCACTTTTCGAACGCCGAGAAGTCGCCCGGCGTGAAGGATCAGGGGGGCGTGGCCAGCCACGTGCTGAACGAGCTCGACATCACCTGCTTCCCGGACGACCTGCCGGAGTTCATCGAGGTCGATCTCGGCAACCTGTCGGTGGGGAACTCGGTACACGCGCGCGACCTCAAGCTGCCGAAGGGCGTAGAGCTTGCCCTCAAGAAGGACGAGAACCCGGTGGTCGCCACCGTGGTAGTGCCGCAGCTCGTCACCGAGGAAGAAGAAGCCGCTGCTGCCGCGGCCGCCGTGGCGCCCGCCGAGGTGCCGACCACCGAGCAGGCCGCGGAGCCGAAGGAGGGCGAAGCGCCTGCCGAGGGTGCAGCGGCCAAGGGGGGCGAGAAGCCCGCCGAGAAGGCTGAGAAGGGCGAGAAGAAAGAGAAGAAGTAGAGAGGCCCGTGATTCGTCTGGTCGTCGGCCTGGGCAACCCGGGCAAGGAGTATGAGCGCACGCGGCACAACGCGGGCTTCTGGCTGGTCGAACGCTTTGCCCAGGTGAATGGCGTCGTTCTGCGCAAGGACCCGAAATTCAAAGCCCTCGTCGGCAAACACGCCGACGGGACCTGGCTCCTGCTGCCGCAGTCGTTCATGAATCTGAGCGGGCAGCCGGTGCAAATGCTCGCCGGGTTTTTCAAGATCAAGCCCGAGGAAGTACTGGTGGTGCACGACGAGCTCGACTTTCCGCCGGGCATCGTGCGGCTCAAGCAGGGCGGCGGCATCGCCGGGCATAACGGCCTCAAGGACATCTCGCAGCGGCTCGCCACACATGAGTACTGGCGGCTGCGGTTGGGCGTAGGCAAGCCCTCCGCCGGCACCGAGGGCGCGGACTACGTGCTGCAGAAGCCTCCGGCCGAGGAGCGCGCCGCGATTGACGCCGCGATCGAGAAATCGCTCGCTGTGCTGCCGCAGATCATCGTCGGCGACATGCAGGCCGCGATGAACAAGCTGCATACCGAGGAGGCGAAGCAACCCGAGTCGGCCAAGCAACCGGAAATCAGGAAAGAACCGCAAGCGGAGAATCCGGCGGAAAAGCCCGGGTTGCTGAATTCGCTCTTCGGCAGGAAATGAAGTGCGGCATCGTGGGCCTGCCCAACGTCGGCAAGTCCACCCTGTTCAATGCCCTTACCAAGGCCGGGATTGCGGCCGAGAACTATCCCTTCTGCACCATTGAGCCGAACGTCGGCATTGTCGAGGTGCCCGACACGCGCCTGGAGGTCATCGCCGAGATCGCGCAGCCGCAAAAGGTGGTTCCCGCGGTGGTCGAGTTCGTGGACATCGCGGGACTTGTACAGGGCGCCTCCGAAGGCCAAGGCCTGGGAAATCAATTCCTCGCCAACATACGCGAGACCGATGCCATTGCGCACGTGGTGCGCTGCTTCGAGGACCCGAACGTCGTGCACGTCGCCGGCTCCATCGATCCGGTCTCGGACATCGAGGTGATTAACACCGAGCTCGCGCTCGCCGACCTCGACTCGGTCGACAAACAGCTCGCGAAATACGAGAAGATCGCGCAGGCCGGCGGCGACAAGGAGGCGCAGCGCCTGGTGGCCGCGTTGAAGAAGGTCAGGGTAGTGCTAGATGAAGGCCGGCCCGCGCGCACGGCGGAGCTCTCCAACGAAGAACTGGCCGTGCTGCGCCCGCTCTTCCTGCTGACGATGAAGCCGACGATGTACGTGGCCAACATCGGCGAGCACGGCTCGAAAGAGCTGCTGGAGAAGGTCGAGGCCCATGCGGCACGAGAAGGCGCGCCGGTGGTTGCAGTCAGCGCGGCGCTCGAGGCGCAGATCGCCGACATGCCGGACGAGGACAAGAAACTGTTCCTCCAGGATATGGGGATGGAGGAGCCCGGCCTCAACCGCGTCGTGCGGGCTGCGTACAAGCTCCTCGGCCTGCTGACTTTCTTCACCGCCGGGCCCAAGGAGGCGCGCGCGTGGACGGTGCGCGCCGGTGTCACCGCGCCGCAGGCGGCCGGCGTCATCCACAGCGATTTCGAGCGCGGCTTCATCCGCGCCGAGGTGGCGTCTTACGATGACTATGTCGCCTGCGGCGGCGAGCAGGGCGCGAAGGAAACGGGCAAGCTACGACTCGAAGGGCGGGAGTACCGTGTGCGCGACGGCGATGTGATCCACTTCAGGTTCAACGTATGACCGGAGTCGAGTTCGGGCCGGCGAAGGCTTCCGACCTGCCGAGGCTCGTCCAGTTGCTGGGCATCCTGTTCGAGTCCGAGGCCGAGTTCTCTCCCAATGCGGAGAAGCAGCGCGCTGCTCTGCAGGCGATCCTCGCCGACCCGGCGAAGGGCAGAGTCTTCGTCGCGCGCGAAGGCCGCGAAGTCGTCGCGATGGCGAGCCTGCTGTATACGATCAGCACCGCTGAGGGCGGCAAGGCCGCGCTGTTCGAGGACCTGGTCACCGCACCTGAGCACCGCAAGCGCGGCATCGGCGAGGCGCTGCTCAAGCACGTCGTGGCGCAGGCGCGCGCCGAGGGCGTGCTGCGAGTCACGCTCCTTACCGACATGCAGAATGAGCGCGCGCAGGCGATGTACCGGCGCGCCGGATTTGTCGGCTCGCCGATGAAGCCGATGCGGCTCAAACTGAAGAAGTAATAACAGACGGCTCGGCGAAGATCTTTCTGAGCGTAGCGCGGAACGGGATTACCTCCGCGCTTTCCAGCACGCCGTGCGCACGCATTTCGCGGTGCAGCGCCGGGAGGTTGTAGTGCGGCACCGAGGCGTAGAGGTGGTGCTCGATGTGGTAATTGACATGGTGCGGGAAGATCAGCCAAGCCAGCCACGCCGGCGCGACGTTGGTGCGCGCCGCGGTCAGCGGAGATGAAAAGTCGGTAGTCGCGCCGTGCTCGGCAATCGCACGCAACCGCAGGATTGCCTGCACCACGGTAGCGAGCGGCAAGATCCAGAGCACGAGGTACTGGAGCAGGTATCCGCTCCATGCGAACGCCGTCAACGCTGCCAGGTGGGAAACAATGACGGCATTGCGATCGTTGCGCGCCTCGATCCTGAGTTTTTCCGACGTATCGTCAAGCGGCCGGAGGGCAACATTGGTTTGCGTGTTCAGCGCCGGCGCGCCGCCGAGGAAGTAAGCGTAGGTTTTCCACGCCGTGAGTCCCGACAGGTCCTTCAGGAGCTTCTTTAGCAGATACATCTTTCCTCTGGGGTAGCCGCCGTGCAGAGCAGTATCCGGATCGAGCGGACCGTAGAGGTTGTTGTGATGCAGGCGGTGTATCACACGGTAAGTGCACATCGACAGACCCTGAACCGTCGCGCACGCACGGCCGACCACGTCGTTTAGCATGCGGTTCTGGTAGAGCAGGTAATGTGCGGCGTCGTGCGCAATCACGAAAAGCGCATGCTGGCGCGTTCCGATAATCAGTATGCAGACCACGAGGACGAGCGGGTTGGGCCAGAAATACAGCCCCACGCCGATCGCCGCCGCGAGCACCGCTAGATCATGAAGAATCGCCGCCGTGGCCCGCCACGGCGAGCGGCGCGTGAGGCGCTGGACGATTTCGCGCGGCAGTGCCTTGCGAAAGTCGTCCTTGAACTCCTCGCCCTTCATTTCATTTGTCGATGCCGCCGACGAGGATGTACTTCACCTCGAGATACTCGTCGAGGCCGTACTTCGACCCTTCGCGCCCCAGCCCTGATTGCTTCACGCCGCCGAACGGCGCGATCTCGGTGGAGATGATGCCGACGTTCGCGCCGACGATTCCCGTCTCCATCGCCTCGGCCACGCGGAAGATGCGCCCGACGTCGCGGCTGTAGAAGTAGCCCGAGAGGCCGAACTCGGTGTTGTTGGCGAGCCGGATCACTTCCTCCTCGGTCTTGAAGCGGATGAGCGGCGCGACCGGGCCGAAGGTCTCCTCGTGCGACACCAGCATCTCGGGCGTGACGTTCGTGAGAACCGTGGGCTGGAAGAACAATCCGCCGCGAGGATCTCTTTTCCCTCCCAAGAGAATCTTCGCGCCCTTGCCCACGGCGTCGGCGACGTGCTTCTCGACCTTCTTCATGCCCTGCTCGTCGATCAGCGGGCCGATCACCACCCCGGTCTCGGTGCCGCCGCCGACCTTGAAGCCCTTGACCTTCTCGGCGAGCCTGGCGGCGAAGGCGTCGTAGACGCCGTCCTGCACGTAGATGCGGTTCGCGCAGACGCAGGTCTGGCCGGCGTTGCGGTACTTCGAGGCGAGCGCGCCCTCGACCGCGGCGTCGAGGTCGGCGTCGTCGAACACGATGAAAGGCGCG
>DATIGN010000043.1:0-2237 GCA_035454685.1 Burkholderiales bacterium | reverse complement strand
TGCTTCGATGCCGGAGAAGGCGCGCGACGTCGTCTACTCACGCAAGCTCCTTTCAGTGATCGGACTCGAAGACAGCACCACGCCCATCAACGCCGAGGCGCCTATCGTCGGCGCAGCCGGCATGACGATGACGCTGGCGGTGTGCCCGCCGGGCCAGGGGCCGGGGCTGCACTCGCATCGCAAGACGTACGAGACGTTCACGGTGATGCAGGGCCGCTTCGAAGTGCGCTGGAACGACGACGGATCGGGGAGCGCGGTACTCGAGCTTTACGACACCATTTCGCTCCCGCCGGGCGTGTGCCGCTCGTTCCGCAACATCGGGACCGACGAAGGCATTCTCCAGGTGATCATCACCGGCGGAGTGCACGACATGAGCGACATCGATTTCGCGCCCGAAGCGAAACGGCAGATCGAGGCCGTGCGGCCCGGGCTGGCCGCCGAATTCGAGAAGGTCGGCTTTACCTTTACCGCCGGGCGCTGATCCGAGCGAGCGCGTCGCCGATCGCGGCCGCGTCGCGCGGGCGCACGAGGCGCGCGGTTTCCTGGCCGTGCTTGAGGAAAACCAGCGTCGGCCAGAGCCTCACGCCGAAAGAGCGCCCGAGCGGCCTGCCGCTCGCATCCGCGATCTTCAGGTGCCGCACTTCCGGATGCGCGGCAAGCGCTTCCGCGATGAGCGGCTGCGCGCGCCGACAATGGCCGCACCAGGGACTGCCGAATTCGAGGAGAGTTGCGCCTTCGAGCGCGTCAATTTCGGCGCGCTCCGGCTCCGATCGCACGTAAGTCGCGTTCAAAAGACCTATTTTGGCCGCGCGAAGCGCTTGCAGAACTCCGGCTCGCCCTTCCAGTCGCTTGCTCGGACAACGCGTGCATCCTGGATGAGGAGCGTGCGTTCGCAACGGGCTGCAACAGCGCCCGGCGCGCCGCCGAATATCACGCCGCCGGCGCCGCTTCCCGAGCGCTGCGCCTGCGGCACGCGGTCCTCGGAAAGCCAGGTGTATGAATCTTTTGCGTTCCGTGTGGGCGGTCCCCACGCCGCGACCACCTGGTCATAGGAGGCTCCACGCCAGGATTCGCGCGCCGCGGAGAGCCCACTGTCCAGCGCGCAGGCAGCGATGCCGCTCGCGGCGAGCGCCGCCAAGAATCTATTTCTGCGTCGCTCGCGAGTACTCTGCGCAGATCTCATCGGGGCCGATCCATTCCTGCTGGATCAGGCGACCGTCGCGGAACGACAGCGTGCGCTCGCAGCGCGACGGCGGCGAGACCGAGCCCTGCCCGATCGGAGCGCTGACGCCGACCCCGACGCCCACGCTGCCACCGCCACCGCCGCCCCCGAACCCGCCGACGCCGAAACCGATGGACGAGCCGCCGCGGTAGGTTGGCGCTCCTTCCGACACCCAGGTGTGCACCTCGGTGCCGTCCGACAGCTTCCCGCTGCGCGCCGGCGCGCCCCATGCACGAACTGCGTCGTCGTAGGTCGCGCCGACCCAGCTCTCCTTGGCTTTCTCGGTCGTGGCGCACGCCGCCAACAGCGCCATTACAGCAAGCGTCGCGGCGCGCGCGGTCCAGCGCGTACTAAGTCTGTCGATGCGCCCCTCCTGGACGCGACACTCCGGCCGTTGCCCGGCCGGTCGTCTTGGCGTCCTCCTTACGTGCGATGTCGCCTAGCGCGACGATGCCCACCAGACGCTTGTCGCGGTTCACCACCGGCAGCCGGCGCACCTGGATATCTCCCATGTTTTTTGCCACGTGCTCGAGATCCTCGTCTTCGAAGCAGTACTTTACTTCACTTGACATCACTTCGCGCACCGGCGTATCGGGACCCTTCCCCTGCGCGACCGCGCGAATCGCGATGTCGCGGTCGGTAATAATGCCGACCAGACGGTCGTTCTCCCCTACCGGCATGGCGCCGGCGTCCATCTCGGCCATCATCCTGGCTGCGTCGCGGATGCTCTGACCGGGATTGGCGACGCGCACATCACGCGTCATGGCTTCGCTGACTCGCATGAATTACCTCCTTTAGAGTTTAGACCGCTCTTCGACCCAGCAAGAGATAGACCGCGAGGGTCACGGCGACGATGGTGACGGCGATGCAGCAGCCCACTGCGATCGCAGCCATCGGAATAGCGTAGAGGCCCTCCTGCGCCGCGGCCGCCTCGGCCGGCGCAATGAGTAACGCGAGGGAGGCGGCGATCAACAGCCAGCGGCGGATGTACGGCACGAGCATCCAGCGCATCGCG
>DATIGN010000042.1:0-11216 GCA_035454685.1 Burkholderiales bacterium | reverse complement strand
CTTCGCCGGGACGTGGCGTGGGGTTGTGTTGCTTCTGATCCGGGAACGGATGTGCGCAACTAATGCCTCGTCCAGGCTGAGGCCTTCCTTCAATTTCACGAAAAGCACGACCCTCACGTCGCCTTCCCAGTCCTGGCCGATCACGAGAGACTCGACCACTTCGTCGAGCTGCTCGACCTGGCGGTAGATCTCGGCGGTGCCGATGCGCACGCCGCCGGGGTTGAGGACGGCGTCGGAGCGGCCGTAGATGATGATGCCGCCGTGCTCGGTTTCCTCGCACCAGTCGCCGTGGCGCCAGACGTTCGGGTATTTGTCGAAGTACGCGGCGCGGTATTTGGACCCGTCGGGGTCGTTCCAGAAGCCGACCGGCATCGAGGGGAACGGCTTGGTACAAACGAGCTCGCCTTTCTCGTTCTTCACCGGCTTGCCATGTTCGTCAAAAACCTCCACGGCCATGCCGAGTCCCTTAGCCTGGATCTCGCCGCGCCATACCGGGCCAATCGGGTTGCCGAGCACGAAGCAGGAAACGATATCGGTGCCGCCGGAGATTGATGACAGGCAGACATCGCTTTTCACGTTCTCATAGACGTAGTCGAAACCTTCCGGGGCGAGTGGCGAGCCCGTGGAAAGCACGGCGCGCAGCTTGTCGAGGCGGTGAGTCTCCTTCGGCTTCTGGCCGGCTTTCGCGAGCGCGTCGATGAATTTCGCGGAGGTGCCGAAGTGGGTCATGCCCTCGGCCTCGGCAAGATCGAACAGCACCTTGCCGCGGCCGACGAAGGGCGATCCGTCGTAGAGGAGCAGGGTCGCGTCGGAAGCCAGTCCGGACACGAGCCAGTTCCACATCATCCAGCCGAGCGTGGTGAAGTAGAACAGGCGATCGCCCGGCTTCACGTCGCTTTGGAGGCGATGCTCCTTGATGTGTTGCAGGAGCGCGCCGCCTGTGCCGTGCACGATGCACTTGGGTACCCCCGTCGTACCGGATGAGTACAGTATGTACAGGGGGTGGTTGAACTCGACCTGGGTGAAGGCGATCCCGGCCGGCTCGAAAGGTTCGAGGAAATCGAAGAGCGAAGTCCCGGCCGTGGCAGGGGCGCCGAGGTAGTCGACCACCACGCACTCCTCCACGCTCGGGAGCTTGTCGAGCACCTGGCTCACCTTCTCCTGTGAGTCGAACTCCTTGCCGTTGTAGAGATAGCCGTCTGCGCAGAAGAGGATCTTGGGCTCGATCTGGCCGAAGCGATCGAGCACGCCCTGAGGGCCGAAATCGGGCGAGCAGCTCGACCACACAGCGCCCAGGCTTGCGGTGGCGAGCAGCGCCGCGCTCGCCTCGGGAACATTGGGCAGGTAGCCCGCGACGCGATCGCCCTTCTTCACGCCGGCGTCGGCGAGCGCCTGCGCCATGCGCGAGACGAGGTCGTAGAGCTGGCGCCGCGACAGGTAGCGCTTGATCCGGTCCTCGCCCCAGAAGGCGATGGCAGGCGTCGCGTCTCGCGCGCGCAGCAGATTCTCGGCGTAGTTGAGCTTGCCTTCCGGAAAGAACTTCGCCCCTGGCATCTGCCCGGGGTTGATCAGGCGCCGCCCGCCCGGATCGCCGCGCACCTGGCCGAAGCGCCAGACGAGCTCCCAGAAATCCGCGCTCGACTCGATCGACCAGCGATGCAGCTCCGCGTAGCTCGACTTGCCCGCGAGCTTCATGAACCGCGCCAGCTCCGTCTTGGCGACGCGCTCGGGCGATGGCGTCCAGAGCGGCTTCATTGCATGAGGGCGCGTATCCGATCGGGGATGCGCAGCGGTTTCTGGTCGCGCCCGAGAAATACCACGGTCGCGTCGCCGTCGGCGTAGAGCTCCTCCTCGATCTGGAGCTCGTAGAAGGTCTGCACGCTCGAGTTGCCGGGGGCGCCGGCGAACACCTTCACTTCCACGTTGCCGGGATAGTTGATCGGGCGGCGGAAGTTGCAGGAGGCGTTCACGATCACGATGCTGATCTCGCCCCACGCATCGGCGCGCGGTACGAGAGACTCGAACCAGGCAATGCGAGCCTGCTCCATGTAGCGGAAGTACAGCGTGTTGTTGACGTGCCCCATCGCGTCCATGTCGCCCCAGCGAAGAGCGATCCGCTCGATGTGCACGAGCTTTTTTTCATTCATAGAACCGACAAATTATAATTCGCGCATGTCCCGCGAATCGATGCAGTACGACGTCGTCATCGTGGGCGGTGGGCCCGCGGGACTGGCCGCCGCCATCCGGCTCAAGCAACTGTCCGCCGAACGCTCGGTCTGCGTGCTCGAGAAAGGCTCCGAGATCGGCGCCCATATCCTCTCCGGCGCGGTCATGGACCCGCGCGCGCTGTCGGAGCTCATTCCGGACTGGAAGGAAAAGGGCGCGCCTCTCACTACGGCAGTGAGTGAGGACCGCTTTCTTTTCCTTACTGAGAAATCTTCCTTCAGAGCCCCGAGCTGGATGCTGCCCGGCTGCTTCAAGAACCACGGGAACTATGTCATCAGCCTGGGCAACGTGTGCCGCTGGCTCGGCCAGCAAGCCGAGGCGCTCGGGGTCGAGATCTTCCCCGGGTTTGCCGCAGCAGAGGTTCTTTTCCAGGATAACGCAGTAAAAGGCGTGGTCACGGGCGACATGGGCATCAACCGCAAGAGCGAGAAGACCGACGCCTACCAGCCCGGAATGGAGTTGCATGGAAAGTACACATTCTTCGCCGAGGGTTGCCGCGGCCACTTGGGCCGACAGCTCGAGGCCAAGCTCGGGCTGCGCGCGGATGCCGATCCGCAGGTCTACGGCATAGGCATAAAGGAGCTGTGGGAAGTGAAGCCGGAGCGACACCAGCCGGGCCTTGTGGTTCACACGGCGGGCTGGCCGCTCGACGCAGGAACGTACGGCGGCTCCTTCCTCTATCACATGGAGGAGCGCCAGGTCGCGGTCGGCTTTGTCGTCGGCCTCGGCTACTCCAACCCCTATCTTTCACCCTACGAGGAGTTCCAGCGCTTCAAGACGCACCCGTCGATCCGGGGGTTTTTCGAGGGCGGCAAGCGAGTTTGCTATGGCGCGCGCGCGATCGCTTCAGGCGGCCTGCAGTCGCTGCCCCAGCTTGTGTTTCCCGGCGGCGCGCTGATCGGCGACGAAGCCGGGTTCCTGAACGCTTCGCGCATCAAGGGCAGCCACTGCGCCATCAAGTCGGCGATGCTCGCTGCGGAAGCCGCGCACGAGGCGCTCGCCGCCGGCCGCGCCGGGGACGAGCTCGCCGCGTATCCGCAGGCGTTCCGCTCGAGCTGGCTCTACGACGAGCTCAATCGCGCCCGCAACTTCAAGCCGTGGATGGCGAAAGGCCTGTACGTCGGCACACTGATGTTCGGCATCGACCAGGTGCTCTTCCGCGGCAAGGCGCCCTGGACCTTGCGTCACCACGGGGCGGATCATGAACAGACAAAACCTGCCAGCTTGTTTTCTCCTATTTCTTACCCCAAGCCCGACGGGGTGCTGACGTTCGATCGGCTGTCCTCGGTATTCATCTCGAACACCAACCATGGCGAAGATCAGCCGGTGCATCTCACGCTGAAGGATCCGTCAAAACCGATCTATAACCTGGAGCGCTACGCGGGTCCCGAGCAACGCTACTGCCCGGCCGGGGTCTACGAGTTCGTCGACCTGGACACAAAGCCTCGGCTGCAGATCAACGCGCAGAACTGCGTGCACTGCAAGACCTGCGACATCAAGGATCCGCTCCAGAACATCGTCTGGGTCGCGCCCGAAGGCGGCGGCGGGCCGAATTACGTCAACATGTAGCGGCGCCGCCGCTCAGACGACCGGTTCGCGCCGCCGGCCCGTCATGGCGCCGAGCACCGCGGCAAGCAGCGAAAGCAGCAGCGCGCCGAGCGCGATCCACGCTGCGCGAGACGCCTGCGGCTTGAGCTCCTCGGCCTTTCGTTCGAGCGCTCCGCTCGATCTCGCCTGCTCCACGAGCCGTTCCAGCCGCTGTCTCGCCTCGGCGGCCGCTTGGCCGGGATTGTCGCGGGTCTGCTCGACCCGCTGCGCGGCGTCGTTCAGCGCCTCCTGCACCTCGGCTTGTGACATGCCCGTGGCGGCGGCGATCTGCTGCGCCGTCTTCGGATCCTTCAGCCGCTGCAGCATCTGGTCGACGTTGCCGGACAGGTCCACGTCGGGACCGCCCGCCTGCATGACCGATCCGACCGCCTTGGTCGCTCCGCCCAGCATGTTGAAGACGCCGCCCGCCACCGTGCTGATTCCGCTCGTGGCGAGGTAGCCCATAAGCAGGAGAGTCACCACCCACACGAGCGCACCCTCGAAAAACCCCGTGGTGCGGTCCGAGATCGCGCCGATGCGCGTCGAGACCAGCCCGCCGAGGAACAGCGCGAGAAGTAAGGAAATGCCGGCCCAGATGCCGGCGCCGGTGCCGATCGTCGAGGCCGGGCTCTCGCCCGGGTCTGCGGCTGAAATGCCGATCGCCACGCCGAGCGCGGCAAGGAGGAGCAACAGCCCGACCGCGCAGAGCACGCCGCCGAAGATGCCGCCCCAGGAGACACGCACGCCTTCGGCCGCGCGCACGCCGATGGGACGCGACAGGCGCCGGCGCTCCTGGATACGCCGGTCATGGTAGGGGGTTTCGTGAACAACGGATGCCATGGCCTCTCCTTTCAATGCGATCGGGACGCCCCCGCAAGTTTCGCGCCGCCTGGCAAGCGGTGGGGGTCAGGCGGCGGTGCTTGTTTTGTTTCTTGTTACGCGGCTGCGAGCCTCTTCTGCAGCGACTTGCTCGCGCCCGGATCGAGCATGGCGTCGACATCCTCGGCCGGTACCGGACGGCTGACGTAGAAACCCTGGATCTGGTCGCAGCCGAGCTCGCGCAAAAGGCGCACCTGCTGGTCGTCCTCCACGCCCTCGGCGACTACGCGCAGGCCGAGCGTGTGCGCGAGAGATACGATCATGGCGACAATGTTGCGCGGGTAGCCGACGTCGCGCATGCGCACGACGAAGCTGCGGTCGATCTTGAGCGTGTCCACCGGCAGCCGCGCCAGGTAGCTGAGCGAGCAAAAACCGGTGCCGAAGTCGTCCACCGACACTTCGACACCCGCGCGCCGCAGCGCCTGCAGCTTGCGCGGGCTCTCTTCGATGTCGTCGACCAGCACGCTCTCGGTGATCTCGAGGTCGAGGAGCGGCGCCTTGCCGCCGGGCTCGGCGATCGCCTCAAGCACCGAGTCGACAAAGTCCTTCTGCCGCAGCTGCAGCGCCGAGACGTTTACCGATGTGCGCGGCACCTTGAGTCCCATGCCCTGCCAGCGGTGAATGTCCGCCACCGCCTTGTGCAGCGCCCAGCGGCCCGCCGCCAGGATCATGCCGGTCTCTTCCAGGAGCGAGACGAACCGCGACGGCGGCACCGCGCCGAGCTCGGCGTCGTTCCACCGGATGAGCGCTTCGAGCCCCGCCACCTCGCCGGTCGCGACGTCGATCTTCGGCTGGTAGTGCAGAGCTAGCGTGCCGTCGTCGAGCGCGAGGCGCAGGCGGTTCTCCATCGCGAGCGACTCGGCGACGCGCGCGTTCATGTCGGGGGCATAGAAGAGGTAGCGGCTGGCGGTCTGCTTCGCCTTCAGGAGCGCGGTTTCAGCGTTCGCGCAGAGCGCCTCGGTGGAGTCGGCGTCGGTCGGGAACACGGCGATTCCCGCCTTTACCGAGACACGCAGCTCCGCTCCTTCGATCGCGATGGGCTGCGCGAGCGCCTCGTCGAGCCGCTCGAGGAACGCGTACGCGGTATCGCCCGGCCGGTCGAAGGGCGCGACGGCGATGGCGAAGTGGTCGCCGCCGACGCGGGCTACGGTGTCCTGCTCGCGCGCCGCCCGGCGCAAGCGCGCACCGACCTCGCGCAGCAGGTCGTCTCCGCTCTTGCGGCCGAAGCTTTCGTTCACCCTGCGCAGCCGCTCCACGTCGACGAAGATCGCGGCGGCGAAGCGCCTCTCGCGCCGCGCTGCGCTCAGCGCCTGCGTCATGCGGTCGGTGAAGAGGCTGCGGTTCGGCAGGTCGGTGAGCGAATCGTGGTAAGCGAGGTAATCCATGCGCGCCTTCTGCGCGAGGTGGCGCAGGGCAAAGGCGATGTCGCAGGCCAGCTCGTGCAGCAGGCGCATCTCCTCTTCATCGAAGAAGTCGCGCTGGCTCGCGTAGAGGAGCAGCAGCCCGGCGCTCTCCCCGGCAACCAGCAGCGGCAGCGCGACGAACGAGCCGCTGTGCGCGTCGTTCCAGACGAGCGAGCGTGTGCCGAGCTTCAGGCGAGCGAAATCTCGCTCCGCGCTGCCTTCACCGGCCGCGGCGACTTGCCGGATCTGATGACTGCGCGGCTCCGCGAGCCCGATCGCCGCCAGGCGAAACCCGCCCTTCTCGACCGCGATGCGGCACGCCTCGTCGAGCAGCGCCTGCCGGTCGCCGGCGCGCACGATGAGCGCGTTCACGGCGCTCAGCACCTCCAGCGTGCGATTCAGCCGCTCGATACGCCGCTGCTGCACCTCGAGCGTCCCGGTCTTCTCGAGCAGCTGGTCGACCACCACGCGCAGATGCTCCCGGTCGAGGTCGCGCGGGATCTGCGCCGGCGTCTCGCCGCGCGAGGCAAGCACCGCGTCCACCTGGCGCAGGATCGAGGCGTTGTCCGAGGGTTTGAGCAGCACGCGCGAGACACCGTGCGCCTGGGCGAGAGCCTGAGCATCCTGCCCGCCGAAGTAGGCGGTGTAGAACATGAGCGCGACAGCCGCGGTCGCCGGCTCGGCGCGCAGCCGGCGCGCAAGCTCGTAGCCGTCCATAAGGGGCATCAGCACGTCCGAGATCACGAGATCGGGGCACGCCTCGCGCGCGCGAGAGAGCGCCTCGCGGCCGTCGGCCGCGCGCAACACGCGATGCCCCGCGCTCTCGAGGAGCGCAGCAAGAGCTTCGCGATTCGCGCGGTTGTCGTCGGCGACTAGGACGGTTGCCATCGTTGGATTGACAAGTTTCGCGCAAGGTCGTGCGCGCGCCTGTCACCGCGCGCGAACTCGTTCGTAGAATATTGCGCAAATCGCTGTCGCGGTTCTGCGACAAGACCGCCGCGCGCTGTAGCCGATAGCGCGACACGGCTAGAATGAGCGCATGGCAAGTTTTGCCGAGTTCTACCCCTTCTACCTGTCGCAGCATGCCGACCGCACGTGCCGGCGGCTGCATTTCATCGGCACGACAATCGGCCTCGTGGCGGCGCTGCACGCGTTTTCCACGCTGAACTTCTGGTGGCTTGCCGGCGGCATCGTCGCTGGCTACGCGCTTGCGTGGGTGGGGCACTTCTTTTTCGAGAAGAACCGCCCCGCCACCTTCATCCATCCCGTCTACAGCTTCATGGGCGACTGGGTGATGTGGAAAGACATGCTCACCGGAAAGGTCCCCTTTTGAACGGCGCGCCGAGCCCGTTCGCGTTCTGGGGCTCGGCCGCGCCCTGGCTCGCACTGGTGGCGTTCGGCCTCGCAATCGCGCTGTTGCACAGCCGCCCGCACGAGCGCGCCACTTTCGTGAACACGCTGTGGCTGTTCCTCGCGGGCATAGCCGGCGAGGCCGCGGCGGCGCTCATCTGGAAGCTCGGCTTTACCGAGGCTGCAGGCACCGTGCACGCGATCTTCCGCTTCGTTTCGGTGATCGCGCTCATCCGGCTGAGCGGGTTTGCGGCGTTCCGGTTGCTGCTGCCGTTCGCCGGAAGCCATCCGCCGCGCATCGTCGAAGACCTCGCGATCGTCGGGGCCTACGTGATCTACGGTCTTGCCCAGCTGCGCGGCGCCGGGCTCGATCTCTCCAGCATCGTCACCACCTCGGCGATCCTCACCGCGGTGATCGCCTTCGCCATGCAGGACACCTTGGGCAACGTGCTCGCCGGAGTGGCGGTTCAGCTCGACCACTCGGTTGGCATCGGAGACTGGATCCGGGTCGACAGCGTGAGCGGCCGGGTGCGCGACATCCGTTGGCGCTCAACCCTGATCGAGACACGTAACTGGGAAACGGTGGTGATTCCCAACAGCCTGCTGATGAAGGCTCGGGTCGAAATCCTAGGCCAGCGCGAGGGCGCGCCGCTGCAGTGGCGGCGGATGCTGGACTTCATGGTCGACCCGGGCGTGCCGCCGGCGCGCGTCATCGCGATCGTCGACGACGAGATGCGCGAGCTCTCGATCCCCAATGTCGCCCGCACGCCGGCCCCGAGCTGCGTGCTGAAGCGCTTCGAGGAAGGCAATCTGCTGTACCAGCTGCGCTACTTCCTCACCGACCTCCTCGAGGACGACCTCACCGACTCGATGGTTCGGGTCCATCTTTTTGCGTCGCTCCAGCGCGCCGGCATCCGCGTCGCCGAGCCGCAGCGCACCGTCCACGCCGTGGCGCGCGACCAGGCGCACGCAGAGACCGTGCGCAGGCGCGAGCTCACGCGGCGGCTGCAGGCGCTTACGAGCGTGCCGCCGTTCGCTGCGCTCGCCGAGGATGACAAGGCGGACATTGCCGAGCGGCTCCAATACGCACCGTTTGCGCGCGGCGACGTTATCACCAAGCAGGGCAACAAGGCAGAATGGCTCTACATCCTAGCCTTTGGCGAAGCCGAGGTGCTGTACGAGCCGCCGGGCCGAGCGCCTCAGCCGATCGGCACCCTGCGCGCGGGGGAGTTTTTCGGCGAGATGGCGCTGCTCACGGGCGACGCGCGCGCCGCCACCGTGGTCGCCAAGACCGACGTCGAGTGCTACCGCCTCGACCGCGCCTCGTTCCAGGAGCTCCTTGCACGTAAGTCGCAGATTGCCGATGAGATCCGCCGCGTGATGGGCGGCCGGCGCGGCGATTTGGACAGCGCTCGCCAGGCGTTCACCGTGGCGCCCACGGCCGAGGCCGAGGTCCGGCTCGTCAGCCGACTTCGACGCTTGTTCGGGAAGCGGGACTGACGCCGCGCTAAGCGGCGAGGAACTGGTCCTCGGACAGCGCCATCACGCCCGCGGCGCCGTTGACTACGGTGTTGCGCAGCGCCGGCGCCTGGACGAGGACGTGGTCGGCGTAGAAGCGGGCGGTCGCGATCTTGGCCTTGTGGAAGGAATCGTCGCCCGAGGCTTTCTCTGCGGCCAGGGTCGCCCGCGCCATCTGCCAGCCGCCGGCGACGATGCCCATGAGCTTCAGGAACGGCACCGCGCCCGCGAACGGCGCGTGCGGATCCTTGGCCGAGACGATGAACTGGACGCACTCCTCCACCGCCTTTACTCCGTCGGCAAGGGCCCTGCGGATTTCCGGGTGCCGGGCGAGCTCGGCATCGAGCTTTCTTACTTCCGTGATCCATTGCTTCGCCGCGGCGCCGCCATCGCGCCCGATCTTGCGGCCGACGAGATCCATCGCCTGGATGCCGGTGGTGCCCTCATAGATCGTCGTGATGCGCACATCGCGCAGGTATTGCGCCGCGCCGGTCTCCTCGACGAATCCCATCCCGCCGTGGATCTGCACTCCGAGCGAGGCGATCTCGATGCCGGTTTCGGTCGACCAGCCTTTGACCACCGGGATCATCAGGTCGACGAAGGCCTGGTATTTCTTGTCCCCGGTCTTGTGTACGAGATCCATGGCGCCGGCAACGACGTACGCCAGCGCGCGCATAGCCTCGGTCTGCGACTTCATCAGCATCAGCATGCGGCGCACGTCGGGGTGACGGATGATCGGCACCGTCTTGCCGGCGTCCACCAGGTCTTTGCCTTGCAGGCGCTCGCGCGCGTAGGCGAGCGCGCGCTGGAATGCGCGTTCGGCGATCGCCACGCCTTCCAGGCCCACGCTGAAGCGCGCCGCGTTCATCATGATGAACATGTACGCGAGGCCCTTGTTCTCCTCGCCGACCAGGTACCCTACCGCCTTATCGAACACCATGACCGCCGTGGGGCTCGCGTGGATGCCGAGCTTGTGCTCGATCGAGGCACAGCGCGCGTTGTTGCGCTCGCCCAGCGAGCCGTCGGGCTTTGGCAGGAACTTGGGCACCAGGAAAAGCGAGATGCCCTTTGTACCCTCCGGCGCATCCGGGGTGCGTGCGAGCACGAGGTGGACGATGTTCTCGGCGAGATCGTGCTCGCCGTAAGTGATGAAGATTTTCTGGCCTGAGATCAGGTAGTGATCTGCCGCCCGTTCAGCCTTGGTCCTCACCAAGGCAAGGTCCGAGCCGGCCTGGGGCTCGGTGAGATTCATCGTCCCGGTCCACAGGCCTTCGACCATCTTCCCGAGATAGGTGCGCTTCAGCGCTTCCGATCCACACAGCTCGAGCGCGTGGATGGCGCCCTGCGTGAGCAGCGGGCAAAGCGAGAAGGACATGTTGGAAGCGGTGAACATCTCCTCCACCGCCGTCGCCACGAGCTTCGGCAGGCCCTGGCCGCCCCAGTGCGCATCGAAAGGCAGCGCGCCCCACCCGCTTTGCACGTACTGCTGATAGGCCTGCTTGAACCCTTCAGGCGTTGTGACGGCGCCGTCGTTCCATTCCGACCCTTCTTGATCGCCAGAATAATTAATCGGATCAAGGACCTCGGAGGCGAACTTCGAAGCTTCCTCGAGGATGGCGTCGACCGTGTCGGGCGTGGCGTCCTGGTAGCCCGGAAGCCTCGCCACCTCGCTCAACCCGGCGAGCTCGTTCAGGACGAACCTCATGTCCTTGAGCGGCGCCTGGTACGTGCTCATCGCTTGAGCTCCTCCACGAGCGACGGGACGAGCTGGAAAAGGTCGCCGACGACCCCGAAGTCTGCGACCTGGAAGATCGGCGCCTCCTCGTCCTTGTTGATCGCGACGATGACGCGACTGTCCTTCATGCCGGCGAGATGCTGGATTGCACCGGAGATGCCGACCGCGACGTAGAGGTCCGGCGCCACGATCTTCCCGGTCTGCCCAACCTGCCAGTCGTTCGGAACGAACCCGGCATCGACCGCGGCGCGCGAAGCACCCATTGCCGCGCCGAGCCGGTCGGCGAGCGGCTCGAGCACCTTGGTGAAGTTCTCGCCCGAGCCCATCCCCCGCCCGCCGGAGACGATGATCTTCGCTGCGGTGAGCTCCGGCCGTTCGGACTTGGCAACTTCACGGCTGACGAACGCCGACAGTCCCGAATCTGCCGGCGCCTGAACCGTCTCCAGCGCCGCGCTGCCGCCCGAGGATGCAACGGCGTCGAAAGCCGTGGTGCGCACGGTGATGACCTTGATCGGATC
>DATIGN010000041.1:0-18953 GCA_035454685.1 Burkholderiales bacterium | reverse complement strand
CCCCCCGAGCCGGCGCACCGCCGCGGCCGCCGCGGCCTCCACGCACGCGATCCCACGCACGGTCACGCCGGCGCCCAGGGTCGCGAGCCGCGCGAACAATACGCGGTAGAGCCAGTCGCTATCGAGCGTGATGGTGAGCGTGCGCTTGAGCCAGCCGAGCATCACGAAGAACGCGAGCCCGGAAAAAAGCAGGAGCTGCAGCTGCGCCACGACGTGCCAGCCGGTGTACGGCTGGTAGTCCGCCGGATACGGCAGCAGCTGGTACAGCGGCTGATAGAAGATGCCCAGGCCGATGCACAGCGCCGAGAGGAGCGCCATCGCCAGGCGCATGTTCCACGGCGGCTCGGGCGGGCGCAGGCCCGAGTCCTTCTGGAAGAACACGAACCAGGGGAACTTGATGCCCGCGTGCAGGAACACGCCGGCGGAGGCGGCGGCGAGCAGCATCCAGACCGCGAACAGGTGCTGGTCCGCCGCGGCCTGCGAGATCATCGACTTGCTCACGAAGCCCGAGGTCAGCGGGAACGAGGAGATGGCAAGCGCGCCGATGATGCCGCAGGCCGTGGTGAAGGGCATGCTGCGGTAGAGGCCGCCGAGGTCGGTGCACTTGCGCCGCCCGGTCACGTACAGCACCGACCCCGCCGACATCAGCAGCAGCGCCTTGTACAGGATGTGGGTGAAGGCGTGCGCCGCGGCGCCGTTCAGCGCCATCTCGGTGCCCAGGCCGATGCCGGTGATCATGAAGCCGACCTGGTTGACGATGCTGTAGGCGAGGATGCGCCGCATGTCGTTCTCGAGCAGCGCGTAGACGATGCCGTAGAACACCATCGCCAGGCCGGCATAGACCAGCAGCTCGGTGCCCGGGAAACCGCGCAGCAGCACGTACACCGCGGTCTTGGTGGTGAAGGCGGAGAGGAACACCATGCCGCTCCACGACGCCTCGGGATACGCGTCGGGCAGCCAGGCCGAAATCGGCCATGCCGCGGCATTCACCAGGAACGCCATGAGAATCATCCACTGAAAGACGGAAGAAAGCGTCATGGGGTCGAAAACCGTCGACTCGGCCTGCAGCGCATGACCTGCCACGCCGGCGAAAAGCAGCATGCCGCCCAACAGGTGCACCATGAGATAGCGCATGCTCGCCCGGTACGCGGCGGACGTCGCGGCGCTCCACAGGACGAGCGTCGAGCCGATCGCCATCAGTTCCCAGAACACGAACAGCGTCACCAGGTCGCCGGCAAGCGCGGCACCGATTGCCGCGCCGGCATAGAGCAGGGCGGCCGGCAGCTCCGCGCGGCGCTGCTGGTTGAGCGCGAAGAGGGCGCCGCCCAGCGCCATCAGGGCGAAGATCAGCGCGAAGAGGCGCGAAAGCTTGTCGACGGCATACGGCGTGAGCTCCATCCCGAGGAACTCGGTTTTCCAGTGCACGCCCTCCGGGACGTTCCACACCAGGAAGAGAGAAACCAGCGGGCCGGCGATGGCGACCGCGGCGCGCGGCCAGCCGCGCAGCGGCGCAAGGAGCGCCGCGGCGAGGATGAGAACGAGGCCGGGGTGGCTAATCATCGTAGTAGTCGTCGCGCCGCTTGAGGAGCAGCCCGAGTCCCTTGGCGACCAGGATCAGGGCCGCGCAGGCGAGAAAGCCGTAGAGGGCGTTCCACGCAAACAGCCGCTCGACCGCGAAGTGCGGATGCGCCTCGAAGAAGAGCTGCGCAATCGCGGTGAGCGCGAGCACGACGATGCAGGCCTTCCAGATCATCCGAGCATCCCCCGGGCAAGCGCGAGCGGGACATCCGCCCAGAAGAACATGGCAATCGTCAGCGCCGCTGTCGCGACCAGCGCGAGCACCATGGACAACGGGGCCTCGCCGTGCGCTTCTCCGTTTGCTTCCCTGAAGAACGCTCTGTAGACGATGGGCAGGAAGTACCCGGCGTTGAGCAGCGTGCTCGCGACGATGACGCCGAGGGCGAGCCAGTGCCCCGCTTCCAGCGCGCCTGACACGAGATACCACTTGCTCACGAAGCCCGCCGCGGGGGGCAGGCCGATCATGGACAAAGCGCCCACCCCGAAAGCGGCGAAGGTCCAAGGCATGCGCCGGCCGACGCCGTCGAGTTGGCTCACTTCGGTCTTGTGCGCGGCGGTATAGACCGCGCCCGCGGCGAAGAACAGCGTGATCTTGCCCAACGCGTGGGCGGCGATGTGCAGCGCCGCGGCGGCGAGCGAAAGCGGCGTCAGGATCGAGGCGGCGAGCACCACGTAAGAGAGCTGGCTTACCGTCGAGTAGGCAAGCCGACGCTTGAGATTGTCGGAGCGCAGCGCTACCACCGATGCGGCGAGCACCGTGAAGCCGGCGACCCACGGCAGCCAGGCGAACGCATCCGCGCCGAAATCGAGCCCGAACACGTACACCACCACCTTGACGATCGAGAACACGCCCGCCTTCACCACCGCGACCGCGTGCAGCAGCGCGGATACCGGTGTCGGCGCGACCATCGCCGCCGGCAGCCAGCGGTGGATCGGCATCAGCGCCGCCTTGCCGATGCCGAAGGCGTAAAGCGCGAGAAGCGCGGCCGCCGCGCCGCCGGAGACCTTGCCGTTGAGGATGCCGCCGGGCGCGAAATCGAGCGTCCCCGCGATCCACCACGTGGTCACCATTGCCGGCAGCAGGAAGAGCAGCGACGAGGCGAGCAGCAGGCCGAGGTAGGTGCGCCCACCGCGGCGCGCTTCGTCGTCGCCGTGATGCGTGACGAGCGGCCAGGTAATCAGCGTCAGCGCCTCGTAAAAGAGGTAGAGGGTGAGCAGGTTTCCGGCAAGCGCGACGCCGATCGCCGAGGCGATCGCGAGCGCGAAGCAGACGTAGAAGCGCGTCTGGTGCTCTTCGGCGTTGCCGCGCATGTAGCCGATTGAGTACACGCCGCTCACGAACCACAGCCCCGAGGCGATGAGCGCGAAAAGGAGCCCCAGCGGCTCGAGCTCCAGAACGATCGCGAGCCCCGGCATCATCTCGCCGAGCACAAGCCGAGGGCGCTCGCCGTTCAGCACGGGTTGCGTGAAAGAAAGGATCGAAACAAATGAAAACGCCGCGCCTGCAAGCGACACGGCCTCGCGCAGGTTCGGACGGCGGTGGCATGCGGCGATGAGCGTTGCGGCAGCGGCGGGGATGAATACGCCGGCGACGAGGCTCATCGCAATCCCCGCAGGAGCAATGCCGCGGCGTCCGCAGCGCCGCCGACGCTGAAGCCGGTCTCGAAGCCGAAGTAGACGCAGAGCACCACCATCGCGCCCCCGGCCGCCAGCATCGCCGGCGGCGCTTCGCCGGCCGCGGCTCGCCTGACCGGCGCGCGCAGATAGGCCGACTCGACCACACGCCACACGTAGCCCACCGCGATCAGCGAGCTCGCCACGATCGCCGCCACCAGCCACCACCAGCCGCGCTCGAGCGCGCCGACGACGAGGTACCACTTGGTGACGAAGCCGGCAGTGCCGGGGATGCCCACCAGCGAAAGCCCTGCGATCGTGAGCCCAAACGCGGTCAGAGGCATGCGCCGGCCGAGACCAGCGAGGCTGTCGAGCGTGAGAGCCGCGCTGCCCGCCCGCAGCGCCACGCCACCGAGCAGCAGGAAGATCGCGCCCTTCGTCACGCCGTGGTTGAGCAGGTGCACGATCGAGCCGGTCAGGCTCGACTGGTTATCGACCCCGATGCCGAGCGTGATGTAGCCAATCTGCGCCACGCTCGACCAGGCGAAGAGCCGCTTCACGTCGCGCTCGAATACCGCCACCAGCGACGCGATGAT
Organism: Burkholderiales bacterium; assembly: GCA_035454685.1. Lineage (GTDB taxonomy): Bacteria > Pseudomonadota > Gammaproteobacteria > Burkholderiales > SG8-39 > SCGC-AG-212-J23. The sequence goes on along the minus strand of DATIGN010000041.1, from coordinate 15,165 downwards.
CATCGCGGCGACCGAGAGCGCAACGAATACCTCCTCGGTCGGCAGGGTTCCGAAGAGCGGCACCGGATCGAACACCGTGAAGTAGTAGCGCAGCACCACGTAGACTGAGACCTTGGTCGCGGTCGCGGCGAGGAACGCCGTCGCCATCGACGGCGCGTAGGCGTAGGCGTTCGGCAGCCACTGGTGCAGCGGGAAGAGCGCGAGCTTGAGGCCTATGCCGACCGTGATGAACGCGAGCGCGACGAGAATCGGCCGCACGTCCTCGACGGCGCGCAAGCGCTCGGCCATGTCGACCAGGTTCAGCGAGCCGGTCATCAGGTAGAGAAGCCCCACGCCGATCACGTAGAAGGTCGCGCCGACAGTGCCCATCAACATGTACTGGTACGCGGCGATCAGCGCCTGGCGGCGCGGGCCGAGCGCCACCAGCACATAGCTCGCGAGCGACGAGATTTCGAGGAACACAAAAAGGTTGAACGCGTCGCCGGTGATCGCGATGCCGAGCAGGCCCGCGAGCGACAGGCAGTACATCGCGTACATCAGGTATTGCCGGTCGCGCGAGACTTCGGCGGCAATGCTGCGCTGGGCATAGGGAGCGACGAACGAAGCGGTGAGCGAGACCGCCACCAGCACGAAGGCCGAGAGCGCGTCCACCCGGTACTCGATCCCCCATGGCGGCGGCCAGCTGCCGATGGCGTACGAGATCGGCCCGGACCTGGCGACCCGCCATGCGAGTTGCACCGAGAAGAGCAGGCAAAGGTAGCTCACGAGCGTGGTCGCGAGCCAGGCGAAGCGGCGCGAGCGCACCAGCACGATGAGCGGCGCCGCGACAAGCGGGAGCACCACCTGCAGCGCGGGCAGGTGCTCGAGCATCAGCGCGCCACGTCGTGCACCCTTTGCTCATCGGCCCGGTCCTGCGCGAGGATCTCGTCCTCCTCGATGCTGCCGTAGGCCTCGCGGATGCGCACCACGATCGCGAGGCCGAGCGCGAGCGTGGCGACGCCGACGACGATGGCGGTAAGGATCAGCACGTGCGGCAGCGGGTTCGAATACACGGCGTAGCCTTCGGCGACGATCGGCGCGGTGCCGCCGAGGATCTTGGCCGGCCCGATGTAGAGCAGGTAGACCGAGGTCTGCAGCACGGCGAGGCCGAGAAGCTTCTTCAGAAGGTTGCCGCGGGCAATGACGATGTACATGCCGGCCACCATGAGTGCGATCGTCATCCAATAGCCGTAGTGGCCGGTAACGGCGCTCACTGGTCCCCCGCATCCCGACCGCGGGCGGCAAACATGTAGAAGAGCTTCAGCATCACGCCGAAGACCGTGATTCCCACCCCGGCTTCGACCCAGAAGATGCCGCGGTGCTGGCCGTGGACCGGGTCGTGGTCGAGCACGAAGTAGTCGAGGTAGTTGCCACCGGCGACCAGGCCGGCGAGGCCGATGCCGGCGTAAAGCAGCACGCCGATGGCGAGCAGGCGCTCCACCAGCCGCTCGGGCACCAGGCGTTGCGCCGCCGCCAGCCCGAATGTGATGGCGTAAAAGACGATGGCCGCCGCCGCGATTACCCCGGCCTGGAAGCCGCCGCCCGGACCATGGTCGCCGTGGAACTGCACGTAGATGGCGAAGAGCAGCATGAACGGCATCAGCAGCTTCGCGACAATCCGCAAGACGAGGTCGCCGGTCATCCGCGTCTTTGCCTTCGCCGCAGCAGCGCGATCACCCCCGCGCCCGCGGTGAATACCACCACTGTCTCCCCCAGCGTGTCGTAGCCGCGGTAGCTTGCGAGCACCGCGGTAACGATGTTCGGCACCCCGGTTTCCTTCGGACCTTGCTGAAGGTAGCGCGGCGCCACGTGGATGTGGATCGGTGCCTGGCGGTCCGAGTACTCGGGCAGACCCTGCATGCCGTAGGCGAGTACCGCGCCGACCGCGACGGACAGCGCGAGCGGCACGAGCGGTCGCACCAGGGGCTTGGCCTCCATGCCGCCGACGAGGTACAGCGCGCCGAGAAGCAGCACGGTCGACACGCCGGCGCCGACCGCGGCCTCGGTCATCGCCACGTCGACGGCGTCGAGCGCGACCAGGACGGTGGCCATCAGGAAGCTGTAGATGCCGAACAGCACTACGGCGCCGAACAGGTTGCGTTGCACGGCAAGCCCCGCCACCGTGACCGCCATGGCGGTGAGTAGGATGTAGATGATCAGTGCTTCGATGGCGCCTCCGCTGCCTGCGGCTCGACGCCGCGCTCGAACGCCGCTTTGACAAGCGCGTGGGTGGCCGCCGGACTGGTGAAGAAAATGAGCGCCGCGATGAAAACCAGCTTCACGCTCACCAGGCTCGGCCCCGCCTGCAGCGCGAGGCCGAGCAGGATGGCGAACGAGCCGACCACGTCGGCGACGCTCGCCGCATGCACGCGGGTGTAGAAATCCGGCATGCGCAGAATGCCGACCGCGCCGATCACGCAGAAAGCGCCGCCGGCGACGATCAGGGCCCAGCTCGCGATATCGAGCGCCGCGCTCATTCGCCCAGCCTGCCGTGGCGGAAGAACTTGAGCACCGCGATCGTGCCGACGATGTTGAGCAGCCCGTACACGAGTGCGAGGTCGAGGAAATCCGGCCGCCCGGTCAGGAAGCCGATGACGGCGAGCAGCAGCACGGCGACGTTACCGATGGTATTGCTGGCAAGCAGCCGGTCGAAGACAGTCGGTCCCTTGACCGCGCGCACGAGCAGCAGCGCGAGCGTCGCAAGAAGGGCCACCGCGGCGGCGGCAAACATCAGGCGCCCCGGTCCAGGCGGCTCACCCGGCGGTCCATCTCGCTTCCCGCCACGCTGACCGCCCCTTCGCGCGTAAGCGCATGCACCAGGAACTCCTCGCTATCCGCTTCGACGGTGATGGTGCCGGGAGTCAGGGTTATGGAGTTGGCGTGGGTCGCGAGCGCTACCGTGGTCTTTTGCGAGGGCTTGAAGCGCACGAGCGTCGGACTGATCGGCAGGCGCGGATCGAGGATTATGCGCGAAACCTGCCACCCGGACTTCACAATTTCCTTCAGCAACCACGGCCAGTAGGCGAGCGCGGCAAGCGCGAGATCGATCGGGTGGCCTTCGCGGTCGGTGATCTCCATGCGGCGCGCAAGCAGCGCTACCGCGATCGAGGCGCCGAGCCCCGCGAGCACAAGGAACGGCGTGTAGATGCCGGAGAGCAGCAGCCAGAAGACAAACAGCGAGGCCGCCAAGGCGACGGTACCGAGTAAGCGCGGGCGATTCATTGTCGTTCTTCAGCCGTCTACAGAATGCCCGATTCCCGCCGTCGGGTCGAGGACCCGAGGACGGACCCGAAACTGCAGGTGCTGCGCTCTTATCTCAGGCCGTGATGCGCGATCCGCTGGCGCCGCGGCGCTCACCCCGTCTGCGCTCGGGCTCAGCGGCTTGAGCCGCGCGCGCTTCGTATACATCCTCCTCGCGGTCGACCCACCAGGCCCACAGACCGATGATCGCCACGACGAACGGCAGGGCGAGCAGGAAGATGAACTCGCGATCCAGGGCGGCGAACCATTCCGCCCACGCCTTGAGGTCCAGGAATTCGTTGAGCATGATGGTGCACAATAGCCGCGCGGGAAACGCCTGCCTATGCGCATGAACGCGTAAGTGTTTTCACCTATGTCCGCGATCCGATACGTGCGCGACGCCGCCGTATTCGCCCCCTGCTACATCGCCCTCGACTGGGCGAGCTATATCGACCCGGTCGGGCCTTTCAACATCACCCCGTGGAACCCGCAGCCGGCGCTCGCGATCGCCTGGATGCTGCTCAGCGGGCTGTCGCACGCTCCGGCGGTCTTCGTCACTATCGTAGCCGCCGACGTGCTGGTGCGCGGCGCGCCTGGCGGGCCATTTATTACGCTGCTCAGCTCGAGCGTGCTTGCGGCGAGCTATGCCGCGCTCGCCTGGATCCTGCGCGAGCTGCTGCGCGGGGCCATCGGACTCAGAACGACGCGCGAGCTCACACAGTTCGTCGCCGTCGCGGTCGGAGGCACTGCGCTTATTGGCGCCGCGTTCGTCGGCGTGCTGAAGGGGGCGGCCCTGATCCCGGGGGCCGAAGTGGCGGGCGCCTGGCTTCGCTTCTGGATCGGCGACGCGGTGGGCATCCTAGTAACCGCGCCGCTGCTCTTCGCGGTCGCAGACGCGGCGCGTCGCGCCGGGCTTGCCTCGCTCGCGCGCAAGCCGGAGACGTGGGCGCAGGCGGGTTTGCTCGTCGGCACCCTATGGCTCATCTTCGTCGCTCTGCCCGGGGAGCCGGCGCTGCACTTCTATCTGCTCTTTGTGCCGATCATCTGGATCGCGGCACGCGGCGGTATGAACGGCGCGGTAGTGGCGACCGCCATCGTCCAGCTCGGCGTCGTGCTCGGGATCCATCGCACCGCCGCCGGATCTCTACCGGTGCTCGAGCTGCAAGCGCTGGTCGCGACGCTAACGCTCACGAGCCTCTTTCTCGGCATGATGGTCGATGAGCGCCAGCGCGCGGCGTTCAACCTCCGCCGCTCGCTGCGCCTCGCCGCGGCGGGCGAGATGGCGGGCGCACTCGCGCATGAAGTGAACCAGCCTCTCACGGCGCTCTCCAACTACGGGCAATCGGCGCTCATGCTGCTTGAGCGCGGCGATGGGGCCACGCCCCTGCAGGGCATCATCCGCAAGATGCTCGCCGAGGCCGAGCGCGCCGGGGAGGTGGTGCGCCGCCTGCGCGACTTCTTCCGTGCCGGCACCACGCGCCTGGAAGCGGTCCCGGTTGAAGAAGTGATCGCCGCCGCGCGGCGCATCGGCCAGCGCCTGATCGGCGAGCGGCGCGTCGCCTTCGAGGTGCACGGCGATCGCAGCGTCGCGCCGCTCTACGTCGACCGCCTGCAGGTGGAGCTCGTACTGCGGAACCTGATCGCCAACTCCGTCGATGCGGTGCAGGCGCGGCCCGACGGTCGCATCGACGTCTGGGTGACCGCCGATGAGCCGCAGCGCGCGCGAATCGTGGTCGCCGACAACGGCCCGGGGATCGCGCCGGCCAGCCGCGACAGCGTATTCGAGCCTTTCGTCTCGGGCAAACCGACCGGCATGGGCCTCGGGCTCGCGGTGAGCCGCGCGATCGCCGAGGCGCACGGCGGCACCCTCGAGGCGCGCGCCGGTGAATTCCATCTCGTCCTGCCATGCCTGCCGCCGCGCTGACCGTCTACATCGTTGACGACGACGCGGCAGTTCGCGACTCGCTTTCGCTCATGCTCGGCCTCGCCGGCTACGCCACCGCGCTTTTCGCCGACGCAGAGAGCTTCCTCGCCGCGTATCGCGACGACTGGGCGGGCTGCGTGGTCGCCGACCTGCGGCTGCCGGGAAAGAGCGGCCTCGAGCTGCAGGCCGAGCTGCGTGCGCGCTCCAGCGCGCTGCCGCTCATCATCATGACCGCGCACGGGGATGTGCCCTCCGCGCGCATCGCGTTCCAGGCCCAGGCAGTCGACTTCCTCGAGAAGCCTTTCGACCACACCCACCTGCGTACCGCGATCGAGAATGCGTATTCCCGGGAGCAGCAGCGCCTCGCGCGCGCGGCGGAGCTCGCAAAGCTCGCGACGCTGACCGGCCGCGAACGCGAAGTGCTCGAGCACGCAGCCCAAGGCCTGCACGCGAAGGAGATCGCCGCCGCGCTCGGCATCAGCCCGCGCACTGTGGAGGTCCACAAGACCCGCATCATGGAAAAGCTCGGCGCGCGCAACGTCGCCGAGCTGGTGCGCTTCGCCCTCTCCGCGCGGGACGACGGCCGGCGCTGATAGAATTTTTCGGTGAAGTACGTCCTCGCCCTCGACCAGGGCACGACCAGCTCGCGCGCAATCGTGTTCGATGAAGAGGGGCGCCCGGTTTCCGTCGCGCAGCGCGAATTCCGCCAGATCTTCCCGCAGCCCGGCTGGGTCGAGCACGACCCGAAGGAGATTTTTTCGTCGCAACGGGAGACCGCCAGGCAAGCGGTCAGTCAGTCCGGCATTTCACTCAAGGATGTGATGGCGGTCGGAATCGCCAACCAGCGCGAGACGACCATCCTCTGGAACCGCCAGACAGGCGAGCCGATCGCGAATGCCATCGTGTGGCAAGATCGGCGCACCGCGGCGCAGTGCGCCGAGCTTAAGAAAGCAGGCGCGGAGAGCCTGGTGCGCGAGCGCACCGGCCTCGTAATCGACCCGTACTTCAGCGGCACCAAGATCGCCTGGCTGCTCGACAACGTCCCGGGCGCGCGAGCGCGCGCCGAGCGCGGCGAGCTCGCCTTCGGCACGGTCGACACCTGGCTCGCCTGGCAGCTCACCGGCAACCGCACCCACGTCACCGACGTCTCGAACGCCTCGCGCACGCTGCTCTTCAACATCCACATGAACGACTGGGATGCGGAACTGCTCGAGCTCATGCGGGTGCCGCGCGCCATCCTGCCCGAAGTCCATCTGTCGGCGCACGCCTTCGGCATGCTGCCCGCGAGCGTGCTCGGCGAGCCGCTCGTCATCGGCGGAATGGCGGGCGACCAGCAGGCCGCGATGTTCGGCCAGGTCTGCCACCGCGCCGGCATGGCGAAGAACACCTACGGCACCGGCTGCTTCATGCTGCTGCACACCGGCGACAAGGTCGTGCAGTCCTCGAGCGGCCTGATCGCGACGGCTTGCGCGCAGACCCGGGGCAAGGAGTTTGCGCTCGAGGGCAGCGTGTTCGTCGGTGGCGCCGTCGTGCAATGGCTGCGCGACGGCCTGGAATTTTTCTCATCGTCGACGGAAGTCGAAAGGCTTGCCGCGAGCGTGCTCGACAGCGGCGACGTGTACGTCGTTCCGGCCTTCACCGGCCTTGGCGCGCCGTACTGGGATCCCGCCGCGCGCGGCGCCATCGTCGGACTGACGCGCGGAACGACGAAAGCCCATATCGCGCGCGCCGCGCTCGAATCGATTGCCTTCCAGAGCGCGGAGCTGCTCGAGGCCATGCAAAAGGATTCACAGCAACATTTGTCGGAATTGCGAGTGGACGGAGGCGCAGCCGCCAACGACCTGCTCATGCAGTTCCAGGCCGACCTGCTCGGCGTTCCGGTGGTGCGGCCGCAGGTGCTGGAAACCACGGCGCTCGGTGCCGCCTACCTCGCAGGCCTCACCGTCGACCTGTGGAAATCGCGGGAGGAGCTCGAATCGCACTGGAAGGCCGAGCGGCGCTTCGAGCCGCGGATGAGCGCTTCCGAACGGCAAGAACGGATATCGCGCTGGCGTGACGCCGTCACTCGCGCGCGGTCTTGGGCTAGAGTGGATCCTTCGAGGGAGGAGGCGAAATGAAAATCTTTCTGTCGTTGCTTGCAATGGCGGTGTCGCTGCCCGCCGCCGCACAGTCGACCAAGGTGCACTGGTACGGGCAGGCGGCGTTTCGCATCGAAACGCCTTCGGGTGGAGTAATCCTGATCGATCCGTGGCTCAAGGCGCCCACGAACCCGGACAAGGAATCGGCGGACAAGCTCACCAGCGTCGATTACATCCTGATCACCCACGGACATTGGGACCACATCGGCGACGCCGTCGAGATCGGCAAGAAAACTGGCGCGGTACTCGTAGCGCCATACGGGCTGCAGTTCGCCATGAAGTCGGTGCTGGGGTATCCCGAAAAGCAGGCGACGCTCGCCACCGGAGGAAACGTAGGCGGGACAATCGCGCTGCCCAAGGCTGGCGCCCGGGTCACGCTGGTGCACGCGGTGCACGGCTCCGAGCTCGTGCCGCCGATGGTTCCCGCCGCGGTATCGGCGGGCAACCCGGTTGGCTACGTCATCGAGATTGACAAGGGGCCGACGATCTACCACACCGGCGATACCGACATCTATAGCGACATGAAGCTGATCGCCGATTTCTTCAAGGTGGACCTGATGCTGGCCAACATCGGCGGGCATTTCGCCATGGGCCCGCCGCGCGCCGCGCAGGCGGCGGCGTGGGTGAATCCGCGCCAGGTAGTGCCGATGCACTTCGGCACCTACCCCATCCTCGCCGGCACGCCCGCGCACTTCAAGACGGAGCTCGACAAGCGCGGCCTCGGCGCGCGCATGATCGAAATGAAGCCGGGCGAGACGCGGAACTTCTGATCCGCGAATCAAAGCTTCTAATTGGGCGTCCCGGCGCCGGCTCCGCACAATGAATCCGTGCCAAGCCTAGTCGCCCCCCACGGAGCAGGCGCCCTCGCACCGCGCTCGCTGAGCGGCGAGGCGCTCGCTGCCGAGCGGGCACGGGCCCGAATGCTGCCGCAGGTTCGCGTCAGCTCGCGCGAGCGCGGCGACCTGATCATGCTCGGCATCGGCGGCTTCACGCCGCTGGAGGGCTTCATGACGCGCACCGACTGGGAAGGCGTGTGCGAGCGATACCGCACCGCGTCGGGTCTTTTCTGGCCGATCCCAATCACGCTTTCTTCCGAGAAAGAGTTTCCCGCGGGAATCGAGATCGCGCTCACGGACCCCGACGACGGCGCTCCGCTCGCCACGATGAGGGTCGTTGAAGCGTACAAGATCGAAAAAAAACGCGAGTGCCAGGCCGTATTCCGCACGACCGACACCGCGCATCCTGGCGTGGCGATGGTGATGGCGCAGCCGCAGTTCAACCTCGCCGGTCCGGTAAAGGTGCTGTCCGACGGCGGCTTCCGGGCGAAGTACGGCCCGCTCTTCATGACGCCCGCCGAGACGCGCGTCGAGTTCGAGCGCCTGGGCTGGTCGCGCGTGGCCGCGTTCCAGACGCGCAACCCGATGCAGCGCGCGCACGAGTACCTGGTCAAGGTAGCAATCGAGGTGTGCGACGGAGTGCTTGTGCACTCGCTCCTAGGCGCGCTCAAGCCCGGCGACATCCCGGCCGAGGTGCGCACGCGCGCCATCGCCGTGCTGATAGAAAAATACTTCCGTCCCGGCACTGTAGTGCAGGCGGGCTATCCGCTCGACATGCGCTACGCCGGGCCGCGCGAGGCGCTGCTGCACGCGCTCTTCCGACAGAACTACGGCTGCTCGCACCTCATCGTCGGACGCGACCATGCCGGCGTCGGCAAATTCTACGGGCCGTTCGACGCGCACCGCATCTTCGACGAGATCCCGCCCGGCTCGCTCCAGACCCGGCCGCTCAAGATGGACGTCACGTTCTGGTGCTACCGCTGCCACGGCATGGCCTCCGGACGCTCGTGCCCGCACCGCCCCGAGGACCAGCTCCAGGTATCGGGCACGCAGCTGCGCAGGTGGCTGGAGGAAGGCGCGGATGTGCCGCCGGAGTTCTCGCGCCCCGAAGTCCTCGAGATCCTGCGCTCGCATTACACAACGGCGCGTTCCTGATGGAGTGGTGGATGTGGCCGCTCGCGCTGTTCGCGGTCACTTTTGCCATCGCAGTAGTCGCGGTGCTCGGCGGCGTCGGCGGGGGCGTCCTCTTCGTGCCGATCGTCAGTGCGGTGTTCCCTTTCCACCTCGATTTCGTGCGCGCGGCCGGGCTGCTCGTCGCGCTCACGACCTCGCTCTCCGCCGCGCCGAGGCTGCTCGCGAACGGGCTTGCCAGCCTTCGCCTCGCCATGCCGCTCGCGCTCGTCGGCTCGATGACCTCGATCGTCGGCGCGCTCGTCGGCCTCGCGCTGCCGACGCGCGCAGTACAGGTCTCGCTCGGCGTGGCGATCCTCGCGATTGCCGCCTTCATGTGGCGCGTCGGCCGCTCCCCGCGCGAGCGCGTGATGCAGCCCGACCCGCTTGCCGACGCGCTCGGCATGCACGGCGTGTACCAGGACGGCGCCCTCAGCCGCAGGGTCGAATGGAAGGTCCACCGCACGCCGGCGGCGCTCGTGGTCTTCGCCGGCATCGGCATGCTTGCCGGCATGTTCGGCCTGGGCGCCGGCTGGGCCAACGTGCCGGCGCTGCATGTGCTCATGGGCGCGCCGCTCAAGCTGTCGGTCGGCACATCGGGTCTGCTGCTTTCCGTGGTCGATACTTCGGCCGCATGGGTGTACCTCAACCGTGGCGCGGTGCTGCCCCTAGTGGTGGTGCCGTCGATTCTGGGCGCGATCCTCGGCGCCAAGATCGGCGCGCGCCTACTCGGCCTCGCGCCCGCGCTGCTCGTGCGCCGCATCGTGCTCGCGCTGCTCGTGGTCGCCGGCGGCCGCGCGTTGCTGCGGGGCCTGGGCATCTGAAGATGGAACAGCAGACCTACGCGCGCTGGGTGGACATTGGGACACGCATCGGATTCGGCGTTCTCTTCCTCACTTTTCTTGTCTACGTTCTGGGCGTGCTCGAGCCGCTCGTGCCGCCGCAGGAGCTCTCGCCCTTGTGGGGATTAGCGGTCGATCGCTACGTCTCCGCGGCCGGCGCGCCGACCGGCTGGGGATGGATCGCGCTCGCGGCGAAGGCCGACTACCTGAACTACATCGGCGTGGCGCTTCTTGCTTCGGTGACCCTGGCTGCCTATGCGCGCATCGTGCCGGTCCTTCTCGCAAACGGCGAGCGCCTGCGGGCGGCCATCGCCGCCCTGCAGGTCCTCGTGCTTATCGTCGCCGCCGTGCTCTAGGCGGCGAGCGGTTGCGCTGAGGCGAGCCGCTCCTTGGCGAACGCGAGAAAGGCGGCGACGAGCTTGGAGTGGAAGCGCTCCCGCGCGTACACCACCGAGAAGTTGCGGATCAGGGGAGGCTTCAGCGGGACCTGCACCAGGCTGCCGAGCTGCAGCTCCTTGGCAGCGATCACCCGCGACATGATGGCGAAGCCCATGCCGGTCGCGACCAACCCCTTGATGGCCTCGGGGCTGCCGAGCTCGACCACCGTATTGAGCGAGTCGGGCGCAACGCCCGCGTTTTGCAAGTAGCGGTCGATGACCGCGCGGGTACCCGAGCCAGCCTCGCGGCTGATGTACGGATGCTGCGTGAGCGCGGCGGGCAGCGCGAAGGGCTCTTTCGCCAGCGGATGCGAAGGCGCGCACACCACCTGGAGCTCATCCTGGCTGCAGACTTCGCTCTGCAGCGAGGCGAGCGGTGAGCCGCTCTCGATGAAGCCGAGGTCGAGCGTGCGCTCGGCGACGCGCTCCTGGACCGCCTCGGAGTTGCCGACGTAGAGCGTCGGCACCACGGCGGGGAAGCGCGCCATGAACTGCCCGATCAGTTGCGGCAGCACGTACTCGCCGATCGTCATGCTCGCGCCGATGAGAAGCGGCCCGGCGGCCTGGCCGCTCGTTTCCTTGAGGCGCGTATCAAGCTCCGCCGAAAGCGCGAGGATGCGCTCGGCGTAGTCGAACGCGAGCTGGCCGGCGGGTGTGAGCGCAATCCGCCCCTGCGCGCGGTCGAACAGCCGCGCGTTCAGATGCTCCTCGAGCTGCTTGATCTGGAAGGTGACCGCAGGCTGGGTCATGAACAGCGTCTCGGCGGCCTTGGTGAAGGAGAGGTGCTTCGCTACGGCATGGAATACCTGCAGGCGCCGGTCGGCCATGCCCCTATTCTAATAGTTCAAACCCCGGCCCCGTCAGTCGATGATGTGGTAGACGGGCGCCTTCTCCATTGCCCAGCCTCCGGTATTGCGGTCGTAGCGGGACAAGGTGAAGCAATGCCAGTTGGCATCGTCCAGCTTCATATGATCGCCTCGATAGTAATACCCCGGCCACCGCGTTTCCTCGCGGAACAGCGTGTGATGAGTGACGGACTCCGAGGCCAGAAGCCGGTGGTGCAGTTCCCATACGCGCTGAAGTTGGTGCAGGTCTTCGGCACCCATGTTGCTCATGTCTTCCTTCAACATCGCGAGCAGCTCCAGCCCGCGCTCGAGCAGCTTGCCGTTCGTCATGTAAATGGTGCTGATGCCGCCGACGTATTCGTCCATGATCTTCTCGAGGCGCTGAAGGCCGTGGATCGGCAGGAGGTAGCTGGGCGACACGGTCCCGGCGACGATCTCGTTACGGCCGACGCGGTAGTTCTCCAGCGGCTGGTAGATCAGCTTCTCGAGGTCGCGGTATTCCTGCTCGCTCACCTGCGGCTGTCCGTTCTTCATGTCCTTCACGTACTTGACCGCCGCCTTGGCGGCGATCCGGCCTTCAGTGAACGACCCTGACGAGAACTTGTGGGCGGTGCCGCCGATGGTGTCGCCGGCGCCGAACAGTCCGTCGACCGTCATCATGCGGTTGTATCCCCACTGGTATTCCGCGGGGGCATAGTCTTCCGGTCCGCTCGCCCACGCGCCCGAGCAGGTCGCGTGTGAGCCCATGACGTATGGCTCGGACGTGGTCAGCTCGGGGTTGATGTGCTTGGGGTCGATGTTCTGCGAGGCCCAGACCACCGCCTGGCCGATCGTCATGCCGAGGAAGTTCTCCCAGCCGACGGTTTCCTTGTGGGGATCCCGGAAGGCCTCCTTGGTCACCATGCGGATGGGACCGCGGCCGGCCGCAACCTCCCTGAGGAGGGCGTGGTTGCGCAGGCAGGTCGGTACCGGGTGATGGTCAACGTACTCGCCCACCAGCGCCTTGGTGTCCTCGTACCACCTCTTCTCATACTCCTCGCCGTAGCCGTTCTCCGTGTACGTCTTCAGATGGAGGAAGTAGGCGCCCACGGGGCCGTAGCCGTCCTTGAAGCGGGTGAGGACGATGCGGTTCTCCATCTGCGTCATCTTGGCGCCGACCAGGATCGGCAGAGCGTAGGCGGACGCGCTGCTCCACGGCGCATACCAGGTCCGCCCCATTCCCTCGCCCACGGCGCGCGGCTTGAAGATGTGCGACGCGCCGCCGGCGCAGACGATGACCGCCTTGGCGCGGAACACATGGAAGTCGCCCGTGCGGACGTTGAAGCCGACCGCCCCTGCAACGCGGTTGGGCTTTGTCGCGTCCATCAGGAGGTGCGTGACCATGATCCGGTTGTAGACCTCGGTCGCGGCCTTGCGCGCCGCCTCGGCGACGATCGGCTTGTAGCTTTCGCCGTGGATCATGATCTGCCACTTGCCTTCGCGCTGGTAGCGTCCGGTCTTCGGGTCCCGCATCATCGGCAGGCCCCATTCCTCGAACTTGTGCACCGCCGAGTCCACGTGCCGGGCGATGTCGTAGCCGAGGTCCTCGCGCACCAGGCCCATGAGGTCGTTGCGCGCATAGCGCACATGGTCCTCGGGCTGGTTCTCGTTCCATTGCATGCCCATGTAGCAGTTGATGGCGTAGAGGCCCTGGGCGACGGCGCCGCTCCTCTCGATGTTCGCCTTCTCAACGCACACGATCTTCAGGTCGCGTCCCCAGTAGCGGGATTCGTAGGTTGCGCCGCAGCCGGCCATGCCGCCGCCGATAACGAGGATATCCGCGTCGACGAATACCGTTTTTCTGCCGCCGAAGAGACCCATCAGACAACTCCTCGCTTAAGCTGATTCGGACGCAGCGCGGGCAATGGCTTGTCGGTCTTGAGCATCTCGGGCTCGTGCGCGAGCTCCTGCCTGGCGAAGTCTTCCGGGCGGGGCGCATCGTACTCGGCGGGGCTCTTGATCGACCCCCAGGACGTCGTGCGGATCGGGGACACGAAGTTCTTCTCATGGCCGTTGCGGAACTTGAGCCGCCACGAGATCGTCCCCTTGGCTTCTTCGCGCAGCGCCCGGACGCTGTGGCCGAGCGGGGCGAAGTCGGCATAGCCGCGCGCATCGATAGCGTTCTGCGGGCACGCCTTGACGCAGGAGTAGCACTCCCAGCACATGTTCGGCTCGATGTTGTAGGCGCGCCGATAGGTCTTGTCGATGTGCATGATGTCGGAGGGGCAGATGTCGACGCAGTGTCCGCAGCCGTCGCAGCGGGTCATGTAGACGAAAGTGGGCATGGCTTCTTTTCCTAGTAGTGGCGTGGCGCCGTGCGCGCGCTGCCGAACTGCTCGGGCTTGTCGACGGGGCCGGGCAGGTTGCTCCTCGTGCCGTTCGCGTAGGACACCCTTTTTTCGAACGCCGCCGCCGGCTTGAAGAACATGTGCGCGAACTTGGACCACGGCACCGATCCGAACAGTACGGTCGTGGCGATGATGTACAGGGCGAAGAAAACAGTGGCCGCGTTGCTGCCTCTCGCCTGCAGCCAGGCCCAGACAAGGCCGAGCGTCACGCTTCCGAGCAGCGATAGGATGAACAGATCCGCCTGCATGACGCGAAACGGCGATCGGCCTTCGGCGGCGACGTCAGCCCGAATGAAGAACCAGAACCAGTATCCGCCAACGAGGACCATCAGGCCGCCGATCCACCACAGGTGCGTGACGATATCGGGAGTCGGTGTCGCGGGTGTCGGGTAGCCGAACACCATCACGGCGGTGGTGAGGACGTAGATCAGAAACCCGTACATCGTCAGCAGATGCGCGACGCGGCGGCGCGCGTTACAGAACTCCCCGGACGCCAGGATGTCCACGACCGCGGTCTGGACCGCGATCGATACGAGTCCCCCGCCGCCGAGCTGCTGCGAGCCCTTGCGGTTCGACTTGCGCCAGTTATTGAAAAAATACCTGGCGCTGCCCTTGTGCCAGACGTCGAACAGCGTGCCGGACAGCACCAGCACGATCATGATGACCACGTAAGTCTGCATGACGGCCGGCGGTATGGACGCCGAAAGCGCGGCGAACGGATTGATTGCAAGCATCGCCCCTCCTCGCGGCGGATTCTACGGGCGCGCTCTGGAATGCCCGCCCAAAAAACGACTATGCCGCTATAGAAATCGTGTATCGAAGTGCATAGCAGCGAGGTCGCCGAGCACCCAGGTCGCAGGTGCAGCGAGCCCGGCCACGGTGCCGGGGTTCACGAGCCAGGTGCTGCTGCCTTTCACATTCCTAACCTGCTGCACGCCAGCCTCGTGGGAATGCCCGCAGCAGACAAGGTCCCAGTCCCCGGTACACGCCATGGCGTAGCCGTACTCGGGATAGTGCACGACGAAGACCCTGCGTCCGCCGAGCTCGAGGCGCGCATCGGGCCCGTGGTAGTGCAGCTTGCCGTTGCTCTCGCGCGCCCAACGCGCGAGCGACACCGGGTCGCCGAGATTGTTCCCGTGGATGACGTGTATCGTCAGGCCCGCACCCATCGCCCCGCGCAGCGTCTGCGTGCCGATGACGTCGCCGCAATGGATCACCGCCTGCGCGCCCTGCTCTGCGCCAGCGCGCACCGCGCTGGCCAGCGGATCGGCGCGGTCGTGGCTGTCGGAGACGATACAGACCTTCAT
>DATIGN010000040.1:0-11174 GCA_035454685.1 Burkholderiales bacterium | reverse complement strand
AAGCGCGGGTCGCGGCCGCCCACCAGCGCCTGCACTTCGCCGCTTTGCGGATCGCTCACCACCACCGCGCCTTCCAGGCCGGGCTGGCCGAAGCGCTTTTCCTTGTCGAACTGCGCCAGGCGCCGGGTGAGCGCGGCCTCGGCGACCGACTGCACCCGCGGGTCGAGGGTGGTGAACACGCGCAGGCCTTCCGAGCGCAGATCCGCCTCGTCGTAGTCGCGGCGCAGCTGCCGGTGCACGAGCTGCAGAAAGGCCGGATACGGCGTTGTCCCCATGCCGGCCTTCTTGCTCACGTTGAGCGGGCTCGCGCGCGCCTGCGCGTACTCCTCGGCGGTGATGCCTTTCTCGTCGCGCACCTCGCGCAGCACGAAGTTGCGCCGCTCGAGCGCGCGCTGGGCGTGGCGGTGCGGGTCGTAGTGTGCCGGCCCGCGGATCATGCCGACAAGGAGCGCCGACTCGGCGGGGTTCAGGTGCTGCACCTCCTTGCCGAAGTAGAACTGCGCGGCGAGCCCGACGCCGTGGATGGCGCGGTCGCGGTCCTGCCCGAAGTAGATCTCGTTCAGGTAGGTCTCGAGGATCTCGTCCTTGCCGTAGTGCAGCTCGAGGAGCACCGCCATGACGAGCTCGGTGAGCTTGCGCTCGATGGTGCGCTCCGGCGTGAGGAAGAAGTTCTTGACGAGTTGCTGGGTGATCGTGCTTCCGCCCTGCACGCGGCCGGTGAAGAGGCTGCGCGCCGCGCGCGCGAGCCCGCGCACGTCGAACCCGGCGTGCGCGTAGAACTGGCGGTCCTCCACGGCGATCAGCGTCTGGAGGAAATGCTTCGGCACGTCGGCGAGGCGCACGAGCACGCGGTCCTCGTTGCCGGCGGGGTAGATGCCGCCGATCGGCAGCGGCTCGAGCCGCGCCAGTGGAAGCTCGGCGCCGCCCGCATCGCGCAGCACCGCGACTTTGCCGCCGTCGAAAATCACGTTCACCCGCTTCGCCGGCTGGCGCCCGTCCCAGAATACGAAAGGTCGCAAGGCGACTTCCAACGAATCACCGCTTTTGGCAAACCATCCGGATTCGCCTTCCGGCGGTGCTTCGCGATAGCCCAATTGGCGCAGCTCGTCGACCACGTCAGCTTGCGTGATGCGAAGTCCCGCGTGCAGCTCGAGCGGGCGCGCATAAATGCGCGCCGGCAGCGCGAAGCGCCGGCCCTCGAATTCGCTGCGCACGCGGATATCGAGATAGAGCGTGAAGCCCGCCGCCAGGAGAACGAGCGCGAGCGCTGCGTAGCGGGCGATCTTCCAGAGTTTTGCGCGCCGAGCCATTGCCGGATTCTACTTACGCCAGGACCGAAAGGATTCGGGCAAAATTCCGGCAAAGTGGTGGCGAACCGGGAACTCGAGCTCGAGCGCGAGGTCGGCCGGGGCGACAGAGGCCTCGCTGTCAGGCGCGTGCAAGAGTGGCTGAATCTGCGCGGCTACGGCTTGTCGATCGACGGCGACTTTGGTCGCGTTACCGAGGAAGTGGTCATGCGCTTCCAGCGCGCGCACCGACTGCGCTCGACCGGCAGCGTGGGCGCGCGCACGATCGCGAGCCTGGTTTCGCCGATGGCGAGCGCGCTGCGCAAGCAAAAGCGTAGGCCGCCGCACCTTGCAGCCGCGGTCCTCGCGTGCGCCGGCGCGCACCTCGCACAGCATCCGCGCGAGGTGGGCGGACCGAACCGCGGTCCATGGGTGCGTCTCTATATGAACGGCGTGGAGGGGCAGCCCTGGTGCGCAGGCTTCGTGAGCTTCGTCCTCACGCAGGGCGCAGCCGCGGCGCGCGTGCCGATGCCGATCGCAGGCTCGGTTTCCTGCGATGAGCTTGCCGCGCAGGCGAGGGCGAAGAACATTCTTGTCGCGGAAGGAAACCGCGACGGGCTGCGCGCGGGCGCAATCTTCCTCGTTCGCAGGACGCCGACCGACTGGACGCACACCGGCTTCGTCGCCGAGCCGCGGCCGGACCTGTTTACCACCATCGAGGGAAACACCAACGACGATGGCGAGCGCGAAGGCTACGAGGTCTGCAGGCTGAGCCGGGGCTACAAGAACAAGGACTTCATTCTCATCTGACTAGTACTCGCCAGCCCTGCCGGTCTGCCGCTCCGGTCTCGGCGTTGATCTCGGCGCCGATCAAGTCGAGCCAGCCGCGCGAGGGGATCTCGCGCGGCGTGCCCGCCTCGCGGCCGCGCGCGTCGGCCGCGGCCGCCACTACCAGGCGCCCTTCTTGTCCGGCCCGGCGGCCGTCGGTCCCGGATGCTGGCTTTGGATTTGCGTCTGGGGCTGCGGCTGCGCCCGCGGTTGCGCCGCCGGTTCTTCAGCGACCTGCTTGACTGCCTGTTGTGCCTTGTCGAGTTGCTGCGCGGCGAGGTCTTTGGCTTTCTCGGCCAGCCCCCGGCTCGCCTCGCCCATGAGCCTTTCTTCCTGCCGGGTCCTGGGCGCTGCCGCGCCAAGCACCGCACCGATCGCGAGCCCGATCGCTCCCAGCGCGAGCGGCTGCTCGTGCACGAGGTAATCCATGCTGCCGCGGGCGCGCTCGCGCATTGAGTGCATGCTTTCCGCGGCGCTGTGCGCAGCTTCGCTCGCCTTATTCCGCATCGAAGCCATGCTTTCCTGCAGACCCGAGCTGGATATGGACGAGCCGTAGTTCTGCGCCGGCTGCCGGCCGAGGGCCATCAGCCAGGCGAGGCCGATGCCGACGAGCGCCACCGGCAGCGGATTCTGCTTCGCCGCGCCGCCCAGGTTTTGCACGAAGTCGTTGGCGCCGCTGTGGCGCAGGTAGTCGAGCCCCTGGTCCACAAGCTGCCCCGGAGTGAGGCGATGCTCGATCGCGACCAGCGTCTTTTCCAGCTCGTCGCGGGTGCGATAGATCTCGGTCAGGATCTGCTCCGGCCGCCTTCCGCCGTTATCCTTCATTTCACATGCTCCTTTGCAAGTCTTGCATCAGCCTGGAGGGATTCCATTGTGCGCTGCGGCGCCAGGCTTTCCGCCGTCAGCTGCTTGCGCCCGCGCGCAAGCACGACGTAGCCGATGATCATCACGATCAGGCCGACGATGAGGGGCGCGAGCCACATCGCGTGCTCGGTCGGCAGGAGCATCTCGAGCGCGCCCACCGCGGCGAAGAGAAGCACGAGGAAGCCCGCGAAGAGAATCGCGCCGCCCGCGGCGATCTCGCCCGCGCCGGTCGTGAGCTGCGAGACCTTCTCGGAGATCTCGGCCTTGGCGAGCTCGGCCTCCTGGTGCACTAGGGTTTGCGTCTCGCGCCAGAGGTCCGAAAAGAGGCCGATCAGGGAACGGCCCCGGGTGTAGTCCTGCTCGGGAATGTTCTGCTGTGGAATGGATGCCATGGCTCTACTCAGAATGGGTTTTGGACGGATGGGAGGTCGCTCTTGCGGTCCTGCGAGTCGGCGCCGGCCTTCAGGAATCGCGTTGCAAGAAACCCCGCCGCGGCGGCGGCGAAGAAGAACGCCACCGGCTGGCTGCGCGCGAAGGACTGCACCTGGCGCACCATGCCGTCGAGATCGTTGCTGCGCAGCGTGGTCGATACGCGCTCGAGGCCATCCGCGGCCCATTCCACGATGCGTGTGGTGGACGCGTCGCCGTCGTCGGATTCGTGGGCGGCTTTGCGCAGCGCGCCCGCCAGGTTGCCGAGGCTGCTTGCCGCGGCTTCCTTCTGCTCGGTCACGGAGGACTTGACCGCTTCGGTCGCGTTCTGTACGTGCTCGCGTGGTGTTGCCATAACTTGCTCCTTGGCTGGGGATTTGGCCGGGAGATGCAAGTGCCGCGCCCGATGCGGCACAATCCGTAGGGCAAATGCTGAGGCTTCGCGGAATCGACCACATCGTGCTGCGCGTCGAGGACATCGATGTCATGCGACGCTTTTACTGCGACATCCTCGGCGCGACCCACGTCGCCTACCGGCCGGAGTTCGGCATGTCGCACCTGCGCGTCGGAGCCGCGATGATCGACCTGGTGGAAGTTGCGGGGCCGCTCGGCAAGGCGGGCGGGGCGGGTCCCGGCAGGGAAGGGCGCAACATGGATCACCTCTGCCTGCGGGTCGAGCCGTTCGACGAGCAGGAAATTCTTTCCTACCTGCGCAAGCATGGCGTCCCGGTCGGCGACGTCAAGAAGCGCTTCGGCGCCGAAGGCAACGGGGTCTCGATCTACGTGACCGACCCGGAAGGTAATACCGTCGAGCTCAAGGGCCCGTCGGACGGGCGCGAGGCGCCCTAGCGCATTAGCGCTCGAGTTTGCCGCGGTTGAGCCAGAGCCAGTGCATGGCCAATGAGCTACGCCCTTTCATGCTAGGTTGCACTCCGTGACCAGTCTGCGACCTGTGCTTGCGATCCTGCTCCTCACGAGCGGCGCGGCGAACGCTTGCCTGTTTGCGACCAAGACGCCGCCGGAAGGTTGGTATCAGTGGGCAGCCGCACTGTTCGCAGGCGACGTCACGGCAGTCGAAAGGGATCGCGAGAAGCCGGTCGACATCATCACCGTACGCGTGACCGAGACATTCAAGGGGCCTGGCGCGCCGAACGCCACGCTGACGGTGTACATCTCCAGCCGGCACTGGACCACCTGCAAAGTGGAAGCGCCGGCGCCCGGCGCGCGCGTGCTCGTCGGGATGAACGCAAACAGCGACGCGATGCTGGTGCCGCTGTCGGCCTCCTTCAGCGAGGAGCTGAGAGCTTACAAGACCAGGCAGCGTCAGCCGCCGACGCCCAAATAGGTCGTCGTGACCTGCCGGGCGGCGCGCAGCGCTGCGGGCGTGCCTTCGAAGACCACGGTGCCGTGATCGATGACGTAGACGCGGTCGGCGAGGCGCAGCGCCATTTCGGCGTTCTGCTCGACGAGCAGCATGCTCACGCGATCCTTCTTCAGCTCCTGGATGGTGCTCATCACCGCGTTGACCACGAGCGGCGCGAGTCCCTGGGAGGGCTCGTCGAGCAGCAAGAGCTCCGGGCCGGTGAGCAGCGCGCGCGCGATGGCGAGCATCTGCTGCTCGCCGCCGGAAAGCTCGCGTCCCTTGTGGGGCATCCTTTCCCTGAGGCCGGGGAAGCGCTCGAGAACCGTGTCGATCTGCCAGCGAGAGCCCCTGCGCTGCGCGATGGCGAGATTCTCCCTTGCCGTCAGAAAGCTGAAGATGTCGCGCGTCTCGGGGACGAGGGCGATGCCCAAGCGTGAAAGTTCGTTCGGTTTCAGACCTGCAATGTTCCTGCCCTGGTAGCGGATCTCGCCGGCGCGCGGCGGGGTCAGGCCGCTGATCGAGCGCAGCGTGGTCGTCTTGCCGGCACCATTGCGCCCCAGCAGCGCCACCACTTCGCCCTCGGCCACGCCGAGCGACAGGCCGTGCAGGATGTGGCCCAGGCCGTAAAAGGTGTCGATGCTTCTGACGTCGAGGATCACGCCGCCATGCCTCCGAGATAGGCGCGGCGCACCTCTGCATTGCGCTGGATCTCCTCCGGCGTGCCCTCGGCGATAAGCGAGCCGAAATGCATCACCGAGATTCGGTCCGAGACGCTCATGATGATATCGATCTTGTGCTCGATGAGCACGATGGTGTAGCGCCCTTTCAGCGCGCGCACCAGTGACACCATCCGGCGCGTCTCCTCGGGCGAGAGTCCGGCGGCGGGCTCGTCGAGCAGCAGCACGCGCGGCGCGGCGGCGAGCGCGAGCGCGAGTTCGAGCTGACGCTGCTCGCCGTGCGAGATCTCGCGCGCCGGCTGATGGGACTTGGCCTCGAGGCCGACGTCCGCGAGCGCCTGGCGGGCGCGGTCAGTAGCATCGGGATACGAGGTAGTCTTTCTGTAGGCGATTCCCTGCCATGACGGCCGGGTGGCGAACGCGGCGACCCAGACGTTGTCCAGCAGGGAAAAAGCCGGGAACACGTTGGTGCGCTGGAACGAGCGTGCCAGGCCGAGGTGCGCGATCCGGTGCGCCGGGGTGCCGGTGATGTCCTTTCCATCGAGAAAGATCTTCCCGGATGTCGGCGCAAAAGTGCCGGTGAGCAGGTTGAAAAGCGTGGTCTTGCCCGCGCCGTTCGGGCCAATGATCGAGTGCAGGCTGCCTGCCTCGATCGCGAGGCTCACGTCCTTTACGGCCGCGAGCGCGCCGAAGGACTTGCTCAGGCTTTCTGTCTTGAGGATTGCCATCGCCAGAATCGCGACCACGCCTCGACCACGCCGCCGCGGAAGAACAGCACCACGATCACGAACGCCACGCCGAGGAGCAGCGGCCAGCGCTCCCACACCACGCTCATGGATTCCGACAGCCAGATGAAGACAAACGAGCCGATGACTGGCCCGTAGAGCGACCCCGAGCCGCCGATCAGCGTCGCGAACACCACGTTGCCGGAGGTGACGAAGCCGATCGCCTCGAGCGGTACGATGCCGAAGAGCATGGCGTAGAGCACGCCGGCGAGGCCGGAGAAGGCCCCGGCGATGACGAACGCCGCCAGCTTGAAGCGCGGCACGTTGTAGCCCACCGCGGCGGCGCGCACCTCGTTTTCCCGGATCGCCTGCAGGATCTTGCCGAACGGAGATTCGACCACGCGGCCCATCGCCCAGAGCGAGGCGAGGAAAAGGAGCACGACGAAAATGTAGTAGCTCATCGGGTCCTTGAAGTCGATGCCGAGAAACGCCGGCCGGGGGACGCCGGGCATTCCGTCCTCGCCGCCGGTGACGCTGGTCCACTGGTAGGCGATGAAGAAGAAGAGCTGGTTCAGCGCGAAGGTGAGCATGATGAAGTACAGGCCCGAGCGCTGCACGCACAGATAGCCGACGAGCAGGGCGGAGAGCGCGCCCACGCCGATCCCGATGCCGAGCGCGAGAAACACGTTGATGGCGTAGTGCTTGAGCAGCCAGCCCGCGACGTAGGCCGCCGAGCCGAAGAAGGTCGACTGACCGAACGAGAGCAGCCCGGTATAGCCGAGGAGCAGGTTGAGCCCCAGGCCGAAGATCGCGAACAGCCAGATCTCCGCCCCGATCACCGGGCGCACCACGAACGGAATCAGGACGATCGCGGCGAGCAACAGAACGATCGGGTGCTTCACCGGATGCCGAACAATCCCTGCGGACGCACGAGGAGCACCAGCGCCATCACCGCGAAGATCACGGCGGTGGACGCCTCGGTCCAGTACGCGGCCACCACCGCCTGCGCCACGCCGATCAGCAGCCCCGCCGCGATCGCGCCGAGCAGGTTGCCGAGGCCGCCGAGCGCAACCACGACGAAGGCGATGCCTAGCATGTCGACGCCCATGTTCGGATTGATGCCGCGGATCGGGGCGGTCAGCGCGCCCGCGATTCCTGCCAGGTAGGCGCCTAGAGCGAAAGCCGCAGTGAACAGCTTGTGGATGTCGATGCCGAGCAACGACACCATCTCCTTGTTCTCGATGCCTGCGCGCATGATCGCCCCATAGCGCGTCTTCTCCAGGAAGAGCCACGTCGCGAGGACCAATAGCCCGGCCACGACCATGACGAACAGGCGATACTTCGGATAGAAGGTGAAGCCGAGATCGACGCCGCCGCGCAGGATCGACGGCGGCAGGTGGCTGAAGCCGACCGGCCCCCAGACGACGATGATGCCTTCGCTCAGGATCAGCGCCAGCCCGAAGGTGAAGAGCAGCTGGTAGTCGTGCCCCGCCGCGTAGAGCCGGCGGATACCGGCGTACTCGATCAGCAAGCCGATTACCGCAACGCCGAGCGGCGCGATGAGCAGCGCCAGCCAGAAGTTGCCGATCACGCCGACCGTCGTGACCAGCAGGTACGCGCCGACGGCGAACAGCGCGCCGTGGGCGAAGTTCGGGATGTTGAGGATCCCGGTGATCAGCGACAGGCCGAGCCCCATCAGGGCGTACAGCATCCCCGTCGCGATCCCGTTAAGGATCTGGCCGAGGAGTAAGTTCAAAACCTAGAACCTAGAAGCCGCCAAGATCCTTGCAGGCCGCGTACTCAGTCGGGAGCGGGGTGTCGCCGGTCGCGATGATGTCGGCGAAGTCGAGCGGATTCGTCATCTTCGCTTTCGGCTTGCAGCGCATGAAGAAGTACGGCCGCAGGGTCTGGTGCGTCTTCGGATCGACCCGCATGCGGCCGACCAGATCCTGCACCTCGATGCCCTCGAGCCCGCTGATCACGTCGCGCACCTCGACCGATTTCGCCTTGTCGAAAGCGTGCAGCATCATGCGCGTCATGCCGTAGGCGGCCGAGGGTGCGTAGCCGGGCGGGTTGCCGAACTTCGCTTGGTAGGCGGCAACGAACTTCTTCGCCACCGGGGTATCCGCGGTGTAGTAGAAGTTGGAGCCTACCCAGATGTTCTCCCGGATCTCGGGCGTGAGCTGCACCAGCTCCTCGACCCCCGAGGACCAGGTCATGATCAGCGGCACCTTGGGAGTGAGGCCGAAGTTGAAGATCTCGCGCGCGCCGGAGACCGCGTCGAGGCCGAAGTTGATCATCGCCACGGCATCGGGCCTGTTCGCCGCCGCCTTCTGCACGTAGTTGGAGAACTCGCGCTCGCCGAGCGGGTGGCGGTCGGCGCCGACGAACTCGATGCCGTGGGTCTTGCCGACTTCCTTGATGTACTTCTCGACCGACCAGCCGAATGCATAGTCGGCGACCAGCAGGTGCCAGCGCCGCGCCTTCGGGTTCGCCTTCATGAAGTTGTCCACCACAGTCTTGGCCGCGGTGTACGGGCTTGCCGCCCACTGGAACGAGTAGCGATGGCAGCGCGCGCCGGAGATATCCTCGGTGCCGCCGCTGAAGTAGTGGAACACCTTCTTGCGCTTCGCCACCTCGGACACCGCGAGCGCCACGCCCGACGACCATGGGCCGATGACAAACTTCGCGCCCTCGCCGTCGACCGCCTCCTCGACGCGCCGCGTCGCCGCGCCCGCCTGCGTCGCGGAGTCGCGCACGATGTACTTCACCGGGCGCCCCTGGATCTTCATGTCGCGCTCCTCGAGCGCCATGCGCATCCCGCGATCGAGAATCGGCCCGACGTCCGAGAATGCCCCTGTCTGCGGCCAGATGCCCAGGAGCACCACCTCCTTCGGCTGCGCCCGGATGATCGCCGGAAAGCCCAGGCCCGCGGCCGCGGCGCCGATCTTCAGGATCTCTCTGCGCTTCATGGCTCCTCCCTCGCGAAAAGGGGGAGCCTACTCCAAACTGTTCGTCGGCGGTCGAAGTGTTCCGAATGGACGCGAGCCGTCCCGGGGTCCGACTACACCACTACGTGCGACGCCGCTCCATCGGTAGTGATGTTCGCGCCGGTGAGGTAGCGGCCGCGCTCGGAAGCCGCGAACACCACGATGTCGGCGATCTCCTCGGGCTCGGCGGGCCGGCCCATCGGCAGCCGCGCGATCATCTGTTTGTACGCTTGCTCTTCCGAGACGTTGGCGCGCTTCGCTTCGGCCTTCAGACCCTCGGCGACGCGCTCAGTCTTGGTGACGCCGGGGCTCACGCCGACCACGCGGACGCCTTTTGAGGCATAGGCGAAAGCGAGTCCCGCGGTGGCGAGCATCAACGCGGCGTTGGCGGCGCCGCCCGCGAGGTGAGTCGGCGAGGCCACCTTGCCCCCGCCGCCGATGATGTTGATCACCGCTCCCTTGCCGCGCTTGCCCATGCGCTTGATGAGCGGGTCGATGACGTTGATGTAGGAGAAGTACTTCGCGTCCATGCCGGCTCGCCAGGCAGCCGGGGTGAGGTCGTCGGCGTCGGTGCGCTTCGCCGCGCCAGCCGAATTGACCAGCACGTCGATCGGGCCGAACTCCTTGTCGACCTTTTCGACCATGGCTGCCGCGGCAGCAGCGTCCGTGAGATCCGCCGGGATGGTATACACGGTTGTCAGGCTCTCCTTCGCTTTCCGGAGGTTTTGTTCGGAACGGGAAACGAGCGCAACCTTGGCGCCTTCGGCGATGAACGCTTTCGCGCAGGCGAGACCGATGCCCTTGCTGCCGCCGGTGATGAGGACTTTCTTGTCTTTCAATCCGAGATCCATGCCGATTTCTACTCCGCGGTGATTTTTCGGGTTTTGATGAGCGTGCCGAAGCGCTGGACTTCGGCAACGATGAACTTGCCGGCTTCGTCCGGGCTGGTGACGAAGGGCTCGAAGCCCTGCTGCGCGAACTTGTCGCGCACTTCCTTGGAGTTGAGCGTGGCTCGCAGCGCTTCGTTGAGCCGCGTCACCACTTCGCGCGGCGTGTTCGCCGGCGCGAGGAGCGCGAGCCACTGCGTGAACTGGAAATCCTTGACGCCGGCCTCGCGCAGCGTCGGAACGTCCGGCAAAAGCGGCGAGCGCCGCACGTCGGTGACTGCGAGCGCGCGCAGGGTCCCCGCCTTGATGTGTGGCACCGCGGCGGAGATGGTCGGGAAGCTCATGTCGACCTGGCCGCCGAGCGTGTCGGCCAGCGCCGGCCCGCCGCCCCGGTAGGGAACGTGCAGGATGAAGGTCTGGGTCGAGTCTTTGAACATCTCGCCGCAGAGGTGGAAAGTGGTGCCGACGCCCGCCGAGGCGTACGCCAGCTTCCCCGGATTCGAGCGCGCGAGCCGCACCAGCTCTTCGATGTTGTTGACTTTGACTTTCGGGGGAATCACCAGCACGTGCGCCGCGGTCGCCACCATGCCGATCGGCGCGAAATCCTTGATCGGGTCCCAGGTTAGCTTGTCGAAGAGCGCCTGGTTGGTGGCGAGCGGAATCGTATTGAGGACAACGGTGTAGCCGTCGGGCTTGGACCGCGCCGCGGCCTCCATGCCGATGTTGCCGGAGGCGCCGCTGCGGTTGTCGATCACGATCTTGCCGCCGAGTTGCGCCGCCAGCGGCTCGGCGATGAGGCGCGCCATGATGTCCACGCTGCCGCCGGGCGGGAACGGCGCGATCAGCCGGATTGGCTGGGTGGGATAGGTTTGCGCTGGAGCGGGGAAGGAGGACACGAGCGCAAGGAGCAGCACTAACTTCGGCATGAGTTCTCCTCCTGTAGCGAAATCGGGCTCTGACCCCGATTTTCTTCTCTTATGATAGCGGCTCGTTCCCTGGAGGAGGATCGGCTTGAAGGCGCCGTCGTTTGCGTATGCGAAACCGCGCTCGCTGCCGGAGGCGTTCGAGCTCCTCGAGCGGCCGGGCGCGAAGGTCCTCGCCGGCGGCCAGAGCCTGATTCCGTCG
>DATIGN010000039.1:0-7655 GCA_035454685.1 Burkholderiales bacterium | reverse complement strand
CTCGGCCATCTGGCAGAACGGACAGACCCCGGTGCTGTACATGGTGACCTTCCGGGACATTCAGCCTTTTTCCAGCGGCAGGTTTGCCTGCTGCCACGCCGCGATTCCGCCGCGCAGCGCGAACGCCTCGGCGAATCCCTTCTTGCGCAGCATCGCGCTCACCGACGGCGCCCGCG
Source organism: Burkholderiales bacterium (assembly GCA_035454685.1). Classification (GTDB taxonomy): domain Bacteria; phylum Pseudomonadota; class Gammaproteobacteria; order Burkholderiales; family SG8-39; genus SCGC-AG-212-J23. The sequence goes on along the minus strand of DATIGN010000039.1, from coordinate 7,479 downwards.
ACCCGGTGCGGCAGCTGACGATGATCGGGCGCGCCCGGTGCTTCTCGATTTCCTTCAGGCGCTCGGCGAGCTGTGCCTCCGGGACGTGCTTGGCGCCGGCGATGTGCCCGGCGGCGTAGTCGCCGGTATCGCGCACGTCGAGCACCAGGGCGTCGCGGCGGTTGATGAGCTGCACCGCCCCGATCGCGCCGACCTCGTGCGACACCCGGAACGGCCGCGAGACGAGCGGCCACAGCAGCATCGCGCCCGAGGCGAGCGCCAGCCCGAACAGCAGCATGTTGAACGGGCTCTTCTGGAGAAATACCAGGAACTGCTCCAACGTGAATCCTCTGGTGTTTGGACGCGTCACCTCACGTCCTGCGACGCGCGCCCTTCCGTGATTTTCGAAGTAGCCAATTCTAGCAGAGGCGTCATCTCGGCGGGGTAGCGTCGCACGAGACTCTCGAGCTCCGACACGATCGCCGCGCGGTCGGAGGGGTAGACTCGCAGCGATCGCTCGAGCTGCTCGCGCGCGGCAGCGGCGTCCCCCGCCAGTGCCAGCAGCAGCGCCTGGCGATAGACCAACACTTCAACCGGCACAAAATGCATAGCACGCGTGACGACCGTCAGCTTGTCCGCCAGTTGCTCCCGGTTCACGCTGACACCGTAGGCGATCGCCAGCTCGACATATGGCCTCAGCAGCGGCTCGCTGTGCACCGTCATCAACGCCTGAGCAAAGGCCTCGTCGCTCGACGATTGCGGCGACTGCGGCCCGGCGCTGAACACCAGCTGCTCGAAATTGCGATACGGCGAGATCACCGCAGCGAGGTTCACGCAGCCCACTAGCAGCACCAGCACCACCGCCGCGCGTGCCGCGCCGGGGACACGCACGGACAGGGAACGCTGCGCTCCGAGCCCCAGCAGCAGCGCCGCGGGGCCCAGGAAATTCGAGTACCACAGGGGGAACTCGAGCAGGCTGTGGATGCCGATGACCGCGACCAGCGCCAGCAGCCACCACCACTCCAGGTCGACCTGCACGCGGCGCAATCCCGCGACCCAGGCAAGCACCGGGCCCACTATTATCAGCGCGCCCGCGATTCCGGTCTCCGCGAGGAGCTGGAGCACAATGTTGTGCGAGTGATTGAACAACGCGCCCGCCGCCGAAGCGCCGTACGCAGCCTGGTACAGGAAATTGTGCCATGCGAACTGCCCGAAACCGGCACCAAGCACCGGAGCGGCGAGAAACATCTGCCACGCCTCGCGCCACAACTCCAGGCGCGGCCCGATGCCGCTCGCAACCTGGAACAGGCGCTCAACGGACGTCGTCATCGTTGCGTCTTGCTCGGGCAGCATGAACGGCAGGGTGACCAGCCCTTGCGCGGCGATGAAGCTGGGCAGAAGCCAGCCGGCGAAGACTGCCAGCCGGCGGCTCGCGGCCTCGCGCCGCAGGCGATGCAGCAGCAGAGCGAGCGCGAGGATCATGACGAGATAGAGCCATGAGCTGCGCGAGCCGGTGAGCGCCAGTACCACCAGGAAGGCTGCCGCACAGGCCACCGCGGGAGCGCCCGCGAGAACGCCGCGACCGTAGAGATAGGCCACGGACGCAAGCGACAGCGTCATATACGCGGCGTAGTGATTGGGCTGCCCGAGATTGCCGTAGACCGCCGTCCCCGCCTTTTGCGCGATCATGAAATCGAACGGAGTCGAGATGTGGTAGTGCTGCACGAGGCCGATCAGCGCGTGAACGAGCCCCCCCGCCAGCAGAAACCAGGCGAGCGTTCCCGCAATCGAGTCAAGCGCCATCCGGCGTCCCAGCACGTGCCCCAGCACGGCCATAAGCGCCGCCCACAGCAGGTAGAGTCCCGCCGTGTACGCCTGCTCCGCATACGGCACCCGGTCGAGCGCGACTTGCAGCGCCAGCAGTACGGCGAGCCCGAGCGGAGCGAGCGCGATCATCGGCACCGCCGCATCGCGCCACGCGTTCCGGCCGAGCAGCGGAACCGCGGCGGCGAGGCCGAGCGCGAACGCCAGCCACTCGCTGTAGAAGCTCGTGAGCGGATAGCGGTGATAGGGCTGCAGGAACGGCAGCGTCCACGCCAGCCCGATCAGCATCAGGCTGGCGCGGGAAAATCGACTAAAATTGTCGGCGGATGGCGCCACGCAACGCAGTCAGCGAGATCATGAAAGTCACCCCGGTCCTGTTGATCATACTCGACGGCTTCGGGCTCCGCGAGGAATGCGAGCACAACGCCATTTGCCAGGCGCGCAAGCCGCACTGGGACTTCCTGTGGCGCACGTGCCCTCACACGACCATCGACGCTTCGGAGAAATGGGTAGGCTTGCCCAAGAACCAGATGGGCAATTCCGAGGTGGGGCACATGAACATTGGCGCCGGGCGCGTCGTCTACCAGGACTACACCCGGATCGAGAATGCAATCGAGACCGGCGAGTTTTCCCGCAACCCGGTACTGGTGAAAGCGCTCGAGACCGCGCGCGGCGCCGGCCGCTCGCTGCACCTGCTGGGCCTGCTTTCTCCCGGCGGCGTGCACAGCCACGAATCACAGATCCATGCCGCTCTCGGGATGGCCGCGCGCGCCGGGGTGAAGGAGATCCGCGTGCACGCGTTTCTGGACGGGCGCGACACCCCGCCGCGGAGCGCCGAAGCTTCCCTTCTCGCGCTCGAGCGGCTGTGCGCGGAGCTCAAGGCAGGGCGCATCGCTTCGATCTGCGGCCGCTATTACGCGATGGACCGCGACAGCCGGTGGGAGCGCGTGCGGCCGGCCTACGATCTCATCTCCCAGGGAAACGCGGCGCACCGCGCGGGAACCGCTGCCGAAGGCCTGCGCGCAGCCTACGCTCGCGGAGAATCCGACGAATTCGTCCACGCCACCGCGATCGGCGCCAACGGCGCGCGGATGGAGGACGGCGATGCGGTCGTGTTCATGAATTTCCGGGCCGACCGCGCCCGCCAGCTGACGCGCGCGCTGACCGATCCCGGCTTCAACAGCTTCGTGCGCGAGCGCGTCCCGCGGCTGGGCTACTTCTGCACGCTCACGAGCTACGGCGAGGATTACGCTCACGTCCCGGCAGCGTTTCCGCCGCAGAGCGTCGCCAACGGGTTCGGGGAGTACATCGCAGCGCAGGGCCTGAAGCAGCTGCGCATCGCCGAAACCGAAAAATATGCGCACGTCACGTATTTCTTCAACGGTGGCGTGGAAGCGCCGTATCCGGGCGAGGAGCGCATCCTCGTTCCTTCGCCCAAAGTTGCAACCTACGATCTCAAGCCCGAGATGAGCGCGCACGAGGTCACGGACCGGCTGGTGGACGCCATCCGCAGCCGGCAGTACGGCGCCATCATCTGCAACTTCGCCAACGGCGACATGGTCGGCCACACCGGCAATCTCGCCGCGGCAATCCGCGCCATCGAGGTGCTCGATGAATGCATCGGGCGGGTGGTCGCCGCGATGCGCGAAGCCGGCGGCGAGGTGCTCATCACGTCGGACCACGGCAACGCCGAAACCATGCTCGACCCGGCGACGCGGCAGGCGCACACGGCGCACACGTTGAATCTCGTGCCGCTGCTCTACGTCGGCCGGCGGGCGAACGTCGCCACGCGCGGCGCGCTGCAGGACGTCGCCCCGACGCTGCTCACGATGATGGGCCTGCCGCAGCCGCCTCAGATGACCGGGAAATCCCTCATCGTCTTCACGTGAACGCGCGTACCGCGGGCGCTCTTTTCCTGTTGCTCCTGCTGGCGAGCCCGGCCGCGGAGCCGGCCACCGCCGGCGCCAAGGAGAAGGAAAAGGAGCTGCGCGAGCTGCGTGGACGCATCGAAGCGTTGCAGAAGCGCCTCGCCGCAGCCGAGGAATCGAAGAGCGAAGCCGCCGACGCGCTGCAGGAGTCGGAGCGCGCGATCTCGGAAGCAAACCGTGCGCTGCGTGAGCTGGGGAGCGAGGCGCGCCAGCACCAGAAGCGGCTCGCCGAGTTGAACGCCGAGTCGCGCCAGCGCGAGAAAGCGCTGAAAGCGCAACAGGCGAAGCTGGCGGACCTCATCTACCGACACTACCTCGGCGGCCAGGCCGAGCCGCTGAGGCTGCTTCTCAACCGCGAGGATCCCGGCCAGATCAGCCGCCACCTCCACTATTTCGGCTACATCTCCCGGGCGCGTGCCGAGCTGATCGCGGAGTTGCGTGCGGGCCTCGCGCAGTTGCGCGAGCTGGCGCGGGAAGCGGAGCGGCAGGCCGCCGAGCTCTCTGCCGTGACCGCCGAGCAGCGGGCGCAGCGCGCCCGCCTCGAGCGCGAAAAGCGGGCGCGCAATCAGGTGCTCGCGAAGATCTCGCGCGACATCGAGCGCCAGCGGCGCGAGATCGGCACGTTGAAGCGCGACGAGACGCGGCTGGCGCGCCTCGTTGCGAGCCTGGCCAAGCTGATGGCGCGCTCCAAGCCCGCGCCCCGACCGCGCGGCGAGAGGACTCCCGCGCTCCCGCTCGGCGACAGCGCGTTTGGCCGGTTGAAGGGCCGGTTGAGCCCGCCGGTCCGTGGGGAACTTGCGAACCGCTTTGGCAGTCCACGTTCAGATGGCGGAGTGCTCTGGAAGGGACTGTTCATCGCGGCCCGCGCGGGCGAGGAAGTGCGGGCGGTCGCCGACGGCCGCGTGGTGTTCGCCGACTGGTTGCGCGGGTTCGGCAACCTGCTGATCATCGATCACGGCGACGCCTTCATGAGCCTGTACGGCAACAACGAGGCTCTTTTCAAGCGTGTGGGTGACATAATTCACGGCGGCGAAGCCGTTGCGGCGGTGGGTAACAGCGGCGGCAACACGAATTCAGGTCTATACTTCGAACTCCGGCACCAAGGCAAGCCGCTGGACCCCCTGGACTGGGTCAACATCAAGTAATTCTCGGGAGCAGGCAATGCGCAACAAGCTGCATCAAATCGGACTCCTGGCGATCGGCGCGCTGATCGGTGTCGCCATCAGCCTCAACTTCTCCGCGGTAGCGCAGAAAGCAGCGACGACTGCGCCGCTGCCGATCGAGGAGCTGCGCGCGTTCACCGAGGTCTTCGGACGGGTGAAGAGCGACTACGTCGAGGCGGTGGACGACAAGAAGCTGATCACGGAAGCCATCAACGGCATGCTAACCGGCCTCGACCCGCATTCCGCCTACCTCGACCAGGAGGCGTTCCGCGAGCTGCAGGTCGGCACCCAGGGCGAGTTCGGCGGCCTCGGCATCGAGGTCGGCATGGAGGATGGTTTCGTCAAGGTCGTGGCGCCAATCGATGATACGCCCGCCTCGCGCGCCGGTCTCAAGCCCGGCGATCTCATCATCAAGCTCGACGAAACCTCGGTGAAGGGGATGACGCTGAACGAGGCGGTCAAGCGCATGCGCGGGCGGCCCAACACCCCGATCACGCTCACCATCGTGCGCAAGGGCGAAGCCAATCCGTTGGTGGTGACGCTGACCCGCGCCGTGATCAAGATCCAGAGCGTCAAGTCGAAGCTGCTCGAGCCCGGCTACGCGTACTTCCGCGTGACGCAGTTCCAGGAGCAGACCGGGGAAACCCTCGCGCGCTCGATCGAGCGGCTGTTCAAGGAAAACCAGGGGACGATGAAAGGCATCGTGCTCGACCTTCGCAACGATCCCGGTGGCTTGCTCAACGGGGCGGTGGCGGTCTCCGCGGCCTTCCTGCCGGCGGGCTCGCTGGTGGTGTACACCGACGGCCGCACCGAGGACTCCAAGATGAAGCTGAACGCGCGCCCCGAGGACTACCTGCGCGGCCGCATGAAGGAGGACTTCAACCGGAGATTGCCGGGGGACGTGAAGACCGTGCCGATGGTGGTGCTGGTGAACGGCGGCTCGGCCTCGGCCTCCGAGATCGTCGCCGGCGCGCTGCAGGACCACAAGCGCGCAGTCATCATGGGCCAGCCGACCTTCGGCAAGGGCTCGGTGCAGACCATACTGCCGCTCGGCAACAACACCGCGATCAAGCTCACCACGGCGCGCTACTACACGCCGAGCGGGCGCTCGATCCAGGCCAAGGGCATCATGCCGGACATCCCGCTCGACGACGGGGCGGGCGAGCGCGCCGCGACGTTGAAGCTGCGCGAGGCCGACCTCACCAAGCACCTGACCGACAATGGCAAGGACGCCAAGGACGAGGAGCGCGCGAAAGCGGCGGCCGCGGCGGTACAGCAATTCAAATTCACGCCGGCGCCGCGCCCGAAGGATGTCGACGAGAAGCTGATGCGGCCCCAACCCGGCGAGGTCGTGTCCGAGCACGATTACGAGCTCAACCAGGCGATCGCCTTCCTGAAGAGCCGCGGCGGCGAGATCAAGGTCGCGAACTGAACCGGCGCTTCGCCGCAGGCAACGCCCGGCGCCCGCCGGGCGTTTTGTTTTAAACTGGGCTGTGAACGACGAACAGCTGCTGCGCTACAGCCGCCACATCCTGCTGCCCGAGATCGGCATCGAAGGCCAGCAGCGGCTCCTCGCCGCTCGCTCGCTGGTGATCGGAGCGGGAGGGCTCGGCTCGCCGGTCGCGCTCTACCTCGCCTCGGCGGGAGTGGGCGCCATCACCCTTTGCGACAACGAGGAGGTCGACCTCACCAACCTTCAGCGCCAGATCGTGCACCGCATGGAATCGGTGGGGAGGAAGAAGGTGGATTCGGCGCGCGACACGCTCGCGGCGATCAATCCCGGCGTCACGGTCGCAGCGCTCGCGGAGCGGGTGGACGGCAAGCGCCTCGAGACGCTCGCGGCGAGCCACGACGTCGTAATCGACGGCAGCGACAATTTCGCCACCCGCCATGCGGTGAACCGCGCGTGCGTGAAGCTGCGGAAGCCTCTGGTGTCGGGCGCGGCGGTGCGCTTTGACGGCCAGGTTGCCGTGTTCGACCTGCGGCTGCCGGACTCCGCGTGCTATGCCTGCCTGTTCCCGGAGTCGGGCGAGTCCGAGGACGTGCGCTGCGCGGTCATGGGCGTGTTCGCTCCCCTCACCGGCATCGTCGGTTCGATCCAGGCGGCGGAGGCCCTGAAGCTACTCGCCGGCGCCGGGGAAAGCCTCGGCGGGCGGCTCCTGCTCCTCGATGCGCTCGCAATGCAGGTCCGCACCATCAGGCTCCGGAAAGACCCAGCGTGCCCGGTCTGCGGCATCGCGTAGTCAGCTCTGGTCGATTGTAGGCGCGCGTCCACCCGGCGTAGCCACGGCGCCCGGCCCGGCAGGGGCAGCGGGCGCAATCGGCCGCCCGCTCAACAGCGCTTCGAGATCACGCTGAACCTGCGCCAGGTCGGGCGGGTTGCGTCCCTGGTGCGCGAGCAGCACGCGGGACGGGAAATCCATCAACGTCGGCACGTGGCCGGTGTTGCGGATCTTTGCCGCCGTCGTCAGGACCGGCGCGAGATGCGTCAACTTGTAGCCCGCCTTCTGGCTCTCGATGGCGTCGATCACCGCCTGCTGCGCGCGGGCAATGCCGATCAGCAGCTCCGCGAGTTGTTGGGTCGT
>DATIGN010000038.1:0-44696 GCA_035454685.1 Burkholderiales bacterium | reverse complement strand
CGCCGCCGCCACTGCCTCGGAGAGCTCGGTGGCGGTGATCACATCCTTGTTCACCACCGCCACGATGCGATCGACCGGAAGGACGCCTTGCCCTGCGACCGGCACGGACAGCAGCAGGAGAAAGAGAGGGACAAAGCGCTTCATACTCTCAATACACCTGATCGAAGGGGAGCCGCGGACGAGCGTCAGCCGGGGCGAGCCGCGATTCAGCCGGATTGGTTACCGAGTACCCAGGCACGTTACGCCTCAGTATCCCGACCACCTCGTCGGTACCAAGGGCGCCGATGCCGTTGAACTCGATTTGAAAGATGAATGCCGTGGAGCTTACCTGGGTTGACGCCTGGATCCGCGCGACGACACCGCGGAACACCCAGCACCCCGCGTTGTACTCGATGCCTGCCAGGCCCTCCAGCAACTTGTCGTCCCGGATGGAGTAATTGTAGCGCCCGACGCCGTACCAGCCCGGCCTGAGCGGCCATTGCCCGGAGATGTCGAACTGCTCCAGCACTTCGCGCTGGAAGCGGTAGCTTGCATTCAGAACCTTCGCGGACTCGGGGCGGTAGCTGACCCCTGTGCTCACGCGCTCGACGCGCTGCAGTTGCCGGTTGTACTGCGTTGTCACGTCGAAGGTCCAGTGCCCGCCGAACCGCCCGCCGACCGACGCAAGGATGTCCGATTCATTCGCCGTGCGCAGCGGCGAGGTCGGCGTCAGGCCGACGCGCTCATCTTCGAAGTACCAGCGCTGCCCGACGGTAGCTCGCAGCCCTTCCTGACCGTCCGCGTACAGCAAGCGCGTCGTGAGCGCGAGCGTCAGCTGGTTGGCGTCGCCGAAGCGGTCGCCGCCGACGAAGCGGTTCTCCGTGAAGAGCTGGGCGTAGGTGAAGTCGGCGAGCGCGGTGTCGAAAAGCGGTATCGCGTCCTGATTACGGAACGGGATGTACGCGTAGAAGAGCCGCGGCTCCAGCGTTTGCGTCGAGCCGGGGCCGAAGAACACGGAATCGCGCTCAAACACGAGGCCGCTGTCGAGGCTGCCCCACGGCACCGAAAGCTCCGGCGTGCGGGCCGGTTCGTCGAGCGAGAGGCTGTAGGACGCGTAGCGCAGCCCTATCTTGGGCGTGAAAAACCAGCCTGGGGCGAGAAGCGGCAGCGCGAGCGTCGGGGTCGTCGAGGCGCGGGAGCCCTCCACGAGCGTGGGATGGTCGAACTGCACGTACTCGAGCGGCAGCGCCGCGTCGAACGCGCCGGCAAGATCATTGTACGCAGCGCTGAAATTGAGCTGAGGAATGCGGTGGTACGGCGGAACGATGGGCGCAAGCGGGTCCTGCAGCGTCTGGAAGCGCTGAACGCGCGCCTGCACGGAATAGGGTGCGCGGCCGAACGAGCCGCTGTGGGTAAGGTGCGCGTCCTGCGGCAGGTTGCTCACCGAGACCTGCTTCACCGTGCTCGCCAGGTCCACGAAGTAGGAGTCGTCCGAGACCCGGTTGTAGTCCACCTGCGCGACCACGTTGCGCGGGAAATTGTGCCGGTGCTGCCACGATACGCCTTCGCGCGAGGTGCCGGTCTGACGGTCGTCCGGCAAGTACTCGAACTTGAGCTCTCCGAGGTAGGGGCGTCCGAGATAGCGCGCCTCGCTCTTCAGCTGATAGCCGCGCTTTCCCATGACGACCGGAGTGAACGTGGCGTCGTACTCGGGGGCGATGTTCCAGTAGTACGGAATTCCGAACTCGAAGCCGCGCTGGCTGGTCTGCGCATAGTACGGCGTCAGCAAGCCGCTCTTGCGCCGCTCACCGATCGGGAACACCGCGTACGGAGCAGCGAGGATTGTCGTGTCGAAAAAGCGCAGCCGCGGGTGGACCGCCGCGCCGTCTTCCTCCTCGAAATCGAGCTCGAGCTCGCTCGCCTCGAGCCTCCAATCCTCCTGGCCGGGACGGCACGTGGTGTAGTTGGCATTGATGAAGCGGTAGCGGTCCGGGCCGAGAAACTCCAGGCGCTCTGCGCTACCGCGCGCGGTGCGGTCGCGCTCGAGGAGGTAGGTTGGGCTATCGAACACCCCGGTGTCGTCGAGCGTGTTGTAGTACAGGCGCGGGCCGAAAAAGCGGTCGGCACCGCGCTGCAGCCGCACCCCGCCCTCGCCTTCGGCGCGCCCGAACTCCCGGTTGTAGTGCAGACTCTCGCCGAAGATACTCATGTCGTCACGCCGGATCTCGGCGTTGCCGCGCGCCCCCACCTCCAGGTCGCTCACGCCTTCGATGACGTCGGCTTCGATGGTGGTACGGTCGGCCTCGGCTGGAGGCTTTGCGGTTTGCGCGGCTGCCGGCGCGGCGGCGAGCGCAACCGCGAGCATCGCGAAGCGCATCGCCATGGCGCCGGAGAGATTTTTCCTTGGTGTTAGAATTTTCAATGATACACGGCGATTTGCGGCGCGCTGTCCTCGAGCGCTGGCTCGCCCCGCAGCTCGGCGTTTCTTTCCAACTGACCCCGGCCTCGGAGGATGCAAGTTTCCGACGCTACTGGCGGGCGACGCTTGCGGATGGCAGGACCTACGTGGCGATGGACGCGCCACCCGACAGGGAGGATTGCCGACCCTTCGTGCGCGTGGCGCACATGCTTTCCGCAGCCGGCGTGCACGCGCCGGAGATCATCGCGCAGGAGCTCGATCAGGGATTTCTCCTGCTCTCCGACCTTGGCTCGCGCACGTACCTCGAAGCGCTCAACGACGCGAACTCGGCCGCGCTTTTCGCGGACGCCACCGAGGCGTTGCTGCGCTGGCAGCTTGCGACGCGCCCCGGCGGGCTGCCGCCCTACGACGAGGCCCTGCTGCGGCGGGAAATGAACCTCTTCCCGGAGTGGTACGTAGGCAGGCACCTGAAGAAAGAGCTGTCCGCGGCGCAAGAGGAACGTCTTGAAAGCGTTTTCTTCCTTCTCGTCAAAAGCGCGCTCGCTCAGCCAACGGTTTACGTGCACCGCGACTACATGCCGCGCAACCTTATGGTATGCGAGCCGAATCCCGGAGTGCTCGATTTCCAGGATGCGGTGCTTGGGCCGATCACGTACGACGTGGTGTCGCTCGTGCGGGACGCCTTTGTGAGCTGGGAGGAAGAGCGCGTGCTCGACTGGGTGGTGCGTTATTGGGACACAGCCAGAAGCCGTGGCCTGCCCGTGGATGCCGATTTCGGCGAGTTCTGGCGCGCGCTCGAATGGATGGGGCTGCAGCGCCATCTTAAGGTGCTCGGGATATTCGCCCGCATCAACTACCGCGACGGCAAGCCCAAGTACCTTCAGGACACCCCGCGCTTCATCGGCTATGCGCGTTCGGTTTCGCAACGGTACCGCGAACTCGCGCCGCTCGCGCGGCTGCTCGACGAGCTGGAATGAAAGCCATGCTCCTGGCCGCGGGACGCGGCGAGCGGCTGCGGCCGCTTACCGACGAGGTCCCGAAGGCGCTGATCGAGGCCGGGGGCAAGCCGCTTATCGCCTGGCACCTCGAGCGCCTGGCGCGCGCTGGTTTCCGCGAAGCGGTGATCAACGTCTCGCACCTCGGCAGCCGCATTATGGAGCGCATCGGCGACGGCGAACGGTTCGGGCTGCACGTGCAGTACTCGCGCGAGCGTGAGCGGCTGGAGACCGCTGGCGGCATCGCGAACGCACTCGCGCTGCTCGGCCGAAAACCATTCCTCCTGGTGAACGCGGACGTGTACTGCGAGTGCGACTTCGCGCGGCTGTGTTCCGTCGAGCTTCACCGGCGGCTCGCGCATCTTGTGCTGATCCCCAACCCGCCGCATCGGCCCGCGGGTGACTTCTCGCTCGCGGGGGACGCGGTCGGTGACGAGGCCGCGCCACGCTACACTTACGCCGGCGTGGCGGTCGTTGCGCCCGAATTGCTGCAGCCGGTGACACCCGGTGACAAAGCGCCGCTTGCACCGCTCCTGTACGACGCCGCGCGCCGCGGCCTGCTAAGCGGCGAGCTCTACCAGGGGCCGTGGCAGGATGTCGGAACGGTCGAGCGCCTCGCCGAGCTGGAGAAGTACTTACGTGAACATCGCTGATTTCGTCCGGGTCTATGCAAGCCGCCGTGGACGCCTCGCGCACGCTATTGGCCAAGCGCTCGCCCTCGTGCCGACGGCGCCCGAGCGCGTTCGTAACCGCGACAGCCACTATCCCTACCGTTTCGACAGCCATTTCTATTACTTGACCGGCTTCACCGAGCCGGAAGCAGCGCTGGTGCTCGCCGCAGGGAAGTCGATCCTTTTTTGCCGCGAGCGCAACCCCGAGCGGGAGATCTGGGACGGCTTGCGCCACGGCCCCGAAGCCGCGCGCAAGCGCTTCGGCTTCGACGAGGCGCATCCGATCGCGAGCCTCGAGCAGGAGATGACTCGGTTGCTCGAAAACCAGCCGGCGCTGTATTACCCGATGGCAGCAGATCCGGAATGGGACGCGCGCGTGCTGCGCTGGGTGAACGCGGTGCGCGCCCGAGCGCGCGCGGGGGTCGCGGCGCCCGAGCGCGTGCACGACGTGCGCGCGGTCATCGACGAAATGCGCCTGATCAAGGACACGCACGAGCTGGCTATCATGCGGCGCGCGGCGCAGATCGCGGCTGCCGCGCATCGCCGCGCCATGCAGTGCGTGCGTCCCGGACGCTCTGAATACGAAATCGAGGCGGAGCTCCTTTATGAGTTCCGGCGCAGCGGAGCGCAGACCCCGGCCTATACCCCGATCGTTGCCGGGGGAGCGAACGCCTGCGTGCTGCACTACGTGGCCAACGACGCCGTCCTGCGCCAAGGCGATCTCCTGCTGATCGACGCCGGCTGTGAGCTTGACGGCTACGCCTCCGACCTCACGCGTACGTTCCCGGTCAATGGGCGCTTCAGCGCCGCCCAGCGCCAAGTCTACGATGTCGTGCTCGCCGCGCAGCGCGCCGCGCTGGAAAGCGTCCGACCCGGCGCGGCGTGGAACGAGCCACACGATGCCGCGGTGCGCGCGCTGGCGCAGGGGCTCATCGACCTGGGCCTAATCGCCGGAAGCGTGCAGGAGGCATTGGAAAAGGAGACCTACAAGCGCTTCTATATGCATCGCACCGGGCACTGGCTGGGGCTGGATGTGCACGACGCCGGGGACTACAAGCGCCAGGGGGCCTGGCGCACCCTCGCGCCCGGCATGACCCTCACCGTCGAGCCGGGACTCTACATCCGCGCGGACGGCGACATCCCGGAGCGGTTGCACAACATCGGCGTACGCATTGAGGATGACGTGCTCGTCACCGACACGGGCTGCGAGGTCCTCACCGCCGAAGCGCCCAAAACGATCGCTGATGTCGAGGCGCTCATGCGCGATGCCCGCGGCGGCGATTGAGTGACGGCGACCGTTGACGTCCTCGTACGCGGCGCCGGCCCGGTCGGCTGTGTCGTCGCTCTGGCTTTACGCTCCTCCCGGCAGCGCGTCGCAGTTCTCGGTAAAACAGCCCGGCCGCCGGCCTTCCGTCCCATCGTTCTCTCGTATGCAAGCCGCCTCATACTGGAGCGCGTGGGAGTTTGGCCGTCGCTTGCGACCACCCCCATCGAGACCATCCATGTTTCGCGCGCGCGCGGCTTCGGTCGCACAGTCTTCGACGCCGCCGACGCGGGGGTGCCGGCGCTCGGCTACGTCCTGGGGTACGCAGAGTTGCTTCGGGCCTTGCATTGTGCGATCGAGGACCTCCTTGTCGGCGATGAAGTTTCCGCGCGCTGCGTAGTGCATGCCGAGGGAGCCGCTCCCGACGCCGAGGAAAAGCGTTATGCCCAGGACGCGCTCGTGGCGAGCGTGCGCTTCAGCGCACCGGCGGGCGCGACCGCCTTCGAGCGCTTTACCGCCGAAGGACCGCTCGCGCTCCTTCCGCTTGCGGGACGCTACGCCGTGGTCTGGAGCATGCGACCCGCGCGCGCAGAGCAGCTTCTCTCAGCATCTGAAACCCGTTTCCTCGAAGAGCTCGCCGCAGCGGCTGGCGCGCGTGCCGGCCCTCCGGTCGCCGTGGCGGCGCGCGCCGCGCACCCGCTCGTTCTGCGGGTGAGGGAGAAATGCATCGCCGAAAGAGCCGTTTACATCGGCAACGCCGCGCAAACCCTGCACCCGGTTGCCGGGCAAGGCTTGAATCTCGGCTTGCGCGACGCCTGGGACTTGGCACGGATCATGCGCGATGCGCCCGATGCGGGCGACCCCGCCTTGCTGCGCCGTTTCGCCGCGCGCCGCGCCGTCGACGCCGGCGCGGCGATTCGAGTTACCGATTTCCTGGCGCGGGCCTTTCTCCGCTTGAATCCCTTTGCGGGTGCGGCATTGACGGCGCTCGATATTTTCCCGGCGCCGCGGCGGTTCTTCGCACGCCGCATGATCTTCGGTCCTTCGGCGCGGCCGTAAAAAAGCAACAAAGCGCCGCAAGCCGTTTTTTTTACCAGGGAAAGCAGATAAAATCCGCCTCCCCTCGAATCACAATCTCGGCAATGAGGATCGGAGCCTACGCGCTCTTCAACGGCTTGTTCGTCGCTCCCATGGCCGGTATTACCGACCGCCCCTTCCGCCGCCTGGCGCGCCGCTTCGGCGCGGCGCTCGCGGTCTCGGAGATGGTCGGCGCCCGCCCCGAGTTGCGCGGCTCGCGCAAGACCCGGCTGCGCAGCGACCACGCCGGCGAGCCGGGCCCGATCTCGGTACAAATCGCTGGCGCCGACCCGCACCTGCTGGCCGACGCGGCACGCTTCAACGTCGCCGGGGGCGCGCAGATCATCGATATCAACATGGGGTGCCCGGCGAAGAAAGTATGCAACGTGCACGCCGGTTCGGCGCTACTCGAAGATGAACCGCTCGTCGCGCGCATTCTGGACGCGGTGATCGCGGCGGTCGACGTGCCGGTAACGTTGAAGATTCGCACCGGGCCGGACCCGCGCCGGCGCAACGCGCTGCGCATCGCCCGGATCGCGGAGTCCGCCGGGGTACAGGCGCTCGCGATCCACGGCCGCACGCGCGCCTGCGCGTTCGAAGGGCGCGCGGAATACGAGACCATTGCCGAGGTGAAGGCCACGGTGCGCATCCCGGTGATCGCCAACGGCGACATCAAGTCGCCCGAGGACGCGAAGCGCGTGCTCGAAGCGACCGGCGCTGACGCCGTGATGATCGGCCGCGCGGCGCAAGGCAGGCCGTGGCTGTTCCGCGAGATCTCGCACTATCTCGCTACCGGCGAGCGCCTCGCGCCGCCGCCGGCGCGCGAGATCGGCGCGGTGCTCGCCGAGCACCTCGACGGGCTCTACAGCCTCTACGGGTGCGAGCACGGCGTGCGCGTCGCGCGCAAGCATATCGGCTGGACCGTGCGCTCGCTGCCCGGCGGCGAAGAGTTCCGCTCCAGCGTGAACCGCCTCCATGTCGCCAATGCGCAGCGCGCCGCGGTGTACGACTACTTCGAGAGACTCGCAGCATGAGCAAAGGCAACGAGCTTTCCGATGCCGTCAAGCGCTCGCTTGAGCGCTACTTCAAGGACATGGACGGCGAGACACCCACCGCCATCTACGAAATGGTGCTGAAGAACATCGAGAGGCCGATGATCGAGACCGTGCTCGGCCATGCGAAGGGCAACCTGACCCACGCCGCCGCGATGCTCGGTATCAACCGCGCCACGCTCCGCACAAAGATGCAGCAGCTGCGCATCAAAGGGTAGTGACGAAGGTCAAGCGGGCGCTCGTCAGCGTCTCGGACAAGTCGGGCGTCGTCGACCTCGCCCGCTCGCTTGCCGCACTCGGCATCGAGCTGCTCTCCACCGGCGGCACCGCCAAGCTCCTGCAGAAGGAGGGCTTGGCCGTGACCGAGGTGTCCGCTTACACCGGCTTCGCCGAGATGCTCGACGGCCGGCTGAAGACCCTGCACCCGAAGATCCATGGCGGCCTGCTTGCCCGCCGCCACCTTCCCGAGCACATGGAGTCGATCCGCGCCGCGGGCATCGCGCCGATCGACCTCCTGGTCGTGAACCTCTATCCGTTCGCCGCCACCGTCGCCGATCCCGAGTGCACGCTGGAAGCCGCGATCGAGAATATCGACATCGGCGGTCCGGCGATGCTGCGCGCCGCGGCCAAGAACTATGCCGGAGTCGCGGTGCTGGTCGATCCCGACGACTATGAACGTGTGCTCTCGGAGCTCCGTGCCGGCGGCGTCTCGGAGGCGACGCGGTTTGCGCTCGCGAAGAAGGCGTTCGCCCTCACTGCCGCTTACGACGGCGCGATCGCCAACTACCTTTCGTCCCGCGACGGCGCGTTTCCCGAGACCCTCACGCTACAGCTGCACAAGCGCCAGGACCTGCGCTACGGCGAGAACCCCCACCAGCGCGCCGCGTTCTATCGCGATGCGCGCGCCGTGGCCGGCAGCCTCGCCAGCTATCGCCAGGTTCAGGGTAAAGAGCTCTCGTACAACAACATCGCCGACGCCGACGCCGCCTGGGAATGCGTCAAGAGCTTCGGCGAGCCGGCCTGCGTGATCGTCAAGCACGCCAATCCTTGCGGCGTGGCTACAGCAGAGAGCCTGCTCGAGGCGTACGAGAAGGCGTTTCGCTGCGACCCGGTGTCCGCGTTTGGCGGCATCCTGGCCTTCAACCGCGCCCTCGATCGTGAGACCGCCGCAGCCCTCGGTAGGCAATTCGCCGAGGTGATCATCGCCCCGCGCGTCGAGCCCGAGGCGCAGAAGGAGTTCGCAGCCAAGACGAATCTCCGAGTGCTCGAGGTGCCTATGTCCCACGGAGTGCAGGCGCACGACTACAAGCGTATAGGCGGCGGGCTGCTCGTGCAGACGAGCGACTCCGAGCTTCTAGACGAGAAACAACTGAAGGTAGTGACGCACAAGCGACCGACCGAGGCTCAGAAACGAGACCTGTTGTTCGCGTGGCGCGTTGCGAAGTTCGTCAAGTCGAACGCTATCGTACTCTGTGGCGGAGGCGCCACGCTGGGAATCGGCGCAGGGCAGATGAGCCGACTCGACAGCGTGCGCGTCGCGGCGTTCAAGGCCAAGGACGCAAAGCTCGATCTGAAGGGCGCGGTGGTCGCCTCCGACGCTTTCTTTCCTTTTCGCGATGGCCTCGACGCGCTTGCGGACGCGGGCGTCGCCGCGGTGATACAGCCCGGCGGCAGCGTGCGCGACGAGGAAGTGATCGCCGCGGCCGACGAGCGTGGCATCGCTATGCTGTTCACCGGTATGCGTCACTTCAGGCACTGAGATGAAACTGCTGGTCATCGGCTCGGGCGGGCGTGAACATGCCCTGGCGTGGAAGCTGGCGCAAAGCCCGCGCGTGCAGAAAGTATTCGTCGCGCCGGGCAACGGCGGCACCGCGAGCGAGAACGGCGTGGAAAACGTGTCCCTCACCGGGATCGAAGAGTTGGTCGCCTTCTCCAGAAAAGAGAAAATCCATTTGACGGTGGTCGGCCCGGAGGCGCCGCTTGCTGCAGGCATCGTCGATGCGTTCCGCGACGCGGGGCAGAAGATCTTCGGGCCCACGCGCGCGGCAGCGCAACTCGAAGCTTCGAAGGACTTCGCCAAAAGCTTCATGGCGCGCCACAAGATTCCGACCGCTGCGCATCGCACGTTCGAAGCCGGGGAGACGGCCAAGGCGTACGTCGCCGAGCGCGGCGCGCCGATCGTGGTCAAGGCCGACGGGCTCGCCGCCGGCAAGGGCGTGGTGGTCGCGTCGAGCGTGCCGGAGGCCCACGCCGCAATCGACCGGATGATGACGCAGCAAGCCCTCGGCGCCGCTGGAGCACGGCTCGTGGTGGAGGAGTTCCTGGAGGGCGAGGAAGCGAGCTTTATCGTCATGAGCGACGGCGCCCACGTTCTGCCGCTCGCCACCAGCCAGGACCACAAGCGGCTGTGCGACGGCGACGCCGGTCCCAATACCGGCGGCATGGGCGCGTACTCGCCCGCCCCGGTCGTGACGCCGAAGATTCACGCCCGCGTGATGCGCGAGATCATCGCACCGACGATTCAGGGAATGGCTCAAGAGGGCACCCCGTACGTGGGCTTCCTATACGCCGGCCTGATGATCGACAAGGCTGGAAATCCGAAGACTCTGGAATTCAACTGCCGGCTCGGCGATCCGGAAACGCAGCCGATCATTCTGCGCTTGAAGTCCGATCTTCTGGATCTCATCGAGCGAGCCTCGGACGGCACGCTTGACCAGGTCGAGCCGCAGTGGGACCGGCGCGCCGCGCTCGGCGTAGTGGTCGCGGCCGCAGGCTATCCGGACGAGCCGCGCAAGGGCGACGCCATCACCGGGCTGCCGAAGCCCGCCGCCGACTGCCGCGTGTTCCACGCCGGTACACGCCTGGAGGGCAAGGCGGTTCTCACCAACGGCGGGCGCGTGCTTTGCGTCACCGCGCTTGGCGATTCCGTAAAGATGGCCCGCGCGCGCGCATACGAAGCACTCGAAGGTATCCGCTTCGAGGGCATGCAGTACCGCAAGGACATCGCCTACCGCGCGCTGAAGAAGACCGCGTAGCATGGACTCGCGGGCCGTCCACGATTACCTCGCCGGCCTACAGGAGCGCATCGTCGCGGCGCTTGAAATCCTGGACCGCAAGGGCTTCGTGCGCGACTCCTGGCAGCGTGCCGAAGGCGGCGGCGGCACAAGCTGCATCCTCGAAGACGGGCAGGTGTTCGAGCGAGCGGGCGTGAACTTCTCCCGGGTTCGCGGCGCAAGATTGCCGCCCTCGGCGAGTGCCGCGCGGCCCCAGCTCGCCGGGCGCGCATTCGAGGCAATGGGCGTATCGCTCGTTTTGCACCCGCGCAACCCGTACTGCCCGACGGTGCACATGAACGTGCGCTTTTTCTCCGCAGGAGATATCTGGTGGTTCGGCGGCGGCATGGACCTCACGCCTTACTACGGCTTCGAGGAAGACGCGCGCCATTTCCACGCGACGTGCAAGAACGCGCTCGACGCCGTCGGCGCGGATTACTACCCGCGCTTCAAGCGCTGGTGCGACGAGTACTTCTACTTGCGCCACCGCGGCGAGCCGCGCGGCGTCGGCGGCATCTTCTTCGACGATCTCGCGGAGGAGCGCTCCTTCGAGCTCACGAAGTCGGTGGGCGACAATTTCCTCGCCGCGTACGTGCCGATCCTCGAGCGGCGCAAGGAATTCGCGTTCGGCGCGCACGAACGAAGCTTCCAGGCCTACCGCCGCGGGCGCTACGTCGAGTTCAACCTAGTCTATGACCGCGGCACGCTATTCGGCCTGCAGTCGGGCGGGCGCACAGAGTCGATCCTGATGTCGCTGCCACCGCGCGCCGACTGGCGTTATGACTGGAAGCCCGAGCCCGGCTCCGCTGAGGAGAAGCTTTACACCGACTTCCTCAAGCCCCGCGACTGGATCTAGCCAGGCGCGTTTGCTCTAGCTAAGCTCGGCAGCTCTGCGGAAGTGGCGCTGAGCTTCGTCGGGTTGGCCGAGTCGCTCGGCGAGCCGCGCGAGCTCGACCCGTGCGGTGCGGCTCTCCTCGAACGACAGGCTCGCTTCAAGAAAGCTGCGCGCCTTGCCCCATAGCTCGGCGTGCGCGCACAGCCGCCCGAGCGCGGCGAGAAGCTGCGAGTCGCGGTTGCGCTCAAGGAGCCAGCGTTCCGCGCGCTCGATGCGCGCACGCGCCTCGGCAGTTTTCTCCTCCGCGGGGAGGCTTCCGGGCAGCTCACCATAGAGCGCGACGAGCTGTGGCACCCATTCGGCGGCGAGCGCGTTTTCGAGGATTTCGCGCGCGAGTGCCGCCATGCCGAGCGCGGTCGCGTGCCGCGCGCCGGCGGCAGCAATACGCGGCTGCGCTCGGTCGGCCGCAGCGATGCTGCGCCAGCGGCGCTCGAGAGCGCCGCCGTCATCGGCCGAGCGCGCGAGTAACTCGACCGTCGCCTGCACCTTGTATTCCTCCGCGAGCGCCGGAGAAATGGCATCGCGCTTCGAGAGCTGCGAAGCGAGGCGCAGCACCTCGTCCCAGGCGCCTGCGCCGCGCTCGGCGCGCAGCAGCATGCGCGTGGTGGCAACGTGTTTCGGCCCCGCGCCGTGCAGGTTGCGCAGCGCTTCGCGCGCCGCGGCGAAGTCCCGATCCTCGAGTGCAAGCTCCGCCCGGCTGACGAGGCGCGCGGCCTGCAGCGCCTCGCCCAAGTCATCGGCTCGTTCGAGCCAGCGGTCGCGGCGCTCGAAATCGCGCATCTGGTGCGCGGCGCGCGCGGCGAGCAGCGCTGCGACGCCCCGGTTCGGGCCGCCCTCGAAGGCGATCGCCGCCTCCTTTTCCGCTCGCGCATGCCGGCCTTCGTAGTACGCCTGCAGCGCGGCCGCGAGCGCGGCGTGCGCGCGCTCGCGGCGGCGGCGCAGGCGCCACGCACGCACCGTGGCGGGCAGCGAGAGCGCGGCGCCGAGCAGCCGCAACAGGAGGTACAGCGCCGCAAACGACGCGACCGCGGCGATGGCAAAGAACACCATCGACATCTCCACGCGCCACGGCGGATAGAAAAAGAGCACGTAGCCGGAGTCGGCGCGCCCGAGCACCGCCAGCGCGACCGCCGCACCGGCGACTACGAGCAGCCAGAGGAGCGACTTCATCGCGCGCTTTTCATCCCGGGGTCCGCGTACGGCGCGATGTGAACCCGCGCACGGCGTCCAGGCTTTCCGAGATGGTCGGCATCTCGAAGCTGATCGACGCGGCCGAGAGCTGTTTCAGCTGCGCGAGCGTGTCGGTGGTGTGCTTGCCGCGAACGTCGAAATAGCGGCGGATCCAGGCGTCCGCGGCGCGCAGGTCCTCGCGATACCCTGCCTCGTCGCGTACGAGCAGCGAGAGCCGGGCGTTAAGGAGCCGCAGGCGCAGATTCTCCCGCAGGAAGTAGGCCTGCGGGGGTGGCACAAGCGGTGGCTCGGACGTGCCGACCTGGCGCACCACTACGAGCTGCTTGACCTCGCTCCACACCTCCGAGCCGAGGCGCGACCAGAAGCCGCCGTCCTGAGCAGGGGCTTTTCCCTTCCCCGGAACGGATCGCTCTTCGAAGGCCAGCGGCAGGGAATCGACCCCGGCCACCAGGCTGTCGATGCGCGAGCTCATGGCGGCGATGTCGAGCACAGGCAGCGCCTTGAGGCGCTCGATGTCGCGCGCGAGCGCCCGCCGCACCGGCACGAACTGCGGCCGGTCGGCCTTCGCGAGGCGCGCGTCGGCGAGTTGGAGCGCGAGCAGCGCCGCGCGCACGTTGCCCGCCAGCTGCAGCTGCTGCGAGGCGATAGCGAGGATCTGCTCGATCTCGGCGAGTTGCCACTCGTCGCGGTTGCGCGAAAGGTCCTGGTACAGCGCCTCGAGCGCGAGCCTCTGGCTCTCCGTCTCGGCAAGACGCGCCTCCAGCTGCGCGACCTTCACTTGCGCCTCGCGCATCCCTTCCTGCGCGAGACGCGCGATCGAGCGCGCCTCGCGCGCGTCGTGCTCGACGTCGCGCAGCCGGCGCGCGAGCTCGTCCTGCGTGGCCGCGATGCGGTTGCGTGCGTCGAGCCAGTAGAGCGTCGCCAGGGCGGCGGCCAGCAGCACTGCGATCAGCGCGAGAGTCGCGCTACGCGAGCGAGGCGGGGTGTCAGCCATGCGATCGAAAGTATGCCACCAGCGCCTCGAGCACCTGCTCATCCGACGGCCCGGCGAGCACGACCTCGCGCACCGCCCGCTCGCGCGCAGTATCGGCCACGCGCGGGTGGGGCACGAAAAGCGGCCTCGCTCTCAGGAAAGCGCCGTCCAGGATGTCGAACAGATTCGCCAGTCCCTGCGACGACGATACGGTGATGGCGTCGATCTCGTCTTCCGTCCATAGGTGAGCGCCCTTGGGGCGCGTGCGCCGGTAGCCTGCCGCGTACACGACATCCGCGCCGCGGCTGCGCAAAGTGTCGCCGAGCAGCTCGCGCCCACCTTCGCCGCGGAAGATGACGATGTGCTTGCCGGCCACCCGCTGCATCTCGTCGAGCGCGAGAAGCGCCTCGCTGTCCGCACCGGCTTGCGGCGCGATGACGTTGGGCACACCGCTGCGCTCGAGCTCGCGCCGGGTACCGCCGCCAACCGCCGCCGCCGGCAGCGCGCGCGGCCAGGCGGCCAGGTGCGCCATGATCTTGCTCACCGCGGTCGGGCTGACAAACACCGCGAGATCGAACTTGTGAAGTTGCTGGAGCTCGGGCGGCGCGGGAAGGTCTTCAATGTCGATCGCCGGAAACACGTACGCGCGGCCGCCCGAGGCCTCGATCAGCCGCGCGAGATTCACGGCGCGCGCGCCGGGGCGCGTCACCAGGATGCCGCGGCCGCGCAGGCTCTCAGATGCCAAGGATTTCGTCAGCGCCCTGCGCGCGCAGCGCCGCCGCGGCCCGCTCTCCCGCGGCTTCCGGGTCGCGAGCCTCGCCTTCTAGGTCGCAGCGTACCACGCGCTTGCCGTCGCTCGAAGCCACGAGTGCCCGGAGCCTCAGTTTCTCCGAGCATTCCGCGTACGCCGCTAGCGGCAGCGAGCAGCTGCCGCCGAGCGCGCGGCTCACCGCACGCTCGGCGCGCACGCAAGCGGTCGTTGCGCCGTCGGCGAGCGGCGAGAGCAGCGCCGCGACATCGTCGCGCGCCGCAAGGCACTCGATGCCAAGAGCCCCTTGGCCCGGTGCCGGGAGCATTTCATCGACTTCGAGATGCGCCGTCGCGCGTGCGGCGAGCCCGAGACGCTCGAGCCCTGCGACGGCGAGAACGATGGCGTCATACTCCCCGCGGTCCAGCTTCGCGAGTCGCGTGTCGACATTGCCGCGCAAGAGGCGAATCTCGAGCTGTGGATGGCGCTCCGCAATCTGTGCGCCGCGGCGCAGGCTCGAAGTCCCGACGCTCGCGCCTCGAGGCATTTCAGCAAGCTTTTGGTATGAGCGAGAAACAAAGACGTCCCGTGGATCCTCGCGCGCGGTGATCGCGGCCAGCGTGAATCCCGGCGGCAGCTCGGCCGGGACGTCCTTGACCGAGTGCACCGCGAGGTCGGCGCGGCCGTCGCTCATCGCCTGCTCAAGTTCCTTGACGAAGAGACCCTTGCCGCCCGCCTGGTCGAGCCGCCGGTCGATAAGCTCGTCCCCGCGCGTGGAGAGTGCTAGCGTCCCGACTGAGAGGCCGCGATGCAGCGCCTCGAGCCGGTGCTTGATGTGGTCGGCTTGCCACAGTGCGAGCCGGCTGCGGCGCGTCGCAATTACGAGCTTCATGTCACCAGGTCGCGCACGAACGGCCACTGCCGCCGGCTTACCGCGAGCCTCTCCTCCACGCCGTCGAGCTGCACCAGCCAATGCGCGTCGTCTTCCTCGCCGGGCGCGCGCTCGAATCCGCGGATCACGGCGCGCGCCACCAGGCAGTTGCGGTGGATGCGCACGAAGCGCGTCGCGAACTCGCGTTCGAGCGCGACCAGCGGCTCCTCGATCAGGTACTCGCGTTCACGTGTGCGCACCGTGACGTATTTCTGCTCGGCTCGAAGAAATAGGATGTCGCGCACCGGGACCAGTGCGATGCGGTGCCGCTCGGGGACCGACAGGTATTCGCGCGGCCCGTCCGCCGCTTTTGCCAGCCGTTCGCCTTCCGGGATTGAGGCCTTGCGCAGCGCGGCGGCGAGGCGCTCGGCGCGCACGGGCTTCAGCAGATAGTCGAGGGCGTTCAGCTCGAACGCCTCGAGCGCGTGGCGGTCGTGCGCGGTAACGAAGATGATGCGCGGCGGCTGCTCAAGCGAGCCAAGATGCCGCGCCACCTCCAGCCCGCCCATCGCCGGCATCTTGATGTCGAGCAGCACGATCTGCGCGTCGCTCCCGGGGATGAGCTCGACCGCCTCCACGCCATGACGCGCCTCGCCCACAACGCTCGTCGGCACCTCCGCAGCGATGTCCCCGAGCAGCTCCTTCAGGCGCTCGCGCGCCGGGGTCTCGTCGTCGACGATGAAAACCTTCAGCGGGCTCACTGGCGAGCTCATACCGCTGTCACGCGGTAGGGTATCTCGATCTCGACGCAGTAGCGGCCCGCGGCGGCCTGGGTGGCGATCCTCGCTTCCGCGTCGAAGAAGAGCTGCAGCCGCTCGCGGATGTTCTCGAGCGCCATGCGGTTGCCGGCACGCTGCACTTCGGGGCGTCCTTGCGCGTCCACCAGATACGGGTTCTCAATGCGTGCGAGCACGCGGTTGCCGAGCCGCTCGATGCGTACGAGCACGTCGCCCGGTCCGGTACTCGGCTCGACGCCATGGTAGACCGCATTTTCGAGCAGCGGCTGCAGGACCATCGGCGGCAGCAGCGCATCCACCGGCGCGCCGTCCAGGTCCCACGTGATGCGCAGGCGCTCGCCGAGGCGCAGTTGCTCGAGCTCCGCGTATCGCTCGAGCAGCGAAATTTCATCGGAAAGGCGCACGAACTGCCGCGCATCGGACATCAGAGTACGGAACAGGTCCGCGAGGTCCTCGAGCGCGCGCTCGGCGCGCAGCGGGTCGCGGCGGATGAGCGCAAGCACCGTGTTCAGGCTGTTGAAGAGGAAATGCGGACGGATACGCGCCTGCAGCGCCTGCAGGCGGGCTTCGGCAAGCGCGGGCGAGTGCGCTTTCCAGAGGAGGCGAAAATAGGCAAGGAGCGCGGCCGCGACCAGGATCGCAAGCAGAAGCACGCGTGCCAGCGCGGCGCTCACGCCGGTCGCGACAACGTAGGCCGCAACCAGTGCAACCACCAACGCAAGCACCGCGGCACACCCGCTCCAGTAGGGCAGCCGGCGCAGCACTCCGGAAAGCGCGAAAAGCACGACAATGATCACGAACAGCAGCGGCTCCGTGAACGCGGCGGCCTCAACGAAGCGCTCGAGCGCTTGCAGGACATCGGCCGACGCGAACAGCGCGCCGGCCACCAACGCCGCGTTTACCGCAAGCAGGACGCGCGCGATGACGCCGAGGTTGCGGAAGTCTGGCAGCAGGTCTTGATGCGCGGTTTGCCTTATACTGACCATGGTTACGAAGGGGTCTTCAACCGTATTCTTATGCCAAGAAAGCGCCCGCCCTGGTCTGCGCGCTTCGCCGAGCCCGTTGACGAGCGGGTCAAGCGCTTCACCGCTTCAGTCTCCTTCGACCGGCGCCTGGCCAAGTATGACATCGAGGCGTCGCTCGCCCACGCCAATATGCTGGCGGCGCGGGGCGTGCTGGCGCGGCGCGACTTGGCAGCGATCCGGCGCGGGTTACGGCGTATCGGGCGGGACATCGAGGCCGGGCGGTTCCGCTGGTCGCTCGACGCGGAGGACGTCCACCTCAACATCGAGCGCCGGCTCACGGCGCTGGTGGGCGAAGCGGGCAAGCGCCTGCATACCGCACGCTCGCGGAATGACCAGGTGGCGACTGACGTGCGGCTTTGGTTGCGCGCCGAAATCGACGAACTGCGCGGGCTCATCGCCGGGCTCGAGGTCGCGCTGCTCGATCATGCGGAGCGCCATGCTGCCCTCATCATGCCCGGCTTCACGCACCTGCAGGTCGCCCAGCCGGTCACCTTTGGCCACCACCTCCTCGCCTATGTCGAGATGCTGGAGCGCGACCGTGAACGGCTGAGCGAAATCAGGAAACGAGTGAATCGACTGCCGCTCGGCGCGGCCGCGCTTGCGGGCACGAGCTTTCCCATCGACCGTGTCCACGTGGCGCGCGCGCTTGGCTTTGAGCGCCTGTGCGAGAACTCGCTCGACGCGGTTTCGGACCGGGACTTCGCTATCGAGTTTTGCGCCTGCGCGGCCCTAATCATGGTCCACCTATCGCGCCTCGCTGA
This sequence comes from Burkholderiales bacterium, assembly GCA_035454685.1. Taxonomy (GTDB): domain Bacteria; phylum Pseudomonadota; class Gammaproteobacteria; order Burkholderiales; family SG8-39; genus SCGC-AG-212-J23. The sequence continues at coordinate 26,925 of DATIGN010000038.1, read as the reverse complement.
AGAACTCGTGCTGTGGGTGAACCCGCGCTTCGGCTTCGTGCGCCTGCCGCAGGCGTACTGCACCGGCTCGTCCATCATGCCGCAGAAGATGAACCCTGACGTGCCGGAGCTCGTGCGCGGCAAGAGCGGCCGGGTGTTCGGCGCGCTAGTCGCGCTGCTCGTGCTCATGAAAGCGCAGCCGCTCGCGTACAACAAGGACAACCAGGAGGACAAGCAGCCGCTCTTCGACACGGTGGACACGCTCAAGGACTCGGTGGTGGTCTTCACCGGCCTGATCGCCGGCCTGGAACCGGTGCCGCACGCGATGCGCGCCGCGGTGCTGGAGGGCCATGCCACTGCGACCGATCTTGCCGATTATCTCGTGCGCAGGGGCGTACCGTTTCGCGACGCCCACGGCGTCGTCGCGCGCGCGGTGCGTGCGGCAGAGGCTGCAGGCGTCGATCTCGCCGCCTTGCCGCTGGCGACACTAAAAAGCTTCTCGAAGAAGATCGGCTCTGACGTGCAGCGTATCCTCACGCCGGAAGGCTCGGTCGCCGCACGCCGGCATCCCGGCGGCACCGCGCCTGCGCAGGTGCGTAGGGCCGCTGAGCGTGCGCGCAGGCGCCTGCGGCGATGAAGGAAAACCTGTATTACATCGTGATGCAGTACGTCGACGGCGGCCCGCGCGGGAAGTACTGTTGCGGCGCTTGGAGCACGTCGCCAACTACCCGGTAATCCGCAAACTCGGCGAGGGCGCTACCTCGGAGGTGTTCCTCTGTCAGGACCCGTTCCGCGGCCGCCAGGTCGCGGTGAAGCGGATTTTTCCCGAATCGCTGCGCGACCCGGCGCGGGGCCGGCTGTTCCGGAAGCTGTTCTTTACCGAGGCGTCGCTCGCCGGAAAGCTGGACCATCCGCACATCGCGCAGATCTACGACGCCGGCATCGGCGAGGATTCCGGTTACATCGTCATGGAGTATGTCCCGGGCGGCACCATGGAGCGCTTCTGCGGGCCAGGTACGCTGCTGCCGATCGAGCAGACCATGGAGATCATCTTCAAGTGCGCGCGTGCGTTGGCGTACGCGCACATGCAGGGCGTAACCCACCGCGACATCAAGCCGGGCAACCTGCTCTACGCCGCCGCGCCAACGGACGTGCGAATCGGTGATTTCGGTTTGGCGCTCAACGTCAGCGCGGAGACTACGCAGATTACCGGCGTCGGATCGCCGGCCTACATGTCGCCCGAGCAGATCCGCGAGGAGCTCGTCGATCACCGTACCGACCTCTACTCACTCGGCGTGGTCATGTACCAGATGCTTTGCGGCAAGCTGCCGTTCCACGGCTCGAACAAGTTCAGCATCATCTACCAGATCACGCAGCAAGAGCCGGCGCCGCCTTCGTCGCACCGGCGCGGCGTGCCGGAGGCGCTCGACCGCATCGTGCGCCGCGCTATGCAAAAGGACGCGGGCGCGCGCTACCACAGCGGGGACGAGTTCGCCGACGATCTGGTCCGAGCTTTACGCAACGCCTCCGGGCCCGCCCGCCGTGATAGCTTGGGTGACGCCGACAAGTTCGCCGCTTTGCGCGTGCTCGGCTTTTTCAAGCGCTTCGCCGAGGCGGAGCTTTGGGAAGTGATGAGGATCGGCCAGTGGCAGCGCGTGGCCGCGGGCACCGAGATCGTGCGCGAAGGCGAGCCGGGCGACTTCTTCTGCGTGCTTCTCGAGGGCGAGGCCCGCGTCACCAAGAACGGCAAGCTCATCAGCGTGCTCGGCCCGGGTGAATGCTTCGGCGAGATGGCCTACCTCTCGGCCGAACGGCGCGAGCGCGGCGCAACCGTGACCGCCGCAAGGGACGCGCACATCGTGCGCGTCCCTACCGCCGAGCTGGAGCGCGCCTCGGTCGGCTGCCGCGCGCACTTCGACCGCGCTTTCGTCAGCATCCTGGTAGAGCGGCTCAACCGGGCCAACATGAGGCTCACATCGGCCTAGGCGCAGCGCTGCGGCAGGAGCTTCGCATCGAATCGGCGCGGCCTGCATCCGGCGGCTGCATTCATCGTTGTCATGCCGTCGTAATCGGTGGCAAGCACCGTTTCCTCAAGACGGACTCGCCGGACCGGCGAGACCTGTTCGCCGCCGAAGCGCAGGGGCTCCTTGCGCTGCGCAACGCCGGAATGCGCGCTCCTGAGCCTCTCGCGCATGGCGTCGCCGGCAGTGAGGCGTACCTCCTAATTGAATATCTCGAGCTCCAGCCCCCGGGCGACTTTGCCGCCCTCGGTCGCATGCTCGCCAAAGCGCATCGACAACCGGCCCCGCACTTCGGCTGGACGCGCGACAACTACATCGGCTCGACGCCGCAGAAGAACGCCTGGTGCGACGGCTGGGCGCAGTTCTGGCGGGAGCGCCGGATGCGGCCGCAGCTCGAGATGGCAGGCCTCGACGTTGATGTCGGCGCGCTCGACCCATGGCTGGAAAACCACCAGCCGCAGCCCTCGCTGCTGCACGGGGACCTGTGGAGCGGGAACGTGGGCTTTACGCAGAGCGGGCCGGTGGTGTTCGATCCGGCGGTGTACTACGGTGATCGCGAGGCGGATCTCGCGATGACCGAGCTATTCGGCGGATTCCCGCGCGAGTTCTACGAGGCTTACGAGGAAACTTTTCCGCTGGCCGAAGGCTACGACAAGCGAAAACACCTCTACAACCTCTATCACCTGCTCAATCACCTGAACCTGTTCGGCCGCGGCTATCTCGGGCAGGTCAGGTCGTGCTTACGCCTGCTCGGTCTCTAGGAGCTTCTGCAGCTCGCCCGACTCGTACATCTCGCGCATGATATCCGAGCCGCCGACGAACTCGCCGTTCACATAGAGCTGCGGGATGGTCGGCCAGTTGGCGTACTGCTTGATGCCTTCGCGGATCGCCTGGTCGGCGAGCACGTTGACCGCAGTGAAGTCTCTCACGCCGCAGGCGCCGAGCACCTGCACGGCGAGCGCCGAGAAGCCGCATTGCGGGAACTGCGGCGTGCCCTTCATGTAAAGCACGACGCGGTTGCCGGTAACCTGCTGCTTGATTCGCTCTTGTGTGTCCATGCTGCGGATTTTATCGCGTTCCGCCGCTCACTCGCGGGATGCCCGCAAGATCCCGCCAGCTCGCCACGCCTCGAAGGCCTGCCGCCGAAAGCAGCTCTCGCACGGCCCGGTCCTGTCCGATGCCGTGCTCAAGCAAGAGCCTTCCGTCCGGCGTCAGATGCGCCTCCGCGCCGCGCGCAATCTCCCTGACGGCGCCGAGGGCATCGGGGCCGGCGACCAGCGCGCTCTCAGGCTCGAACCGCAGCTCGGCGAGATGTGGATCCCCTGCGGCGATGTACGGGGGGTTCGAGACAATAAGGTCGAAGCGCTCGGCGCCGAGCGGCTCTAGCCAGCGGCCGTGCCGGAAATTGATATCGAGGCCGTGCTTCGCGGCGTTGCGCTGCGCGACCACCAGCGCGGCGGCGCTCGCGTCCACGGCGACCACCCGCGCCTGCGGCCGATGCTTCTTCAAGGCGAGGGCGATCGCGCCACAGCCGGTGCCGAGATCTGCAGCAGCGGAGAATTCTCTTTCCATTGCCAGCTCTACTAGGAGCTCGGTCTCTGGGCGAGGAATAAGAACAGCCGGGTTGACCGCGAGGTCGATGCCGTAGAACTCCTTGCGGCCGAGGATGTAGGCGACCGGCTCGCCGGCACGACGGCGGGCCACCATCTCAACAAAGGATCTTTCGATGCCTGGCGGGAGTTCCCGTTCGGGAAAGGCTAGCACGCTCGCTTCGGAAAATCCGCTGGCGGCGGCGAGGAGCAACCGCGCTTCGCGCGGGTCGACGCCGCTCGAGCGTAGAGCCTCCTGGAGGGTCAAGCCGCTTCTTCGGTAAGGCTTGCGAGCTGCTCTGCCTGGTGCTCGTGCGCAAGCGCATCGATGATTTCGTCGAGCTCGCCGTCCATGATGCGGTCGATCTTGTAGAGGGTGAGATTGATCCGGTGATCCGTAACCCGTCCCTGGGGAAAGTTGTAGGTACGGATGCGCTCGGAGCGGTCGCCCGAGCCGATCAAAGATTTGCGTGTCGAAGCCATTTTCTGCTGCTGCTCGCGCTCCTGCTTGTCGCGAATGCGCGCCGCGAGCACGGAGAGCGCCTTCTCGCGGTTTTTGTGCTGCGAGCGCGAATCCTGGCATTCGACCACGATGCCGGTCGGCAGATGCGTGACGCGGATAGCCGATTCGGTCTTGTTGACGTGCTGGCCGCCGGCACCCGAAGCACGGAAGGTGTCGATGCGAAGCTCGGCCGGGTTGAGCACGACATCGTCGATAGTGTCGGCCTCCGGCAGCACGGCGACGGTGCACGCCGAAGTGTGGATGCGTCCCTGCGCCTCGGTCTTGGGAACGCGCTGCACGCGGTGACCGCCCGACTCGAACTTGAGCCTGGAGAATGCGCCCCGCCCGGCAATGCGCGCGATCACCTCCTTGTACCCGCCGAGCTCGGCGGCGCTTTCGGAAATCAGCTCGACCTGCCAGCCCTTGCGCTCGGCATAGCGCGTATACATGCGGAAAAGGTCGCCGGCAAAGAGAGCCGATTCGTCGCCGCCGGTGCCGGCGCGCACCTCGATGAAAAGATTGCGCTCGTCGTTCGGGTCCTTCGGCAGCAGCGCAGTCTGCAACTCGCCCTCGAGGCGCTCCATCGCCGCGCGCGACTTCTTCTGTTCCTCGTCGGCGTAGGCTTTCATCGCCGGATCGGCGGCGAGCTCGCGCGCCTCGGCCGCGTCGCGCTCGACTTGCAGGTAGCTGTTGAAAAGGGAAACGACCGACGAGACCTCTGCATGCTCGCGCGAGAGGCGCTTGAACTGCTCGAGGTCGCGGGTCGCGTTCTCGGCGGCGAGCAGCCCGTCGAGCTCGCTCAGACGACCGACCATGCCGTCGAGCTTGGCGCGCAAGCGCGGATTCACTGCGGCGGATTCACTTTGGGCGGTTCAGGCGCACCAGCGTTTCGGCCAGCGCCTGCGTGGGACCGTGCATCAGCTTGTTGGTTAGCTTGCGCGACAGCGCCTCGAGCACCTGCGCGGGGTCCCCGCCGCGCTCGAGCGCCTTTAGCGCGCGCTCAAGCTCCTCGCACCGGGCCGCATCCGCCTCGTCGCGCAGCGCGCGGATCAGCGGCACGCCCTCGCGCAACCGCATCCAGTGCATGAACTGCCCGACCTGAGCCTCGATGATGGCCTCGGCCTGCTCGAGCGCCGAGCGGCGCGCGTCGAGGTTCGCGCTCACAATGCTGGCCAGGTCGTCCACGGTATAGAGGAACACGTCGTCCAGCTCGCCCGCCTCCTGCTCGATGTCGCGCGGCACGGCAAGATCCACCATGAACATCGGCCGCCGACGGCGCGCGCGCAGCGCGCGCTCGACCAGCCCTTTACCGAGAATGGGCAGCGACGAGGCGGTGCACGACACCACGATGTCGTATTCGTGCAACCGCTCGCCGAGCGAGCGCAACTCGATCGCCTGCGCGTTGAGGCGCGTCGCGAGGCGCTCTGCGCGCTCGAGGGTGCGGTTGGCGACCATGATGCGCGCCGGCGCTTGCGCCGCGAAGTGGGTGGCGGTGAGCTCGATCATCTCGCCCGCGCCAATAAGGAGCACGCTCTGGTCCTTGAGGCTCGGAAAGATGCGCGCCGCCAGCTTTACCGCCGCGGCTGCCATCGACACGCTCGCCGCGCCAATGTGCGTGGTCGAGCGAACCTCCTTTGCCACCGCGAACGAGCGCTGGAACAGGCGGTGCAGCAGGCTGCCGAGCGTGCCGGCCGACTCGGCGGCGCGCGCCGCCTCCTTCATCTGGCCGAGGATCTGCGGCTCGCCGATGACCATCGACTCCAGTCCCGAGGCCACGCGGAACGCGTGGCGCACCGCCTGCTCGCGGGGCAGCGTGTAGAGATAGGGATGCAGCTCATCCGGTGCGAGGTGGTGGTACCGCGCGAGCCAGCCCGCAAGCTCGGCCGGCTTGTCCTCCGCCGAGACATACACCTCGGTCCGGTTGCAGGTCGAAAGGATCGCGGCTTCACGCACCAGACCCCGCTTGAGCTCCGACAGCGCCTCATGCAGGCGCTCAACGTGGAACACCACCCGCTCCCGGACGGCGAGCGGCGCGGTCTGGTGATTCAAGCCCAGAGTGAACAGCGATGCGGCCAAGGCCGCGATTATAAGGGGCTTTTCAGCCTCCGGGCGCGAAGCCGAGCTGCGACGCGGCAGCGCGCAGCGCGTGGGCGTGGACTGGCTTCATGACATAGGCGTCCACCCCCAGGCGATAGCTTTCGAGCACATCGCGCTCCTCGCTAGAAGAGGTCATCAGCACCACCGGGATCGCACGCAGCTGCGAGCCTTTCATGCGCCGCAAGACCTCTATGCCGTCGAGCTTCGGCATCTTGATGTCGAGTAGCACAAAGCGCGGCGCATGACCGGGGTCGCGCTCGGCATACGCGCCGCTGCAAAACAGGAAGTCGAGCGCTTCAGCACCGTCTTTCACCCAGTGCACTTGGCTGCCGGCGCTCGCCTCGCTCAGGGCGTGCAGCGTACGCTCTGCGTCGGCGACGTCGTCCTCCACGAGCAGGATCACGATCGGGGGTCGGCAGCCAGAAACTCGAGCGCGGCCACGTCTCTCAGCACCAAGGTCCGTCCCGCGCGCTCAAGCACGCCTTGCCGTGCCAGGCGGGACAGCTCGCGCGTCACCTGCTCCCGCACAGTGCCGACGCGGCTCGCGACCTCGGAATGTGTCGGAGCGGGGTCCAAGCGCGAGCGGTTGGCGTCCACGCCAGCGCTGCGCGCGAGACGCAGGAGTTCAATTCGGATGCGCCGCTGTACCGGTTGAGCGCCTAGTTCGAGCAGGCGCTCGGTGAGCTCGCGCACCGAGCGGGCCAGCCGCTGCAGCAGCCGCTCGCGCACCGAAGCGTGGCTGGAGACGATCGATCGGAAGACTTCGCCCGGCATCGAGGCGATGAGCGACTCGCGCAGCGCGCGCACGTCGGCCGGTCGCTCGTAGCCGTCGATGGCGGAATGCTCGCCGAATACTTCACCCACGGCGATATCGTGGAAGATGATGCGTCGCCCGCGCCCCACCGCCGCGGTAATGCGCAACGTTCCTGCAACCACGAAATACACCTCGCAGCCGATATCCCCGCGGCGCATAACGTACTCATTGCGACTGCAGCGCGTCCATTTGCAGTACGCCGCGATATCACGCAAGCTGTAGGTATCAAGGCCCTTGAAGAGCTCGATCTTCTGCAGGCCGAGCAGCGTCGACTTCGACTGCACAGCGGCTTTCCCTCCCCCCAGCGCACGACTATAAATCAACGCCGAGGCTCGTGGCACGCTTTGTTGCGTTTGCCTCGACCGGCACGAACCTGCATGCGCATGTAGTTGTTCCCGGCGCATGCGCAACTGCAGCAAAGGCCGACGCGCCCTTTAAGTGATTCACCGACACCGCGCGTCGGGAAGACAAGAGGATAAGAACGCCCCGAAAGTAAACGGGGAAGTTAAACGAAGCGGTGATGCAATTGCATGTGGTTGGTGGCCAAGGGCGGAATCGAACCACCGACACAAGGATTTTCAGTCCTCTGCTCTACCAACTGAGCTACTTGGCCGTCGGGGGATACGTCGGAGAGGCGCGAATTATAGCAAGCGCCGCTACGCGGCCTCGCGTTGCGGCACGACATGCAGACGGGGAAAAATCACCGTAAACACGCTCCCACGCTCGGAGGGGTTGGGACGCACCTGCACCGAGGCCCGGTGCTGCGCGGCGATCGAGCGCACGATCGGCAGTCCGAGCCCGGTGCCGGGGACCTCGTTGCCGCCGACGCGGTAGAAGCGCTCGAAAATGAGCTCGCGGTCGGGCTCGGCGATGCCGACGCCGTTGTCCTCGATCTCGACGCTGACCGCGTCGCGGGTCGAGCTGTCCACCGCCACGCGCGCCGTGACCCGGCCGCCCGGAGGCGTGTAGCGCACCGCATTGTCAACCAGGTTGTTGAGCAGCTCATGCAGCAGGAGGCGGCTTCCTTCGACCATCGTCGGCCCCGACGCGCCCTCGAACCCGAGATCGATGCGCTTGGCAAGCGCATGCTCTACCCATTCCTGTGTTACTTCGCGCGCCAGCGCATTCATATCGACGGGCTCGAACTTCGGCGGCGTCTCGCTCTGGGAGCGCGCAAGGGAAAGAAGCTGCGAGATCATGCGCGTCGCGCGCTCCACGCTCGATCGGATCCGCTCGAGGCTCGCGCGCAGGTCAGCGGGATCTCTCTGCCGCAGCGCGAACTCGAGCTGGGTGCGCAGCCCGGCGAGCGGCGTGCGCATCTGATGAGCGGCGTCGGCGATGAAGCGCTCCTGCGCGCGCATCGTGGTCGACAGGCGCTCCATGACGCCGTTGAACGCCTCGATGAGCGGCGCCACTTCCTCGGGCACCTCGCGCACGTTAATGGGAGAGAGATCGCCCGGGCGACGGCTGAGAAGGCGCTGGCGCAGGCGCTCTAGCGGCAGCGTGCCGCGCTGCAGGCCGAACCAGGCGAGAAGCGCGACCACCGGGAACAGGAAGAACTGGGGGATGATGATGCCGGCGATGATCTCGTTGGAAAGCCGTTTGCGCTTGTTGAGCGTCTCGCCCACCTGCACCACGACGCGCCGATGCGGCGCTTGCGGCTCGAACATGAACATGTAAGCGACGCGCACCGGATCGCCGTGCCACTCGGCGTCGCGGAAATACACGATATGCTGGGCTTGTGCCTCCTCGGGGAAGATCTCCGCGAGCTCGCGGTCCCCGGCGAGTATTTCGCCGCGCGTGCCGCGCACCTGGAAGTAAATCGTATCGAGCTCGTCGGTGCGCAGGAAGCTCGACGCTGCCGCGGGAAGCGCGACGCGCGCCCCACCCTTCCGGTCGGCGTTGAAGGTCACGTGGCGGGCGAGCGCGTTAACCGAGTCGGCAAGCGCGCGGTCGTACGGGATGTTGGAAATGGCATTTGCGATCCAGAACGTCACCACTACGGACAGCGGCCACAAGATAATGAGCGGGGCGAGCAGCCAGTCGAGGATCTCGACCAGCAGGCTGAGCGGATTGCTAGCGGGAATCCGACTTTTCAAGGCTGTAGCCCAGCCCGCGCACAGTGACGATGCGCACGCCGCCGGGCTCGAGCTTCTTGCGCAGCCTGTGCACGTACACCTCGATCGCGTTGGGCGATACTTCCTCGCCCCACTCGCACACGTGCGAGACGAGCTGATCCTTGGACACCAGACGCCCGGCGCGGCTCAGGAAGATCTCGAGCAGGCTGACCTCGCGCGCCGAGAGCTCGAGGGGCTCGCCGTTCAGGCGCGCGATACGGCCGACCTGGTCGTAAGTAAGTGCGCCGTGGCGCAGCAGCGTCGGGCCGCCGGCCATGCCGCGGCGCGTGAGGGCGCGTACGCGCGCCTCGAGCTCGGCGAGCTCGAATGGCTTGGCGAGATAGTCGTCGGCGCCGGCGTCGAGGCCGCGCACCCGATCGTTCACACCGTCCAGCGCGGTGAGGATGAGGACGGGCACGCGCGAGTCTCGGGCGCGCAGCCGCTTCAGCACGTCGAGCCCTGATTTCTTGGGCAGGCCGATATCGAGGATCAGCAGGTCAAAATCGTCGGTGTCCAGCGCCGTATCCGCCTCGACGCCGTTCTTAACCCAGTCTACCGCGTAGCCCGACTGCCGCAGCGTGCGAGTGACGCCGTCGGCCAGGATCGCGTCGTCCTCCGCGACCAGGATCCTCATGCGGGGGAGTGTAAACAAAAAGGGCGCCCCGAAGGCGCCCTTTTTGCACTGTAACGTCAACGGCTTACATATCCATGTCGCCCATGCCGCCCATTCCCGGCATGCCGTGCGAATGGCCGCCTGCGCCCTTCTTTTCCTCGACCAGCTCGGCCACCATTGCGTCGGTGGTAAGCATCAGGCCGGCGACCGACGAAGCGTTCTGCAACGCGAAGCGCACGACCTTGGTCGGATCGATCACGCCTTGCTGCACGAGGTCGCCGTACTCCTCGGTCTGGGCGTTGAAGCCGAAGTTGCCCTTGCTCTCGAGCACCTTGTTCAGCACGACCGAGGGCTCGGCGCCGGCGTTGTCGACGATCATGCGCAGCGGCTCTTCCAGCGCGCGCATCACGATCTTGATGCCGCCTTCCTGATCGTGGTTCTCGGCCTTGAGCTTGCCTTCGAGCGCCTGCTTGGCGCGGATGAACGCCACGCCGCCGCCCGGGACGATGCCCTCTTCCACCGCGGCGCGGGTCGCGTGCAGCGCGTCCTCGACGCGGGCCTTCTTCTCCTTCATCTCGACTTCGGTCGCGGCGCCAACCTTGATCACCGCCACGCCGCCAGCGAGCTTCGCGACGCGCTCCTGCAGCTTTTCCTTGTCGTAGTCGCTGGTGGCCTCCTCGATCTGCACGCGGATCTGCTTCACGCGCGCCTCGATAGCCTTCTTGTCGCCCGCGCCGTCGATGATGGTGGTGTTCTCCTTCGCCGACTCGACCTTCTTCGCGCGGCCGAGGTCCTTGAGCGACGCGTTCTCGAGCTTCAGACCGAGCTCTTCGGAGATCACCGTGCCGCCGGCGAGGATCGCCATGTCTTCCAACATCGCCTTGCGGCGATCGCCGAACCCCGGTGCCTTGACCGCAACGGTCTTGAGGATGCCGCGGATATTGTTCACCACGAGCGTGGCGAGCGCCTCGCCCTCGACTTCTTCGGCGATGATGAGCAGCGGCTTGCCCGCCTTGGCCACCTGCTCGAGGACCGGCAGCAGCTCGCGGATCGACGAGATCTTCTTGTCGTGCAGAAGGATGTAGGGATCCTCGAGCACCGCGATCTGCTTCTCCGGGTTGTTGATAAAGTACGGCGAGAGGTAGCCGCGGTCGAACTGCATGCCCTCCACAAGGTCGAGCTCGTTCTGCAGCGACTTGCCGTCCTCGACCGTGATCACGCCTTCTTTGCCGACCTTGTCCATGGCGTCGGCGATGATCTTGCCGATGTCGGCATCCGCGTTCGCGGAGATGGCGCCCACCTGGGCGATCTCCTTCGACGTGGTACACGGCTTGGAGATCTTTTTCAGCTCCTCGACCACGGCGAGTACCGCCTTGTCGATGCCGCGCTTGAGGTCCATCGGGTTCATCCCCGAGGCGACAAACTTCATGCCCTCGCGCACGATCGCCTGTGCGAGGACGGTCGCGGTGGTGGTGCCGTCGCCCGCGACGTCGGAAGTCTTGGAGGCGACTTCCTTCACCATCTGGGCGCCCATGTTCTCGAACTTGTCCTTGAGCTCGATCTCCTTCGCTACCGACACGCCGTCTTTGGTGACGGTCGGCGCGCCGAACGAGCGCTCAAGCACGACGTTGCGGCCCTTGGGCCCCAGCGTCACTTTCACCGCGTCGGCCAGGACGTTCAGGCCATGAACCATCTTGGCGCGCGCGCTGTCGTGGAATCTCACTTCTTTTGCTGGCATTGGTGCGTTCTCCTGATTGAACTCGTTGCTTCGCTTAGGCGCCTTCGATTACGCCCATGATGTCCTCCTCGCGCATCACGAGGAGTTCATCGCCCTTGACCTTCACGGTCTGGCCGGAATACTTGCCGAACAGCACGCGGTCGCCGACCTTGACGTCGATCGGGATGAGCTTGCCGTTGTCGTCTTTCTTTCCTTTGCCGACCGCGACGATCTCGCCTTGGTCCGGCTTTTCTGCAGCGGTGTCGGGGATCACGATGCCCCCGGCAGACTTGCGCTCTTCCTCGATGCGCTTGACGATGACGCGGTCATGTAGCGGACGGATCTTCATCTCTAGCTCCCGTTTCAAAAATGTCGATGTATTACAATGACTTGGTATGAACCCAAGCCCCAAATCCCGGACTTAGCACTCAGTCCTAGCGAGTGCTAATGATAATGGTCGTGCGCCCCATTTTCAAGACTCTCCTGCTTCTGTGGGTGCTTGCTTCTATTAGCCAGACGCATGCGGCGCTTCCGCCCATGGTGGCGAGGGGTCTGCACGACGCGAAGGTGCCGCAGGACAGCGTAAGCGTCCTAGTGCAGGAAGTCGGCGCGCGCCGGGCATTGCTTGCGGTCAGTGCGAGTGCATCGCGCAACCCCGGCTCGGTCATCAAGCTGGTGACGACCTACGCCGCATTGGAGCTGCTGGGGCCGGCCTACCGCTGGAAGACCGAGGTTTATCTCGACGGTGATGACCTGTACCTCAAAGGCTACGGCGATCCCAAGCTCAACCACGAGAGCTTCTCGATGCTGCTGCGCAACGTGCGCGGCCGCGGGGTCCGTGAGATCCGCGGCGACATCGTGCTCGACCGCAGCTACTTCGCCCCGGTGCCAGCGGAGCTGATAGACGACGAGGTGTTCCGCCCCTACAACGTCGCGCCCGACGCGCTCCTCGTGAACTTCAAGTCTCTGCGCTTCGTGTTCTGGCCGCAGGACGGCTCGGTGCGCCTGTTCGTCGAGCCGCAGCTCCCTGGAGTTGAGCTCGTCAATGGATTAAGGCTGTCGGACGGCGCTTGCCCCGAAGGCCGCGCGTTCCGCGATCGCATCCAGGCCAGCTTCAGGTCGAAGCCGCCACGTGCGGCGTTCACCGGCTTCTATCCGGTGGCATGCGGCGAACGCGAGCTCAATGTCGCGTTGCATCAGCCGGAGGATTACGCCGCCGGCATAGTGCAGACGCTATGGGCCGAGATGGGCGGACAATGGCACGGGCGCATCCGCGAAGGCGAAGTCGGTCCGAATGCGAGGCTCGTCTACAAGCACGAGTCCGAACCGCTGAGCGAGGTGGTGCGCGACATCAACAAGTTCTCCAATAACGTGATGGCGCGCCAACTGTATCTAACGCTTGCTGCTGAACTCGGCGGGCCTCCGGCGCAACCACAGGCGGCGGCGCGCGCCATTGAACAGTGGCTCATGTTCAAGGGCATCGAAGCAAAAGAGCTCAGAACCGAAAACGGCTCGGGTTTGTCGCGCAACGAACGCGCCAGCGCGGCTACCTTGATGGCGTTATTGCAGGCAGCGTGGAAGAGTCCGGTGATGCCGGAATTCATGGCTTCGCTCCCCGTCGTGGCTGCCGACGGGACGATGCGCAAGCGCCTCCACTTCGACGGCGTCTCGGGCAATGCTCACATCAAGACGGGACTACTATCGGATACGCGAGCGATCGCCGGTTATGTGCTCGACCGCAGCGGTCGCCGGCATGCGCTCGTAATGATCGCCAACCATCCCAACGCGCCGCAAGCCGAGGCGGCGTTCGATGCCCTGCTGCAATGGGTGCGGGCTAGAGCCCCAGCTCCCGCCACAGCGAATCCACGCGACGCTTCACGGCTTCGTCCATGACGATCGGCCGGCCCCAGCGCCGGGCCGTTTCCGCGGGCCACTTGTTCGTCGCATCGATGCCCATCTTCGAGCCGAGACCCGATACGGGGCTGGCGAAATCCAGGTAATCGATCGGCGTGCGCTCGACCACCACCGAGTCGCGGGCCGGATCGACTCGCGTGGTCAGCGCCCAGATGACTTCCTTCCAGTCTCGCACGTCGACGTCGTCATCGCACACCACGATGAATTTTGTGTACATGAACTGGCGCAGGTAGCTCCAGATGCCGAACATCACGCGCTTGGCGTGACCCGGGTACTGCTTCTTCATGCTTACTACCGCGAGCCGGTACGAACAGCCTTCAGGCGGAAGATACAGATCGACGATCTCCGGGAATTGCTTTTGCAGCAACGGCACAAAAACCTCGTTGAGCGCCACGCCCAGCATGGCAGGCTCGTCGGGCGGCTTGCCGGTGTACGTGGAGTGGTATATGGGCGAGCGCCGCATCGTCATGCGCTGCACGGTCATCACCGGGAAGCGCTCGACTTCGTTGTAGTACCCGGTGTGGTCGCCGTGCGGCCCTTCCGCCGAAGTTTCCGAATCGTCAATGACGCCTTCCAGGATGATCTCCGCCGTGGCCGGGACCTCAAGGGTGTTGCCCAAGCACCGGACGAGTTCGGTGCGCGCGCCACGCAGCAGACCGGCGAACTGGTACTCGGACAGTGCATCCGGGATCGGTGTCACCGCGGCGAGCATCGTCGCCGGGTCGGCGCCCAGCGCTACCGCCACAGGGAATGGCTCCCTAGACGATGCGACGTGATCGCGAAAATCGAGCGCGCCGCCCCGATGGGCAAGCCAGCGCATGATCACGCGGTTGCGTCCGAGGACCTGCTGGCGATAGATCCCGAGGTTCTGGCGCGGCTTTGCAGGACCGCGTGTAACGGTCAGGCCCCAGGTGATAAGCGGCCCCGCGTCCAGCGGCCAGCACGTTTGCACCGGCAGACGCGCGAGGTCCACGTTGTCTCCTTCAAGAATGACTTCTTGCGAAGGCGCCCTGGACACCACCTTGGGCGGCAGGTTGAGCAGCTGCTTCCAAACCGGGAACTTGTCCCAAAGATCGCGTAGCCCTTTGGGCGGATCCGGCTCGCGCAGGAAAGCGAGCATTTTTCCGACTTCGCGCAGCGCGCGCGTGTCGGCGAGCCCCATCGCAGCGGCGATCCGGCGCACGGCGCCGAACAGGTTGGCGAGCACCGGGATGTCGTGCCCCGCAGGACGCTCGAACAGCAGCGCCGGGCCGCCCGCGCGCAGCACGCGATCGCAAATCTCGGTCATTTCCAGCCGCGGCGAAACCTCGGCCCGGATACGCTTCAGGTCGCCGCGCGCTTCGAGCTGCGCGATGAATTGCCTCAGGTCCGAGTACTGCAATCGGCTCTCCTACTTCTTGACCATCAGCCGCTCGCTTAGCGCCTCGGCGAAGTCGAGCAGAAGGGTGTCGCGACCGCGCACCGGGTAGATGCGCTCCGCCCCTGGCAGGCTTACGCATAGCGTCGTCGTCCCCATCCATCCGAATGTGCACAGGGCGCCGCCACCGATCAGGCAGGCGAGTGCGCCGACAGGCAGGAGACTCGAGAAAGCCATCAGAAAACGGAAGAAAGCGTACAGCGCCTTGCCGACCCCCTGGTCGGACTTCGCCATGTCGGTGGCCGCATCGGCAGCGAACCGGTCGAGCGGACCGCTTACCGCGAGCAGGAGCAGCGCAATCGCAATGAGGATGATTCCCCAGCCGAGCTTGCGCCCATCGCGGCGGAAAGCGACGCTGACCGCCGTCATCGCCCGCAGCGGCAGAGTCTCCAGATGAGTATCGCCGCGGTGCACGAGGCACGTCGGATAGAGCGTCAGGTGCGTGCCGCGCAGCATGCCGCTCGCAAACCCGAAGCGCGTAAGCGCAGGGCCGGCGTCGCTCATTGCCCGCAGAGAATGCCGACGAAAATCGCGGCCCCGACCCAATTGCTGTGCATGAAGGCCTTGAACGCTCCTTCGCGGCTGCGGTCGCGAATGAGCCGCCAATGGTGGATCATCATCGCCGCCGCAGCTGCCAACCCGGCGTAATAAGGCCAGCGCAGCCCGTGCATCGGGCCAACGGCGACGAGCAGCGCAAGCATGAGCGCGTAGCTCGCCATGACGGCGCGCACATCCCAGCTTCCGAGCGTGAGCGCGGAGGTGCGAATGCCGATCCGCGCGTCGTCATCGCGGTCGACCATCGCATACTCGGTATCGTAGGCGAACGAATAGAACAGATTCGACGCGAACAGCACCCAGCATTCGAGCGGCAGGCGCTCCTGAATCGCCGCATAGGCCATCGGAATTCCAAAGCCGAAAGCGATGCCGAGGACGGCCTGTGGCAATGCGAAAAACCGCTTCGTGTACGGATAGGCGGCGGCAATCGCAACCGCGAGAAAAGAGAGCAGGATCGCCAGCCCGCTGAGGAACAACACGAGCGCGAACGCGGCTGCGCACAGGGCGGCGGCCACGGCAAGCGCCTCGCGCGGCTGGATCTCGCCCGCGGCGAGCGGGCGGGCCCGCGTGCGCTCGACGTGGGGATCGAAGCGCCGGTCGGCATAGTCGTTGAGCGCGCAGCCGGCCGAGCGCATGAGGACTGTGCCGACAAGGAAGATCAGCACAATGTCAGGTTGCGGCGTGCCTCCGGAGGCCAGCCATACCGCCCACAAGGTTGGCCACAGCAGCAGCAGCGCGCCGATCGGCTTGTCCAAGCGGATCAAGCGCTCGTACGCGTCGAGGCGCCTCGCAATGATCGCCAGGTTCACGGTGGAAGCATAACTCACGCCTCCGTGAGCTCGTGCCTTGAGCCGAGCCAGCGAGCCACGTGCGCGCGCGCCGCGCGCGGGTCGGCGTGGATGAGTTCCGGGGCAACCTGCACCGCCACCTCGACCAGATCGTTGTCGCGCTCGAGGTCGGCGTAGCGCAGCAGCGGCACGCCGCTCTGGCGCTCTCCGAGGAATTCGCCGGGGCCGCGCTGCTCGAGGTCCCGACGTGCGATCTCGAAGCCGTCGCTGGTCTCGAACATCGCCTTCAGCCGCTCAGGTGCGTTGCCTTGCAGCTCGCCGAAGAGCAGAATGCAAACGCTTTCGCGCTCTTCTTTGCCTCCCGGGCGTCCGACCCGGCCGCGCAGCTGGTGCAGCTGCGAAAGACCGAAGCGCTCCGCGCTCTCGATCACCATGAGGGAAGCATTGGGCACATCGACGCCCACCTCGATCACCGTGGTGCACGCCAGCACCTGAATGGCGTTACGCATGAAAGCCTGCATCACGGCGCTCTTCTGCTCCGCCGAAAGCCTTCCGTGCAGCAGCCCGACGCGCAGGTCGGACAATTGGTTCCTCAGGTTCTCAAACGTCTCGAGCGCCGTGCGCAAGCCGGCTTTGGACTCCTCGATGACCGGGCATACCCAGTACGCCTGCTGGCCTTCGCCGCACGCCTCGCGGATGCGCGCCAGGACTTCGCCCCTCCTTTTTTCGGAAAGCAGCTTTGTCGTGATCGGGCGGCGGCCCGGCGGAAGCTCGTCGATGGTCGACACGTCCAGATCGGCGTAGTACGTCATGGCGAGCGTGCGCGGTATCGGCGTCGCACTCATCATGAGCTGGTGCGGCACCAGGCTCGACGCTTTCTTGCGCAGCGCGAGCCGCTGCTCGACGCCGAACCGATGCTGCTCGTCCACGACGGCGAGGCCCAGTTTGTAAAACTCGACGTCCTGCTGAATTAGCGCGTGCGTGCCGATCAGCACACGCGCCTGCAGGATTCGCTTCTTCTCGTTCTTGCTCATCCCACCGCGCAGGTAGCCGAGGCGCACGCCCAGCGGCCCGAGCCACTCGTTGAACTTCCGCCAGTGCTGTTCAGAGAGGATCTCGGTCGGCGCCATCACCGCGGCCTGGGCGCCCGAATCCACTGCGGCGAGACAGGCGATCCCCGCGACGATGGTCTTGCCGCTGCCAACGTCGCCTTGCAGCAGCCGCTGCATGGGATGGGGCACTCCCAGGTCGCTGAGGATTTCCTTCATCGCGCGGTCTTGTGCCCCAGTTAGCCGGAAAGGCAGGGCCGACAGAAAGGTGTTCAGCAATGCACCGTTCACCTTCAGTACGGGCGCCCTGCGCGAGCGGCGCCGCCGGTAGGCGAAGCGCATCGAGAGCTGCTGTGCGAGGAGCTCGTCGAACTTCATGCGCCGCCACGCGCCTGAAAGGTCGCTACCCGGTTGCGGGCGGTGGAGGAGCTCGATACTTGCGCGGAAATCGGGAAGGATCAGACGCCGCCGCAGGGCTGCGGGCAGCGTATCTTCCAGCGGTTCGGCCTCCAGCGCCTCCAGCACGCGAGCACGCAGTTCGGCTTGGCTCAAGCCAGCGGTTGTTGGATAGATGGGTGTGAGCGTCTGCGGCAGCGGCTCGCCCTCGTCGACGATGCGGTAGCGCGGGTGCGCCATTTCGGCGCCGAAAAAACCGCGGCGCACTTCGCCGAATGCACGAACCCGAAGGCGCGCCTGCGCGGCGCGCTCAAACTGCCGCAATTGACTGGAATAGAAATTGAAAAAGCGCAGCACCAATCCTTCGGCGTGGACCACGAGCTGGCGCCTGGGCCGGTACATGACTTGCGCCTTCAGTACATTCGCTTCCACGCACACGGGCGTGCCCTCCGGCGCCGATTCGACCGGGGTAAGGAAGGTTTCGTCCTCGTGGCGCAGCGGAAGGTGCAGCGCGAGGTCGGCCCGTGACCGCAGCCCGAGCCGGTGGAGTCCTTTTTCGAGTGATGCCCTAATCGGCGTGCAAAATTGCGTCGACCTCGACCAGCGCGCCGCGTGGCAGCCCGGCCACGCCAACGGCCGCACGCGCCGGATAGGGCTCACGCACGTACTGCGCCATGATTTCGTTCACGCGTGCGAAATGCGCGAGGTCGGTAAGGTAGACCGTCATGCGCACCGCGTGATCGAGGCTAAGCCCCGCCGCCGCCGCGACCGCGGCAAGGTTCCGGAACACGCGGTGCGCCTGAGCATCGATACCCTCGGCCATCTGCATTGTGGCCGGGTCGAGCCCGATCTGGCCCGACAGGTACACCGTCGAGCCGCCACTTGCGACCTTCACTGCCTGTGAATAGGTGCCGATGGCCTCGGGCGCGTCGCGCGTCTGGATCGAGCTTTTCATGAGGGGTATCTTAGCCTAATGATTTCGCAGCTAGAAAAGCTGCTCGGGACGCCGCGCGACGGCGCGCTGCTACGCTACTCGATCGGACTCGAGCATGCCAAGGCCGGCAACCGGGAGCGGGCGATCGAATACCTGCGCGAGGCGGTCGCGCGCGATCCGCTTTATTCCGCGGCGTGGAAGGTGCTGGGCAAGACTCTCACCGAGTTACACCAGATCGATGCCGCGCTCGACGCTTATCGGCGGGGTATTGAGGCGGCGCAGAAGAAAGGCGACCGCCAGGCCGAAAAAGAAATGACCGTCTTTGCCCGAAGACTGGAAAAAAGCAAGACCTAGAAACTAGGGGAACAGCCGGGCGAGCGCTTCGCGCAGACCGGCAACGAAGCACTCCTTGCCGACAAGCGCGTCGGCGCCGGCGCCTCTTGCCGCGGCCGCGGCTTCTCGCGTGTGGAAAAGCGTCATCGCGACCACGACCGGCGCGCGCTGCTGGCCTTTCACGCGACGCAAGATCTCCAGCCCGCGTATCGGATGCGAGCCCAGATCGAGCAGGAGCACGTCCGCTCCCGACGAATTCACCAGCGTAACCGCCTGCGACGCTTTGTCTGACGTGCCCGCGAGCACGTAGCCGGGCAGATTGGATATGTAGCTCGCAGCGGCGGTAAGGAACGCCGGGCTGCTGTCGGCGATGGCGATACGGCGGAGACGTTCTTCGGGCATTGCAGGCCACATTAGAACGCGAACCGCACACCAGCCATAGGGAAGTCCCCTAGCTGCGTTACCAATTTCCTGAGGAAACCGCAAAACCTTGTCAGCCTTCCGGCGGCACCAGGCCCGTGCGCAGGGCATACCGCACAAGCCCTGCCACGTCACGAATGCCAAGCCGCTCCATGATCTGAGCGCGGTGAGTCTCCACGGTTTTCACCGAGAGGTTGAGCAGAAAGGCGATCTCCTTGGTGCTCTTGCCCCCCGCCACCAGCTTGAGCACCTCGCGCTGGCGCGCGGTGAGAACTTCGGGCGCCGCCTCGCCCCCGGTGCGGTGCATGTAGCCCTCGACGACCTGGCGCGAGACCGAGGGGCTCAGCCAGCTCTCGCCGCGCATCACGCTGCGCAGCGCGAGCTCAAGCTCGCCAGTGGCGGCGTCCTTCAGGAGGTAGCCGACTGCGCCGGCGCGAAGCGCTTGGAGCACGTACTCCTCGCCGGAGTGCATCGACAGGATCACGACCCGGACGTCCGGGTAGCGATCGCGCATCCGCGCGGCGGCCTCGAGCCCGGTAATGCCTTTCATGGCGATGTCCATCAGAACCACGTCCGGGCGTTGGCGGTCGGCGAGCTCGAGCGCCTCCTCGCCGCTCGAGGCTTCGGCCACGACCTGCACCTCGCGCATCCCCTGCAGCAGCGAGTGAATACCCGCGCGCACCAGCGCGTGATCATCGGCAAGAAGCACCCGGATCATCCGACCGCGCGCTCCTTCGCCGAAGGAAGCGGGAAAGTCGCCACCAGAACCGTGCCCTGCCCCGGCGCCGAGCGCAGCTCGAACGAGCCGCCCGCGAGCGCCATGCGCTCCTCCATTCCGATCAGCCCGAGACTTGTTCCTTTCGCCGAGCGTTCGCGCACCGACTCCATATCGAAGCCGCGGCCGTCATCGCGCACCGAGATTGCCAGCCTGCCGCCGACGGTGAACAGGCGAACCCACAGGTTGCGCGCGCGCGCATGACGCAGCACATTGTTGATCGCTTCCTGTGCCACGCGGAAGCAAGCGGTTTCGGTGTCAGGGGCGAGATCCCGGGGAGCGTCCTGCGTCTCGAAGTGAGCCTGCAGGCCGGCTACGCGCGCCTGCCGGTCGAGATGAGAGCGCACTGCGGCGGCGAGGCCGAGGTCATCGAGCTGCGGAGGCCGCAGGCTGAGCGAAAGCTGGCGCACACGCTCGAGGGTGTGCTGAACGGTATCGACGCAGTCATCCACGCGAGAACGCGCGGTCAGCTCGCCGCCGCTGCGAGCAAGCGACTCGAGCTGCATCTTCAGCGCCGTAAGCGCCTGCCCGACGTCGTCGTGCAGATCGCGCGCGAGGCGCCTGCGCTCTTCCTCCTGCACCTCGAACAGCCGCCGCGACAACGCGCGTAGCCGCTCGTGCGATACCTCAAGCTCGCGATTCAGGCGTTCGAGCGTCTGCTGAGTGCGCAGGCGCTCGGTGATGTCGTTGATCTGCACCAGCCGCGCCGGTCGGCCGCGCCATGCGACCAGGTGGCCGACACCGTCGATGTCGACCGGATCGCCGGTCTTCTTCTGGTGCCGGAAGACGCCGTGGCGCACCGAGCCGCCTTCCCGGCTCACAAACTCGCGAAACAAGACATCTTCCGCCGCGCCGCGGATGTCGAGCGCAGTCATCGTCAGGAATTCCTCGCGCGAGTACTCGTACAGACGTAGAGCGGCGTCATTGACAGCAAGAAAACGCAGCGTCTGCGTATCCACGACCCACATGGGCAAGGGGCTGCGTTCGAACAGCATCCGGTAGCGTCCCTCGTGCGGTTCAATCTTGTCGACCAGGCGCTGCAGCAGGGCGGCGATGAGGCGAAGCGGGGTCATCGAGCGGGAATGGTAACGCTGGCACGCGGTTTGCGCCGGCACGGTGCGCGCCGCCGGGCCTTTTGTAACGGCTCCAGGAGAACGGCCTATCGCAAGCGCGGTAGGACAACGCGGCGGCACGCAGCTTGCGGCTGGCGGCGCACCGATTCCTTTGACGGAGAATGCAATGACCCTCAAGTCAGCCGCCTTTGCGATGTTGCTCGCGCTCGCGAGCGCAGCCTATGCCCAGCCCCAATCCGGTTTGACGCCGCCGAGCATGACGCCCTCTGACACGCCAGCCGTCACGCCATCGCAATCGCCATCGGTGACGCCGTCGCAGGCGCCTTCTGCCACTCCATCTCCATCTTCCGGGGC
Source organism: Burkholderiales bacterium (assembly GCA_035454685.1). Lineage (GTDB taxonomy): Bacteria > Pseudomonadota > Gammaproteobacteria > Burkholderiales > SG8-39 > SCGC-AG-212-J23. The sequence continues at coordinate 5,468 of DATIGN010000038.1, read as the reverse complement.
GACCGCGCCGACGGCACCGCGAGCTGTCGGCGGCATGAGCCAATGCCAGAATCTGATCGGCGCCGACAGAGACAAGTGCTTGCAGGACGAGCGGGCCGCGACCACGGGCAGCGGAGCCGGCGCGGGCACCAGCGCGCCGCCCGCGGGCTCGATGCGGTAATGATCGGAGCATTGCTCGTTGCGGCTATGCTGGCTGCCGCTGCCTGTTAATGCGTTCTATCGGCAACCATAGCAGACGGTAGCCTGCGGCCTGCACACCGGTAACAAGCCGGCCTACAAGAAGCTATGAAACATCGAGGCCATGCCTCTGTTGCGTAGTGGCCGGGGTCCGCACGTAGGCACAATCAATAGACAGCATCCCTAGAATAACCCGCGTTACGAAGGCCTCAAGGTCAAGGGTGATGGTTTCTACGGGGGCATCGAAGCCTATGGGCTCACCCCCGTACCGGCCTTCATGAAAGAACTCGTTCCGTAGAGTAGAAAGACGCGACACGTCCTTGTTATCGATTGTGTGGACTTGTGCCCAATCGGGAAGAGGGATTCTGTGGGCGTCCGCGAGGACCGCTGCTTGCTCTGCACGAGTGCCCGCCGCACTACCGCCTAGTCGCACATGAACGCGATAGAGCGTATCCAACACGATGTACAGGCCACCGAATCGTTCGAATTGGTGCTCATAGGCTGCGGTGAAGCAATACCAATGGATCGCGCCAAACATCCATCTTTGACAATCCCTATCCAGACCACGCCAACGGCGCGTGGCCATGTCCACTGCCCGCGACATCTCGTCCTCAGTGCAGACGAAGTCAACCAGCTTCGCGGGCTCGATTGGCGTCTTGTAGAAGTGATTCCACCCTTCTCGGACGAGGCGCATGCCGTCCAAAAAGCCAATCAAGGCGATGGAGAAGTCAGCGAGAGCCTCGTCGTCAGTGTCCAGGTTCAGCTCGTGAGTGGACGGCAGGCCGTATGCCGTTGCGGGCATCCATGGAACAGATAGACCGAGAGCCGAGGAAAAGCGTCGCCCAAGCGGCGGATGCATCCATCCGTCAAGCGCTCTTTCGTGCTTGTTTATAAACTCAACGACATCAGCGCAGTCTGCAACCGGTTCGGCGCTGAGCCCTGCTGCTGCAATGTGCCAAGGGCGCGGCCAAAAGCCGAAACGGGTTTTGCTCATGCCCGCCGACACGGTCTCAGGCTGGCAGTGCTATCGTCCACTGACTCGCCCTCCCTGTGTGCGCTTATACCGGAAAATTCTGTGAGCGACTCTTGAGGGGTGAATGCATCAATGGAGTGGAGGGGATCGAAGAGCGCGCTTAAGTGGCCGGGAAATAAGGATTAATTATCTCGGTCACGGCTTGAGGCCGAGGCCGAACCTCTCACAGAGGAGCGGCTAACCATGGAAACCACATCTGCACGGGCGGCGTGCTGCCGCTCGCTAACGGGCTGGCAAGCGAAGAGCCAGCGTTTTGGTTTGAGGACGCAGCCGGCTGTGGATGGCGCTAGATAAGCCACCAGATGACCGCCGCCCAGAACGGTGCCGACAGCATCACGGCTACCATCACGCCCCGGGCCGGGGCCAGGCCGTCGGAGTCGTCGTACTCCTCGACGAGCCTTAGTACTTCAAGTTCAGTTTCGGGCTGGCTCTTCACCGACGGCAAGCGGCTGGCGAGCCGTTGTTGCTCGTTGGGCGAGCTCTCGAAGACCGCGTGCACGTCCCTGTCGAAGGTAGGTGTGTACTTAAACGCGACGGCCGATTTCATGACGAACTCCTCTTTGGTGCTCTAGCGCGTCGATCCACACGAGCGCGGTAGGCACTTAGGCACTCTTCCGCGACGTGAAGTACTGCCCGCGCGATTGCCAGGTGATCGTCCAGGGGATCAAGTTTCAGTTTCCGGGACGGGAGTGATCCGGTCCGGTATGAACTATGGTCCCCAGGGCACGATCGCTCTAGCTGCGTACATACCATAGCTACGTTGGGGCGTCGTTCGCATGAGACAGCCGAATCGAACCGAACGGTATATTGCGCCTACTACTTTACAAAGCTTCATCCGCACGGCGGGTGTAGCTGCTTTGGCTCCTCGCCCGGCGCCGGACGCGAGCACGCAACCTAGGTGCTTCAACCACGCAGCGGCGCCGCATGTATCTCATGCCAATCGCGCGGATCGTCGCTGTGCGATTTGACCAAATGGAGTGCGCCGACGATGAACGAGGCGCGCAGGCTTTCGGGAAGCGCATCCACGATCTGCTTCTTCATTGCGTTCGGGTATGTCCCGTAAACCAAGCTCAGATGCGGCATGAAGGACTCTTCGCCGCGCTCGAAAAGCCGTCGGGCCAGCGCGTTCGCGCGAATGACGTCTCCGCTCTGGCGCACGAGCATGTAGATGCACTGGAAATGCTGATTGCCATAAGCGGGCGCTGACAGCTGCACTTCGAAAGGCCGCAAGATCTCGGCGAGCGCATCGCTCCGTCGAATGTGGTCCGCCTCTCCACCCTCGAGCCGCGCCAACAGTGTGATGTGCGGCTCGAAGCGCGCTGCGCTGAGACGCTGCGCGAGCGTATCGATCGTGGCTGCGAAAAGCGCGTGCGCGGGCTCGGGGGGTTTTAGCCAAAGGTGATAGCCCGGCGCGCTCATGTCGGTCCGCCGCTGCGGCCCGCCGAATGAAAACGCGTCACAGCACGCTCGAGGTCGTCCGGCGTGCCGATGTCGATGTACGAATCGTCGGGAAAAGGCACGCCGTGCACCTCTAATCCCGATTCCACCGCGGCCTTGATGACCGCGCCCATCGGCAGATCGCCCTGTGCATCCAGCTCCCGATATGCGCTTGGAGCGCGCGTCAATCGCTTGCGCTCGGCGGCGACGAAGCGATGCATGAACTCGGTGAACGCCGGCCGCCATACGGCGCAAAGCCATGCGTATTGAAGGCTTGAGGAACGCGGTTTCAGCGTGACGGACCGCACTCGCCCCGCGTCGTCGAAATCGACCATGTCCATCTTGCGGCAATCATGCGCGCGATAAAGCCCAACCACGATGTCGGCACCGGCGCCGTGCAGCCTCTCGAGCAAGCGTTGGTAGGCATCGTCAGGCCCGAAGAGCATGTCCGGAAACCCAAGGGCAATCGATGCGCCGCCAACAAACGGGTAGGCACGGTCCAGCGTATCTGGCGGCCCGATAGTCGCTCCGGTGACCAGATAGGCGAGGTGCATCCCTACGACGGCGCCATCCCCAAGGTAGGCCGGTATGTCCCACTTCCCGTCGCGCAGGATCACGTACGCGCGCGCGATGCGAGCGGCGAAAAGCTTTTCCAAGAGGTAATGCACGGAAACCTTCGGCCGCAATTCGCCGTTGGTCGGGTCGAGCCGGAAGCCGATGGGGTAGAGCTCTTTGCTGCACGGCAACGGCGCGATGCGATTGCCGCGTCCCGCGGCAGGAATTAACGCGATTACGTCCGATTCAGGGGAGGTCATGACTTAACACGCCCGCTAGCAAAACCTTGATCGCCGACAGCCGTTGCCATAATGGATTGTGGATTGTTCCATTGAAACGTCCAGTGGGACGCTTCTTGCGCCCCCAAGCACCCGTGAATTGCGCGAGTGGCGATTGCCCACAGGTGGCCACCTTTCTAGAGGTTTACCACTGCAGGGATTCGGAACATATGACCCTTGACCGCTGCCAAAGCGACGGCCGCGCCCCGTGGACCGAGAAGGACCGCAACGGGCGGACGCTAGGCCAGCGCAGTCTTCTCAGCGCGCAAGTGGACGCTCAGATAAGCAAAGCTTCAGCGAGCCCTGCCAGCTCGGCGCGCGGCGCGTCGTTCTTTGACCCGACGGCCGGGCCGAACGGGGCGTTCAGACGGGCGTTTCAGGCGCAGCTCGCCTAGATTCCCCCACGCTGGGAAACCGCGCGCCAGCATGCTTCAGGGCCCAGACAGCTAATCTCACGTCTCGCCGCCGGATGCAAAGCCGCCGATACTCAATTCCTTTGCTTGTTTGAACAACCGTCGCGCCACGTTGAAAGGTACCGTGTCTTACTTTCAGAGGTGGCAGCGCTTTGATCGGGTCCCTATTATTGCTTGCCCCGTAAATCGTAGCGACGTTCGCGATCGCCTGCGCCACCTCGTGGACAAGGGCTTCTACTCCTGGCTCCATCGAAGGTGGAAGACGAGTTCCCGTAAATTCTGCGTAGACCCAAGACACGGCGTTAGAAAATGGAATCAGCCCGCTTTCGTCTTGCTCGAACTCCACGCTCACTCCCTAGCGAAGCATTGAAAATGCACTCGCGGGAGAAATGCTGGCATGGGCATTCACGCCGCCGCATCCCTATATTTGATAATACTGTGGTCTCGACCTGGACACGGTGCTGAACTAGGCAAGGCCAATTAGCATCCCAGGGATGGACGTGTCTCGGGGACAGACACCGCCGCATCACCAATCTTGCTGATGCGACCGCCTCCCCGGTTGGGCAATCTGACCGGAAAAGCGGAAACCACTAGCTTGCCGAAACCACTGCTGCTGCGGACGCGCGCCTGCATGAGTTGCGACAGCACATGCGTTAGCCAAGCCTTGCCTACGCTACGAACCATCGCGGCGTGGCGTCACGCATGCTGAACGTGCACGATCGGGGTTCCCTGCCTTTGCGCAACGCGCAGGCCGGAGAATGGGCAGAGGAGTGTCGCACGATTGGGGAGGCCATAGCATGGCAGGCCCGCGTCAGGGGCGGCTCCCCCGCGCTCGTGGACGCTGAGTCGCACGGCGTTACGTTTGCGCAGCTGCAAACGTGCATCGCTTCGTTCGCCGGAGATCTCGCCAGGGCGGGGCTCACGCGCGAAGATCGTGTCGGCTTGCTCGTAGCCCCCGGCGCCTTGGGTGCGCAGCTCGTAGTCACGCTCGCCGCCAATACCACGCTCGTTCCCTTGAATCCGGCCCTGACGCCGCCAGAGATCATCGAGGTCGCGAAACGCGCAGAGTTGAAAGCAATCGTGATTCCCCGGTGGCTCGACACGCCTGGGCGCCCGGCGATTCTTGCGCAAGGGATTGCGCTTCTGGAGGCTGTGGCGGCCGCCGATGGGGCCCTCGGCTTGGAACCCGTGGGCCCTGCGCGCGGCCCGGCCGCGCAAGTTCGTCCCGCACGGGACAGCGACGTGGCGCTCGTTCTGCGCTCTTCTGGCTCGACGGGGGCGCCGAAGTTGATTCCCGTGACGCACGGCAATCTCGTCGCCATCGCGCAAAGGCATGGCTCGGATCTCTGGTATGGCCTCACAGCGCAGGACCGGGCCGCCTGCATATCGCCTCTCTACTACGCGACCGGGTTGAAGTCCTCCCTTTTCGTCCCCCTGATGCTTGGCGCGAGCGTCGCCTTTCCGCCCGCGGGCCGCAAACTCGACCGTGCGGAATGGCTGGACGTGCTCAAGCCGACGTATCTGTCCGTCTCACCGGGCCTCTTGAATGGCATCCTTGATCGGCTGCGCGCCTCG
>DATIGN010000037.1:0-2460 GCA_035454685.1 Burkholderiales bacterium | reverse complement strand
GTCTTCGTACTCAAGGGAATCGAAAAACTTCCTGGTTTCTGAGATCGGCTGCAGCATCAGGTCGTGGATCGACTTGCCGTCCACCTTCCACAGCAGCCCTTCCGGCTTCAGACGTGTGCCGGTGCAGGCCGCGCACTCGGTGTACGCCCGGTACTTCGAGAGCAGCACCCGAATGTGCATCTTGTAGGCCTTGCTCTCGAGCCACTTGAAGAAGCGCCGCACCCCGTACCACACGCCCGGCCAGGACTTGCGCCAGCTCACCCACTCGGGCTCGCCTTCGAGCACCCACTGCCGTTGTTGCTCGGTCAGATCCCTCCATGGGGTTTCCAGAGGAATCTTCCTTTTCTTCGCGTATTTCTCGAGGTCGTCCTGGCATTCCTTGAAGCTCGCGGTCTGCCACGGCCGCACCGCACCGTCCTTCAGCGAGAGGGACTCATTCGGGACGACCAAGCCAAAGTCCACGCCGATCACGCGCCCGAAGCCGCGGCACGTCTCGCAGGCGCCGAGCGGCGAGTTGAAGGAAAAGATCGCCGGCGTCGGCTCCGAGTAGTGGATGTCGCAGTGGGCGCAGTGCAGGCCGCTGGAATAGCGGTGGACGAGAAAATCGGGGTCAGAGCCCGATTTCGACCGAAAATCGGGCTCTGACCCCGATTTCGGTTGATAGATGTTGACCTTCCCTTGACCGAACCGGAGCGCTGACTCCAGTGCTTCGCAGACGCGCGCGCGATCTTCCGGCGTGACGCGCACGCGGTCCTGGATGACCTCGATGAGCGTCTTCGAGCGTGAGTGAAGCCGCGTGTAGCCCTGGCGCTGTAGCAGTTCCTCGACTTCCTTTTCGGTGAAGTTCTTCGGAATTGGTACCGGGAAGGTGATGACGAGGCGGGCATCGCCCAGATCTGCCAATTGTTCAAAAATCGAGCTGGGCGTATCCCGCACCACCGGCTTGCCGCAGCCGCGGCAGTTGAGCTTGCCGGCGCGCGCGAACAGCAGCTTCAGGTGGTCGTTGAGCTCCGTCATCGTGCCGACCGTGGAGCGCGAGGTGCGTACCGGGTTGGTCTGGTCGATCGCGATCGCCGGCGGGATGCCTTCGACCGCGTCGACCTGCGGCTTGTCCATGCGGTCGAGGAACTGCCGCGCATACGGGCTGAAGGTCTCGACGTAGCGCCGCTGCCCCTCGGCGTACAGGGTGTCGAAGACGAGCGAGGATTTGCCCGAGCCCGAAACGCCGGTCACCACGACCAGCTCGCCAGTCGGGATCGCTAGGTTGAGGTGCTTGAGGTTGTTCTGGCGGGCGCCGCGGATGACAATGGCGTCGCCGTGGACTTGCTCATGCTTCACCGGGGCGCATTCTACTTGCTGCTGAGCATCATTTGTGGCGTGGCCGCCACGCGAGCTGCGGCGCAGCCCGCGCCGGTGCTGGTGGTGCCGCTCGACGGCGCGGTCGGCCCCGCCTCGGCGGACTTCGTGAGCCGCGCGATCAAGCGCGCGGCGAAAGAAAAGGCGCAGCTCGTGGTGGTGCGCATGGACACCCCGGGCGGGCTCGACACCTCGATGAGAAGCCTGATCAAGGACATTCTCGCCTCGCCGGTGCCGGTGGCGAGCTTCGTCGCGCCGAGCGGCTCGCGCGCTGCGAGCGCCGGAACGTTCATCATGTATGCGAGCCATATCGCGGCGATGGCGCCGGGAACCAACCTGGGCGCGGCTTCGCCGGTGGCCATCGGCGGTGGCGGGCCGCAGAAGGGCGACTCGAAAGACAAGGCCCAGGAAGACACCATGACGCGGAAGGTGACGAACGACGCGGTCGCCTACATCCGCGGCCTCGCCGAGATGCGCAAGCGCAACGCCGACTGGGCCGAGAAGGCGGTGCGCGAGTCGGTGAGCCTGTCGGCGCAGGAGGCGCTCAAGCTCAAGGTCATCGACCACATCGCCGCCGACGTGCCGGAGCTGCTCAAGAAGCTCGGCAAGGCCGACGCCCCGGTGGTGGAAGTCGAGGTCGACTGGCGCACCAAGGTGCTCGCCGTGATCACCAACCCGGCCATCGCGTACATCATGATCCTAGTCGGGATTTACGCGCTCATCTTCGAATTCATGAACCCGGGCCTCGTTCTGCCCGGCGTGGTGGGTGCGATCTGCCTGCTGCTCGCCCTCTACGCGTTCCACCTGCTGCCGGTGAACTACGCCGGTCTCGCCCTCATCCTCCTCGGCATTGCGTTCATGATCGCCGAGGCGTTTCTGCCCGCGTTCGGCTCGCTCGGCGTCGGGGGCCTGATCGCGTTCGTCATCGGCTCGGTGATCCTTCTCGAGGATACCGACCTCCCAGGCTTCGAGATCCCCTATGGCCTGATCGCCGGCGTGTCCGCGGCGAGCGCGGCGTTCCTCTTCTTCGTCATCGGCGTCGCGGTGCGCAACCGCACGCGCCCGGTGGTCACCGGCCGCGAGTACCTGATGGGCGCGCCGGCC
>DATIGN010000036.1:0-7173 GCA_035454685.1 Burkholderiales bacterium | reverse complement strand
CGCGCAAGTTCGTCCCGCACGGGACACCGATGTGGCGCTCGTTCTGCGCTCTTCTGGCTCGACGGGCGCGCCGAAGTTGATTCCCGTGACGCACGGCAATCTTGTTGTCATGGCGCAAAGGTTTGGCTCGGATCTCTGGTTCCGGCTCACAGCGAAGGACCGGGCCGCATGTATGTTGCCGCTCTACTACGCGGCCGGGCTGAAAAATTCGCTTTTCGTCCCCCTGATGCTCGGCGCGAGCGTTGGCTTCCCACCCGCGGGTCGGATCTTCGACGTTGTGGAATGGTTAGAGGCGCTCAAACCGACGTATCTTCCCGTCGCACCGGGCCGCTTGAATGGCATTCTCGATCGGCTGCGGGCCTCGGCGCGCCGTTTCGACGGCAGCTCACTTCGCTTCGTCATGTGCGGCGGAGCCTATCTGGTCGAAGATACACGCCGCGCTGCGGAGGCCATGCTCGGCGTGCCGGTCCTGGAACACTATGGATTGAGCGAGGCGGGTGTAATGGCCTCCAATCCACTACCACCTCGGAAGACGAAGCCGGGAACGGTCGGCCTGCCGGTGCCCGGAGAGCTGCTGATCGTCGACGGGGACGGAAAGTGCGTCCCGAACGGCACTGTAGGCGAGATCATCGTTTCCGGGCCCAGCGTGATGCCCGGGTATCTGGCCACCGGAGATTCAATCAGTGGCGAGCTGAGCGATGGCTGGTTGCGGACGGGCGATCTCGGCCGCCTCGACGACGAGGGCTACCTCACGATCGTCGGACGGGAGAAGGAGGTCATCAATCGCGGCGGCGAGAAGGTCTTTCCATACGAAGTCGAAAAAGCGCTTCTCGAGCACCCTGCAGTGCTCGAAGCGGCGGCCTTCGGTGTGCCTCATCCGCGGCTCGGCGAGAATGTCGCCGCCGCAGCGGTTCTGCGGCCGGGCAGCGCGGCGTCCGAGGAAGAGCTCAAGCGCTTCCTTGCAGCACGTCTGGCGGGCTTCAAAGTGCCGCGCAGGATTCTCCTCCTATCGAGCCTGCCGCGGGGTCATACGGGCAAGATTCAGCGCAGCGCGCTGAGCGAGGCCTACGGCACTACGTCACGTGAGGCGGCGGCGCCGTCCCGACTGATTGAATACGAGCTTCGCCAGCTCTGGCGGCGCCTGCTTGGCACGCAGGACATCGGCATCGATGACGATTTTTTTGAGAAGGGCGGCGACTCGCTGCTCGCGACGGAAATGCTGCTTGAAGTCGAGCAGCTCACCGGGAAGCCCTATCCGCAGGCCGATCTATCGACGCTGACGATCCGCCGCATCGCCGACGTCGTTGCATCCTCGCAGGCCTGCGAGCGAAGCCTCGTCACGCAGGTGAGATCGGGCTCCGGCATCCCGCTGTTTTTCTGTCATGGAAACCAAAACCACAGGGGCATCTACGCACACCGGCTAGCCGCGCTTCTGCCGCACGATCAGCCGGTGTTTCTGCTGCATTACGACCTTGACAGCATCGACGACTCCACGAGCATCGAAGAAGTTGCGGGCCGTTATGTAGACGAGGTGCTTCGCCTTACGCCTGATTCGCCCGTCATCCTTGGCGGCTACTGCAACGGCGGGCTGGCGGCCTGGCACCTCGCGCACTTGCTGCGCTCCAGAGGCATCATGGTGCTGGATCTTCTTCTGATTGAAACCCCCTCGTTCAATGCACGGCTGGCCCTGCGCGGGCTATGCAAGCTCTTCGATACCGCCGGTGCGATCGTCCCCGGCCGGGCAGGCAGATTTCTTCGGCAAAGGGCGATGCGCGGCGCTTGGGCGTGGGTTCGGGGCGACGCCACCTTCGGCACGACGCTGTACCGCGGCGCCCAGAAGATGCTTTTCGGCGCAGTGTCCGCGCACTCGCCCCGGCCCGGCGGCGCGGACATGAAATACGCCCTCTTCTATCGGATGATCTCCCGTTACGTGCCCCCGGGCATCGATGTCGATGTGACGTGCTTTATCGCCGAAGAAGGAAAACACCTTAATACCGACCCCAGCCGCTGGTGCAAGCTGGCGAGAACGGTCAACGCAGTAAGCGTACCTGGAACCCATTCCAGCATCCTCGTTGCCGAGCGAGACTCACTGGCGAAGGCACTTGCGGCAGCATTGAGGGAGGCGTACGCGCGCTATGCAAGCGACGGCTGCCAAACAAGTGCGACTTCACTCCAATCTCGCGCGCGCATGGCGATCGTGCACCGCTCTGCCACAAAACTGTCCTAGCCAAGACCGAGAGTTAGAAGCCAAGCTGTCGAGCTCTCCAAGATCAGGTCGCAGCCAAGAGGAAGCTTGCAGCACTCGCGCGCGTCATGGGCTTTGGCACACTTGGTGCGGTCAGATGGCAGCATTCCGCAGCAGACTGCAACGCTGCCGCGTGTCAGCTGAGGGGATGATCCGCTTCGACCCGCGCGCGAAGTCTTAGCTACCGCCGGATACTGCTAGAAAGAGAATTGGTGGAGTGGAGGAGGATCGAACTCCCGACCTTCGCATTGCGAACGCGACGCTCTCCCAGCTGAGCTACCACCCCGCAGAGCGGCGAATTCTACCGCAACATGCTTTGCATCCTAGACCAAGCTCTACGGGGTGTAACGACCCGGACTACATACGGTCAATGATCTGAGCGCAGCGGCACGACTCCTGCTCCATTCGCCTCGGAGCCCGGAATGGTGCCCAAGGAGCGCAGGAAAAGGCGGCTGGGGTTGAAGGTGATCCACAAGCACCGGGTCGGCGACAAGGTCCTGCGCAGGGTCTCGGAGCTCGTAATCATCGAAGGGCAACCCAAGGCACTTCTGGGCTGGATCAATTTCGGCGGCGTGCGTACCCCGATCTACCTCTGCGACCTTGACCTCGCGAAACTGCACCGCTCAGCGACTAGCACGAGCACTTTTTACTACGAAGAAATCACGGTGGATCCGCGCTTCGAGGGGCTCGCGCCCGGGCAACAGGATGACCCGCTGCAAAAGGGCTGAGGCCGCTCGCTCACCTCAATCCGAAATCGACGCGCGTGGGTTTGCCCTTCTCCGGCGCGGCCAGCACCGGGGCGTTGATGAACATCCGCTCTGCCGGCACCTTGCCTTCGGTCATAAGCCATTCCTTGGCAACCTGCGCGCGGCTGTTCGCCAGCCGCTGCAGATCGTCCTTATCGATGTTCGTGTGAGCGAGCATCCGACCCTCCATCTCCGGAACCGGAAGCTCCTTCGCGATGCCAAGGAAATTGCGCGGCTTGTCGGGAAGCTTTTGCGCCCCGTAGGCGCGCCTTAGGTACCTTTCGTACTCCGCGGCGTCCACGGTTACCGAATCCGGCGACGCAGGCGCCGTTCCGGCGAGGCGCAGCTCGTCGAACTTTTGGGTCCTCACCTTGGCATCGAGCGCGGCGCGCTTGAGAGCGTTCTCGTCCGGATCCGCCGCTGCGCGGCCGGTGATCTCAAGCCGCAAGTTCGGACGCTCGGTGAGCGCCTTGGCGAGGCTGCCGAGCTTCTGCTGCTCGCCGGCGGAGAGCGCAGCCGACCCCGGGGCGAATTCGACAAAGCTCAGCTCTTCGCCGCCGCCGACGAGCGAGCCGAGCAGCGCGAAGGGTGAAGTGACCGCCTTCACCACCAGGTTCCCGATCACCTGAAAGATGATGCCGGCGACGCTGAACTGGGGGTCGTCCAGCGATCCCGAGATCGGGAGGTTGACGTCGATCACGCCGTTGCGGTCCTTAAGCAGCGCGACGGCCAGCAGCACCGGCAGCGTGGTTGCGGTCGGACTTTCCACGCGCTCGCCGAAGGTGAGCTGGTCGAGGTAGATCTGGTTCTCGGCGCTGAGCTTTCGGTTCTCGATGCCGTACTTGAGCGCGACCGAGAGCTTGCCGCGTTGAATGCCGTAGCCCGCGTACTTTACGGCGTACGCCGAGAGCGGCGCGAGCTCGATGTCGCGCGCACTCGCCTTCATGTCGAGAAAGAGATCCTTGCCGAGCAGGTTCACGCGGCCGGCGATCTCGACCGGCGCGGCATTGTCGATCTTGCCGTGCAGCTCGACATCGCCCGCTTTCTCCGGCGTCATTTCGGTCACCGAGCCGCCGAAGCCGGTCAGGTTTGCGCTGAAGTTCGGCCGAATAAAAAAGTCGCTGAAATTGACGTTGCCATCGCGCGCCGTAATTCTCCCGATGCGCACGTTCGAAGCGGAAGCCACTGTCGCCTGCGGTGCCGGGGCCTGGGCCGTCGACTCCGGATCCTTCAGCAGCGCCTGCAGGTTGAGGGCGCCGTCGGCCGTGACGATGATGCGCGCGTAGTACTCGGAGAGTCCGATCTCGTCGACCGATAGCTTGAGCGGCTCGAGCTCGAAATCAATCGCCGCGAGCGAAAGCGCTTTCCACCTCAGCAGGTCTTGGGTCGAGCGCTTATCGATGGAGGCGAAATCGGTTACCTCGACGCCTCCGCGGTATGCGGCCTTGAGCGCCCGGCCCGGCGGCAGCTCGAACAACGCGGTGCCTTTCGCCGACAGGCGGCCCGAAGTGATGGCGAAGTGCACCTTGTCGTCAATGTAGCGCTGCGCGGGCAGGAGGCCGATGGTCTGCGCGACGATGTTGAGACGTGCACCGAGCGGATCGAGGGTGAGCGGTCCGGCTGCGGCGAGCGTGCCTTTCTTGTCGATCGTGGCGCGCACGTTGATGCTGCCGCTAGCGCCCTTGGCGGTCGAAAGCTTCTCGGCTTTGACCTCGAGCGGCGCGATGCTGATCGTCGCCGCCGGTTCGCCGAATGCGAGGTCTTCGAACGTTACGGCGCCGCGCTGCAATGTCGCGCGCGCAAGGTCGATGCGCCACGGTAACCCCGGCTGTTCGTTCTTCTCCGATCGATCCGCTTTCGCGATGCGCGCGGCGTTGAGAATGCCGTCCGCGCTGCGGCGCAGCCGCAGCGTCACGTCGCCGATTGCGATTTCGCCAAGGTTTGCTCTCTGCGCACCGGCCTCGACGCTCGCGCCTGTCATTTCCAGCGAGCCGATGCGGACCAATGGCTCCTTCTCGTCCGGCAGCCGTGCGCGCAGGCTTTTCAGCGCCAGCGCAACATCCGCAAGCGCAAGATCGTTCCTCTCCCATTTGAAGGCAAGCCCGAGGTCGAGCTTGCCATCGTCGATACGCAGGTTCGCCGCCTGGTCGACATAGGGCTGATAGCGCTTCAGGTCAATCGCGGTGATATCGACGCGGCCCTCGGCCGCGGCCAGGGCGGCGGTAGCGACCGCCGTCAGCTTGATCGCTTCTCCGGCGTTGCCGCGCATCGAAACTGTCCATTGCGACCGCCGGCCTTCCTGGAGATCGAGCGCGCTCGCTTCCAGCTCTCCCGAGAGCACCGTATCCAACGCGGGCGTGGTGGTCTCATCGGTGACGCGAACTCTGTCGAGCTTCGCCGCGATACGATCAATCTTTAGGAAAAGCGGATCGGACTGCGCTTCGGCGCGCACGGTCGCTGCCGCCGGGCCAAGTCGCGCGAAATTGATCGCACCCGTCTTGTCGCGTCGTACATGCAAGTCGGCGCCGTCCAGCTCGACGCTCTTCAGTTCTATGCGCGGCGCCAGCGGCTGCACTTCGTTCAGCTCGATGCCGAGACGCTTCCAAGCTAGCACAGGCCGGTTCTCCAGGTCGAGCAGCCTCAGCCTCCTGACCGCCGTCGAGCCGCGCAGCTTGACCACGGGAGCGCTGCCTGGAGGCTGCTCGAATGCAATCGTGAGGCGCGCATCGAGCACAGCGTCAGCCAACTTTGCGCGCGGCTGGAACGGCAGGTAGTCGGTGAGCCGCGTGAGGTTCACGCTGTGCACATCGAGGTTCAGAACGGCGGCGTGCGTACCTTGGAAAGGAAGCGCGTCGCCCGTAAGGCTGAGGAGCGCGCCGTTCACCATCATGCTGAGCTCGGGGGCCACCTTGACCTCGGCATGTGCGGGCAGACTCGAAAGGAAAGGAATTCCGACGCGCAGATCGCTGACTTCGTGCTTCTCACCCTCCGCCCGGTCGTCGAAATCGATGCGCCCATCGACGAGGCGGATGTTGAACAGGGCGAATTTCGGAACGGGAGCGTCGCTCTTGGGCCGCGCCATGAACTCGTCGAGTAGATCCTGGAAGTTGTACGTCCGGTCTGGATTGCGCACCAGGCGCAGCTGCGGCTTCACCAGGGTTAACTCGTCCACCACCGGCGCAAGGTAGAAGATCGAGGTCCAGGCGGCGTTGGCATAGAGCTCGTCGAAGCGAGCGAACGGGACATCGTCGGTATGTTCGCGCACCGCGAGGCCACGAACGGTGACCGACGGCGCGAAAGGATTGACTCGAACCGCCTCGACCGTCACCTTGCGGTGAAGCAGCTGCGACAGCGTCTGCTCCAGCTTCGACTTGAGAATCGGCGGAACCGCGAGAAACCCGATCGCCGTAAAGGCGACGAGCAGGCCCGCAAGCGCCCAGGAAATCCGGCGAGCGCGCAGACTTTTCGCTACGACACCAACGCGCTCTGCCAATGGGAAGAAGGAGGCGTACATTGCAGCCGTCCCTTGATGCTACCCAGAATCTACTACGTCGCTCAGAATCTACTACTAATCGTCGTCGCTGGCGTGGTTGGCAGGCGGGGAATACTTCGCCATCTCGTCGAGCAGCTTGGCGATCCGGATGCCCATGAACATCATCCCGGTCGAAAACGTCGCTCCTTCCGTAAAGCGGATCGGACCGCCGCGGCTGGCGAGCGTCACCGAAGCAACGCACGTCCACGAGCCGTCCGCGTTTCTGCGGAAGGAATCGATGAAAGTCGCCAGAACTCCCCCTCTTGGCGGACTCTAATACTCGTCCCCTGACGGTTCAAGAAGGGAAACGAAACGGGCCGTTTTCACGGCGAATTGCTTTACTGACTCTTTCGGCTTCCCAGCGCCCGGCAGAGGAACTTTTGACGCGGCAAGGCGGCTCTTGACGCCTATAGTGCCGTCCATGAAGACATTTCTCGTCATCGCAACGATCGCCGCCCTTGCCGGCTGCGGCGTCGAAACCGCCTCCACCGCTGCCACCGCCGGTTCGATCAAGAAGCAGGAGCTCGAGCAGGGGCAAAGGACGCTGCAGCACGCGCAGCAGAAAATCGACGGCGCGGTGCAGCAGATGCACCAGCGCGCCGGATCGAACGAACAGTAACGTGAGTGGGCCGGCCTGGATTCGAACCAGG
>DATIGN010000035.1:0-6089 GCA_035454685.1 Burkholderiales bacterium | reverse complement strand
ATCGACCGCTTCGCCCAGCTTTGCGGCGTGGTGATCGCCTGGCTCATGGTGCCGCTGGTCGCAGCCGTGGTCTACGAGGTCGTCGCGCGGTACGCCTTCGCCGCGCCGACCATCTGGTCGTTCGACGTTACCTACATGCTGTACGGCGCGATGTTCATGCTGGGCGCCGCGTACGCGCTGCGTATCGGGGCGCATATCCGCACTGACTTCTTTTGGGAGCGCTGGTCGCTGCGCACTCGCGGGGTCATTGACTCGGTCGCTTACATCGTCTTCTTCTTTCCCGGGATCGCGTTGTTCCTCTGGGTGGGCTGGGACGAAGCTTGGTATGCCTACGAGATAGGCGAGCTCTCGGAGCAGACGCCGTGGCGACCGGCGCTCTGGCCGCTGAAGGCGTGCGTGCCGCTTGCCGCGGCGCTGCTGCTCCTGCAAGGCGTTTCCGAGCTGACGAAGAGCCTGCACGCCGCAATCACGGGCCGCGCCTTTGAGAGCGGCACATGACCTACGAGACCGCCATCGGGTTGACGATGCTCGCCGTAATGATCGCGGCGATCTTTCTCGGCTTTCCCATCTCGTTCACGCTGCTGTTCCTGGCTTTCGCCTTCGGCTGGTGGGGGCTGGGCGACGTCGTGTTCAACTTGGCGTATTTCCAGACGATCGGGCTCATGAAGGAGTCGCTGCTCGCCGCGGTGCCGCTCTTCATCTTCATGGGCTTCATCGCCGAGCAGGCCGGGCTCATGGAGCGCCTATTCGCCGCGCTGCGGCTGCTGCTCGCCCCGGTGCGCGGATCGTTGTTCATCGTCGTCATCGTCACCGCCGCGGCTTTCGCCATGGCGACCGGTATCGTGGGCGCCGCGGTCACCGTGCTTGGCATCATGGCCGCACCGATCATGATTCGCTCGGGCTATGACGGCCAGCTCGCCGCAGGGGCGATCACCGCGGGCGGTACGCTGGGCATCCTCATTCCGCCTTCGGTGATGTTGATCGTGATGGGGCCGGTGCTCGGCGTATCCGTGGCAGACCTCTATGCCGCGGCCATCGTCCCCGGCTTCATGCTCGCCGGGCTCTATGTCATCTATGTCGCCGTCCGCAGCTTCTTCAACCCGAAGCTGGGCCCCGCGCTACCCAAGGAGCTGCGCGCACCGTCGGTGTGGTCGGCGCTCGGCGCCTTCGCGGTCGGCGTACTGCCGCTCGCCGGACTGGTGGCGGCTACGCTGGGCTCGATCCTCGCCGGGCTCGCGACGCCGACCGAGGCCGCGGGCATGGGCGCCGCCGGTGCGCTCGTGCTCGCCACGGCGTACGGCAAGCTGACCTGGGAACGCTTCCAACGCGCTCTGATGCAGTCGCTTGCGACGAGCAGCATGGTGCTCGTGCTCGCGCTCACCTCGAACATCTTCGGTGCGGTGTTCGCCCGTCTTGGCGCCGCGGATTGGATCACCGAAACGCTTGTCTCCCTGCCGTTGCCCCCCGGGCTGATGCTCGCGCTGGTAACGGTCCTTATATTCCTTCTCGGCTGGCCGTTCGAGTGGCCGGCGGTGATCCTGGTTTTCTTGCCGATCTTCTATCCGGTGGTGATCGAGCTGGGGGTAGACCTCGTGTGGTTCGGGGCCCTGGTCGCCGTCACGCTGCAGACCGCTTACCTCTCGCCGCCGGTGGCGATGTCGGCCTATTACCTCAAGCAAGTGGCGAAAGGCTGGTCGCTTCTGACCATCTACAAGGGCATGTTTCAGTTCATGGGCATCCAAGTCGTCGCCATCGCCCTCATCTTCGCCTTTCCGGCGATCGCCACCTGGCTTCCCGATTATCTGTTCCGCAGCGGGGCCCTTGTGGTGAGCGAACCGCCGACCTCGTCGTCCGAGACCTACGGCGAGTCCTACGAGCAGATGTACCAGCGCTCCGTCGAGAGCCTAAAGGCTCAGTAGGGGCGCACGAAGAAAAACGCCCGCAGGGCTTGCGCCCGCGGGCGTTGAAGCCATCGCGACTATTGCGATGGAGGAGGATACGTGAGCAGCGTAGCGTCGGCTTCCAACGATCCGCTGACTTCAAGCTGACAACGGGCTTACTGACCCGGCCGTTTCAATTAGAATTGATCCCGGCGGGCCTCCCCGCATTGCAGTCTGGTGAACCTGGTCAGGTCCGGAAGGAAGCAGCCACAGCCGGTCGCTGCGAGTGCCGGGGGTCTGGCTCGCCACAGAATTCGATTCGAGCGATGAGCTATCAAGTCCTTGCCCGCAAGTGGCGGCCGCGGGATTTCGCGAGCCTTGTGGGGCAGGAGCATGTCGTGCGCGCCCTTCGCCACGCGCTCGAGCACAAGCGGCTGCACCATGCCTATCTCTTTACCGGCACGCGCGGCGTGGGCAAGACCACCCTGGCGCGCATTCTGGCGAAATGCCTGAACTGCGAGACCGGGATCACGCCCCAGCCGTGCAACAGCTGCTCGGCGTGCCTCGAGATCGACGCCGGGCGCTTCGTCGATCTGCTCGAGGTCGACGCGGCGACGAACACCAAGGTCGACGAGATGCGCCAGCTGCTGGACACCGCGCAGTACGCGCCGACGCGCGGCCGCTTCAAGGTCTACGTGATCGACGAGGTGCACCAGCTCTCGGGCCACGCCTTCAACGCCATGCTGAAGACGCTGGAGGAGCCGCCCGAGCACATGAAGTTCATCCTCGCGACTACCGATCCTCAGAAGATCCCGGTGACGGTGCTCAGCCGCTGTCTGCAGTTCAACCTCAAGCAGATGCCGCGCGAAGCCATTGCCGAGCACCTGGGGAACATTCTAGGTCGGGAGGGCATTAAGTATGAGCCGGGAGCGCTCGCGCTACTCGCGCGTGCCGCGGCGGGCAGCATGCGCGATGCGCTGTCGCTGCTCGACCAGGCGATCGGGCATGGCGGCGGCGCAGTCACGGCGGCGAGCGCCGCAGAAATGCTCGGCGCCATCGATCAGGGTCATCTCGTGCGGCTGATCGAGGCGATCGCCGCGGACGATGCCGCCGCCGCGGTGAAGATCGCCGACGACATGCAGGCGCGCAGCCTGTCCTTCGACAGCGCGCTTACCGAGCTGGCGAGCCTGCTCTTACAAATCGCACTGGCGCAGTCGGTCGCCGGCGCGGTGCACGACGCGCGCGTGAAGGAGCTCGCAACCCGGCTCGATCCGGAGTCGGTGCAGCTCTACTATCAGATCGCGCTGCAGGGCAGGGAAGACCTGCCGCTCGCGCCCGACGAGCACGGCGGCTTCGTCATGACGGTGCTGCGAATGCTTGCGTTCCGTCCCGAAGGCGCCGGCAGGGACTTGCCGGTCCCGAAGAAAACGGAAAACGCCCAGGCTCGAACACAAAGTAGCGACTGGACGGCGCTCGTGCAGCAGTTGCCGGTCACGGGGGCCGCGCGTGAGCTTGCGCGTAACGCCGAATTAAGGCGTCGCGACGGTGCGAGCTTCGAGCTCGTGGTGCCGAAAGCCAAGGCCTACCTCGCCGAGCGCAGCTACCTGGAAAAGCTCAAGGCGGCGCTAGAGCAGCAGCTCGCAGCGCCGGTGAGCCTGAAGGTCGCGGTCGGGGAAGTCGCCGGCGCCAGCGTGGCGTCGCTCGAGGCGGGCGAGCGCGAAGCCCGCCGCACCGCCGCCGCCCAGGCGGTGGCGAGCGACGGCTTCGTGCAGGACCTGGTCGATCTCTTCGACGGCAAGGTCGTCGATTCCACCATCCGGGAAGACCGAAAGTGAGCCGCTCATGAAAGGTAACATTGGCCAGTTGATGAAGCAGGCGCAGCAGATGCAGGAGAGCATGCGCCGCATGCAGGAGAGCCTCGCCACCACCGAGGTAGAGGGGCAATCGGGCGCCGGTATGGTGAAGGTGCAGATGACCTGCAAGCACGAAGTGAAGCGCGTCACCGTCGATCCCTCGCTCGTCGGCGACGATCGCGAGATGCTGGAAGACCTGCTCGCCGCCGCGTTCAACGATGCCGCGCGCCGGGTCGAGGCTACGATCGCGGAGAAGATGAGCGGGATGACCGCCGGGCTCGGACTGCCGCCGGGCTTCAAGTTGCCGTTTTGAGCAAGCCGCCGGTCCCGAGCGCAAAAGGACTGGAACGGCTCGTCCAGGCGTTGCGCGTGCTGCCCGGCGTGGGGCCGCGCTCCGCGCAGCGCATGGCTTTCCATCTTCTGCAGCACGATCGCGGGGGCGCCGACGAGCTCGCCCGGGCGCTCTCGGAGGCGCTCGCGAGCGTCCGCCGCTGCGATCAATGCAACAACTTTAGCGAGGAGGAAGTTTGCGCGCTGTGCCGATCGCCGCGGCGCGACCGCTCCTTGCTGTGCGTCGTGGAGACGCCTGCGGACCTTGCCATGGTCGAGCAGACGCTCAGCTACTCCGGGATGTATTTCGTGCTGATGGGCCGGCTCTCTCCGCTCGACGGCGTCGGCCCGCGCGACATCGGGCTCGATCGTCTGATCGCCCGGGCTGCGAACGGCGAGGTGCACGAAGTGATCCTGGCCACAAACTTCACCAACGAGGGAGAAGCCACCGCGCACTACATCGCGGAGATGCTGCGCGCGCGCAACGTGAAAGCAAGCCGCATCGCCCGCGGCGTCCCGCTCGGCGGCGAGCTTGAGTACGTCGACGCCGGCACGCTGTCGCAGGCACTCCTCGATCGGCGCGGAATTTGATGCCGGTCGCAAGAATTCTGCTCGGGTTCGCCCTTGGGGCGCCGCTAGCGGTTCTTCCTCAAGACTACCCCGTCAAGCCGGTACGCGTCGTGGTGCCGTATCCGGCGGGCTCGACCCCCGACATCATCGGCCGCGCGCTCGCCGAGCGGCTGCAGGTAGCGTTCGGCCAGCCCTTCGTGGTCGATAACCGCAGCGGCGCAGGCGGCAACATCGGCGCGGGAGCGGTGGCCAAGGCTGGTGACCCTCACGCGCTGCTGATCGGCGGCAACGGACCCGTCGCGATCAACAAGCACCTCTACAGAGGGCTTACCTACGACCCGGACAAAGACCTCGTGCCGGTCTCGCTGCTCGCGTCGGCGCCGCAGATGCTCGTGGTACGTAACGACTTGCCGATCGCGGACTTTGGGGGATTCGTCGAGCACGCAAGGAAGAATCCCGGCCGGCTGTCCTACGCTTCGGTTGGCGGCGGCAGCGCTTCGCACCTGACGATGGAGCTGCTGAAGAACGACGCCAGGCTTTTTCTCCTGCATATCCCGTACCGGGGCTTTCCATCCGCTGTAACGGACATGCTGGCGGGAAACATCGACGCGATGTATGCCATCCTCCCGGCGGTGCTGCCGCACGTACGCTCAGGCAAGATGAAAGCGCTGGCAGTTACGGGGCTCAAGCGCAGTGCGACAGCGCCCGATATTCCGAGCGTCGCGGAGCTCGGATTTCCGCAGCTCGAGTCGCTCGCCTGGAACGGCCTGCTGGCGCCCGCGGGTACATCGCCGGTGGTGATCTCGCGTCTAAGCGCGGAAACTGTCGCCGCTATGCGCCATCCGCAGACGCGCGAGGCGCTCGGGCGCCTGGGATTCGACGTGGTGGCAAGCTCGCCGGAGGAATTTGCGCGCTGGATCCGCGCGGAGTCGGACAAATGGGCCCGGGTGATACGCGCAAGCGGTGCCACCGCGGATTGAACTTCCGCGAAGCGATCCAGTCGTAGCGCGTTGCGCCGGGTTTTTCGTCGTAGATCGTTGACACGGTTTTACACCGGCAGCTATAATCTTGGTCTCTTCGGGCGCGGGGTGGAGCAGTCTGGCAGCTCGTCGGGCTCATAACCCGAAGGTCAGAGGTTCAAATCCTCTCCCCGCAACCAACGTTCTTTAAAAATTCGCAGCCGATAGGTGTGGGCGCTTGAGCTTCGAGGCGCCGCGAAGGGTTTCGGCCTGGAGCGGCCAAGCATCAAGTGCTCACAATAAGTAAGCAGGAAACCTCGTTTACTTTGAGTGAGAGCAGTACATCAGGATTTAATTGAAGAGTTTGATCCTGGCTCAGATTGAACGCTGGCGGCATGCCTTACACATGCAAGTCGAACGCGAAAGGGGGGCAACCCCCGAGTAGAGTGGCGAACGGGTGAGTAATACATCGGAACGTGCCCAGTAGCGGGGGATAA
>DATIGN010000034.1:0-22879 GCA_035454685.1 Burkholderiales bacterium | reverse complement strand
GTAGTTCTTCGCCTCGCCCCCGTACTTCTTCGCCAGTATGTGCGTCATCGCCGCCGTCAGCGTGGTCTTGCCATGATCCACGTGTCCAATCGTGCCCACGTTCACGTGGGGCTTCGTACGCTCAAATTTGCTTTTGGCCATGTTATGCGCTCCTACTTCTTTTCCTCGTCTTTTTTCATGATTGCGTCGGCGACGCTCTTCGGGGCTTCGGCGTAGTGCTTGAACTCCATCGTGTACGTCGCGCGGCCCTGCGTCAGCGAGCGCAGCGTCGTGGAGTAGCCAAACATCTCGCCGAGCGGCACCTCGGCCCGGATCGCCTTGCTGCCGGGCATGTCCTCCATGCCCTGGATCACGCCGCGGCGGCCCGAGAGGTCGCCGATCACGTCGCCCATCTTCTCTTCCGGCGTCTCCACCTCGACCGCCATGATCGGCTCGAGCAGAACGGGCTGCGCCGAGCGCATGCCGTCCTTGAAGGCGAAGATTGCGGCCATCTTGAAAGCGTTCTCGTTCGAGTCGACCTCGTGGTACGAGCCGTCGAACAGCGACACTTTGACGTCGACGACCGGATAGCCCGCGAGCACGCCGTCCTGCATCGCTTCGTTCACGCCTTTCTCGACCGCAGGGATGTACTCCTTCGGCACGCGGCCGCCCTTGATGGCGTCGACGAACTCGTAGCCCTTGCCCGGCGCCTGCGGCTCGAGCTTGAGCCAGACGTGGCCGTATTGGCCGCGGCCGCCCGACTGCTTGACGAACTTGCCCTCGGACTCGACCATCTTCCTGAAGGTTTCGCGGTAGGCGACCTGCGGCTTGCCGACCGAAGCCTCGACGCCGAACTCGCGCTTCATGCGGTCGACGATGATCTCGAGATGCAGCTCCCCCATGCCCGAGATGATCGTCTGCCCCGATTCCTCGTCGGTGCGAACCCGGAACGAGGGGTCTTCCTGAGCCAGCCGGTTCAGGGCCATCCCCATCTTTTCCTGATCGACCTTGGTCTTCGGCTCAACGGCCTGCGCGATCACCGGCTCGGGGAACTCCATGCGCTCGAGGGTAATCACGTTCTTCACGTCCGAGATCGTCTCCCCGGTCACGACGTCCCTCAACCCGACCACCGCGGCGATGTCGCCCGCACGCACTTCCTTGATCTCCTCGCGCTCGTTGGCGTGCATCTGCAGCAGCCGCCCGATGCGTTCCTTCTTGCCCTTCATCGAGGTATAGACGGTATCGCCGGAAGTGAGCACGCCCGAATACACGCGGATGAACGTGAGCTGGCCGACGAACGGGTCGGTCATGATCTTGAACGCGAGCGCGGCGAACGGCTCGTCGTCGCCGGGCTTGCGGAATTCGGGCTCGCCTTTCTGGTTCTCCCCCTTGACCGGCGGCACATCAATCGGCGAGGGCAGGTAATCGATGACGGCGTCAAGCATTGCCTGCACGCCCTTGTTCTTGAACGCCGAGCCGCACAGCATCGGCACGATCTCGTTGTTGATCGTGCGGATGCGGATGCCTTTCTTGATTTCCTCGACCGAGAGCTCGCCCGACTCGAGGTACTTGTTCATCAGCTCTTCGTTCGCCTCGGCCGCAGCCTCGACCATCTTGTCGCGCCACTCCTTGGCTTCGGCGGCGAGCTCGGCCGGGATGGGCCTCCTCTCGAATTTCATGCCCTGCGTGGCGTCGTCCCAGTAGATCGCCTGCATGTTGACGAGGTCGATTACCCCGGCGAACTTTTCTTCGGCGCCGATCGGAAGCTGGATTGGCACCGGGTTGCCCTTCAGGCGGGCGCGAATGTGCTCGTAGGACTTGAAGAAGGTCGCGCCGACCCGGTCCATCTTGTTGATGAAGGCGAGCCGCGGCACGCGGTACTTGTTGGCCTGGCGCCACACCGTCTCGGACTGCGGCTGCACCCCGGCGACCGCGTCGTACACCATGCACGCGCCGTCGAGCACGCGTAGCGAGCGCTCCACCTCGATCGTGAAATCGACGTGACCAGGCGTGTCGATAATGTTGATCCGGTGCTCGGGATAGGAAAGATCCATTCCCTTCCAGAAGCACGTGGTCGCGGCCGACGTGATCGTGATGCCGCGCTCCTGCTCCTGCTCCATCCAGTCCATGGTGGCAGCGCCGTCGTGCACCTCGCCGAGCTTGTGGTTGACGCCCGTGTAGAACAGGATGCGCTCGGTCGTGGTCGTCTTCCCGGCGTCGATGTGCGCCGAGATGCCGATGTTCCGATACCGTTCGATTGGAGTCTTGCGTGCCACGGCCATTCAAAACCTGTAGTGCGAGAAAGCCTTGTTCGCTTCAGCCATACGATGGACCTCCTCGCGCTTCTTCATCGCACCGCCGCGGCCCTCGGCCGCTTCCTGCAGCTCGCCGGCAAGGCGAACCGTCATTGACTTCTCGCCCCGCTTCTGCGCCGCCTCGCGGATCCAGCGCATCGCGAGCGCCACGCGCCGCACCGGGCGCACCTCGACCGGCACCTGGTAGTTCGCGCCGCCCACCCGGCGGCTCTTCACTTCGACGACCGGCTTTACGTTCTGCACCGCCTGCGTGAAAACCTCGATCGGATCCTTTCCCGACTTCGACTTGATGGTCTCCAGCGCGCCGTAGATGATGCGCTCGGCCACCGACTTCTTGCCGCGCGTCATCAGCACGTTGACGAACTTGGCAACTTCGACGTTATTGAACTTCGGATCCGGCAGGATCTCACGCTTGGGGACTTCTC
The DNA here is from genome assembly GCA_035454685.1 of Burkholderiales bacterium. Lineage (GTDB taxonomy): Bacteria > Pseudomonadota > Gammaproteobacteria > Burkholderiales > SG8-39 > SCGC-AG-212-J23. Next base: position 20,160 of record DATIGN010000034.1, on the reverse strand, counting down.
TGCGCCGCGGCATCTGAAATCCCTAGGCCGACTTCGGCGCCTTTGCGCCGTACTTGGAGCGGCCCTGCTTGCGGTCCTTCACTCCCTGAGTGTCGAGCGAGCCGCGCACGATGTGGTAGCGCACGCCCGGCAGGTCCTTGACGCGCCCGCCGCGGATCAGCACCACCGAGTGCTCCTGGAGGTTGTGGCCCTCGCCGCCGATGTAGCCGATCACCTCGAAGCCGTTCGTGAGGCGGACCTTCGCAACCTTTCGCAGCGCGGAGTTCGGCTTCTTTGGCGTGGTCGTATAGACCCGGGTGCAGACTCCCCGCTTCTGCGGCGAGCCGGCGAGCGCCGGGACTTTCGACTTGGCGCGCTTGGCGGCGCGCCCGTCACGCACTAACTGGTTGACCGTGGGCATGTTCTTGCGTTTCCAGAAACGAAACAGGCGGCCCCGAGTGCTGCTTCCGGTAGGCCGCCCGGACCCAAAAAAGAGGCCGGATTATAAAGAGGAAACTACCCCAGCGCAACGACTGGGGACGGGTCAGATTCCGGGGTCCGAAAAGAAATTGAAGCGGGTTTCGACTTCCGAGCGCCGGATCCTCGGCAACGCCTGCGCCGAATCCGCATAACGGGCGAGGTCGCGATCGTCGAGCAAAGCGATTCCACGCTCCCCCTCGAGCAGCACCGAGCCTTCGTCGTCCTGAAACGCGTTCCTGCAGACAAACGGCCGGCCGCAATGGTCGTAAAGCCGATCGCCCTCGTAGTGCACCACGAGCGGCGTGTAGGCAAGCGTGACGTACACCCGTTGCGGCCCGTTCTGGAAGAACCAGCGCCCGCGCTCGTCGGCCTCGTAGTTCCGCCCGATGAACTCGCGTAGAGCAGCGTTGCCGATGCGCTCGCCTTTGATCAGCCAGTTGCCGCGCCGATCGAGCTCGAGCCAGCCGTATACCGCGGGGACATTGGGCCACTTGGCCAGGCTGCGGGCGACGATCTCATCCATCGAGGGATAGAATCTTCGGCGAGGAGGAGGGAGGCGTCTAGCGATGTCCGCAATCGAAACTTACCTTGCGAAGCCCTGGCTGGCGCACTACCAGAAGGGAGTGCCCCCCACGGTCGAAGTTCCGCTGAAATCGGTGGCGCAGGCGTTCGACGAGGCGACTGAGCGCGCCCCGGAGCGCCCGGCCTTAGTGTTCTACGGCCGCTCGATCGCCTACCGCGAGCTGCGCGAGGCAACCGACCGCCTGGCGTGCGCGCTTGCCGATCTCGGCGTAAGAAAAGGCGACCGGGTCGCGCTGTATCTGCTCAACAGCCCGCAGTTCATCATTGCGTACTTCGCGGCACTCAAGTGCGGCGCGACCGTCACGCCGATCAGCCCGGTCTACACCAGCCACGAGGTTGGCTATCAGCTCAAGGACAGCGGCGCACGCGCCATCATCTGCCAAGACATCCTGCACGAAAAGGTGGTCAAGTGCGGCGCGGCGCTCGACCTGGTCGTGGTTACCAATGTCAACGAGTACTTGCCGGCCCTCAAGCGCCTCTTCGGCAAGAAGGCCGAGGTCACCGGAAGGGTGCACTGGCTGCAGGATTTGCTCAAGAAATACCCCGCCAAGCCGCCTGCGGTGACGATTGATCCGAAGAAAGACCTGGCTGCCCTGCCGTATACCGGAGGCACTACCGGCAGCCCGAAGGGCGTGATGCTCACGCATTACAACCTGGTCGCCGCGCAAGCCATGGGCCAAAGCGCTTTCCCGGTCTTCGAGCAGGGGAAAGAAGTAATCCTCGCCTTCCTGCCGTTCTTCCACATCTACGGACAGGTGGTGATCATGCTTCAGGGGCTGTGCCAGGGACACCTGCTGGTGCTTTTCACCAGCCCCGATACCGAAGCCATTCTCGACGCGATGGAGCGCTACGGCGCCACCGTGTTCTACGGCGTGCCCACGCTGTACGAATACCTGAAGGACCACAAGGACACCAATAAGGCGAACTGGCGGCGCCTGAAGCTCATCGTCTCCGGCGCGGACACGCTGCACGAATCGACGACCCAAGGGTGGACGCGGCGCACGGGGTCCACCATCACCGAGGGCTACGGGCTTTCGGAGACCTGCGCCACCAGCCACATCAATCCGCTGCAGCGGCCCAAGGCCGGATCTTTCGGCTGCCCGATCACAAGCATGCAGGCGGCGGTGATCGACCCGGAGTCCCTGGAGTTCGTGCCGGCGAACGAGACGGGCGAGCTGGTGCTCTGCGGCCCGAACGTGATGCAGGGGTACTGGCAGCGCGCCGAGGACACCGCGCGCGCCTTTGTCGACAAGGGCGGCGTACGGTGGATGCGCACCGGCGACCTGGTGCGCATGGACGACGAAGGCTACTTCCACTTCTACGACCGCTCCAAGGACCTCATCAAGTACAAGGGTTACTCGATCTTCGCCAAGGACGTCGAGGACGTCCTCTACGCGCACCCGCAGGTCAAGGCGGCCGGCGTGATCGGCGTACCCGATCCGGCCGTCGGACAGCGCATCAAGGCAATCGTGGTCCTGCAGGGCGACGCGCGCGGCAAGCTTTCGGAGGACGAGATCAAGGCGTATTGCCGGCAAAGCCTCGCCGAGTACAAGGTGCCGCACATCGTGGAGTTCCGCGGCGAGCTGCCCAAGACCGACGTCGGCAAAGTGTCGCGCCGCGAGTTGCGCGACGAGACCAAGGTCTAGTCTTGGCGGGGCCTTTTTTCGCGGTCGAGACGCTGACCAAGCGTTTCGGTGGGCTCACCGCGGTCAACAACGTAAGCTTCTCGCTCGCGCGCGATGAAATCGTCGGCCTGATCGGCCCGAACGGCGCCGGCAAGACGACGCTGCTGCGCCTCATCACCAAGATCCTGAAGCCCGATGCCGGGCGAATCGTGTTCAACGGCGAGGACATCACGGCCCTGAGGCCCTGGGACGTCGTCGAGCGCGGCATTGCGGGCACCTTCCAAAACACGCGGCCCTTCCGCCATCTGCCGATCGTCGCCAACGTCATGGTGCCGCTGGTGGCCCCGCGCGCGCGCCGTGGCGGCGAATGGGTAAAGCGCATCGAGGCGAAAGCGATGGACGCGCTCGAGTTCGTCGGCATCTCCGACATGGCGCTCGAACCCGCCTCCGCGCTGTCGCAGGGCGACTTGAAGCGCCTGGAAGTGGCGCGCGCCATCGCCACCGAGCCGGAGCTGCTGCTGCTCGACGAGCCGCTCGGCGGCCTCAACCCGGCCGAGTCCGAGCTGCTCGCGAAATCGATCCGCCGCCTGCACAAGGGCGGACGCTTCGGCAGGCTGCATTCCGAGGGCCCGGCGGTGCTGATGATCGAGCACAAGCTGAAGGAGCTGATGTCGATCGTCGACCGGGTAATCGTGATCGACTACGGCGAGATCATCGCCGACGCGCCGCCGGCCGAGGTGGTGAAAAATCCGAAAGTGATCGAAGCCTACCTCGGGAGCGAGCATGCCGCTGCTTGAGGTGAGGAACCTGCGCGTGCGCTATGACAAAGCGCAGATCCTGAACGGCGTGACGCTCTCGGTGAACGAAGGCGAGCTGGTCGGCCTGGTGGGGCCGAACGGCGCCGGCAAGTCGACGCTGCTGCGCGCGATCTCGGGCCTGGTGCACTTCGAGGAGCGCATGAAGCGCGGCACGCACGGCGACATCGTGCTCGAGGGCGAAGTGCGCTTCGCCGGCGAGCGCATCGACGGCCTCGCCGCACACGAGATTCGCATGCGCGGCCTGGTGCACTGCCCGGAGCGCCGGCGCCCGTTCCGCGAGCTTACGGTCCAGGAGAACCTGCTCGCCGGCGCCTTTCTTTCGACAAGCAAGGAACAGACGCAACGTCGTCTCGATCACTGCTTTTCGCTCTTCCCTCGTCTGTCGGAAAGGAAGACGCAGATTGCGGGAACGTTGTCGGGGGGCGAACAGCAGATGCTCGCCACGGCGCGGGCGCTCATGTTCGAGGCGAAGCTGCTCGCGATCGACGAGCCCTCGCTCGGGCTCGCGCCGCGCATCCGCGAGGAGCTGTTTGCCGCGGTCGGCAAGATCCACGCCGAGGGCGTGCCGGTCCTTCTCGTCGAGCAAGAAGTCGCGCAGGTGTTCCGGATGGCAAGACGGAACTACGTGCTGTCGCAGGGCCGTATCATTGCCGAGGGCTCGGCGCAGTCACTGATGGCCGACGAGACGCTGCGCGCCGGGTACCTGGGCCTCTAGCCCGGCGCCACACAATCGGCAAATCTTCTTCCACGAAGAATTTCTTTGTTTGCAGCGCGGGCATTGCGTCTCGATCTTGTCGCGCACCCACGGCGTGAGCCCGCGCGGCATGAAAAGCAGCACCAGCAGGACGATGATGGCAAAGATCAGCAGGCGCAGCTCGCCGAAGGCCCGGAAGCTGCCGAGCCACTCGGTCAGCGGATAGAGGATGAACACCGCCGCGACCGGGCCATAGACGGTCGCGACGCCGCCGAAGATACCCCAGATCACCACCTGGAAGGAAAGCGCGACCTCGAGCGTTGAAGGACCGGCGACGCGCAGGTAATGCGCAAACAGTGCGCCGGCGAACCCCGCCGCTGCGCCTGCGATCGCAAATACCATCAGCTTGTAGCGCAGGGTGTTGATACCGGAGGCGCGCGCGGCGACCTCGTCGTCGCGGATGGCGTGCAAGACGATTCCGAACTTGGAGTCGGCGAAGATCCACAGCGCAAAGACGATGAAGAGCATCGAGATTGCCGCCACGTAGTAGTTGCTGGTCGGCGTTACGGCAAGGCGGCGCAATCCGGAGATGCCGAGCTCGCCCCCGGAGAAGTCCGGGAAGGCGAACAGCACGCCGAGCGCGATCAGCGGGAACGCGAGCGTGGCGAGCGAAAGATACGAGCCGCGCAGCCGCAGGCACAGATAGCCGACGACGAAGCCGAACAGAAGCGCAACCGCCGCCCCCGCCCAGACCGTCGCCCACGGCGAGAGCCCGAGCTTGAGGGAGAGCAGCGCCGAGGTGTAGGCGCCGGCACCGAAGAACAGCGCGTGGCCGAAGTTCACCTGCCCGGTATAGCCGGCGAGCAGGTCCCAGCTCGCGGCGAAGATCGCGAAGATGCACGTCATCGTGACGATGCGCAAAACGTAGGCGTCGCTATACATCACCGGCAGCAGGAGCAGCGCCGCAACCCACAGCAGCACGAGGGTGCGCGACGGCAGCACGAGGACTTCGTTGTGCAGCTCGGCCCACCCGCGCTTAAGCCAATACATCAGCGTTCCTCCTCGAACGCCACCCCGAACAGGCCCTCGGGCCTGGCGAGAAGCACGGCGACCATGATCATCAGCGCGACCGCGCCCTTGAGGTACGCCCCGGCCGGCACCGCGAAAACCGTGATCGCCTCGACGTAGCCGATGATCAGCGCGCCGATCAGGCTTCCCTTCAGGCTGCCCAGCCCGCCGAGCACGACGATCGCGAGCATGGTGACCAGGGGCGCGAGCCACATGAACGGATCCACCACGAATATAGGCGCGACCACCACCCCGGCGACCGCCGCGAGTGCGACCGAAATCGCCACCGTGGCCATCGCCACCCGGTGCACGTTCATTCCCATGAGGTTCGCCACTTCAAGATCGTTCGCAGTCGCACGGATCGCGAGCCCTAGGCGTGTGCGGTAGAGCACGAACCAGACGATGATCAGCATCGCCGCCGCCACCACAAGGATCAGCAAGCGCTGGTACGGGATGGTGACGCCGAGGAAGCGCACCGCTCCCTCGAGCGTGGACGGGATGCCGAGGAAATGCCCACCGAAGGTGTAAAGCATCACCTCCTGGAAGATGAGGGCGAGCGCAATGGTCGCGATCAGTACCGCGGCCTCGTGTTCTCGCACCGGCTCGATCACCAGGCGGTAGCACACGACCGATAGGAGCGTGACCGCGGCGACGGCCACCACGCCGGAGAGGACGAAGCCGAGGCCTGTCTTCGTGAGCAACGTGTAGAAGCAGTACGCCGCCAGCATATAGAAGGCGGTGTGCGCTATGTTGACGATGCGCGCCACCCCGAAGATGAGCGAAAAGCCGATCGCGAGGAGCGCGTAAACGCCCCCGTTGACCAGGCCGGTTACGAAGATGTCTTGTAGCAAACTGGCGCTAGCGCGCCGGCAGCTTGAACGGCTGCATGCCCTTCACCTGCGGCGGCCAGAACGGCACTTTCTTGCCGTCCTGCCACTGCACAGCGATGCCCGCGGTCTTGCCCACCGCCCAGACGAGATCATGGCGCTTATCGAAGGTCACGATGCTGCCGGTGCCGACGTGCTCGACCTTCTCGATCGCCGCGACCAGCTTGTCGGCGTCGAGCGTGTTTTCTTTTTCGATCACCGACTTCAACATGATGATGGCGTCGTAGGTCGCGGCATTGTAGGTCGGCATCTTCTTGTAGCGCTCCTTGAAAGCGCGCACGAAGGGAATGGTCCTGGGCGTCATCTCGACCTCGGCATACGTATCGAGCGTCGAGACGAATTGCGCCTTGCCGGCCGTGGCCTGCCAGAACTCCTCCTTTTGGCCCTCGACGTTAATACCCCAGGCCACTGCCTTCATGTTGCGCTCGCCCATCTGCCGGCCAACCACGATGCCCACCGGGCCGGAGAGCATTGTGAATACGATCTGCGCCCCAGCGCGATCGATGGCCGCTAGCTCGGCGGTAACGTCAGTCGCAGTTGCCGAGGGTTGCCACAGGCCTACGACTTCCATCTTCATCGCCGGCAGGTTCTTCTGCGCCGCCGCGATCAATCCGCCGGTCCACACCGCTTTCTCGGCGAGCAGCGCGACCTTCGGCGTCTCGGTCTTGAGCTCGGTGCGAATCTGCTGCGCGATGGAGCCCATCACCGCGAACAGCGTGCGCGCGAGGTCGATGTCCTTGGTCGGCGTGTAGCGGAACCAGTACTTGTAGCGGTTATAGTTCTCCTCGACGTTCTGCCCGAGCTTCGAGTGCGCGGCCCCCGCGCCGAGGAAGATCTTCTTGTGGTCCATTGCCACTTCCTGCATCGCGAGCACCGCCTCGGATCGGAACCCGCCAATCAGGAAGTCGGCTTTGTCTCGCGTAATCACACGTTCGATCGCGTTGGTGGCATCGGGGACCGACTGGATCTCGTTGGTGTCGGCGCGGATCAGCTCCACCTGCATGCGCTTGCCGCCGACGTTGATGCCGCCCGCCTTGTTGATCTCGTCGCGCGCCATTTCAGCGCCCGCCCAGTGGTTCTCGCCCTGCACGAAAGCCATCGGCCCGAGGATCGCGATCTTTATGGTTTGCGCCTGAGCACCGAGCGCGATCGCGAAGGCCGCAAGGCCCGTAATGAACGAACGCAGCATGTCCCGCCTCCTTTTTGAACTACACTTTATCTTGTTGTACTCGAAGATGTTGCCAGCAATTTGATCTGGTGGGAAGACTTCAAGCTGGGCGAGGCTGCTGAGCTCGGCAAGCACACGTTCACGGAGCACGAAATCGTGGCCTTTGCCCGCCAATTCGACCCCCAGGCATTCCACATTGACCCAGCCACCGCTCAAAAGACGGTGTTTGGCGGCTTGATCGCCTCGGGCTGGCATACCTGCGCGGTCGGCATGCGGATGCTTTGCAAGACGCTCGTCAACCATACCGTGAGCCTCGGCTCGCCCGGGATCGACCTCTTCGGCCGCAAGCCCTGATGGCGGCAAAGATCGACCTCAACCACAAGGTCCACGTCCTAACGAAGAAAGAGGAACTGGATACGGTGCGCCTGCCCGGCAAGGTGGTGGTGGTCCTCGACATCCTGTTTGCCACCACGACCATGATTACGGCGCTCGCGCACGGCGCGAAGGAGGTCGTGCCGGTACTGGACGAGTCGGCGGCGCACGCCGAATCGAAGCAACTTCCGGAGCGTTCGTTCGTGCTCGCTGGCGAGCTTTACGCCGAGACGCTACCGGGCTTCGCTCATCCGGCCCCGCTTTCGCTGCTCGCGCACGGCGTCGAAGGCAAAAGCGTCATCTATTCCACCACCAACGGCACCGTGGCAATGGGGCTGGCATGCTCCGCCGCGCGCGTCTATTGCGGCGCGCTGCTCAACGCGCGCGCGCTCGTCGAGCACATCGTGAAGCATCATCCCGGCGAAACCGTGCTTATTGTCTGCTCGGGCTCGGGCAACAACTTCAACTTCGAGGATTTCTACGGCGCCGGATACTTCGTGGAATGCCTACAGCCGCACGTCACGGACCTTTCCGACGCCGCAAAGGCTGCGCTCGCGCTCTACCGCCATGCGAAGGCTCCTGAAGCGCTGCTCGATTGCCGCGTCGGCCGCATGATGGCGGCGCGCGGCTTGACGCGCGAAGTCGAATTCGCCTGCCGGCGCGACGCGTATCCCGTGGTTGCCGCGCTCGATCAGGGCCGCGTGCGGCTGCTCGTGTAGTGCGCGTCTCGCAACTGTTCGTCTATCCGGTGAAAGGCTGCCGCGCCGTGGCAGTGGATCAAGCCACGCTCGGCCCGCTCGGCCTCGAGCACGATCGCCGCTTCGCGTTCGTTGGCGTGGATGGCCGGGCGGTTACGCAACGCGACCAGCCGCTGCTTGCGACGATTGCCGCCACTCTCGATGAAGGTGTGTTGCGCCTGGACTTCGGGGGTCTTACGGAAACGGCAGTTCCTCTGGGTAGTTTTACAGCAGAAACGTCGGTTGATGTTTGGGGGACCCGCCTACCCGCGCATGGGGCGTCTGCGGATCCGGCAAGCGATTATCTCGGCATGCGGGTATCGCTGGTCATCCTGGACGCCAATGCGCGGCGAAGCTTCGCGGACTCCAAGCCGGTGCTGGTTACCACGACGGGCATGCTGTCCGAGCTCGGCGTTCCCGGAGTCGGCATGGATCGCTTCCGGCCCAATATCGTGCTCGAGGGAAACGAGCCGTGGCGCGAGCTGCGCGGGGGCGACGCCGTGCTGGAATCCGTCGAGCCCTGCAGCCGCTGTGAAGTGACGACAATCGACCAGGAGAGCGGCGCACGCCGCGGCCCGGAGCCGTTGCGCACCCTGAACGAGCGCTTAGCGGGCAACTTCGGCGTCTACTGCCGCGTCACGCGCGGCGGCCGCCTGCGCCGGGGCGAGACTCTGATCGCCGCCTAGGCGCGCTCGAGGTCGGCGCTCACCGCGAGATGGTCCGACAGCATGGACCACGGCTTCCCGCGGTGCACCTGTGCGGCCGTGACGTTGAATCCGCGCACGTAGATACGGTCTAGCTTGAGCAGCGGCAGCTTGCTTGGGTAGGTCGCGACCGGACGGCCGTAGTGTGCGACCAAAACCTCCGTCATTCCCAGGCGCCGCTCTAGGATGCTGCTCGCGCGGTGGCGCCAGTCGTTGAAGTCGCCGGCGACGATGATCGGCAGATCGCGCGAAGCGAGCTCTTCCAGCCGCCCCGAGATCGCCTCGAGCTGCCGGCTGCGGCCGCGCTCGTGCAGCGAAAGATGCACGCACACGCAATGCAGGTTGCGCCTCCATCCCGGCACCGGGACCACGCTGTGCAGGAGTCCGCGGCGCTCGTAGCGGTGGGCGGACACGTCTTCGTTCTCGAATGACACGAAGCCGAAACGCGACAGGATCGCGTTGCCGTGGTGACCGTGGTCGTAGACCGCGTTGCAGCCGTAGGCGTGCTCCCAGTCCTCGCCCGCGAGGAATGCGTGCTGCGGATCGATCGGGCAGCCGGCGAAGCGCAGCGCGAAGCGCTGGTTCAGCCCCTGCACTTCCTGCAGGAACACGAGATCGGGGTCGAGCGCGCGCAGGCCGTCGCGCAGCTCATGGATCACCAGGCGCCGGTTGAACTGCGACAACCCCTTGTGGATATTGAGCGTCACCACGCGCAGGCGATTCTTCTTCATAAGTCGAGCTCGAAGCGTCGCTCGAGCAGGTCGGCGTCGTCGAAGTGGCGGCGGCCGACGAACGCGGTGGCGTGCCGGCCCCACTGGCGCATTGCGCCGGCGGAGGCGATGCCCATCGGCCAGAAGAAGAAGCGCTCGAGGCGTTCGGTGCCGGCGATCAGTCCTTGCGGACCAAAGGCGCTGGCGTGCGCGCCGCCCGGGTGCGGCAGCGAGCGCAGCTCGTCGTAGCGGCGAAAGCGGTAGCGCACGAGGCTCGCGGCGCCCGGTTCGAAGCCGATACGTTCGATGTAGTGAGTGGCCGATGCGATGGTCAATACCGCGCGCTCGCCTTCACCCACCCTCGGCACCGATTGCGGGATGAACGCCCATTCCTCCAGATCGTCCGGCGCGGGGCGCGCGCGGGCGCGCGGAGTCGGGAAGAAAATGTGATAGCAGCCGCAGGGGTGGATCGAGTCGTAAAGGATCGGCTCGCCATCCGGGGCGAGCGTCACGCGCCATACCACTCCATCCAGGCGACCCCCGTACAGGTCGAACGACCCGGTGCGCGGCCGCTCGGGGAACCAGAGCGTATACACGAGTTGCAGCAGCAGGCGGTCGTGGTAGCGCATATAGGCGGCCTGGACGTACACGGATGGCTCGGTCGCATCGACTTCGAGCGAGGTTGCAGCGCGCTGCCAGCGCAGCGCGCCGAAGCGGTCGTAGTCGCCCATGATCTCCACCTCGAAGGTCGGCGCGTAAGTCAGCGCCAGGCGTTCCAGCTCGCGGTCGGAAACCGCCGGATGGCCGAGCGGATCGAAGGCCGCGCGCCCAAGGAGCCCGGCGACAACGCTTCGCGGCAAAGCCTGCCCCTGCGGCGGGGCGTAGCGCACGCGGTTCGCCGCCGGGTCGCCGCTGCGCTGGAATGCCGCAACGGTGTCGTTCTGCCAATTGCGTACACCGGACGCGAACGGGATCCTCGTCAGGTAATACAGGCCGAAAAAGCGGCTCGCGGTGGAGTAGTCGTCCGGCACGCTGGCAGCGGCGAGCAGCGATTCGCGCGCGCCGGGACTCGCCAGATCCGCTTCGCGCAGCCGCTTGCCGCAATCGCGGGCCCGGCGCAGGGCCGCGGCGCGGGCATCGTCGTTCAGCGTCGGCACATTCCGGACCTCGTACACGCGCGAGTCGGCGTCGAGCTCGGCGAGCCGCTCGTTGAACGTGCGCAGGCCGGGCTCGCTCTGCGCCGCGCGGTCCTTCAGCGAAGCGAGCGTGCGGTCGACGCGCAGGTGCGGAAACCCGGGCACGCGCGTGTACTGGGCGTCACGCACTCCGGCGGCGTCGACCTCTGCATCAAGCGCCCGGTACCACTGCGCGCACTCGCGCACCTCGGCGCTTGCCCCGGCGTCCAGGTGCGGGGCAAGCGGCGCTTCTCCGGTCGCGCAGCCTGCGGTGAGGAGCGCGGCGCCCACCATCAGGATCGCGTCGCGGTTGGACCACGAGAAGCACTTGCGCGCGGCCTCGCGCCACGGCAGCCAGGCAAAAGCCGTGTGCTCTTTCGGCGCGATAGACACGGGCGTGCGCTCTGGAAGCTGCAGGCTGAAGAGCCGCTCGGTGTTGTGGGTGACGCCGGGGCCGAAGCGATGCTGCCATTGAGGGAAGATTTCGAAGGTGTAGGCGACGTTCCAGCCGGTGAGGCGTCCGCTTGCGAGCTCTATACCTGTTTCCTCGCGCACTTCGCGCTCCGCTGCTGCGGCGGGCGCCTCGGCCGGCCGGTCGAGCGAGCCGGTAACCGACTGCCAGAACCCGGGGCGCGCGGCCCGCTCGAGAAGCAGTACCTCCATCTCGGCGGTGTGCACCACCACCAGCACCGAAAGCGGAAGCTTCATTTCCGGCCGGACAACTCCGGCAGCGGCAGCTTGCCGGCCGGATCTATAAAAACGGCGAAGAACGGCGTCCCGCGCGAGGCCCAAAACTCAGCGGCCGAGCCCAGCACGTCGATCAGCACGCCAAAGTCATCGCCTAGCTCTGCGCCCTCGAGGAGCAGGACATGGCCCGCCGCTTGGAGCCAGGACAGGTCCGACAGGCAATCCTCCAGCGCATCCCAGTTCTCGCCGAACCAGTGCGGGAACTCGAGCGCCGCTGCAATATTTTTCATGAGGACCGGCTTTTCCGCAAAACGAATTCTTGCTACCCGGATGCCGCTGCCGCTTGCAGCTCGCAAGATCTCGTCGGCACGTGCTGCCCGGTAGGCGCCCGAGCCCGCAGGATCCCGCAGGCGCTTGATCAGCTCTTCCATTATTCGATGATGCGCCTGAAGCTGCGGTAGTGGTCGTCGGTGTAGTAGAACTCGCCGCCATGACCAGCGACGATACGGCGCGCGCCGCGGTCCTTGGCGCCAGGGGTCTTCACCGTGTACTCGCGATAGTAGCCCCGGCCCCGCTCCGGCAGCACGCCCTCCCGGTTGTGAAAAACAGTACCGTCCCTCTGATAAGGGAACGGACCACCCGCCTTGATAAGCGCGACGGTGTGGCGCGCTTCGGGCGGCAGCTTCTCGAGAGCGATTTCACTGGAGAGGGCGACAGCGAGTACCGCAACCGCAAGCCAGCTCACGGCTGCGTGGGATTCCTCAAGCGCAAGTGAAGCTCGCTCAGCTGCTTCTCGGTCACGGGGCTCGGCGCGCCGGTGAGCAGATCCTGGCCGCGCTGGGTCTTTGGGAAGGCGATGACGTCGCGGATCGCCGGAGCCCCGGCCATCAGCGTCACCAGGCGATCGAAGCCGAACGCGATCCCGCCGTGCGGCGGCGCGCCGTACTGCAGGGCGTCGAGCAGGAAGCCGAACTTCGCGCGCTGCTCCTCGGGCGACATGCGGAGTGCTCGGAATACCTTTTGCTGAATTTCCTGACGGTGAATGCGGACCGAGCCGCCGCCGATCTCCCAGCCGTTCAGCACCATGTCATAGGCCTTGGCGTAGGCCTTTTCCGGAGCAGTCTCGATGTAGTGCTCGTGGCCGTCCTTGGGGCTGGTGAATGGATGGTGCCTCGCCTTCCACTGCCGGGTCTGCGGGTCGAGCTCAAACATCGGGAAATCCACGACCCAGAGCGGCCGCCACCCGGCCACGGCGAGACCGCGGTCGTGCCCGACCTTGTCGCGCAGCGCTCCCATGTACGCCGCCACGGTGTCCGCTTCGCCCGCGCCGAAGAGGATTACATCTCCGTCTTCAGACGATGTTCTTTCGAGAATTGCCGAAATGGCGCGTGCATTCAGGTTCTTTACGATGGGAGATTGCAGGCCCTCGGCCTCCTTCGCGCGCTCGTTGACCTTGATCCAGGCCAGCCCTTTGGCGCCCAGGCTCTTGGCGTACTCGCCGTAAGCGTCGAGCTCGCCGCGGGTAAGTGTGCCGCCGCCGCGCACGCACAGCGCGCTGACGCGGCCGCCGGGCGCGTTGGCGGGCGCCGAGAACACCTTGAAATCCACGTCCTTCACTGCGTCGGTGACCTCCGCGAGCTTAAGTGGGATGCGCAAGTCGGGCTTGTCGGTGCCGTAGTCGCGCATCGCCTCGTCGTAGCCGAGGACCGGAAAAGGCGCGGGCAGCTCGACGCCGATCGTCTCGCGAAAGACGAAGCGAATCAGCGATTCCATCAGCCCGCGGATGTCTTCCTCCGCCAGGAACGAGGTTTCGATGTCGATCTGGGTGAACTCGGGCTGCCGGTCGGCGCGCAGATCCTCGTCGCGAAAGCACTTGACGATCTGGTAGTAGCGGTCAAAGCCCGCCACCATCAGCATCTGCTTGAAAAGCTGCGGTGATTGCGGCAGGGCGTAGAAATGTCCCTCGTGCAGCCGCGATGGCACGAGAAACTCGCGCGCGCCCTCCGGCGTCGACTTGTAGAGCACGGGAGTCTCGATGTCGACGAACCCGTGCTCGTCGAGGAACCGGCGTACCGCCATCGCCGCGCGGTGCCGCAGGCGGAGATTGCGCTGCATCAGATCGCGCCGCAGATCGAGCACGCGGTGCTCAAGCCGGGTTTCTTCTGCGAGCTTGGCCTCGTCGAGCTGAAACGGCGGCGGCGCGGATGGGTTGAGGATCTCCACCTCTTGCGCCAGAATTTCTACTTCGCCGGTCGGCAGCTCGGGATTAACCGTGCCGGCCGGCCTGCGCCGCACCTTGCCTGTGACCTTCAGCACGTACTCCGAACGCACACGCTCGGCGGTGCGGAAAGCGTCGCGCGCGTCCGGATCGCACACCACCTGCGCAAGGCCCTCGCGGTCGCGCAGATCGATGAAGATGACGCCGCCGTGATCGCGGCGCCGGTGGGCCCAGCCGCACAGCGTCACGATCCGGTCGACGAGGGTGGCGCGCAATTCCCCGCAGTAGTGACTGCGCATGGGGCGTGGATTCCTATTTCTGCGGCGGGGCGACGCCCATTGAGATGATGTACTTCAGGGCCTGGTCGACGCTCATGTCGAGCTCGATCACGTTCTTGCGCGCGACGATGATGAAGTAGCCGCCCGTGGGGTTCGGTGTGGTCGGAACATACACCGCGACGCAGTCAGGGGGCAGGTGTTCCGCCACGCCACCGCCGGGAGCGCCAGTAAGGAAGGCGATGGTCCACATGCCCTCCTGCGGCCACTGCACCAGCAGCGCCTTGCGGAACGCCTGGCCGCTCGACGAGAACAGCGTGTCGGAGATCTGCTTCACGCTCGAATAAATCGAGTTCACGACCGGAATGCGGTGCAGGATCTCGTGCCAGAGCTCGACGAGCTGCGCGCCGAAGAAGTTCGTGGCAAACACGCCCGTGACGAACACGATGAACACGGTGAGGATGGCGCCCAACCCCGGGATGTGAACCCCGAGCCAGTTCTCGGTTTGCCATGCCACCGGCAAAAGCAGAAGCGACTGGTCGAGCACATCCACGACGAGCTTCAGCACCCACAGGGTGATGACCAGCGGGATCCAGATGAGCAGCCCGGTGATGAGATATTTCTTCACGGCTCCGAAAACAAAAAGGCCCAGCGCGTCGCCGGGCCGGCGTTCTTACTCGCCGCGGCTCAGGCCGCGGCCTCGGTCTTGGGTTCGCTCTTGGGGCTTGCCTTGGTGTCCGTCTTGCTGTCGGTCTTGGCCGTCTTGCTATCGGTCTTGGTGTCGGCCGGCTTCTTTTCCTCTGGCTTCTTCGCCCCGCCCTTGAAATCGGTCGCGTACCAGCCGCTTCCCTTCAAGTGAAACCCGGCTGCCGTCAGGAGCTTCTGCAGCCCCGGCCTGCCGCAGGACGGGCACTCGGTGAGCGGCGGCTCGGTCACCTTCTGAAGCGCCTCGTGCTCCTGGCCGCAGGCGCTACAGCGATACTCGTAGATTGGCATGGCAGCGATTATATATGGCTGATTTTGGGGCGGAAAGGACCTCGAGCCCTGAGTACCTAGCGCACTACGAGTACTGGCCTGCCGGCGTGCTCGGTCACCTGCTTGGAAACCGAGCCAAGCAGCAGCCGGGCGAAATTCGAGCGGCCGCGATCGCCGACCACGATGAGATCCGCGCCGATGCGGTCGGCGTAGTAGATGATCTGCTCGGCGGGATGTCCCACCGCGACCTCGTAGTGCGTCTTCACCTGCTTCGTCGCGGCTGACGTCTTCAGTTCGGCAAGCAGGCGGCGGTGATAGGCGCGTGTATGCTCGATCACCGCTTCGGTCTCCACGTCATCGGCGATCTCCGAAGGCCGGCCGACCGACACGACATGCAGCTCGGCGTGGTCCCTGGCGGCCAACTCGAGCGCGGCGTCGAACGCTTTGCGCGCCGCCGTCGAGCCGTCGTATCCCACTACGATTGTCCGATACATGCGCTACCTCGGTTGTTGCTCTCGCACCCTTCCAGCGGCCACGCCTTCGTTGTCGTCCTTCGGCAGCAGGTGGCGTGGCAGGAACCAGGCGTTGGCGATCAGCGTCGGGACGACGGCGCTCGCGACCACGGCGGCGACCAGGGCCGAGTATTGCGCCTGATCGACGATGCCGCGCGACAGGCCGAAGAGCGAAGAGATGGTTCCGAAGGTGAGTCCCGTGGACATGAGCAGCGTCGTATAGGTGCTCACCTTGCGCGGCGAGCCGAAAGCGCGCGCGATGGGGTAAACCCCCGCGCTCTTCGACGCGAGCTTGAGGACGAGCATGGCAAGGAAGGCGGCAGGCGCGGCGATCAGCGCTGGCACGGACACGAAGGACCCCGCCCGCAGGAAGTAAAACGGCGTGAGCAAACCGAGGGTCAGGGTGCGGAACCGCCGAATAAGCGCGTGATCTCTGCCCACGGTACCGGCGAGCAGCATGCCAATCACATACGCCGGCAGCACGGCTTCGCTTTCGGCCCAGCCGGCAAGGGCACCTAAGCCGAACAGGACCAGCAGCAGGTACTTGGTTTCCAGCTCGGAGGGCCGTCCACCGTAGCGCCTGAAGAAACGGGGCGTCAGCCACGGCAGCGCGAGGGCCGCGAGCGCCATCCCGCCGACGAATGCGAGCGTCTTAAGCGTGAACGGAGCGAAGATCAGTCCCAGGCCGACGACCGTGCCAAGATCCGTGATGAAGCACGCCGCGAGCACCATCTTGCCGTAGTCCGTGCGATTGAATCCGAATTCGAGCATCACCGCGTAAACCACGGCGACGGAAGTAGTCGACATTGCTATGCCGGCAAGCAGGCTTGCCTGCTCGTTCCACCCGAGCAGCCAGTAGGCGCCCGCTGCGCAGCCGAGGAAGGGAGCGAAGAAGCTCACCAGCCCTACTGCACTCGCCTCCTTCCACTGCCGGCGGAACGCATCGGGGTCAATTTCCGCGCCGGCGAGGAAGGTGAGCAAGATCGCGCCTGCGCCGGCGAGAAACTTGACCCAGTCTTGATCGACGCCGAGCGCCGCCACGCCAAGCACGGCTCCGGCTAGCGTGCCTACAAGGATTTCGGAGAGCGAGGTGGCAACCCGCAGCCAGATCGAGGCGAGCGCCGCTGCGAGCGCCAACCCGATCCAAAGCGCCGCGAGGGCGTAGGTTTCCGTCATTGCAATGCCTCCGTGCGATGCTTCACGTAGGCATCATCAGCCTGCGGCGGTTAAGGGAGAACCTAGAACGGAATATCGTCTTCCAGGTCGTCGAACTTGCCCGCAGGCTTCTTGGCCGCTGAGGACGCCGCCGTCTGCGCACCGGCCGCCTTGGCAGCCGGTGCCGATTCGGCGCGGGGCTCGCCGCCACCTTCGCGGCGGCCGAGCATCTGCATCACGTCTGCGCGGATCTCGGTCGAGTAGCGGTCCTGGCCATCCTTGTCTTGCCATTTGCGGGTGCGCAGGCTTCCTTCGACGTACACCTGCGAGCCCTTCCTGAGGTATTCCCCCGCTATGGTGGCGAGCCGCCCGAAGAAAGCGATGCGATGCCATTCGGTCGCCTCCTTCAGCTCCCCGCTCTGCTTGTCCTTCCAGCGATCGGTGGTGGCGACGCGGATGTTCGTCACCGCCTCGCCGCTCGGCAGATAGCGCGTCTCGGGATCAGCGCCGAGGTTACCGATGATGATGACCTTGTTCACTGAAGCCATGTCAAACCTCCCCAGTAATCAGTTTACGCACTCTATGCTCGTCCCACTGCCCAGGCACCACTTTCAGGTGCGCGATGCGTTCCGTAGCCACGACCTCGGCTTCGCGTACGCCGTGCACGCCGGTTAGCGCTTGGTGCAGCCCGTCGAGGTTCACTCCCGATGCGATGGAAAACGTAATAGTCGAAAGCTCGTTGACCTGGACTGGCGAGCGCATGCCGGCGGCTAGCAGGAGCCACACGGCCGAGAGCACTGCGCACACTGCGAATACCGTGGCAGTCCCGTAGCGCGAGGCGACCCAGCCACCGACGAGCCCGCCGAAGAATACCCCCAGCGTCTGCGTGGTGTTATAGACGCCGATCGCTGCGCCCCGACCCTGAGCGGGCGCGGCGCGCGAAATCAGCGCAGGCAGGATGGACTCGAGGACGTTGAATGCGACGAAAAAAGCGAGCATCAGCCCGGCAAGGATGGCGAGGCCAGCGTCGAGCGCGGCGAGCGCGGCCTCGACCGCGACCAGCAGCGCGACTGACGCGAGCAGCACAGGTTTCGGACGGTTCTTGCGGTCCGCGTACAGAACGCCGGGAATCATGAGCACGAACGAAGCCAGAATGACCGGCAAGTAAACCTTCCAGTGCTCCGGCAGCTGCAATCCCGTCTGCACGAAAAGCGGCGGCACCACCACGAACATTGCGTAAAGCACGATATGCAGGATGAATATCCCCGCGTTCAAGCGCAGCAGCTCGGGCTCGAAGGCACGCCGGAGCCCGGAGCTCCCCCGCACGACGTCCGCCGCCGGCGCCTGGTCGGGAATCCAGTACTTCACCACTCCGATGGCAACTATTGCGAGCAAGCCGGTCAGCGCAAACACGCCCCCCATGCCGATGTAGCGATATAGGAGCGGCGCCCCGACCAACGAGAGCGCGAAGGTGATGCCGATGGTCGCGCCGATCATCGCCATGATCTTGGTGCGGTGCTGCTCGCGCGTCAGATCGGCG
Source organism: Burkholderiales bacterium (assembly GCA_035454685.1). Lineage (GTDB taxonomy): Bacteria > Pseudomonadota > Gammaproteobacteria > Burkholderiales > SG8-39 > SCGC-AG-212-J23. The sequence continues at coordinate 1,799 of DATIGN010000034.1, read as the reverse complement.
GCAAGCGCCATGGCGACCGAGTTGATCGCGCCGGCGCCCTGCAGAGTGCGCGCCGCGATGGCGGTCCAGATGTCGGTCGCCACAATGCCAAGAAAGCTTCCGGCCGCAAACACGAGCAGGCCCGCGTAGATGATCGGCTTGCGTCCCAAGCGGTCGGACGCCATTCCGAACGGAACCTGTAGCAGGCCTTGGGTCAAGCCGTATCCACCGATGGCGATGCCGACGAGCGTCAGGTCATGCCCGCCCTGCAGAGTGACGGCGTGGACCGCGAATATCGGAAGGATGAAAAACAGGCCAAGCATGCGCAGGCCGTACACGGCCGCGAGGCCGGCGCCGGCGCGCAACTCGGCGCGGCTCATCCTTTCGGTCATGAGGAGGCGTGGCGGCGGGAAAGTGGAGCGCGCTATAGTAACAAGTTTCACTTTTCAAGCCGCAGCATGGATCTCATCCGCGTTCGCGGAGCGCGCACCCACAATCTCAAGGACCTGACCCTCGAGCTGCCGCGCAACCGGCTCGTGGTCATCACCGGGCTTTCAGGCTCGGGCAAGAGCTCGTTCGCGTTCGACACGCTCTACGCCGAAGGGCAGCGCCGCTACGTCGAGTCGCTGTCTGCCTACGCGCGGCAGTTTCTCGAGCTGATGGCCAAGCCCGAGGTGGACCTGATCGAAGGGCTCTCGCCCGCGATCGCCATCGAGCAGAAGGCGGCGAGCCACAACCCGCGCTCTACCGTCGGCACGGTGACGGAGATCCACGACTACCTGCGGCTTCTCTATGCGCGCGTGGGCACGCCGTATTGCCCGGAGCACAAGCTCGCGCTGCAGGCGCAGACGGTGAGCCAGATGGTCGACCAGGTGGCGGGGCTCCCCGAGGACACGCGGCTCATGATCCTCGCGCCGGTGGTGGCGGGAAGGAAAGGCGAGCAGGCGGACCTCCTGGGGGAGCTGCGCGCGCAGGGCTTCACGCGCGTTCGCATCGACGGACGCGTGCACGAGCTCGAAGCCGCGCCGCGCCTGGCGAAGAACACGAAGCACTCGGTGGACGTGGTGATCGACCGCCTGCGCGTGCGCGCGGAGGGTCGCCAGCGCGTCGCCGAGTCGCTCGAGACGGCGCTGCGCCACGCCGACGGCAAGGCGGTCGCGGTCGAGGTGGAGTCAGGCAGGGAGCACCTCTTCTCGGCCAAGTTCTCCTGCCCGGCCTGCGATTACGCGCTGCCCGAGCTCGAGCCGCGCCTTTTCTCCTTCAACAACCCGATGGGCGCCTGCCCGCGCTGCGACGGGCTGGGCGCGATCGAGTTCTTCGACGCGAGGCGCATCGTCGCGCACCCGAACCTGTCGCTCGCCGCCGGCGCCATCCGCGGCTGGGACCGGCGCAACCACTTCTACTACTCGATGCTGCGCTCGCTCGCGCGGCACTACGGCTTCGACGTCGAGCAGCCCTGGGAGATGCTCGATGAGCGCGTGCAGCGCCTCATCCTCGAGGGCTCGGGCGAGGAGAAGATCGCGTTCCAGTACCTCTCCGAGCGCGGCCGCACCACGGTGAAGGAGCACGCCTTCGAAGGCGTGGTGCCCAGCCTCGAGCGCCGCTACCGCGAGACCGACTCGATGGTGGTGCGCGAGGAGCTCGCGAAGTACGTCAACACGCGCACCTGCCCCGAATGCGACGGCGCACGGCTGCGCCGCGAGGCGCGCAACGTGTTCCTGGCGGACAAGACGCTGTTCGAAGTGTCGCGCTGGCCGCTTCGCGTGACACTGGATTTTTTCAAGAACTTGAAACTCGAAGGCGCTCGAGGGCAGGTCGCC
>DATIGN010000033.1:0-58233 GCA_035454685.1 Burkholderiales bacterium | reverse complement strand
CGGCGTCGAGGTGATCGCCGAGGGCGGCGGCCCGAAGGCAATCGTCATGATCCACGGCTGGCCCGACACACACCGGCTGTGGGACGCGCAGGTCGAGGCGCTCAAGGCGCGCTACCGCTGCGTGCGCTTCACGCTGCCGGGGTTCGAGCCCGGCGCTGCGAAGCGTGCGTACGCTTTCGACGATCTGCTCGACATCATCAGACGTGTCGTGGAGAACGCTTGCCCGCGGGAGCGCATCACGCTGCTCCTGCACGACTGGGGTTGCTTCTTCGGCTACCAGTTCGCCATGCGCCATCCCGAGCTCGTCGAGCGCGTGGTCGGCGTCGACATCGGCGACGGCGGTTCGCGCCGACACCGCTCGGAGCTCGGCGGGAAAGGCATGCTGATCGTGCTTGCCTACCAGATCTGGCTTGCGCTTGCCTGGCGCATCGGCGGCCGCATGGGCGACGCCATGGCGCGGGCGATGGCGCGCGCGATGCCATGCCCCTCGGTCGACCCGCGCCATGTCCATGCGCAGATGGGCTACCCCTACGCAATGCGCTGGTTCGGCGTCGCGGGCGGGATTCGGCGCGTGGCGGTCTTCAAACCGAACGTGCCGATGCTCTTCATCTACGGCGAGCGCAAGCCGATCATGTTTCACTCGCGCGCTTGGGCAGAACGTGTCGCGGCGGCACCGGGTAACCGGGTGATCGCTTTCCCGACCGGGCACTGGATCATGGTCGAGCAACCTGCCGAGTTCAACGCAGTCTTGCTGGAATGGCTTGCCAGAACGGATCGGCTAGCCTGAGATGGTCATGGCTTGTGCCACAGCTTGGCGAGCACCAGGGAACGCAAGTGTCCACGCTTCTGCCGTGGCTTGTCGCGTCCGTTACCGCTTGTACCGCCGCAGGGCCGGCGTGCGCTAGAGGCTCACCCGCCGGATCTGGCGCACCCCGTGACGCTCGTCTTCCGGGATGCGCGCATCTTCGCCCTGCACCCAGTCGACGATCGGCATGAGTTGGCGGCGCTCGGCGACGGTCTGCCCGGGATCCATCTCGAAGATGCCGGCCCCGCTTTCGGCGGCGTGCAGGTAGATGTCGGAGTCGAGCAGGCGCGAGACCAGCTTGACCTCAAGCGACTCGACGAAGCGGAGGAACAGCGGGTAGGCGGGCATCGACGCGCGCACTTTGTTCGCCACGATACCGACCCGCGCGCGCCCGGCTCGCACCCACGGAATGGCGAACAGGGCCTTGATGAAGCTATCCGTGGTGCGGATGTCGACCACGCAGGGTACGACCGGGACGAGGATGCTGTCGGAGCGCTCGACCATTTCGTGCACCAGCGCGCCGGAGGCGCCTGCAGGTGAATCGATGATGAGATGCCGCGTCGCCGCCGGTACGTACATCTCGAAGCTGCGCAGCTGCCGGAATTTCGCCGGTGCGCCGTTCGCGCCGTAGATGCGCGGCGCGTGCGGTGGGCGCGAGGCGAGCCACGCGAGGCTTGAGCGCTGCGGATCGTAGTCCATCAGCGTGGTGGGGATGCCCTCGGCGGCGAGCGCGGTGGCCAGATTGACCGCGATGGTGGTTTTCCCCGAGCCGCCCTTGGGGTTGATGACGAGCGTCGTTCTCATTCTTGTTCTTTATTCTTCGCTGTGGAACAAGAGCGCGAGCATCATGCTACGTCCGTTCGCGAAAAGCAAATCATCCTCTGGCCGCTGCGCCATGGATGACCCGCACACTGGTGCGACTAGCGGTAGCTCGGCAGCGAGGCGATGCTGCTGACCATGCGCAATCCGGAGCGCATGACGGCGGACACGAGGGGCGCCGGGCGCGCCGCGGTGGCCGGCTGCCGATCGACCCATTCGGCGATGGGGCGGAACTGAGCGCGCTCGGTCCCCGACACCGTGAAATCCATTTCGAAGATGCCGAGGCCGCTTTCGGCCGCGGCGAGGAACACGTCGGAATCGCCGAGGCGCGCAAGCAGCGGCAGGTTAAGCGACCGCAAGAAGCGTTCGAGCGGCTCGTACATCGGGTTCGCCTGGCGCACCCGGTTGGCGACCACCCCGATGCGGATGCTGTTGGCGCGGACCTTCCCGGTCATGAGGAGATCGCGGATAAAGTTTGCGGTCGCGTGAATATCGATCGCCGAAGGCGCCACCGGAATCAGGATGCAGTGCGCACGCGACAGCATCTCCTGCAGCACAAGTCCCGAGGCGCCCGCAGGCGCATCGATGATCACCTGCTCGGAGGCGGCAGGCACGTGCATGCCGAGGGAGCGCAGACCGGTTTTTTGAGGCGCCGCGTTCGCGCCGTGGATCCGGGGAGCATGGACCGGGCGGATGCGCAGCCAGTTCAGGCTGGAGCCCTGCGAATCGTAATCCATGACCGCGGTGGCCACGCCGTTGGCGGCGAAGTAGCTGGCGAGGTTGATCGCGACAGTCGTCTTCCCCGAGCCGCCCTTCGGGTTGATTACGAGTGTCGTGTTTGCCCTCATCCTCTCGGCCAGCGTACGCTCGGGCCCGGCGCCGCGGCTGTTAACTACTGCTTCCCGGCGCGCAGAATAACGGCTGCGTTGCGGCGCGGGATAGTGACTTATATCCGCGCGCGGGTCCGCGGCGCGAGATAAGCCGCACTAGCTGCTGCAGGAGAGCGCCGAGCACCCGGCGCGGTGCCGCGCCCATTCTGGCCGCCGCGCGGCGAGCGCATGGTGCTCGGGCTGCTCGTCATAGGGTCGCTCGAGGACCTTGAGCAGCCGCTCCATGACCGATGCATCGCCGCCCTCGAGCGCATCGATCGCGAGCTGCGCGAGATAGTTGCGGAATACGTACTTCGGGTTCGCCCGATTCATGCGCTCGACGCGGTCGCGCGCCTCGTCCCGGGAGCGCTCGGCATAACGTTGCAGCCAGTTCGCCAGCGCCTGAGCGTGCTCCGGCGGGGGCTCGGAATAAAACGCCTCCTGCAGAACCGCGCCGTCTGCCGTGTCGAGCGGCACGCGCGCCAGGTTGCGAAAGAAGATCGTGAAGTCGGTCTCGACCTGGTAGAGCAGGCCGAAGAGCTCGGAGACCAGCTCGTCGTCAGCCGGCTGGTCGAGCGCCGCCAGGCCGAGCTTCCGGGCGAGCGCGCGATGCCACGCCTGCTTGAACGTGTCGGCGTAGAGGGCAAGACCTTCTTCCAGCGGCGCCTTGTCGCCGACCAGCGGAAGAAGGGCTTCGGCGAAGCGCGCCAGGTTCCATTGCGCGATCTGCGGTTGATTGCCGTACGAATAGCGGCGCGTATGCGCGTCGGTCGTGTTCGGCGTCCACTGCGGGTCGTAGCCTTCGAGCCAGCCATAGGGGCCGTAGTCGATAGTCATGCCGAGAACGGACATGTTGTCGGTGTTCATGACGCCATGCACGAAGCCCAGGCGCATCCAGTCGACGAGAAGGAGCGCCGTGCGGCGGCACAGCTCCTGGTACCAGGAGACATAGGTGTGTGCCGGGAAGAATTCGCGGACGACATAGTCGGCCAGGCGGCGCAGCGGCTCCGCCTCCCCATGCGCGGCATGGATCTGGAAGTTGCCGAAGCGCACGAACGAGGGCGCGACCCGGCAGACCACCGCGCCCGGCTCGGGCGCCGGGTGCCCGTCGTAAAACATGTCGCGGATGACCGGCTCGCCCGTGGCGGCGAGGCTGAGCGCGCGCGTCGTCGGCACGCCGAGGAAGTGCATCGCCTCGCTGCAGACAAACTCGCGCAGCGACGAGCGCAGCACCGCGCGTCCGTCGGCGGTGCGCGAATAGGGCGTGCGGCCGGCGCCTTTGAGCTGGAGCTCCTGGCGGCTGCCATCGGCCGCCACGATCTCGGCGAGCGTGATGGCCCGACCATCGCCGAGCTGTCCCGCCCAGGTGCCGAACTGGTGCCCGCCGTAGCGCGCCGCGTAGGGCTTCATCCCGGGCAGGACCCGATTGCCGGCGAGAACTTCCGCGTCGGAGGGCTGCGCTATCCCGAGCTGCTCGCCCAGCGCGTGCGACCAGCCGAGCAATCGCGGTGCGGCCGCCGGCGTCGGTGCGACGCGGGTGTAGCAGGCGCCGGCGACCTGTCGCGGCACGTTGTCCGCCACCGGATCGGCCGGCAACTCGGCCACGAAAGTGCTTCGGAAATCGAGCTCCGCAAAATCGCAGAGATCCCTGCGTGCGGCGGCTGCGGCTTTCATAACTGGCATTGTGCAGCAAGCCGCGCGCCTAGAATGGCGCCCCATGACGACGCCGATGTTCCATATGATCCCGGGTGTCCCGGATCCGGTCGCGCCCTATAGCCATGCCGTCGAGGTGGACGGGTGGGTTTTTGTCACCGGCCAGTTGCCTATTTCGCAGGGACCAAGCGCGGGGCCCAGCGCCGAGGCAGTGGAGGCGCAGACCCGGCAGGTGATGGAGAACCTCAAGCGCGTGCTCGCCGGCTGCGGGCTCGGGCTCGAGCACGTCGTATCGGCGCGCGTGTTCCTGACGCATTTCGATGAGGACTACGAGCGCATGAACGCGGTCTACGGCGGCTATTTCGCCGCCGACAAGCGGCCCGCGCGCACCTGCGTCGGCGTAACTGCTCTCGCCCGCGGCGCGCGCGTGGAGATCGACCTGGTCGCGCGCCGCACGCAGGAGCGGCGCCGGAGAGGGCGCCAATAGCGCGCCCAAGGCGCACCAGGCTGGCGCGTCGCCTCCGCGCGCTGTTTCCGGCGGGGTCGCGACGGCGGATGGCGCTTTGGGCGGTCGCGATCGTCGCGGTCGCGCTGGCGCTGAACTGGGTCTACCAGGTGGTGCGCAAGCCGGCGGAACTTTTCTTCCCGGTGAGCGGCGTGCTGAACAAGACTCCGGAGGAGACCTGGCACCAGTACGGACCGATCTTCCGCCGGCACTCGACTGCGGTGATGACGCCGGAGCTGCTCGCGGCTATCGCCCAGGTGGAAGGCGCTGGCAACCCCGTCGCGCTGACGGCGTGGCGGCTGCGTGCGACGCACGACCCGCGTGAGATCTACAGGCCCGCGTCGAGCGCCGTAGGGATGTACCAGATCACCGACGGCACGTTTCGCGAGGCTAAGCGCTACTGCATCCGCGACCACGTCGCGGTCAACGATTGCTGGTTCAACAGCCTGTACGTGCGGGTGATCCCGAGCCACGCCGTCGAGCTCACTTCCGCGTACCTCGACCGGCGTGTCGCCGCCGCGCTGGAAGGCCGCCGCATCGCCGCCACGCACGAGCAAAAACAGGAGCTCGCCGCCTTCATGCACCTTTGCGGCGCAGGCGCCGGCGAGGCGTACGCGCAACGCGGTTTCAAGCTGACGCCCGGCCAACGCTGCGGCGAGCACGACCCGCGCGCGTATCTCGCCCGGGTGGCTTCGATGAAGCGTCTGTTTGCCCGGCTATCGGCAATCCGCTAGAGTAAATTGCCCATGCACCCCGCCGTGAACGGGTTTCTCGTCGGCCTCGGGATCGCCGCCTTTCTCATCATCATCGAGTACATCATGGTGAAGAAGGCGGTGGAGGAGCGCGCTTCGCTGAGGCACCAGGCGCCGGAATTCGACCCCACCGACCGCGCGCGCATCCGCGCGGTGGTGAACTTCTGCCTATTCGTGCCGCCCGCTTTCGCGGCGGCCTTCTGGCTGCTCGACTGAAAGCTTCCGCACGGCGCGCCGAGTGAGCGCGCCGACCGCGAACAGCATCACGCCGATCAGGACCGCGTGCAGCCATTGAAGCTTGTACGTGAGCCACGGCACCAGCACCAGGCTGGCGAGGCCGATAGCGGCGAGCGCAGACGCGCATTCGCGCATGAGTTCGGGGCTGGCCGCTTCGTTTCGCAGCACGCGCGCAAGCCAGGCGAGAAACAGAAGCTCCGCCGTGGCGAACGCCCATGCACCGGCCGCCGGCGCGAGAAACGTCCACGCCGCCAACCCTGCGACTGCGATGGCTCCGAGCCCTTTCACGGGCCGCATGATAGGCTCGCGCGGCCATGCCGTCCGCCGCGCTCGAGCGCCATCCCGAGGCCGCCTGCAGTGCGTTGCGCGGAATCCGGGCGAGCGTATCGCGCGCCGCCGCCGGCGGGCTGCAAGTCGCCTTCGTGCTTGACGGCGACATCGAGCGAGTGCGCGTCCCGTCGCCGCGCCCGGCGCGCGTCGCCGAAGGGCTATGGCGGCACACCTGCTGCGAGATCTTCGTCGCGCGTCCCGGCGCTCCCGGCTACCGGGAGTTCAACCTGTCGCCCTCGGGGGAGTGGGCCGCATACGACTTCACGCGTTACCGCGAAGGGCGAGTGCTCGATGACCCCTCCTTGTCTCCGGGAATAGTGGTGCGGACCGGTGCCGGCGCGCTGCAATTGTCGGCATCCATCGCCGTTTCCGATGCGCAAGCGCTGCGCGTCGGCCTCGCCGCCGTGATAGAGGAGAAGAGCGGAGCGCTTTCCTATTGGGCGCTCAGACACGCGCCGGGCAAGCCGGATTTCCACCACCCGGACGCTTTCGCTCTGACGCTCGCGGAGGGCGGGCGATGAAGTTCGGCATCGACCGGCTGCTCGAGGAGTCCGCGGCTGCGAAGCCGCTCGCCGGCCGGCGCGTCGCGCTGCTCGCGCATCCGGCCTCGGTCACGCGCGAGCTCATGCATTCGCTCGATGCGCTGGCGGCCGCGGGGATCAAGCTCGCGGCCGCATTCGGTCCGCAGCACGGGCTGCGCGGCGACAAGCAGGACAACATGATCGAGTCCGCCGACTTCTCCGACCCGGTGCACGGCATCCCGGTCTTCAGCCTGTACGGATCGGTGCGACGTCCGAGCGAAGAGATGATGCGGACGTTCGACGTCATGCTCGTCGACCTGCAGGATCTCGGTTGCAGGGTCTACACCTTCCTCACCACGTTGCGCTACGTGCTGGAGGCTGCCGCCCGGCACGGCAAAAGCGTGTGGGTGCTCGATCGCCCGAACCCGGTCGGCCGCCCGGTTGAGGGCCTGAAGCTGCGAGCGGGCTGGGAGAGCTTTGTCGGCGCCGGCGCGCTGCCGATGCGCCACGGCCTCACGCTCGGCGAGGCCGGAAGCTGGTTTGTCCGTGCGCTCAAGCTCGACGTGGATTACCACGTCGTCGAGATGCAAGGGTGGAAGCCGACCGAGGGCTGGCCGCTCGGCAGCCGCGTCTGGGTCAATCCGAGCCCCAACGCGCCGAATCTTTTCATGGCGCGCTGCTACCCCGGCACGGTGATGCTCGAAGGCAGCACGCTGTCCGAAGGGCGCGGCACCACGCGGCCGCTGGAGATCCTGGGCGCTCCCGGCCTGGACTCGAAGAGTCTTCTTGAGAAGATGCATTCGCTTGCGCCGGAATGGCTCGGCGGCTCCCGGCTGCGGCCGTGCTGGTTCGAGCCGACTTTCCACAAGCACGCCGGAAAGCTGTGCGCCGGGCTGCAGATCCACGCCGAAGCGCCGCACTACGCTGCGCAGGCGTTCAAGCCTTGGCGGCTGGTCGCGCTTGCGCTCAAAGCGCTGCGCAGCCTGGCGCCCGGGTACGCGCTCTGGCGGGACTTTCCCTACGAGTACGATACTCGGCTCGCGATCGACGTGATCAATGGCGGAACGCTGCTGCGCCAGTGGGTGGACGACCCTGCCGCCAATCCAGAGGACCTCGACGCCGCTGCACGCGCCGACGAGGACGCCTGGCGAGAGGAGCGCGAGGCGGTGCTGATCTACAGGTCGGGCTAGTCTTCCTTACGTTGCGACGGCGTCGAGAAGGCGGGGCATCGTCTGGTCCGCCCAATACTCGGGATCGTCGTCGATCCTGGCATCGCCGCGCGCACGCGTCGCCGCATCGACGCCGCGGCGTTCGCAGAAGTCGTGCCAGAACTGCTTCACCTCGTCGGCGCTTATGTCGTCGGCGCGCCTATCGTGCTTTTGAGACATTCTGGGCCCCGATATTAGGGCATTTTCCGGCCCGCATTTGCAGCCGCCGTGATGCGGCGGCTCCCGCCCAGGCCGAGTCCGCTCGGACTAGGGAGCCGGACCTTCCCCGTTGGGAAAAGGCGATGGCGCGCCGTCGAGCCAGGCCCGCCCGTGGCGATAAAGGCGAGCCACTGCCTCGCCCTTGAGCTGCGGCAGGTCCCGCTTTATGGTGAACCCGAGCTTCGACTGCAGGTACCCCAGGTGGCGGTAGCCCTCGGGGATCGAGCCGAGCAGGTCGGGATCGAGCTTGATCCGCACGGACGGGTCCACGGGATCCATGCGGTCCTTCTCATAGATCGGCTGGCGCCGCGCGATCGCCCACTTGCCGGCGCGCTTCTCGAAGAAATCGTAGAACCGGCCGGTGCACACCACGTCGACCAGCTCACCGTCGCAGCTCCCGCGCTGGCTGATCGTCATTTTCGTCTGGCATATCGCACGGCTACCCTTCACGTCCACGCTCGAGCCGCCGAGGAAGTGCAGGATGCTCACGCCTTTCTCGAACCCCGCCTTGCTCACCTTGATGAACTCGCGCGCCGGGCCCTGGAACCAGGTGGCGGTCATCCAGCCGTCGTCGTGCCAGACGGTGGCGAAGCGGTCCCAGTCGCCGGCGTCGCGCCACAGCGCCCAGTTGTGGACCACCTCGACGACCGCGAGCTGGTCCGGCGTCAATCGAGCTTCGCTCCCGAGATCTTCACGATCTTCGCCCACTTCACGATCTCGTCGCGCAGGAACTTGTCGAACTGCTCGATCGACATGCCCATGGTCGTGGCGCCCTGCTTGGCCATGGTCTGCTTGACGTCGGTCAAGTCGAGGAGCTTGTTCACTTCGGCGTTCAGTTTCTCGAGCACCGGCCGCGGCGTCTTCGCCGGCGCCATCAGGCCGAGCCAGAGGCCCGACTCGTAGCCCTTTACGCCGGCTTCGTCGAGCGTCGGCAGGTCGGGCGTCACCGACGAGCGCTTCATGCCCGTGGTGCCCAGCGCCTTCACCTTGCCGGCTTTCGCCTGCGCCGCCATCGTCGGCACCGCGTCGAACATCATCTGCACCTGGCCGCCCATGACCGCGGCGCGCGCCTGGTCGCTGCCCTTATGTGGTACGTGAACGATGTCGACGCCGGCCATGGCTTTGAACAGCTCGCCCGCCATGTGGTAGGGCGTGCCGTTGCCCGAGGAGGCATAGTTGAGCGCGCCGGGCTTCGACTTCGCGAGGGCGACGAACTCCTTCACCGAACTCGCGGGCACCGAGGGGTGCACCACCATGAGGAGATCGGAGTAGCTCACGCCGGTGATGGGCGCGAAGTCGCGCATCAGGTCGAACGGCTTCTTCGGGACCAGCGTTTCGTTCACGGTATGCGTGTTCGACATCATGAGCAGCGTATAGCCGTCGGGATCGGACTTGGCCACGACGTCGGTGCCGACGATGGAGCCACCCCCCGGGCGGTTCTCGACCACGACGCTCTGGCCGAGGCTTTCCTGCAGCTTCGCGCCGAGGAAGCGCGCGTAGACGTCGGCCGAGCCGCCGACCCCGTAGGGCACGATGATCTTCACCGGCCGCGACGGATACGCCTGCGACCACGAGGCGACGCTGAAGGACGCTAGAACGAGTGCGACAAGCGCGCGAACCATACCTCCTCCTTTTAGAATGCTTGTTCCCATGAGAATACTCGTCACCGGCGCGGCGGGCTATATCGGTTCCGCACTGGTGAAGGCGCTCGACGGGCACGACGTCTTGGCCACCGACCAGTCAGCGCCGGCGCCGATCATCGGTAACCTGGCCTGCCCGCGGTTCGCAAGGTCCCTGATAACGCGCGAGGTGCAGGCCGTATTCCATCTCGCCTCGCTGGTCTCGGGTGGGGCCGAGCAGAGCTTCGAGCTCGGGACCAGGGTCAACCTGGACGCGACGCGCGATCTTCTCGAAGCCTGCCGGCTAGCCGGCCACCGGCCGAAGTTCATTTTCGCCTCGTCGATCGCGGTTTATGGTGGGGTTAGTGAAGTAATTGATGAAACCCCTGTAGCGCCGCGTCTCTCGTACGGCGCGCAAAAGCTCGTGTGCGAGATTCTGCTCGACGACTACACCCGCCGCGGCTACATCGACGGACGCGCTCTGCGTCTGCCGGCGGTGCTGGTGCGTCCCGGCGGCCCGAACACCGCGGTGTCGGGGTGGTCGAGCGCGGTGATGCGCGAGCCGCTCGCTGGCCGCGATTATGTGTGCCCGGTCGCCCCCGGGACGCGGCTCGCCTGCATCTCGCTCAGGAAGGTCGTGCAGTCGTTCCTGCACGCGCTCGTCCTCCCGTCCGAGAGGATCGGCACGCGGCGCACCATGCTGCTGAATGGAATCAGCGCGAGCGCCCAGGAGATGTGGGACGCAGTCAAGTTCAAGGCCGCCGGCAACGTGCGCTTCGGCCCGGATCCGGCGGTCCAGTCGGTCATGGACGGCGCGCCCAAGTCGACGTTCTCGAAAAGAAGCGCGGAATTGGGCTTTCCCGCGAGCGCGAGCATCCAGGAAATCGTGCGTGAATACGAAGAAGCTGCCCTCGCGCATCACGGTTGAGGGTCTCGACCGGGCGCCGCACCGTGCGTTTCTGCGCGCGCTGGGATTAGCTGAGATTGATCTGGAAAAGCCGTTCGTCGGCGTCGCCTCCACGGACGGCCGCGTGACGCCGTGCAACGCGCTGCTCGGGGAATTCGCGCGCGAAGCGTGCGCCGCGGTGCGCGAGGCGGGCGGCGTGGCGTTCGACTTCGCCTCCGCGTCGGTCGCCGATTCGATGTCGATGAACCACGGCGGGATGCGCTACTCGCTCGTATCGCGAGAGATCATCGCCGATGGCGTGGAGGCGGTCGTGCGCGGCCATGCGTACGACGCGCTCGTGAGTTTCGCCGGCTGCGACAAGACCCTGCCCGGCATGATGATGGCGATGGTGCGGCTGAACCTGCCCTCGGTGTTCATGTACGGCGGCGCCGCGCTTCCCGGCACCTGGCGCGGCCGCGACGTCACGGTGCTCGACACTTACGAAGCCGTGGGGGCCGTCCTTGCCGGCGACATGGCCGAAAAGGAGCTGAACGAGCTCGAGCGGGTTTGCCTGCCGACGCTCGGTTCCTGCCCCGGACAGTTCACCGCGAATACCATGGCAATGGTGTCCGAGACTCTCGGTCTCGCGCTCGCCGGCTCCGCGACCTTGCCCGCGGTCGATTCTTATCGCAGGCAATTTTCCCGGAGAGCGGGCGAGACCGTCATGCGCATCCTCAGGGACGGCGGTCCGCTGCCGCGTGAGCTGGTCACGAAGAAGAGTCTTGAAAACGCCTGCGCCGCGGTCGCGGCCACCGGCGGCTCGACCAACGCCGCGCTGCATCTTCCCGCGATCGCACACGAAGCCGGCATCCGTTTCACGCTCGACGATTTCGCGCGCGTCGCAAAGCGCACGCCGCTCATCGCCGACATGAAGCCCGGCGGCCGCTTCCTTGCGAAGGACCTGCATGCGGTGGGGGGCGTCGAGGCAGTCTTGAAAGAACTGCTGAAACGGGGCGCGTTGCACGGCTCTTGCCTGACGCTCTCCGGCAGTTCACTGGAACAAGAGCTCGCAGAACATCCCGGTGCCGACGGGAGCGTGGTCCGCAAGGAACCGATCATGAAAAGCGGCGGCCTCGTGGTCCTTAAGGGCAACCTGGCGCCCGACGGTGCGTTGATCAAGGTCGCGGGCCTCAAGTCGCTCGTGTTCGAGGGGCCGGCGCGCGTGTTCGACTCCGAAGAGGCGTGCGCCGAAGTCGTCAAGCAACGCAGATACAAACAGGGGGAAGTGCTCGTCATCCGCTACGAAGGACCCAAGGGCGGGCCGGGCATGCGCGAGATGCTCGGCGTGACGGCGCTCCTCTACGGCCAGGGCATGGGCGAGAGGGTCGCGCTCCTTACCGACGGGCGTTTCTCGGGCGCGACGCGCGGCATGATGATCGGCTACGTGTCGCCCGAGGCCGCGGCCGGCGGGCCGCTGGCGCTTCTGCGCGACGGCGACCGCATCCGGATCGATGCATCCGCCGGGACACTGGCTGCAAGAGTTTCGAGGACTGAATTCCTGAAAAGAAGAATCAGGTCGCCGAAGCGCGAGCTTTCAGGCGTGCTGGAAAAATATGCCGCGCTGGTCGGGCCGGCGAACCTCGGCGCGGTAACGCACCGCGGCGGACGCCGTGGCGCTCCTTGACCTCGCGCAGATGGCGGGCGGGCTGATCGCGCTCTACTTCGGCGCCGACTGGCTGGTGGGCGCGGCGACTGCAGTGGCGCGCAGGCTGGGCGTCTCGCCGCTGCTCGTCGGACTCACGGTGGTCGCGCTCGGCACGAGCCTGCCGGAGCTCGTCGTCGGCGTGCGCGCGGCGCTCGGCGGCCACGCGGGCATCTCGCTTGGCAATGTCGTGGGCGCCAACGCGATCAACATCGGGCTTGTTCTCGGCACGGCAGCGCTGATCCGCCCGCTGGTGGTCGAGCTGCGCGTCCTCAAGTGGGATCTCCCGGCGATGCTCGTGGCCGCGCTGCTGATGAGCGCGATGGCCGCGGACGGGGAGGTGGGGCGCCTGGAGGGAGTCGTGCTGCTCGCGGGCATGGCGGGCTATGTCGCGCTCAACTTGGTGCTTGCGCGCGGCGAGCGCACCACGCGTGCGCTCGAGCGCTTCGAAGCCGGCGTCGAGCCGCCGGCCGCAGCCCTCTGGCGGGAAGCCGCCCGCGGCGCGGGCGGACTGGTGGCGCTTTTCGTCGGGGCGGAATTGCTCATCGCCGGCGCGCTTGCCGTCGCGGCAACTTTCGGCGCATCGGAAGGGATCGTCGGGCTAACGGTCGTAGCCGCTGGCACCACGCTTCCCGAGCTGGTCACCGCGATAGTCGCCGCAACGCGCAACCAGGGCGATATCGCGTTCGGAAACGTCATCGGCTCCAACATCGCCAATGCGCTGGCGGTAGTCGGCGCATCTTCGGTGATCCGGCCTTTGCCCGCGGGCGACCTCGGGTGGCCGGCAATCGGAGGAATGCTGGCGTTGTCGCTGCTATCCGTGCCGGTCATGTGGCGCGGTTTTCGCGTTACGCGCGCCGAGGGCGCGGTGCTGATCGCCGGCTATCTTGCGTTCCTTTCGCTCAACGTCCGCGCCCAGTAGGCGGCTGCCAGGATACGGCAAGCCATGGTCAAGACTTCCAGCTTCATTTCATGAGGCTCGGCAGGTAGAGCGCGATCGCCGGGAATGCGATGAGCAGCGCGAAGCGCACGCAGTCGGCGAGCATGAACGGCATCACGCCGCGGAACACGGTGCCGGTGGACACCCCGGGCAGCAGCGTCTTCAGGACAAAGAGGTTCATTCCGACCGGCGGGCTGATGAGGCCGATCTCGACCACCACCACGATCAGGATGCCGAACCACACCGGGTCGTAGCCGAGGTGCACGATGACCGGGAAGAACACCGGCAGCGTGAGCAGCACCATCGAGAGCTCTTCCATCGCGGTGCCGAGCAGTACGTAGATCACGCAAATCGCCGCGACCACGGCGATCGGCGTGAGCTCGAACTGGGTCACGAAAGCCTTGAGGTCCGCGGGCATGGTGGTGATGTTGATGAAGTCTGCGAACATCAGCGCGCCGATCAGGATCATGAAGAGCATCGCGGTAGTCCGTGCGCTCTCGACCAGCGCCGCGTACAGCGTTTTCCAGTCGAGCGCGCGCCTCCACAGCGCGAACACCATCGCGCCGAACGCGCCCATGCCAGCGCCCTCGGTCGCGGTGAAGAGCCCGCCGTAGATGCCTCCGATGACGAAAAGGAAGAGGAATGCGACCGCCCAGATCGGGCGGATCGCCTGCCAGCGTCCGCGCCAACTCGAGCGCTCGCCCGGCGGCCCGGCGTTCGGATCGCGCCAGGTGACGTAGCGCACCGCTAGGCACAACAGCGCGGCGCCCAGGATCCCCGGCAGGATGCCGGCGGCGAACAGCATGCCGATGTTGGTTTCGGTGAACACGCCGTAGATCACCATGATGGTCGAGGGCGGGATCATGATGCCGAGGGTGCCGCCGGAGGCGATGGCGCCGGTGGCAAGGCGGTCGGAATAGCCGAAGCGCTTCATCGAGGGGTAAGCGACCTTCGCCATGGTTGCCGCGGTGGCGATGGAGGAGCCGCAAATGGCGCCGAACCCGGCGCACGCCATGATCGTCGCCATGGCGAGCCCGCCGCGGAGGTGGCCGATGAAAGCGTAGGCGGCGCGGAACAGCTCCTGCGACATGCCTGCGCGCGTGACGAAGTTCCCCATCAGAATGAAAAGCGGCACGACCGATAGCGTGTAGTTGCGCCCGGTCTCGTAGATCTTGGTCTGCGCGATGGCGAAGGCCACGGTCCAGTTCCAGTCGCGCACGTAGGCGTAGCCGACGATGCCGACGATCCCCATGGCGAGCGCGATCGGGATGCGCAGGAACGCGAGCGCGAGCATCGCCGCGAGGCCGATCAGTCCTTCGACCATTGGAGCGCCTTGTAGACGTGAAGGAAGCCGGTGAGGGCGATCATCACCGCCATGAAGTAGACGAACGGGCCGTACGCGATGCGCAGCACGTCGGTGGCGTCGCTGTACGACGAGACCCGCTCGGCCCGCAGCCACACGAGCCAGGTGAGGAGGAAGAATACCGCCGCGACGAGGAGATGCACCGCCTGCTTCACGATCGCGGTGATCCGGGATCCCGCGATGCGGTCGATGAAGTCCATGGTGACATGCTCGTCGGCGTGCGACACGAGCGGCAGCCCGGCGAAGATCAGCACCAGGAGCAGTAGCTCAGTGATCTCGAAGCCGCCGCGCAGCGGCCGGTTGAAGACGTAGCGCGCCACCACGTCGACGAACGTGAGCGTCATCATGCAAAAAAGAATGGCCGAAGCCGCGACGCCGAGAACCGCGTCGGCCCGCCCCTCCCAGGCACGGTCTTGCTTCGTAGCCTTACTTCTTCTCGGCTGCAGCCACCTTGTTAAGTTCGGCGCGGAATTCGGCGAGAATCGCCTTCGCATCGACGCCTTTGGCGCTCGCCTTCTTGATCCAGTCGTCGATCAGCGGCGCCGAGCGCCTCTCGACCTCGGCCTGCAGCGCCTTGTCCGCATTGACGATCTTGACGCCGGATTTCTTGAGCGCTTCGAGCCCTTTCTGATCGGCGCTGTCCCAGGAATTGCCGCAAGTGCGCGCGACGTGCTCGTAGCTGAGCTTCTCGATGATCGCCTGGTCCTGCTTCGGCAGCTTGTTCCACTTGTCTTCGTTCATGAAGAAGCCGAACGCCGAGCTGTACATGCCGCCGGGGAAGAGCGTAGCCTGCTCGAGCACCGAATCGAGCTTGAACGAGACTACCGATTCGAGCGGGAAGAACACGCCGTCGGCGACCCCGGACTTCAGCAACTCGTAGGACTCGGGCGCCGGCTTGACGAAGGCCGAGGCGCCGATCGCGTTCGCCACCGCCTCGGCGACGCCGCCGCCGGTGCGGATCTTCAGACCCTTGATGTCGTTGATGTGGGCGACCGGCTTCTTGGTGAACATTTGGCCGGGGCCGTGCGTGAAGACGCCGAGCAGCTTGACGCCCTTGTACTCGCCGAGCTTGTGAAAGTGCTTCCAGTGGATGCGCGAGTAAGCAATCGAGTTTACGAGCGAGCTGTCGCCCATCCCCGGAAGCTCGGGCATGAGCGGCATGACGTGCCGCGCAGGGGTGTAGCTCGCGGTGACGTAGGAAAGATCCACTAGTCCGTCGCGCACGGCGTCGAACGTTCCGGGCGGCGCCGACGGGTGCTTCGGCAGCACCTGGAACTTGACGCGCCCGCCGGTCGCCTTCTCGACCTCTGCGGTCCAGTTCGCCTGCCACACGCTGAGGTGGTGCTGCGGCGAGACCCATGAAGAATACGTGAGCGTGGTCTGCGCCTGCGCCGGCGCGCAAACCGCGGCTGCGAAGGCGAGCGCCATCATCGATGGTCTGGTCATTGCGTTTCCTCCTCCTAGAGGTGCCGTAATCATAAATGTTTGCTTCGGCGCGTGCGCAATATCACCGAGCGCGTTGTGTTTCGATTTCAGTTTGGATACGATGCATTGTCGCGGCAACGGGGGAGTGGCATGCCACACGTGGTCACCAAATCGGATCTCGTCCAGGTCGCGGCAAAAGCGGGAAACCTCAGCAAGGTGTCGGCATCCGAAGCGGTGAACGCGGTGTTCGACGCGATTGTCGCGAACGTAGCTAGAGGCAAACGCGTAACCGTGGTCGGCTTCGGCACCTTCTTGCCGCGCACACGCAAGGCGCGCGCCGGGCGCAGCCCGGTAAACGGCAAGGAGATCAAGATCCACGCCAAAACCATCCCTGCGTTCGCCGCAGGCCAGGGGTTCAAGCAGGCGGTCGACAAGACGTAGCGCGTTAGAGCTTCCGTTCGCAGCCCCTTGTTTTTTTGGGGATAGCCAAGCAGAATCCGCGGGCGAATGAGTTCCTCGCCCCATGGATAAGCCGCTCATCCTCTCTCTGGACGCCCACGGCGTCCCGCACCGCTGGATCAGCTGGCAGCAAGCCTGCTTCTACTACGCCAAGGATCTGGTGGCATGGACGCTCGGCGAAGAGAAGTTCACCTACTACGGAGGCATCTGCCGTCGTACCGGCGAGCGCTCGAGCATCACCGCGCACTCGATCGTTGCGATCAAGGGCAAGGCGCTCGCGGCCCGGGGTTTCAACCAGGTTCCGCCGCTCAACAACCGCGAGCTCTTCCGCCGCGACCGCCACATGTGCGCTTACTGCGGCGGCGAGTTCAGCTATTTCCGCCTGACCCGGGACCACATCACGCCGCTGTCGCGCGGCGGCCGCGACACCTGGATGAACGTGGTCACGAGCTGCCGGCAATGCAACGGCCACAAGCGCAACCGCCTGCCGCAGGAATGCGGACTGGAGCTGATGTACGCGCCGTACGTGCCGAACAAGGCCGAGTACCTCATTCTTACCAACCGGCGCATCCTCGCCGACCAGATGGAGTTCTTGAAGCAGCACGTGGCGTCGCACTCGCGCCTGGTCCTCGCACCTGCCTGAGTTCTGGCGCAATAGCGGCTTTCGTCTCCTAGAACGCGACCCGGCCGGAAAACTTCGGGTCACCGACGACTTCCTGCGCGCCTACTATCTGCGCCCGGAGCTTCACCCGGTCGAGGAATCGGGCGTGGCCGAGCGGCGCCTGCATGCGTCGCTGATGGAGAGTCCGGCAAGGGACATCGCGGAAGCAGAAATCCAGGCGGTCGAGGACGCCGACGCGCGGGACAATTACCGCATCGTCCTGCGCTTCCGGCAGAAGCTGCTCGACGCCGGCACCCTCGAAGGCTGCTACATGAGCCTGTTCAGAGCGCCGATCGACGTGCCACCCATGTTCGTCGACCAGCTCGCGCACGTGATTCTGCGCAACATCCTCGACGGCTGCGACGATCCGCTGCGGCTGCGCGCGGCGGAGCTTTTTTTCCGCGAGCAGAAGGCAACCATACAGGACGGCCACGTGCTGCTCGCGGACCTTGAAACGGTCGAGATGCACGCGAGCGGCAACCGCTACGGATCGATCGGACGGCTCATCGTCGAGGCGCAGGGTGACCTGGCCAAGGTGGACCTCGAAGTGCTCGACCGCGCCAACGCGGCGATCTACTGGGAGCGCGAGTCGCGCCACGACACGGTGATCAGCCTGACCTACGGTCGGCCTGCCCTCGACGCGCTCTGCCGCGTGATGGAGACGTGGATTGCGCACTTCCTTGCGCTGCGCGTTTCCATCAAGCCGCTGAAGAAGATCGACGAGCCGCGCTGGGCCTGGCACGTAGGGCTCGACGCCGGGTCCACCGCGATCCTGAACGAGCTCTGGAGCGGAGGCGAGATCGAGCCGGGGCGGATGCGCAATCTGCTGACGATCTTCGCGCTCGATTTCGACGAGCAGGACGCGATGCGCGCCGACGTCCGGGGCAGGACCGTCTATCTCGCGCTCTCGAGCGAAGACGGGGTAGTGAAGATGAAGCCGCAGAACCTGTTGACCAGCCTGCCGCTCAATGAAGCCTGAATACTGGGACCGCGCCAAGCGTGCGCTGGCAAGAAGGGACCCGGTGATGGCCGCGATCATCCGTTCGCGCCCGAAGGTGTTCCTCATGCGCCGCGGGGAGCCGTTCCTCACGCTCGCGCGCGCGATCTGCGGGCAGCAGATCTCGGTCAAGGCCGCGCAAAGCGTCTGGGACCGCGTAGTCGCTTGCTGCGGTGAAGTTACTCCTGAGAAGGTGCTTTCAAGACCCAGACCGCAACTGCGTGCTTGCGGGCTGTCGGATCGCAAGACGGAATACATCGCCGACCTGGCGCAGCACTTCGCCGACGGCCGCATCCACGTGCATCGCTGGCCCGAGATGTCGGACGAAGAGATCATTGCCGAGCTGGTCGAGGTGCGCGGCATCGGGCGCTGGACCGCCGAGATGTTCCTCATCTTCAACCTGCTGCGGCCCGATGTATTTCCGCTCGACGACCTCGGGCTGCAGAAGGGCATACGAGTAAGTTATTTCAAGGGGAGACAGGTTGCGCTGGCGCGCATGCGCAAGCTTGGTGAAAGCTGGCGGCCGTGGCGCTCGGTGGCCACCTGGTACCTGTGGCGCTCGCTCGATCCTCTCCCGGTAGAATACTGAGCCGGGGATGAAGACCACGTTCCTCGAATTCGAGCAGCCGATCGCGGAGCTCGAGACGCGCATCGAAGAGCTGCGCTTCGTGCAGGACGATTCGGCCGTCGACATCTCGGAGGAGATCCAGCGCCTCACCAAGCGCAGCCAGTCGCTCACCAAGGACATCTACGGCAAGCTGACGCCGTGGCAGGTGGCGCAGGTGGCGCGCCACCCGCAGCGGCCGTTCACGCTCGACTACATCCAGGCACTGTTCACGCACTTCGAGGAGCTGCACGGCGACCGCACCTTTTCCGACGACGCCTCGATCGTCGGCGGCCTCGCGCGCTTCAACGGCGCGCCGTGCGTGGTGCTCGGCCACCAGAAGGGGCGCGACACCAAGGAGAAGATCGCGCGCAACTTCGGCATGCCCAAGCCAGAGGGCTACCGCAAGGCGCTGCGGCTCATGAAGCTCGCGGAGAAGTTCGGCCTGCCGGTGTTCAGTTTCGTCGACACGCCCGGCGCCTATCCCGGGATTGACGCAGAGGAGCGCGGCCAGTCCGAGGCGATCGGCAGGAACCTGTTCGAGATGGCGCGCCTGCGCGCGCCGATCATCGTATCCATCATCGGCGAGGGCGGCTCGGGCGGCGCGCTCGCCATCGCCGTCGGCGACGTGATGCTGATGATGCAGTACGCCACCTACTCGGTGATCTCGCCCGAAGGCTGCGCCTCGATTCTCTGGCGAAGCGCCGATATGGCACCCGACGCCGCCGAGGCGCTCGGCATCACCGCGAGCCGCCTCAAGACCCTCGGCCTGGTGGACAAGATCGTTCCCGAGCCGCTCGGCGGCGCGCACCGGGATGCGCAGGCGGCGGCGCAGGCGCTGAAGAAGGCGCTTGCCGAGGCGCTCAAGCAACTGCAGGACAAGAAGCCGAAAGAACTCGTCGAGACCCGGCTGGAGCGCCTGATGGCCCATGGCAAGTTCAAGGAAGCGACGGAGCGGTAGCGCGCGCATCGCCGTCGGGCTGTCGGGCGGTGTCGATTCCGTAGTGCTGCTTCACATGCTGAAGGAACGCGCCGCTGCGCAGCGCTTCTCGCTGGAAGCCGTTCACGTCAATCACGGTCTGAGCCCGAATGCGGACGCGTGGGCGGCGTTCTGCCGGCGCCTGTGCAGGCGCCTTGGCGTGCCCATCACCGTGCGCAAGGTGAAGGTATTGAAGCGAGGCGAGGGCATGGAGGCGGCGGCCCGCACCGCTCGCCATGAAATTTTCAGAAAGATTCCGGCTCCGGTATTGGCGCTCGCACACAACCTGGACGACCAGGCCGAAACGGTGCTGATGAACTTGCTGCGCGGCGCCGGGCTGCGAGGTGCACGCGGCATGCTTGCAAGAGCCAAATTCGGTGAGAAGACCCTACTGCGTCCGTTGCTCGACACGACACGCAGTGAGATCGAAGCGTATGCGCGCCGCCAACGGCTCAGATGGATCGAGGACGAGAGCAACGCAGACGAGTCGCTGACGCGCAACTTTATCCGGCGGCGGGTCGGTCCTCTGCTCGAGCAGAGATTTCCCCGATGGCGGCAGAGCCTCGCGCGGGCGGCGCGGCAGTTCGCGCGCAGCGATGCCCGGGCGCAAGAGCTGCTGCGCGAATTTCTCCGTGCCAGGGGGCTGCGCGCTCCGAGCGAGGCGAAGCTCGTCGAGATGCTGAAGCAGCTCACCTCCGGCGGCAGCCGGACGCTGATCGAGCATGACGGCGCGCGCCTGCGGGTTTACCGGGGCCAAATCATCGAAGACCGGCGCGCCGGCACGTTCACGTCGATTGCATGGCAAGGCGAGAGCAGGCTCGCGATCCCCGAGCTCGGCGGCGAGCTGCGGTTCCGGCGCGCGCGCGGCAAGGGCATCGCGGCAGGCGCCAGGCCGCTGCGCGTGCGGCTGCGCGCGGGTGGCGAGCGCCTCCAGCCCGACCCGCGGCGGCCGCGGCGCACGCTGAAGAACCTTTTCCAGGAAGCGGGCGTGCCGCCATGGCAGCGCGACCGCCTGCCGCTGCTCTTCCGCGGCGAAGATCTGGTCTGGGTACCTGGCCTGGGGATCGATGCGCGCTTTCAGGCGTCGGCAGGGCAGCCCGGCGTCGTGCCGGCATGGGTCTTCAAGTGACGCGCAGCATCGGAATTGCGGGAATCGCGTAAAATGACCGGTTAATTTCTTGATTTAGCAAGGAGAATGCAGTCAATGGCGGTGGAGCAAACGCTCTCGATCATCAAGCCGGACGCGGTGAAAAAGAACGTGATCGGGCAGATCCTCGCGCGCTTCGAAGCCGCGGGCTTGCGTATCGTGGCGGCGCGCATGTTGCATCTTTCGCGCGCCGAGGCGGAGGGTTTCTACGCCGTGCACCGCGGACGGCCGTTCTTTGCCGCGCTGGTGGAGTTCATGACTTCGGGGCCGGTACTGGTACAGGTGCTCGAAGGCGAGAACGCCATTGCGCGCAATCGCGAGCTGATGGGCGCGACCGATCCGCGGAAGGCGGCCAAAGGGACAATTCGCGCCGATTTCGCCGCGTCCATCGATGCAAACGCGGTGCACGGCTCGGACGCGCCGGAAACCGCGCGCAACGAAATCGCGTACTTCTTCCCGCTTTCCGAGGTCTACTCGCGGTGAAGCAGAATCTCCTCGGTCTGGACGCGGCTCGCCTGGAGCGGTTTCTTCAGAATGAAAAACCATTCCGGGCGCGCCAGGTTCTGCGCTGGGTGCACCAGCGCGGCGAAGCCGACTTCGACCGCATGACCGACCTCGCGCGCGAGCTGCGCGAGAAGCTGGCGGCCGGTGCGCGCGTCGAGCCTCCGCTCATCGTCGGCGATACGGTGGCCGCGGACGGCACGCGCAAATGGCTGCTCAAGGTGGACGGCGCCAACGCGGTCGAGGCGGTATTCATTCCCGAGACCGGGCGCGGCACCCTTTGCGTTTCGAGCCAGGCGGGCTGCGTGCTCGACTGTGCCTTCTGCTCGACCGGCAAGCAGGGATTCAATCGCAACCTGACGACGGCGGAGATCATCGGCCAGCTGTGGCTCGCCAACCGGCTGCTGGCAGGGGAGAGACCCGTTACGAACGTCGTAATGATGGGCATGGGCGAGCCGCTGCTCAACCTCGACAACGTCCTCCCGGCGCTGCGCCTTATGCTGGAGGACAATGCCTACGGACTTTCCCGCCGACGGGTCACCGTGTCCACGGCCGGTGTGGTTCCCCACATGGACCGCCTTCGCGACGAATGCCCGGTGGCGCTTGCCGTATCTCTGCACGCTCCGAACGACGCTCTGCGCGACCGGCTGGTGCCGGTGAACCGCAAGTACCCGCTCGCCGAGCTGATCGCAGCGTGCAACCGCTATCTTGAGAAAGCGCCGCGCGATTTCATCACCTTCGAGTACGTAATGCTCGAAGGCGTGAACGACGCGGACGACCAGGCGCGCGAGCTGGTCGCGCTTGCGGCCAGGGTGCGCTGCAAGTTCAACCTCATCCCGTTTAATCCGTTTTCCAATTCCGGCTTCACCCGCTCCTCGCCCGAGCGCATCCGGCGCTTCAGCGAGGTGCTGCAGCGCGCCGGGCTCACCGTGACGACGCGCAAGACCCGCGGCGACGAGATCGGCGCCGCGTGCGGACAGCTCGCAGGCAACGTGGCCGACCGCACGCGCCGCAAGCTGGTGCTGAAGGAGGCCCGGGTATGAACGGCCGCACAGCCATCCTGCTCGCGATGCTCGCGGGCTGCGCTGCGCAGACCCCCGATCCTGTGCACGATACCGCCACCCTGCCGGGCGAGGCGGGCGAGCGGCGCAACCGCGCGCGTCTGCATACCGAGCTCGCTTCTCTTTATTACACCAACGGCAACATGGCGGTGGCGCTGGACGAGTTGCGCGCGGCGGCGGCGGCCGACTCCAGTTATGGCCCGGCGCACGGCATGTACGGGGTCGTGTACATGCGGCTCAACGAGCCCGCGCGGGCGGGGGAGAGCTTCGAGCGCGCCCTGCGCCTTGCGCCGAACGATCCTGATATCAACCACAACTATGGCTGGTTTCTGTGCCAGACGGGCCGCGAGGAGGCGTCGATCAAGCATTTCCTGCACGCCGTGCGCAATCCGCTGTACCCCGCGCCCTGGCGCTCCTATGCGGCGGCGGGGATGTGCACGCTGAAGATGAACCAGATGAAGGACGCTGAGGCGTACTTCGAGCGCGCCCTCAAGCTCGAGCCCGACGAGCCTTCGTCGCTGCTGCAGCTCGGCCAGATCCGTTACAAGCAGGGCAACATCGGCGAGGCGCGCAAGCTCGTCACGCGCCACAACAAGCTCGTGACGCCGAGCGCCGAATCGCTCTGGCTCGCGGTGCGCATCGAGCGCCGCCTGGGCGAACGCCTGCAGGAACAAGCCTACGCCAACCAGCTGCGCCGGCGCTATCCGGCCTCGCCGGAATATCAAGCGCTGCAGCGGGGCCTGTATGACTGAAGTTACCGGAGTGGGGCAGGAGCTGGCGGCCGCGCGCGAGGCTCGCGGGCTGGCCGTCGCGGATGTCGCCCAGCAGCTCAAGTTCGCGCCGCGCCAGCTCGCCGCGCTCGAGCAGGAGCAGTTCGGCGCCCTGCCCGGCGCAGCTTTCACCCGCGGCATGGTGCGCAGCTACGCGCGCCTTTTGAAGCTCGATCCCGAGCCGCTCGTGCAGCGCATCGCCGGCCGCTGCGAGCTCCCGGACGCGAGCCGCCTGGCTGCGCGCTACGATCAGTCCGTGCCGTTTTCCGACACCGCGCGGCGCTCGACGCTGATCTACTTCGCCGCATCTTTCGGCGTGCTTCTGCTCGTGGGCGGAGTCGCCTACCAGTGGCACGAGGAGCGCACCGAAGCGGCGACGAGGGTGACGCTCTTGGCGAGCGCGCAGCCCTTGCCGCCGGAGCCGGCGGTGCGCCCGGCGGCCGCCGCACCGGCGCAGGACGAGCAACCGGCCTCGGTTCGGCCGGTCTTGCAGGAAAAGATCATCCCCGCCGAAAAGCCTGCCCTCGCTGCAGCCCCGGCCGCGCGCTTTGCGGGACATCGCCTGGTGGTTCGTACCGAGGGCGAGGCCTGGATCGAGATCAAGGATTCCACTGACCGGATGCTCGTCTCTTCGCTCAGCCCCGCAGGAAGCGAGCGCGTGGTGCGCGGCAGGCCACCGTACAGCCTGGTGATCGGGAACGCCTCGCAAGTCAGCGTAACCTACGACGACAAGCCGGTGGACCTCTCGCCGCATACGCGGCACGACGTGGCGCGCCTCAAGCTTCCCTGAACTGATGCAACGACGACTCTCCCGGCGGGTTGCCGTCGGCGACGTGCGCATCGGCGGCGGCGCGCCGATCGTTGTGCAGTCCATGACCAACACCGACACGGAGGACGCGGCCGCCACGGCGCGCCAGGTCGAGGCGCTCGCCCGCGCCGGCTCCGAGCTGGTCCGCGTCACGGTGAACACGCCAGAGGCGGCGGCGCGCGTCGCCGAGATCCGAGACCGGCTCGACTCGGCCGGATGCGCGGTGCCGCTGATCGGCGATTTCCACTACAACGGCCATAGGCTTCTCACGCAGTATCCGGACTGCGCGCGCGCGCTCGCCAAGTACCGCATCAACCCGGGCAACGTCGGCAAGGGGGCGAAGCGTGACGAGCAATTCGCCACGCTGATCGAGTGCGCGATCCGCTACGGCAAGCCGGTGCGCATCGGTGTCAACTGGGGAAGCCTGGACCAGGAGCTCCTGGCGCAGCTCATGGACGACAACGCAAAAAGAAAAGATCCACGGGAAGCCGGCGAGGTGATGAAAGAAGCGGTTATCCGCTCCGCGCTCGACTCGGCGAAGCAGGCGCAAGCCTGGGGGCTGCCGGCGGACCGCATCGTCATCTCGTGCAAGATGAGCCAGGTCCAGGACCTGATCGCGGTCTACCGCGCGCTCGCCGCGCGCTGCGATTACGCGCTGCATCTCGGCCTGACCGAGGCCGGCATGGGCTCGAAGGGCATCGTCGCCTCGACCGCGGCGCTTGCCGTGCTGCTGCAGGAAGGCATCGGCGACACCGTCCGCGTCTCGCTTACGCCCGAGCCGGGCGGGGACCGCACGCGCGAAGTGCAGGTGGCGCAGGAGATCCTGCAGACCATGGGCCTGCGCTCTTTTTCGCCCATGGTGAGCGCGTGCCCGGGCTGCGGACGAACCACGAGCACGGTTTTCCAGGAGCTTGCGCAAGACATCGAAAAGTTTCTGCGAGCGCAGATGCCGGTCTGGAAGACGCAATACCCGGGAGTGGAGGCGATGCGAGTCGCCGTGATGGGCTGCGTGGTCAACGGTCCGGGCGAATCCAAGCACGCCGACATCGGCATCAGCCTGCCCGGCACCGGTGAAGTGCCGGTCGCTCCGGTCTACGTCGACGGCAGGAAGACTGTTACGCTGAAAGGTCCGCGCATCGCCCAAGAGTTCCAGGCCATCGTCGAGGGCTACGTCAAAGAAAGATACAAAGCGCTCTGACGTGCAGAAAGTGAAACCCTCCCTGCTGCGGGGCTTCGACCAGGAGTACCTGCCCCAGGACCAGCTGCACTTCAACCGGCTGCTCGATATCATCCGGCGAAACTTCGAGCTCTACGGCTTTCTGCCGATCGAGACTCCATCGGCCGAGCGACGCGAGGTGCTGACGTCCAAAGGCGGCGTCGAGAAAGAGATCTACGCGCTCACGCGGCTTGCCGAGGCGGACGACGACGAGGCCGCGACCAAGGGCGCGCTGCGCTTCGACCTCACGGTGCCCCTCGCGCGCTACGTGGCGATGCGCGAGCGCGAGCTCGCGTTCCCGTTTCGTCGCTACCAGATCCAGCGAGTCTGGCGCGGTGAGACGCCGCAGGCGCGCAAGGGCCGCTTTCGCGAGTTCTACCAGTGCGACATCGACGTGATCAACCGCGAAAGGCTCTCGTACCTCGCCGAGGCCGAGATCCCGAGCGTGATCCATAGCGTATTCAGGGAAATGGCGATCGGCGAGTTCACGATCCGCATCAACAACCGCAAGGTGCTGAAGGGGCTGCTGCAGGAGTTTCAGGTCGGGGAGGAGCGCGCCGCCGCGGTGCTGCGCACCCTCGACAAGATCGCAAAGGAAGATGGCGCCAAGATCCGGGAGGACCTCGAGCGCGACGGGCTCTCGCGCGCCGGCGCCGCGCAGCTCTTCGGCCTGATCTCGAGCCGCCGGGGCACCGACGAAGCGCTTTCGCTGCTGCAGGAAATGAAGGGCTGCGCGCAAGGACTCGAGGAGCTGCGCCGGATCGTCGAGGCGATACGGCTGTTCGGCGTTCCGGATTCGGTCTTCGCCGTCGACCTCGGCGTCGTGCGCGGCCTCGATTACTACACCGGGACCATCTACGAGACCACGCTTGCCGCGTATCCCGAGCTCGGCAGCATCTGCTCGGGGGGGCGCTACGATGACCTCGCGAGCTACTTCACCGACACGCGGCTCCCCGGGGTCGGGATCTCGATCGGGCTCACGCGTCTGTTCTCCAAGCTGAAAGAGGCCGGGCTGCTGCGCCCGCTGGCGCGCACGCCTGCCGAGGTGCTGGTGACGACCATGGACGCGCGCTACCTGGAGAAGTACATCGCTATCGCGGCGCAGCTTCGAGCCGCCGGGGTCAACACCGAGGTATATCTCGAACCCGCGAAACTCGGCAATCAGCTCGCCTATGCCGACCGCAAGGGCTTCCGCATCGCCATCATTGCGGGCGACAATGAGTTCGCCAAGGATGTGGTCCAGCTCAAGAATCTTTCCACGAAGTCAGCCACCGACGTCGCCTTCAGCCAGATCGTGTCGTCGGTGCAAACTACGTTGAGAACCTGATGGCCCTCGATCTCGAAGAGCAGGAACAGGTTGCCGAGCTCAAAGCCTGGTGGCGCCAGCACGGCAACCTGATCGTTTCCGTGGTGCTTGCGGCCGCCGTAGCATTCGCCGGCTGGCAGGGCTGGCGCTGGTACGGCGCGAGCCAGGCGGCGCAGGCGGCCGCAGTATTCGACGCGCTCGCCAAGGCCGCACAGGGGGGCGATGCCAAGGCGGTGCGCGACTCGGCCGGAACGCTGATCGAGAGCTACCCGCGCACGCTGTACGCCTCGATGGGGGGCCTGGTGGCGGCGCGGTTCCATTTCGACCGCAGCGATCTCAAGGCCGCCAAAGCGCAACTCGAGTGGGTGCGCGAGCACGCGCCATCGGACGAGTTCCGCGACATCGCGCGCCTGCGGCTCGCCGCGATTGCGCTCGATGAGAACGCGCCGGACGAGGCGCTGAAGCTGCTCGACGCCAAGCACGGCGCTGCCTACGAGTCGCAGTACGCCGCCATGCGCGGCGACGCTCTCCTCGCCAAGAACCAGCGCGCCGACGCGCGCGCCGCCTACCAGCTCGCGCTCGAAAAAGCCGTCACGGAGCAAAGCGCCTTCCGCGAGAGCGTACGCATGCGGCTCGAGGCGCTCGGGAGCTGACGGTGAGGTCCCGGGCGCTCTGCGCAGGTCTTGCCGCCGCGCTTGTCGCCTGCTCGAGCCCCTCCGGCCCGAAGCCGGCCGAGGTGCCGCGGCTCGACAACGCGAAGCGCGTGCGCACGCTCTGGTCGGCCAACGTCGGGGCTGCGCAGCGCTTCACTTTCCAGCCCGCGCTCGCCGGCGACTCGGTGTACGCGGCCGCGCGCGACGGCACGGTGACCCGGCTTGACCAGAAGAGCGGCGAGCGGCGCTGGTACGTCGGGCTCGATCTGCTGCTGTCGGGGGGCGTCGGCGCCGACGATGGCACGGTCGCCGTGGCGAGCGAGGAGGGCGAGGTCGTCGCGCTCGACGCGCGCGACGGCAAGGTGCGCTGGCGCTCGCGCGTGTCGAGCGAGGTGCTCGCGCCCCCGGCGGTAGGCGGCGGGCTGGTGCTCGTGCGCAGCGTCGACAATCGGGTATTCGCATTTGGCGCCGACGACGGCAAGCGGCGCTGGGTCTACCAGCGGGCGGTTTCGAGCCTGCTGTTGCGCGCGCCGCCTGGCATCACCATCGCGGGCGGCTTGGCGTACGCCGGCTTTCCCGGCGGCAAGCTTGCCGCGCTGACGCTCGAGACCGGGGCGCTACGCTGGGAGGCCACAGTCGCGGCTCCGAAAGGCGCCACCGAGCTCGAGCGCGTCGCCGACGTGATGGGCGCCCCGGCGGTGCAGGGGCGCGAGGTGTGCGCTGCCGCGTACCGTAGCCGGATCGCCTGCTTCGATGCGGCGAGCGGCAGGCAGCTCTGGGGGCGGGAGCTGGCCTCGCTCTCCGGCGTGAGCTTGGATGCGCGCTATGCGTTCGTCGCCGACGAGCTCGGCGCGGTGCACGCGCTCGACCGCAGCAACGGTCAGTCGGTGTGGAAGCAGGACAAGCTCGCGCACCGCCAGCTCTCGACTCCGTTCGCCGGCGGCGAAAGCGTCGCGGTGGGAGATTTCGAGGGATACGTTCATTTCCTCGCGCGCGAAGATGGCGCCTTCGTCGCGCGCCGCGAGACCGGCGGCGGGGCGGTGCGCGCCGCGCCGGTCGCGCTCGGGGCGGGGCTGCTGGTACAGACCGAAGACGGCGGCGTCTTTGCGCTCGCGCTGTGAAGCCGGGAGTCGGTCCGCCGGTCATTGCCATCGTCGGCCGGCCGAACGTCGGCAAGTCGACGCTCTTTAACCGACTTACCCGCTCGCGCGACGCGATCGTGCACGACGTGCCGGGCGTCACGCGCGACCGCCACTATGGCGAAGGGCGCCTGGGCGCGCGCGCGTTTGTCGCCATCGACACCGGCGGCTTGGAGCCGCGCGCCGAGGACGGCATCTTCGTGGAAATGGCGCGGCAGGCCGAGCAGGCCATGGTCGAGGCCGATGCGATTGTCTTCGTCGTCGATGGCCGCAGGGGGCTTGCGTCCGCGGAGCGCGAGATCGCACAAAAGCTGCGCCGGCTGAAGACGCCGGTGTTTCTCGCGGTGAACAAGACCGAGGGGATGCAGCCGGACATCGCGGTCGCGGAATTCCACGAGCTCGGCCTGGGGCCGCCCGCCGCAATCTCCGCCGCCCACGGCGAAGGCGTGCGCGAATTGATGGATCTGGTGCTGGAAAGATTCCCCGAGGGGGATGAAGCCGAAGAAGAACGCAACAGCCATCCGCGCATCGCCGTCGTCGGACGCCCGAATGTCGGCAAGTCGACGCTGGTGAATGCGCTGGTCGGCGAGGAGCGCGTGATCGCGTTCGACCAGCCCGGGACCACGCGCGACCCGATCGAGGTGCCGTTCGAGCGCCACGGCCGGCGCTACACGCTTGTCGACACCGCCGGGCTTCGCCGGCGCGGCAAGACCGGCGCCCCGGTCGAATACTTCTCCATAGTGAAAGCGCTGCAGGCGATCGAGGCGGCGAATGTGGCGATCCTGCTTCTCGATGCCGCCACCGGGGTCACCGAGCAGGATGCGCACGTCGCGGGCTACGTGCTGGAACGCGGCCGGGCGGTGGTGCTGGCGGTAAACAAATGGGATGCGGCCGACAAGGAAGCGCGCGCACGCATGAAGTTGGAGCTTGCGTGGAAGCTCGGCTTCCTGGGCTTTGCCGATACGCATTTCGTGTCGGCGAAGAACGGCAAGGGGCTAGGCGCGCTCATGCGCTCGGTGGACGCTGCGCACGCCGCGGCGATGGCGCGGCTTTCCACGCCCAAGCTCACGCGCGCCATGATGGCCGCGGTCGAGCGCCAGGCGCCGCCAAGGACAGGGCTGGTGCGCCCCAAGCTGCGCTACGCGCACCAGGGCGGCGTCAACCCGCCGCGCATCATCATCCACGGCAACGCGCTCGATCGCGTGCCGGAATCCTACAAGCGCTACCTGGAAGGCTTCTTCAGAGAAAAATTCGCCCTGACCGGCACACCGATGCGGATCGAGTTCCGCACCGGGCGCAATCCCTACGCTAAAAGCCGCTCCGCGCGAGGCTGAGGCTGCGCACGAGCCGAGGCAGGTCGAGGCCGCGCGACAGCAGCTTCCAGGCGATCATGCGCGCGATGCGCGCGGTATCTGCAGCGGGTCGGTAGTGGCTCGGACGCGCTTCCGGCCGGTAGAGCGCTGCGATCGGCACCGCGGCCGTGCGCACGCCCGCGCGGCCGGCTTCGATCAGGATCTCGCTCTCGAACGCGAAGCGCGCGCCTGGATTCACGTTCACCTCGCGCAGGAGCGAAGCCGGGTAGAGCCTGAAACCGGATTGGCTGTCGGCGATCGGAAAGCCGGCCGCCCACGCCACCCAAAAATTCGCGAAGCGATTGCCGAAGTAGCGCAGCGGCGGCGCCGTATCGCGGTCCCATGCCCGCGCGCCGATGATGATGCGTCCCGGGTGCGCGCGCGCCGTGTCGACCAGGCGCGGAATGTCCTCGGGGCAGTGCTGCGCATCGCCGTCGAGCGTGATCACTGCGTCCGCGCCCTCGGCGAGCGCGAGCGCGAAGCCGCGCCACAGGCTCGCGCCTTTGCCGAGATTTCCGGGGTTCGAAACCAGGGTAACCCCCAGGCCAAGGGTTTCGGCAGCGGTGCCGTCGTTCGAGCCGTCGTCCACGACGATGACGTCACGAACGAAGCCGAGCGTGCGTTCCGCGACGTCGCGGATGGTGGCGGCTTCGTTGTAGGCGGGGATGACCGCGACGAGCTTCATGTCATGGCGCCGTCGATGGCGATCACCTGGCCGGAGATGTAGCCCGCTCCGTCGGACGCGAGGAACCCCACCAGCGCGGCCACTTCATCGGGCTGGCCGGCGCGCTTCATCGGCACAAGGGTGGCGATTACGGCGTCGGTAAAAGCTTCGGCGCTCATCGGCGAGGCGATGATGCCGGGGGCGATCGCGTTGACCGTGACACCGCGCGGCGCAAGCTCGAGCGCGAGCGAGCGCGTGGCGCCGTGCAGGCCGGCCTTCGCGGCGGCGTAGTTCACCTGCCCGCGATTTCCGCGCAGGGCGGCCACCGAGGAGATGCTGATGATGCGTCCCCAGCGCGTGCCGATCATCGGAAGCAGGAGCGGTCGCGTCACGTTGAAAAACCCGTGCAGCGACACCTCGACCACGCTCCTCCACTGCTCCCCCGACATCCCCGCCATCGGCGCATCGGCATGGATTCCCGCGTTGTTCACCACGATCTGGAAGGGTCCGTCGGCGAGCAGGCGCTCGAGCACGCTCGATGTTTGTTCTGCATGGGTCACGTCAAATGCAATCGCCTCCGCCGCCCCTCCGGCCGAGCGGATAGTCTGCACCACGCACTCGGCTTCCGCCAAATTGCGGTTCGCATGCACCGTGACGCGTGCCCCGCCGGCGGCGAGCCGGCGGCAGATCGCCGCGCCGATGACGCCGCTGCCTCCGGTGACGAGTGCGCGCTTCATCGCCATTCGCGGCCGGCTTCGAGCACCGCCGCGGCGTTTCCGTGAAGTATTTCGCGATCGCCGGCGAACAGCGCGAAGCGGTACAGCACACGCGCGCCGTCGCCCGCGAGCCGTTCGGCCTCGATCACGAGGTCGTGCTCGAGTTCGTCGAGGCGCCGCTCCCGGCAGACCACGTCGCTCACGCTCACGATGTAGCCGGCGCGCGGCCTTTCCGCGACCGCCGCCGAGAGCCGTCCGTGCACCGCCATCGCCTGCGCGGCGTACTCGATGCCGCACAGGGCGGGGAGCTCGGCGCCCGCGCGCAGCGGATTGTCGGCATCGCGGTGCGAGCGGCTGATGCAGCGGATCGCCGCCTCGCTCCAGCGCTCGACTTCGTCGAGCAGGCACATCCTTCCCGCGTGCGGGATCATGGCCGCGATCTCGGCCTTGCCTAGCCGCACGGCGCCACTCGCGCGCGCAGGCTCACGCCCGCGACGTAGTCCAGCATCACTTCCTCGACGCGGCCGCGCGCCAGCGCGGCGAGCAGCGGCAGGCTGCGCGCCGCGGGGTTGCCGCGCCTCGCCGCCTCGAGCTGCGCATCGGGCAGCGGGGTCGCCGCGCTCGCCAACACAAGATCGATGTCCACGGCGGCAAGGGTAGCTGCGTTCGGCTGCGGCACGAGCACGAGCGCGACACCGAATTCGCCGCGGATCGGCCGCGCCGCGTGCAAGGGCTCGGGATAGGGCTCGTCGTAAGCGATGAGAGCGACCGGCCTGCCTTCCGCCGCGACCTGCACGGCGCACTCGAGCAGCCCGGCGGCAAAGCTCGCGTCGTAGCCGCACAGGCTCGTCGAAGGCTCACGCGAGCGCGCGGCGATGCTCCAGTAGCCCGCGGCGGCATTGTGCACCGAGTTCATGAACCGCGTCGGCGACACTTCGCGCTCGGGCGCGGCGAGCGCCGCGCACAGCTCGTGCACGATCTGGCCATCGGCCGACGACGAGGCAAATACCGTGGCGGTCGCGGCGGTGTCGCGCCCGGCGGCGGCGAATGCCTGCAATCCGGCGGCGAGCGCGAGCTTCACCGGGATCCCCGCGCGGCGCCGCTCGGCCGGCGGCAGCAGCGGGCTCGGCGGGACGACGGCCGGGGCGGGACGATACGGCTCCGCGCCGGCGAGCACCACGCGGCTTTCGTGCCACCCGGAGAGCCCGGGCCCGAGCAGGCCGATTCCCTCGACGTACGAGCGCATCAGCCGCCTGCCTCGCCGATGACCAGGCTGCAGTTGCTGCCGCCGAAGCCGAACGAGTTCGTGAGCACGCGCCTGACGCGGGCGGCGCGCGGCTCGAGAAGGTAGGCGCTCTTCAGCTCGGGATCGACCCGGCGCGTATGCGCGCTTCCGGGGAGAATTCCGTGCCGCACGGCGAGCATGGAAATGACGGCCTCGGTGATGCCGGCGGCGGCGAGCAGGTGGCCGGTGGCGCCCTTGGTCGAGCTGCACGGCGTCGAGCGGCCGAACACCTCGGCGGCCGCCTTGTCCTCGGCAGCGTCGTTGGTCCGGGTCGCGGTGCCGTGCAGGTTGATGTAGTCGATATCCGCCGGGCCGAGCCGCGCCGCCGCGAGCGCGCGCTGCATGGCGAGCTTCGCCCCCGCGCCTTCGGGATGCGGAGTCGACATGTGGTGCGCATCCGAGCTTTCACCGACCCCGAGAAGCTTGAGCGCGTCCGACGGGCCGAATCCCGGCTTCTCGAGCAGCGCGAACCCGGCGCCTTCGCCGAGCGAGATGCCGTCGCGCTCTGCGTCGAACGGCCGGCAGGGACTCCGGGACGTGAGCTCGAGCGAGCGGAATCCGTACAGCGTGGTGAGGCACAGCGTGTCGGCGCCGCCGACCACGGCCGCATCGCAGACGCCTGCCGCTATCATGCGCGCGGCGTTGCCGAAGACCTTGGCGCTCGACGAGCAGGCCGAGGACACCACGATCGAGGGCCCGGTCAGGCCGAGGTAGCGCGCGGTGAAGTCGCCTAGCGAGTAGGTATTCAGCGTGGTGCGGTAGCGGAAACTCGCGGGCAGCGCGCCCGTGCGCGGATCGCGCCTACGGTAGGCGAGTTCGGTCTCGAGGATGCCCGAGGTACTCGTGCCGGTGAACACGCCGATGCGCTCGGTGCCGTAGCGGCTGCGCGCCTGCGCTACCGCAGCGCTGAATCCGTCCTGCTCGAGCGCGAGCTGGGCCAGGCGGTGGATCCGGCAGTCGTAGTCCTCGAAGCCGCGCCGGATGCGCTCGTCCTCCAGTCCCGGCACCTGACCCACCCACGTGCCGATGCGAGCGGTCTCGAACTCGCAGGCCGCGAGCCCCGAGCGCTTCGCGCGCAGCGCGTCGAGCAGGGCGCCCGCGCCGGCGCCGAGGCAACTGACGCTCGAAAAGCGGCTGATCAGGACAGGCTGCATGCCTGCGGCAGCGAAACGCAATTGAGCCCGCGCGCCGCCAGCTGCTCGAGGAGCGGGGGAAGCACGGCGAGCGATGCCGGCGCGCTGTCGTGGAGGAGAAGCACGTCGCCGGCCACCAGCCCCGAAGTCAGGCGCGCGAGCACGCGGGCGGGATCGCGGGCGACGGTGTCGAAGCCGCGGCGGGTCCACGACACGTAGCGCAGCCCGGCGCGCGCCAGCACGAAGCCGAGCAGCGGGCTGCGCAGGCCCATCGGCGCGCGGAAGAACTGCGGCGCTCGCCCGGTGATCGCGGTGAGGGCGGCTTGCGCCGTTTCCACCTCGCGCCGAAGGAGCGAAATGCCGTAGAAGGCAAAGGCGTTGGGGTGACGATGGCTGTGGTTCTCCACGCTGTGCCCTCGGCGCGCGATCTCGCGCACGATCTCGGGATAGGCCTCGGCCTTCTGGCCGACGCAAAAGAAGCTTGCCCGCGCCTGGTGGCGCTCGAGCAGCTCGAGCACGCGCCGCGTGATCTCCGGATGCGGGCCGTCGTCGAACGTAAGGCAGACCTGACCGTGCGCGATCGCCGCGGTGGGAAGGCGGCTGAGATTTGGCCCGAGCAGGCGGCCGCGCACGAGCAACACCCCGGCAAGGAGTACGAGGTGATTGGCGGCCAGCGTCGCGGCGACCCACGGCCACAGCGAGAAATCGGCGGCGAGCGCGAGCGCGCCAAGCGCGTGGAGCGCGACGGTACAGAGCATCGCCGGCGTCATCCCTGCCTCGCCATGGTTGCCGAGAATACCAACGCCAGCGCCGCTCCGATGGCGACCGTCGAGCCGATCGCGCTCAGCACCGGGACCTTCGAAAGCGCGAGCACACCGAAGCCGACCACCGTCGTGGCGGCGGCGAAGCCGAGCGACACCACGGTGCGGCCGCGGTCCCCGTCCGCGAGCGCCGGCCGGTCGAAGAACAGCGAATAGTTCGACCCCACCGCCACCACGAGCACCAGCCCGATCAGGTGGAAAATGGAAAGCCCCGTGCCCCCCAGCGCGACGAGCGCGCACGTCACGATGGCCGCCGCGGCGAGCGGCATCAGCACGTCGAGCACGCGGCGCGGGGAGCGCAGCGCCGCGAACAGCAGCACCACGATCGCGCCCGCGCCGGCGAGCGAGTTGATGAGTGCTTCGCGCAGGTAGCCGGAGTAGAGATCGTCGAACTGCCGCTTCAGGTCGAGCAGCACGGCGTCGGGAATAGCGCCGATCGCGCCTGCGATGGCACCGGCATCGGTCACGCCGTGCAGCGGCAGCATCGCAGCCCAGCCTGTGGCGCGCTTCACCAGCAACGAATCGAGCCTCAGCCCGAGGCTGGCGCCGCCCAGGGCGGCGCGGTCGACGAGCGGCATCGTGCGCGCGGCGGACACGTCGCGCACGAACGGCTCGAAGGCATCGGGCTTGAACGGCAGGTCTTTGCGCGCGAGCTCCAGGTTCGCGCGCAGCGCTTCCGGCGGCGGCAACGCCGCCCGGCGCGCGAGCTGCGTCGCTTCGCTCGGCAGGTAGGCGGCCGGCGAGTCGAAGCCGAACAGCCAGCCGCGCGTGACGCCGTCGCGCAAGGCCGCCGCCGCATCCTCGCTCGAGCGCAGCGCAGCCTGCTCGTCGGCTGCATGCACGACGACGAGATAACGCACGTCCGGTGCGCCCAGGTCGCGGCGCAGCTCGCCGTCGAGCGCCTGCTCGCGCGCCGAGATCGGGCTCAGGCTGGCGAGGGTTCCGCTCCACAACGGCTGGGGGCGCAGGAGCAAGAAGGCGAACGCGGCCGCCAGCGCGACGAGCACGGCGTTGCGTAGCCTCGGCGCCATCCGCGCCAGGGCGAGGGCGCGCGGCGCGAGCGCGCCGCTTGCCGCCACCGTAAACCCGCCCGGCAAGAGCTCCGGCAGCACCCAGCGCGTGACCGCGGCCGCGACGAGCAGTCCGGCGATCGAGAACAGCCCGAGCTGCGCCAGGCCGGTGAAATCGGAAAAGAGCATCGCGCTGAACCCGCAGATCGACGTCAGCATGCCGAGGCGCAGCGTCGGCCACAGGCGCTCGAACGTGCTGCTGGGCGGCGCACCTGGCGCGCTCTGCGTGAAGAGGTAGATCGCATAGTCCACCGCCTCCCCAATGAGCGTCACCCCGAATGCGAGCGTAATGCCATGCACGTCCCCGAACGCGAGGCTGACGACAGCGACGCCCGCGAGCGCGCCGCTCGCCACCGGCAGTAGCCCCAGGCCGAGGACGCGGAGCGAGCGGTACAGCGCGAGCAGCATGGCGGAAATCAGCGCGGTGGCGAGAAGCGAGAGCCGCAGCGCGTCGCCGCGGACGCGGCTGCGGCTGGCGACCGAAAACACGCCCGGCCCGGTCGCGAGCAGGCGCGCCTCGCTGCCGGCGGCCGCCTGGTCGAACGCGGCATGGACCAGCTCGAGCGCGCTCTTCTGCGAATCGATGTCCGAGGCGGCGGCCAGCGTCTGCGCGAGGAGCACCGCCCGGCTGCCGTCCGCGGAGAACCACACGCCCGCATGAAGCTTCGGCCGCGCCTGCGGCGCGAGTTGCTCGGCCAGGCGCATGAGCTCGCCTCCCGGGTCAGCCGCGGCGACACGCTGCAGCAGCGCGCCGGCCGGCGAGGCGAGCTGCGCGAGCAGCTCCTCCAGGCTTTCGCGCAGTCCGGCGGCGGAGAAGCGCTCGGGTTTCACCCCAGGGCTGAGCAGGTAGCGGTAGCGCCAGAGGACGTCCCGGTCCTTGTCGAGGCCGGCTTCGTCGCCGTTCGCGACCGACGCAAAGCGGCCCGATGCGCGCAACGATGCCGCGAGGCGGCTGCTGATCTGCGCGCGCCGCTCGGCAGAGTCGCCCTCGACGCCGAGCAGGACGAGCCGCGACACGGCGCCGTCGCGCAGCTGCTCGACGAGGAGCTCGTCCCCGGCCGAAGGCGAGCGCGGCAGGAAAGCCGAAAGGTCGGTGCTGAACTCGGTGCGCGCGACCTGCGCGATGCAGCCGAGAAGGAGCGCCACCCATGCGCCGAGCGCCCAGCGCCCGGCGCGCGTCACGAAGGCTCCCGGGTGATGACGGTCACCGAGCGGTCGCCGCCGGCCTCGAGGACCTCGATACGATTCACCCAGGCGCCGCTGCCGCCGAGGCGGATTTCGGCGGCCGCCTGCCGCATGCGGGGCTCGATGGGCTCGAGCCGCAGGCGCCATGCGCGCGCGTCGCCTTCGAGCTCGACCTTGTAGAAGCGCTGCAGGGTCGCGAGGTCGCCGGTCAGCGTCGAGCGTATGCCCTCCGCGAAGCCCCATACCACCGGGTGCTCCTGAAGCGTCAGGCTGCGGCGCTTTCCGCTGTGCTTGGCTTCGATCACCAAAGTGTCGCCGTCCAGGACCAGGCTTTCCTGCCTCGGCATGAGCATGTGCTTCTCGAGCCGGCCGGGCGCCGAGTAGAGCAGCGTGCCGCTCGACTCGAGCGGTGTCTCGAGCATGGCGAGGTACTTACGCTCCACGAACTTGCCGCGTGCGCTCTTGACCTGCGAGAACTCGTGCATCAGCTGCTCAAGGGCGAGCTTGCTTCCGCCCTGCGCCAGCGCCGATGCGAGCTGCGCCGCGAGCAAGAGGGTGAAGGCGAGCCTAAGCCCAGAAATCATAGAAGTTGAACCAGTTGTAGGGCGCGAGGCGGCAGTGGTGCTCGAGCCGGCGCGCGTAGCGCTCGACCCAGGGCCGCACCGAAGCTTCCCGGTCGCGCGCATCGAGCACGATGGCGTCGGCGAAGGGCTCCAAGCGCATCTCGTAACGCCGGCCGCCTAGGTACAGGCCGAAGAACAGCACCATCGGCGAGCCCAGCAGCCCGGCGGTGAGCAGCGGACCGAGCGGAAAGTTTGCGGGCGCGCCCAGGAACTCGCAGCTGCACGTACGCTCGTTGCGCCACGCGCGGTCGCCGAGCATGCCGACGAGCTCGCCGCGCGCGAGGCACTCGTGCACGCGCAGGAGCGACTCGCCGCTGCCGAGCGCAATGATGCGCGACTCGAGCTCGGGGTCCAGGCCGCGCAGCACGCTGTTGAGCTTCTCGGCGTTGTCGCGGTACACGAGCGGGTTCAACGGCGGCAAGCCGTCCGCCGCGGCGCGCGCGCGCAGCACCTCGAAGCTGCCGAGGTGCGATCCGAGCAGGATGCAGCCGCCGCGGCGCAGGAGTTCGAGCGTGGGCGCGGGCGCCGAGACGCTGACATCGAGCCGGGCGCACTTGGCTGCCAGCAGATAAACGCGATCCTGGATCGTCGAGGCAAAGGTATGGTAGTGGCGAAACACATCGCGCGCGCCCGGCTGCCTGCCCAGCACGCGCCGCAGGTAACCGGCCGAAGCCTTGCGCGCGCGGAGCGAGAACACCACGAAATACGCGCAGATCGGATAGAGCAGGAGGCGAGCGACGGGCCGGCCGAGCGCGAGCATCAGCCACGCGGCAAGGCGCATCGCGAGCCGGCTGCCGCGCTCCGGGTATTTGATCCACTCGGGCGCGGCGGCTACCGCAGCGTCTACCTTTCGAAGCTGGCGCTGCATTCGACTTCACCCACGAGCACGGTGGTGCCGCTCACCGCGCATTGGAACCTTATCGAGCCGGAGGCGGAGCCGGTGAATTCGATGAACAGATCGTCGCCCGGCCGGGCCGGGTGCGGGAATTTCGCCCGCCGGATGCGGTACGGCGCAAGGCGCATTCCCAGCCCGGCTTCGATCAGCGCGAGCGTCTCGCTCAACAGCACCGCGGCGGGAATCACCGGGTTGCCCGGGAAGTGGCCGTGCGCCGCGGGATGATCTGTGCGAAGCCGTTGCCTGAGCGTCGCCACTAGCTCACTTTCGCGACCATGGTTTCGAGCCGCTCGCGCGTCAGCTTTCCGGTCGCGTTGCGCGGCAGCGACTCCACGAGATGAAGCGGCCGCGGCAGAAATGCCGGGTCGATGCGCTGCCGCAGCGCCGACAGGATGAACTCGGCCGAGAGCCCGGGCGCGACCGCGAAGGCGGCGAGGCGGGTCACCGCGCCGTCGGCTTCCTCCGGCACCACGAAAGCGCCGTCGCGCACTCCCGGGATCGAGTTCAGGTGATGGTTGAGGCTCGCGAGCGAGGTACGCTTGCCCGCGATGTTGACGAGGTCGACGGTCCTTCCGTGCAGCAGGAAGCGGTCGCGGCCGCGCAGCTCGATCACGTCGCCCAGCAGGAGCTCGGCGTGCGCATGGCCGCCTCTGACCCAGGTGCCCTTGGCGTCCTGCCGCAGGGCGAACTGCGGGAACAGGCGCCACTCCGCCGTCTGGCTCGGACGCCGCGTTGCGATCTGGCCGGCCTCGGTGCAGCCGTAGATCTCGTGCAACGGGGCGCGGAAGCGCGTTTCCGCCCGCGCTGCGAGCTCGGCGGGCAGCGGCGCGGTCGCAGAGAGCATGAAGTCGAGCTGCGGCAGCGCGCCGGCTTCTTCGAGCAGCGCGCGCAGGTGTACCGGCGTGGTCACGAGCCCGCGCGGGCGCGGCAGCGCCTCGAGCCCGGCGCAGACGTCGGCAGGGAAGAACGGCCGCCCTGCATGCATGACGAATCCGGCATGCATCGGCAGCACCACGGTCGACTCCAGCCCGAACATATGCTGCGGCGGCACGGTGCCGAGCACCGTCATGCCCGCGAGCGAGCGCATCTGCAAGCCGTCGATTTCGGCCATCGCCGAGTCGACCAGCCCGCCCCAGGTCTTCGGGTGCGGAACCGGGTCGCCGGTCGATCCCGAGGTGAATACGATCGCGGCGACTCGCTCCTCCGGCACCGCGGGCATCCGCGCCGTCGCGGTGCCGTGCCCGCCGGGGCGCCCGGCGAAGCTCTCGTCCAGGCGATAGCTGTCCGGATAGTCGCGCATCAGGCGCGAGACCGCGTCCGGCGTCTGGTGCGGCGGCATCAGGCTTACTTGGCCGCGCATCAGCGCCGCTGCGAAAGCGACGGTGAAGAGAAGGCGGTCGGCGCAGAGGTTGATGACGTGGCTGCGCTCGGGAAGGAGCGCCGCAAGGCGCGCTGCCTGCGCGAGAAAGGCGCCGGCGGTGACGAGCGCTTCCTGCCTACGGGCGAAAGGCGCGGCTGGGTCGTGGCGAACGAGGGGCAGATCGGCCATCGACGGGCGCTTTCAGCGCGCGAACGGACGGGAGGCGCGGTCCCTGGCGAAAGCGCGTATCTGGGTCGCGATGGAGGACCGCGCCTCCCCGCGGTAGCGGACCCTGCGGTAGAGATAGTCGCCCGCGAACATCAGCGCGACGAGCGGCAAGTTGAGCCCATTGATGAAGAGCGACCAGGTCTCGAGCGGCGCGAAACCGAAGAGCAGAGCCGAAGCGGCGAGTTGCCCCGCGAAGAATGCGCACCACGCCAGCGTCAGCCTGCGCGTGTAGGCTTCCATCGCCGGCGACATGCTGTGGCGGACCTGGCGCGCCAGCCGGGTGATCAAGGGCTCGCGCCCGCGGCGCAGGGTGCGGCCGAAAAGCCACAGCAGGTAAAGGTAGACCGCGGCGTGCGGCACGCCGGCGAACGCCGCCCAGGCCGGGTCGAGCCCGCCGCGATGCACGGCGAAATGCACGAGCACTGGGCAGACGACGATGCCGGCGACGGCGAGCGCTTTCCACGCGATGCCGGCGGCGCGCGCCATCAGGGAGTGCGCTGCGCCTGGATGTGCTGGCTCAGGCTTCGAAGCGAGCTGAAGGTCTTCGAGTTGTTCTTGTCGTCGGAGCGCAGCTTCACGCCGTAGGCCTTCGAGATGGCAAGCGCGATTTCCAGCACGTCGATGGAATCCAGCCCGAGGCCTTCGCCATAGAGCGGCGCGGTCGCGCTCACCTGCTCCGGCTCGATATCCATCGAGAGCGTCGTGACGATCAGTCGCGCGAGCTCAAGCTCTTCGGTGGTCAAAGCGTCCGTGTGCGGAGCAGTCTCTGAGGTGACGATACTCATGCTGCCTCCCTGTTTTCCACGATTATACGGGCGCGACGCGCGACGTCGCCCGAAGTTGCGCGGGCGTGTGACTTTCGTCGCCTGTCGACGACCGTGCGATGCCATCGTATGCTGTGACCAGGGCACAAGACGAGGGAGTCGATGGCGAGGCCCACCTGCGAAGTGGCGGTAATCGGCGCCGGTCCCGCCGGATCGACGCTCGCAGCGCTCCTCGCCGAGCGCGGGCGCGACGTCCTCCTGCTCGAGAAGGATAAGCACCCGCGCTTCCACATCGGCGAATCGCTGTTGCCGCTCAACCTGCCGCTCTTCGAGCGGCTCGGGGTGGCCGACCAGGTCGCGCGCATCGGCATGCCGAAGTTCGGCGCCGAGTTCGTGTCGCCGTGGCACCGAGCGCCGATGACTTTCGAATTCGCCGACGCGCTCGACAAGTCGTTTCCGTACGCCTACCAGGTACGCCGGTCCGAGTTCGACCTCATCCTCTTCCGCAATGCCGTGGGTAAAGGAGCGCGCGCGCTGGAGGGCTGCCGCGTGACCGGCGTGGATTTCGGTACCGACGGCGCCCTCGTGCGCGTGCTGCAGGAGGACGGGTCGGAGCTCTCGTGGAACGCGCGCTTCGTGGCCGACGCTTCAGGCCGCGACACCTTCCTCGCCAGCCGCATGGGAATCAAGCGGCGAATCCGCAAGCACAACAGCGCGGCGCTCTATGGCCATTTCACCGGCGCGAAACGCCTTCCAGGCAAGGCCGAAGGCAATATCACGGTGTTCTGGTTCGACCATGGCTGGTTCTGGTTCATCCCGCTCGCCGACGGCACGACCAGCGTCGGCGCGGTGTGCTGGCCCTACTATATGAAGACGCGCAGGACTGGCCCGGACCAGTTCTTCCTCGACACGATCGCACTGTGCCCGGCGCTCGCCGAGCGTCTGCGCGCCGCGAAGCTCATCGCGCCGGCCACGGCCACCGGCAACTATTCCTATGTCGCCGAGCGCACCATGGGACGCAACTACCTCATGCTCGGCGACGCCTATACGTTCATCGACCCGGTGTTTTCTACCGGTGTGCTGCTCGCCATGCAAAGTGCTTTCGTCGGCGCCGACACCATCGAAACCTGCCTCGATCGGCCGGCGCAGGCGGGCACGGCGCTGAAGCGCTTCGACGCCTTAATGCGGCGTGGCCCGGGGATCTTCTCGTGGCTCATCTACCGTGTGACGACGCCTGCCATCCGCGCACTGTTCATGGAGCCGTCGAACCGGTTTCGGGTTCAGGAAGCGCTCATTTCGGTGCTCGCCGGGGACGTCTACCGGCGTACTCCTTGGCGGGCGCGAATGCTGTTCTTCCGCGCCATCTACTACCTGAAAAGCCTCCGGCTGTTGCGCCAGAGCATCGCCGCGTGGTTCAGGCGCCGGCGCTCTATTCAGTCGGGGTAAGTGGACATCGACCACTCCCGGTGTAGTCAGTGACAACATACCATCATGGCGACTTGAGGGCGGCCGTACTGGAAGCCGCCGGCGTCTTGATCGAGAAGGAAGGCATTGCGAGGCTCAGCGTACGCGAGGCTGCCCGGCGCGCCGGGGTTTCGCACAACGCGCCTTATCGGCATTTCGCCGACCGCGACGCGCTTCTCGACGAACTTGCACAAGCGGGTATCGTGCAATTGGAGGAAGCGCTGGCTGGGCTTTCGGGCCGTGAGCTGGGGCAGGCGTATGTGCGCTTCGCTCGCGAGCATCCGCAGCGCTTCAGGCTGATGTTCACACGCCGCGGGCAAGCCATGCGCGAGCGCTTCGCGCGGGCGTTCACCGGGCTTGGCGCAGAGGCGAATACCGCCGCTGCGGCGGCATGGTCGCTGGTGCACGGGCTCGCCTGCCTGATCCTCGAGGGACAGCTCCCGGGCGACGAGGAATTCGTAGCCAAAGTGCTGGGCGCAATGCGCTTCGCTCAGCGCTCCGCGTAGTCGCGGAAAGCGGCGCCGCAGCTCGAGCG
This sequence comes from Burkholderiales bacterium, assembly GCA_035454685.1. GTDB lineage: Bacteria > Pseudomonadota > Gammaproteobacteria > Burkholderiales > SG8-39 > SCGC-AG-212-J23. The sequence continues at coordinate 15,984 of DATIGN010000033.1, read as the reverse complement.
CTCGGCGTGGCAGCGCAGCAGGCGAAACGCCGGCCGGCCCGCGCGCGCGCCTTCACCGTACTTCTGCCAGAGCTCGAGCGCTTTCGCTTTGTCACCGCTTGCGACGTAGCCGGTCATTGCGGCAAGCAGGAGGTATTCGCGCGCATCCGCGACCAGCGGCCGCTCGGTCGCCATCAGCGGCACGGCGAGCTCGGCCATGCGCGCGGCGTTGCGCGCGCCGACCGCCTGGAACAGCGCAAGCCAGCGTTGCTGGAACTCTTCGAGCTCGCCGTAGCAGGCGCTTCCCATGATCCGCGTCCATATCGGGGCGAGGTCGTCGGCTGCGAGGTAGGGATTGAGCGCCTTGGCCACGCGCAGCGCGCTGCGCAGCCAAAGGTCGAGCGCGCGCGGGTCGCGGCACTCGATCAGGCGCAGCTTTACGAGCTCGAGGTCCTTCTGCAGCTCGTGCGGTACCGATTCCGGCACGGGTGCGCGCGACCGCAGCAGGAACTCGCGCCCGTACCAAGCGAGCCGCGTGTTTTCTACGCGCTCGAAGGCGTAAGCGCCGCGGAACAGGGGGTTCACGGCACGCGGGCTACGGTCGCGCTCGATGAGCTCGAGCAGCGGCAACTCGGCGTTGAGCAGGGCGACCACGTCGGCTGCGCTCTTTTCCATGAACCGGTGGCGTGCCGCACTCAAGTCGAGAACCGGTGCGTAATCCGAGTTGGCCGGCATGGCGTAGCTCGCGAAGAGCGGCTCGAGCGTGGCCCGGCTTCCCAGGTAGCGTGCGTCGAGATCGCCCGCGGTCAGGACGTGAACGGTCCAAAGCTCCTTCGCCACGCCGGGGTGCTCGAAGATGCGTGCCTGCGCCTGCCGCGGCACGGGCGCGTCGGCCGCGATGATGAGCAGGTCGTAGTCGCTCGCCGCGAACACCGCGTAATGAGGGAACTCAGCGCCGAGTGCGCCGAGCACGGTGGCGACGAGCGAGGCGTCGATCTCGTAGAGCTGGATCCATTGCACCAGCATCCCGCCGGAATTGAGGTGCTTGCGGATGCGCCGGTAGAACTCGCGCGTGAAGAGGCTCGACACCCCGCTCACCCAGGGGTTCGACGGCTCGGAAATGATCAGGTCGTAGCTGCGGTTGCGGGTCGAGAAGAAGCTCTTGGCGTCGTCGATCAAAATCGTACCGCGCGGGTCGGCGAACGCGCCGCTGTTGCGCGGCATGAAGCCGCGCGCGGCCTCGGCCATCGCGGCCTCGATCTCGACGGTCTCCACGCGCTCGATATCGAGGCTTTGCAGCAATGTGTGCGTGGTAAGCCCGGTGCCGACGCCGATCACGGCGGCGGTGCGCGTTTCCGGCCTGAGCGCGAGCGGCAGCGCCGCGGTGAGCACCATCGTGATTTCGTCGGTGCCGCGCTGGCCGGCCGGGTCCATGTTGATCGAGCCGTCGGACTTGCCGTTGGTGCGCAGGCTGGTCGCGTCGGAGTACTTGACCAGGTGTACCGTAGCCGTCTTGCCGTCTTTCGCGAACAGGATCGAAGCGTCGCGCGAGTCTTGCAGCTCGCCGTAGCGGAAGACCCCGGCGGTCATCTTGTGCACGTCGAGCTCCACGCCGATCGCGACGGCAAGAAACAGCACCCCGCAGGCCGCCGAGGCGTAGAGAAAGCTGCGGGGCAGGCGGAAAGACCGCAGCAACACCAGACCCAGGGCGACGTCGACCAGCGCTCCGGCGATGAGAGTCCCCTTGAGGCCGAGGTGCGGCAGCCCCGCGTGAACCGCGGCGATCACCCCGGCGATCGCGCCCAGCGTGTTCGCTGCGTAGACCTGCCCGATGGCCGCTTCGCCGGCGCCTCGACGCAGGAGCGCCGCGGTGATGAGAGGAAGGGTCATGCCGGCGCAGAACGTGGCCGGGAGCATCACCATGGCGGCGATCGCCGCGCCCGAGACATTGAAGAGCGCGTAGCCGGTTGCGGTGCGCGCGAGGCCTTTGAGCAGCGTCTCCATCAGCGAGAAGGTGAAGTCGTACACCGGAAGCGTCGCGAGCGCCGCGACACCCATCGCGACCTGCACCCAGGCGAGCAGCCGCGCCGGCTCAGGCGCGGTATCGGCGCGCCGCCTGACCGCGAGGCCGCCGAGCGCGAGCCCGAGGATGAAAGTTGCAAGCATCAGCTCGAACGCATGGGTCGACGCGCCGAGCACGAGCGACAGCATGCGGATCCAGCTGATTTCGTAGATGAAGGACGCGAGTCCGGTGAAGAACGCGACCGCAAGGAGCAGCCGCAAGTCGATATTCGAGCCCGCCGTCCTTTCAAGGGCAGGGTGCCGCGCCGGGCGCGCAAGGAGCCAGACCGTGGCGGCGATGAGCAGATTCAGCACGCCCGCGGTATGCAGCGACCCGGGCAGTCCACGCCATTCGATGAGGACGAAGCCGCTTGCGAGGACTCCGGCGGCGGCGCCGAGACTGTTAGTGAAGTACAGCATTGCCACCGATTCGCCCGGCGAGCCGCGGTGCGCGCGCACTAGGCCCGCGCTCATCAAGGGGAACGTCATGCCGAGAAGCACCGACTGGGGCAGGATGAGCAGGCACGAGAGGGCGAGCTTCGCGGCGAGCGCGAGCCATTCGTTTCCCAGGCCGGGAAGCAGCCGCTCGTACGACCAGTCGGTAAGCAAGACGAAAACCGGGTGGAACACGAGCGCCGCGAGGCCGATCGCGGCCTCCACGGCCGCGTAGCCGGCAAGGGGGTTGGCAAGGCGCACGGACAGGCGGCCGCAATACGCCGCGCCCGCCGCCATGCCGCCCATGAACACCGCGAGCACGAGCGATTGGGCGTATGCCGCGTGCCCGAGGAAAAGCTTGAGGTAATGCGTCCACACCGACTCGTAGATCAGGCCGGCGAACCCGGAGGCGGTAAAGAGAACGTAAAACGCTTCGCGCGACATCGGCGCGATGCTAATTTAATTACGCGATGGCGTTTCGTCTGGCCGCTTTCTACTTCGCTTTTTTCGCGCAAGCCGGCGCGTACGTCGCTTACTTTCCGCTGTACCTCGCAAGCCGTGGCTTGAGCGCGGCGGAGATCGCCTGGGTGCTCGCCCTGCCGCCGCTCGCGCGCACGTTCGCTCCCCCCGCGTGGGGCTGGCTCGCCGACCGCAGCGGCGCTCATCGCGCGATCGTCGTGTTCTCGTGCGCGGTCATGGCGGCGGCCTTTGCCCTGATGCCTTTCACCGCGCAGATCGCGCTGCTGATCGCTGTGATGAGCCTGCTCTCGGCCGGCGCGCTGCCGATCGTAGAGGCGATCACGCTCGGCTCGCTCGCCGATCAGCCCGGTCGCTACGGCCCGATCCGGCTGTGGGGGTCGATCGGCTTCATCGCGGTGCTGCTCGGGGGCGGCGCCTGGCTCGACTTCCAGCCGCTTTCAACGCTGCCCGCCGTGCTGGTCACGCTCATCGCGGGGACGGTTGCCGTCGCGCTCGTCTTGCCCACCCGAGGAGCGCACGCGGCGACTCCAGGCTCGGCGCTGCGCTTCACTCCGGAAGTATGCGCGCTCCTTGCCGCCGCCTTCTGCAACGCGGTCGCGCATGGCGCGCTCTACGCCTTTCTCAGCCTGCACCTCGAGGCGCTTGGCTACAGCGCGACGGCAATCGGCATGCTTTGGACGCTCGGCGTGCTCGCAGAGATCGTGGTTTTCCTCTACCTGCCGCAGCTTTTCCGCCGCTTTGCGCTGTCGGCGATCATGGCGGCCAGCGCGGCCTGCGGCATCGTACGTTTCCTCGCGATAGGCTGGGCGGCGGGCGAGGTGGGGATAGTCCTGTTGGCGCAGGTTCTGCACGCGGCGACCTTCGGATCGTTTCATGCGGCAAGTGTCGCGGCAGTGCACCGCGTGATTCCGGAAAGCGCGCATGCGCGCGGCCAGACGTTGTTTTCCGGCGTCACCTACGGCGCCGGTGCCACTGCCGGGCTGATCATTTCCGGCTGGGCCTGGGAGCTGGGAGGTGCTCCTCTCGCGTTTTCCGCTGCGGCGCTTGCTGCGGGGGCGGGAGTGCCGTTTGCCCTACGCTTGAAACGAGCGGGGCTTTGAACTGTCAGAGACGTCATGGTTCGCATACTCCTTATTGCATGGGCCGGGGCGGCAGTGCTGATTTCCGGCTGTCAGAGCGTGGAGACCACCCAGGCAGGCGTGGTCGGTGTAGACCGCGAGCAGCGCATGGCGGTATCGGCGGAGGAGGTGAATGCCGGCGCCGTCAAGGCGTACGCGCAGATGATGGCCGAGGCGAAACAGAAAGGCGTCCTCGACCGGGACCCCGCAATGGTGAAGCGTGTGCAGGACATCACGCGGCGGCTCATTCCGCAAACCACTGCCTTCCGTCCTGACGCCGCCAAGTGGCCCTGGGAAGTCCATGTAATCACCCTGGACGAGGTGAATGCCTGGTGCATGCCGGCCGGCAAGATGGCCATCTACACCGGCCTGATTCAGAAGCTGAACGCGACCGATGACGAGATCGCCGCGGTCATGGGGCACGAAATCGCGCATGCCCTGCGCGAGCACGCGCGCGAGCGTATTTCCCGCCAGATGGGAACGCAGGCAGCGATCGGCATCGCCGGCGCGCTGCTCGGCATCGGCGAGCTCGGCCAGAGCGTCGCCGGAGCGGTCGCCGACGTTACGCTCAACTTGCCGAACTCGCGCCTCCACGAGACCGAATCCGACCGCATCGGCGTCGAGCTGGCGGCGCGCGCCGGCTTCGACCCGCGCGCCTCGGTGACGCTGTGGGAGAAGATGGCCAAGGTGGCCGGCGGCTCGCAGCCGCCGAAGTGGCTCTCGACGCACCCGCCGCACCAGGATCGCATCAGCGACCTGCGCGCTTATTCCGACAAAGTGATGCCGCTTTACACAGCGGCCAGGAGCAGCGCAGCAGCCGGCAAATAACTTAAAATCCCATGCTTTCGCAGCAGAAAGCATGGGTAAGACGCTCTACGACAAGCTTTGGGAGAGCCACGTCGTCCACGAGGAGGACGACAGCACCGCGCTCCTGTACATCGACCGCCACCTCGTCCATGAAGTGACGAGCGCGCAGGCGTACGAGGGCCTGCGCGCCGCAGGGCGCAAGCCCTGGCGAACCGAGTCGGTGGTGGCCACCGCTGACCACAACACGCCGACCACCGACTGGGACCAGGGCATCGAAGGCGTGCGCGATCCCATGGCGCGCCTGCAGATCGAGACGCTGGATTCCAACATGAAGGAGTTCGGCGCCAAGGTCTACTTTCCGTTTCTCGACAAGCGCCAGGGCATCGTCCACGTCATTGGCCCGGAGCAGGGCGCGACGCTCCCCGGCATGACCGTAGTGTGCGGCGACTCACACACCAGCACGCACGGCGCGTTCGCCTGTCTCGCGCACGGCATCGGCACCTCCGAGGTTGAGCACGTGCTCGCCACGCAGTGCCTCGTCACCCGCAAGATGAAGAACATGCGCGTGAACGTCGAAGGGCCTCTTGCCCGCGGCGTCAGCGCCAAGGACGTGGTGCTCGCGATCATCGGCCGCATCGGCATCGCGGGAGGCACCGGCTATACGATCGAGTACGCCGGCAGCACCATTCGCGCGCTGTCGATGGAAGGCCGCATGACGGTGAGCAACATGACGATCGAGGCCGGCGCGCGCGCGGGCATGGTCGCGTTCGACGACATCACGCTCGAGTACGTGAAAGGGCGCAGGTTCGCGCCGCAGGGCGGCGACTGGGACCGCGCGGTGGCGTACTGGCGCACGCTGAAGAGCGACCTCGACGCGAAGTTCGACCGCGAGGTCACGCTCGACGCGCGCGAGATCCGCCCGCACGTCACCTGGGGCACTTCTCCCGAGATGGTGGTCACGGTCGAGGACGGCGTTCCCGATCCGGATAAGGAGAAGGACAGCGTGCGCCGCGAAGGCATGGAGCGCGCGCTGCAGTACATGGGCCTCAAGCCGCGCATGCCGATCACGGAGATCAGGATCGACAAGGTCTTCATCGGCTCGTGCACGAATTCGCGCATCGAGGACCTGCGGGCCGCCGCTGCGGTCGTCAAAGGAAGAAAAAAGGCCTCGAACGTGCGCCTCGCGCTGGTGGTTCCGGGCTCGGGCCTGGTAAAGCAGCAGGCCGAGCGTGAAGGGCTGGACCGGATCTTCCGCGACGCCGGCTTCGAGTGGCGCGAGCCCGGCTGCTCGATGTGCCTCGGTATGAACCCGGATCGACTGGAGCCCGGCGAGCGTTGCGCCTCCACTTCCAATCGCAACTTCGAAGGTCGGCAGGGCACGGGCGGCCGCACCCACCTGGTCAGTCCTCCCATGGCTGCGGCCGCGGCAATCGCGGGCCATTTCGTGGACATCAGAAAATGGTGAAGTTCACCGTTCTGAACGGCCTTGTCGCCCCGCTCGACCGCGCGAACGTCGACACCGACCAGATCATCCCCAAGCAGTTCCTGTCGTCGATCAAGCGCACCGGCTTCGGCCAGGGTCTGTTCGCCGAATGGCGCAAGGACCCGCAGTTCGTGCTCAACCAGCCGCGCTACAAGGGCGCGACGATCCTGCTTGCGCGCAAGAACTTCGGCTGCGGCTCGTCGCGCGAGCACGCGCCGTGGGCGCTCATGGACTACGGCTTCCGCTGCGTGATCGCGCCGTCATTTGCCGACATCTTCTTCACCAACTCGTTCAAGAATGGTTTCCTCCCCTTGGTGCTGAGCGAGGCCGAAGCCGACAGCCTGTTCCACGATTGCGCCGCTTTTCCCGGGTTTCGCCTCGTAGTCGACCTCGAGCGCCAAACGGTATCGACCCCGGACAACGGGAAAACCTTCCGCTTCGAGATCGAGCCATTCCGCAAGTACTGCCTGCTGAACGGCCTTGACGAGATCGGGCTTACGCTGCGCCGCGTGGACAAGATTCGCGCGTTCGAAGCGCAGCGCAAAGCCCAGTATCCCTGGTACTTCTAGGATGAAGATCGCCGTGCTGCCCGGTGACGGCATCGGGCCGGAGATCGTTGCGCAAGCTGTCCGGGTGCTGCAGGCGCTCGAGTTGCCCCTGCAGATGGAAACTGCGCCGGTCGGGGGTGCAGGCTACGAGGCCGCGGGCGACCCGCTTCCCGCAATCACATTGAGTATTGCCAAGGAAGCCGGTGCGGTACTGTTCGGCGCGGTGGGCGACGCGCGCTATGACCAGCTCGAGCGCTCCAAGCGTCCCGAGCAGGCGATTCTTGGGCTGCGCAAGGCGCTCGGGCTCTTCGCCAACCTGCGCCCGGCGCGCGTGCATCCCGAGCTCGCCGCGGCGTCGGCGCTCAAGGCAGAGGTGGTCTCCGGGCTCGACATCCTCATCGTGCGCGAGCTCACCGGGGACATCTACTTCGGCGAGCCGAAGGGAATAAGAAAGCTCGACGGCGTGCGCGAGGGCTTCGACACCATGCGCTACAGCGAGCCCGAGATCCGGCGCATCGCGCGCGTCGCCTTCGAGGCGGCCCGAAGGCGGGCGAAGCGCGTTTGCTCGGTCGATAAGGCGAACGTGCTGGAGACTTCGCAGCTGTGGCGGGAAGTGGTTTCTCAAGAAGCAAGAAACTACGCCGACGTCGAGCTGACCCACATGTACGTGGACAACTGCGCGATGCAGCTCGTGCGCAACCCCAAGCAGTTCGACGTCATCGTGACCGGCAACATGTTCGGCGACATCCTTTCCGACGAGGCGTCGATGCTCACCGGATCGATCGGCATGCTGCCCTCGGCGTCTCTCAACGAGCGCGGCAAGGGGTTGTACGAGCCGATCCATGGCACCGCGCCCGACATCGCGGGCAAAGGGCTCGCAAACCCGCTTGCCACGATCCTCTCCGCAGCGCTCATGCTGCGCTACTCGCTTGGGCAGCCGGCGGCCGCGGACCGGATCGAGAGAGCGGTGTCGAAAGTGCTGCAGGCGGGACTGCGTACTGCCGACATCCATACCGCCGGAACTCGCCGCGTCGGAACGCAGGAAATGGGCGACGCGGTCCTCGCAGCGCTATAGACTACGCATTATGTTGAGGGTCGGGATCGTCGGATGGCGCGGCATGGTCGGCTCGGTGCTCGTGCAGCGCATGCGCGAGGAACGCGACTTCGACCATCTCGAGCCGGTCTTCTTCTCCACCTCGCAGGCGGGCGGTAGCGGGCCTGTGATCGGCAAGCCCACCGGGACGGTGAAGGACGGGAAAGACATATCTCTGCTCAAGAAGCTTCCCGTCATCATCTCGTGCCAGGGCGGCGAATACACCCACGAGATCCATCCGCAGCTGCGTCGTGACGGCTGGAAGGGTTACTGGATCGACGCCGCGAGCGCGCTGCGGATGAAGGACGACGCCGTCATCATCCTCGATCCGCTCAACATGGCGCTCATCAAGAACGCCCTCGCTTCCGGGATCAAGGATTACATCGGCGGCAACTGCACCGTGAGCCTGATGCTGATGGGAATGGCCGGCCTGTTCCAGCGCGACGAAGTCGAGTGGATGACGAGCATGACCTACCAGGCGGCTTCGGGCCAGGGCGCGGCGGCGATGCGCGACCTCGTCGCGCAGATGGCGGCGATCGGCAGCCACGCCAGGCCCTTGCTCGACGATCCAGCCGCCGCCATCCTCGATATCGACCGCATGGTGACCGATACGATCCGCTCGCACGAGCTGCCGAAGGACGAGATCGGCTATCCGCTTGCGGGCAGCCTGCTGCCGTGGATCGACAAGGATCTCGGCGACGGTCAGAGCCGCGAGGAGTGGAAGGCGCAGGTCGAGGCGAATAAGATTCTTGGCCGCAACGGCAACGCTATCCCGATGGACGGCGTTTGCGTGCGCATTGGCGCGATGCGCTGCCACAGCCAGGCGATGACCGTGAAGCTGCGCCGCGCGCTGCCGATGGATGAAGTCCAGGGAATGCTCGCCGAAGCGCACGACTGGGTGAAGGTCGTCCCGAACCGGCGCGAAGAATCGCTCGCCGAACTGACCCCGGCTGCCGTCACCGGCAAGCTGACCGTCCCGGTGGGGCGTCTACGCAAGCTCCCTATGGGAGAGGACTATTTGGCGGCTTTTTCCGTGGGAGACCAGCTGCTTTGGGGGGCCGCCGAGCCCCTTCGGCGCATGGTGCGAATTCTCCTGGACGCAGGCGTGAAGCCTTAGGAATTTAGAAACTTTCTCCATTTGCACGCCTAAGCCCATGATGTTAAGGTAGTTGGTCCTGCGAAGAACACTCCGGGGGATGGGCAGCCAGTGGGTAGAGGGATAACTTCAAGGGTAGTTGCTGTCGTCGCCGCGTTGGCCTTCGCGGCGCCTATTGCCGTTCACGCCGCCGGCCTGGGCAGGCTCACCGTTCTGTCGCCGCTCGGCCAGCCTTTGAACGCTGAGATCGAAATCGTCGCGCTTCGAGCCGGAGAGGAAGACACGCTCTCCGCGCGCATAGCGCCGCTCGAGGCCTTCGAGGCTGCCGGCATCGAGCCAAGCGCGGTGTTGAACACGGTGCGCTTCGCCGTCGAGCGCCGCGACAGCAGACGCATCTTGCGCGTGACGACAACGCAGCCGGTCAACGAGCCGTTCGTCGAACTGCTCGTCGAGCTGCAATGGCACAACGGGCGCCTGGTGCGTGAATACACTTTCCTGCTCGATCCTCCCGAATACAAGCCGCGCGACGCGCTCGCTGTGCCGCGGGCGCCAAAGCCGGCGAAGCCGGCCGCAGAAGTGGAGGCAAAGCCCGTCGAGCCGGCTGCGCCCGCGCCGCCACCGCTCGCTGTCGCGCCAGCGCCGGCTCCAACCCCAGCATCGGAAAAGCCCGCGCCCGCGGCAGAGCCAGAGAAACCTGCAACCGTCGCACAGTCCGAGAAGCCCGCGGCGGACGTAGAGGTCGTGAAGGAGCCCGCCAAAGAGGAGTCGCCGCAGGTACTTGCCGACGAGCCGGCCGTCTACGAGGTCGTGCAGGGCGACACGCTCGGCAAGATCGCCCGCGACAAGCTGCCGCCCGGGATCACGCTCAACCAGATGCTGGTGGCGATCTATCGCGCCAACCAGGACGCCTTCATTCGCGAGAACCTGAACCTGGTGCGCGCCGGGCGCATACTGAACATTCCGGGCTCGGACGCGGTCGGCACCGTAGACGTAGAAGAGGCGAATCGCGTCGTGCGCGCGCATATGGCGGAGTTCCGCGAGTATCGCGGCCGTCTCGCAGCCGCGCCAGCCGTTGCCGACGCGGCTTCCGGACAGCGCGAGGCGGCCGGACAGATCGAGGCTAAGCCGCAGGCACCGAAGCCCGCCGCGGCCGAGGACCAAGTGCGTCTCTCCAAGGTCGAGCCGCAGAAGCCTTCGCTCGCCGCCGCAGCAGCGGCGCGCGGGGACGACCTAGCGGCACAGGACAGGGCGCTGAAGGAAGCGCAGTCGCGCATTGGCGACCTCGAGAAAAACGTCGCCGACCTGCAGAAGCTTCTCGAGCTGAAGAATCAGCAGCTCGCCGAGCTCGAAAAGAGATCTGGCGCGAAGCCCGCCGCCGCGCCTTCAGCGCCGGCAGCTGCATCGGCTCCGGCCGCCAAGGGACCTGAGGCGCCCCAGCCGGCGCCGGCGGCATCTTCAGCTCCGACCCCTGTAGCGCAAGCTCCGGAGGCATCCACTCCGGCTGTCCAGGCGCCTGCGGGGTCGCAGCCTGCCGCAGCCACGCCGGTAGCCAAGGCGGCGCCCAAGAAGATGGCGCCGCCCCCATCTGAACCAAGCCTGCTCGACGAGTTTCTCGAGAATCCGGTGGCCCTTGCCGGGCTTGCCGGTGTGGTAGTGCTGCTGGTCGGCTACGCGGCCTGGGCATGGAGAAAAAAAAAGACCGCACAAGTCAAGTTCCAGGATAGCGTGATTGGCGCCGCGGCCGCAGGCGCGGCGGCCGGCGCGAGCATCAGCGAGCCGAGCATCAGTGGCGCAAGGCCCATGTCTTCACAGGTCTCAAGCGGTTCGCCGCCCGCCGCAATGGCGGGCGAGGAAGTCGATCCGATTGCCGAGGCCGATGTCTACATGGCCTACGGCCGCGATGCGCAGGCCGAGGAGATTCTCAAAGAGGCGCTGCAGAAGGACGCAAAGCGAGTCGCGGTGCACGCGAAGCTCCTTGAGATCTATGCCAAGCGCAAGGACACGAAGGCTTTCGAGCGGAGCGCGGCCAAGCTCAAGAATCTGACCGGGGGCAGCGGTCCCGAATGGCAAAAGGCAGCAGCGCTCGGCAAGTCGATCGATCCAAGCAACGGTTTGTACGCCGGTGCTGCTGCTGCGGCGGCGGCTGCGGCGGCCGCTGAGGTATCGGCACCGTCACCGTCGGCGCCCGCGCTCGATTTCGACGTAGGCAGCGTGACGCAGGCGCACGCCGCGGTGCCGGACTTTACGCTCGACTTGCCGGCGCAAAAAGCGGCCGCCACTACTGTGCTCGACTTCGATCTCAGCGGGACGACCACGAAAAAGGACGGATTCACAGAGGACACGGTAGTCCCGGCGAGCGCGGTGGACAAGAACAACGGACTCGACTTCGACCTCGATCTCGGAACGCCCGCCGCGCCCGGTGCAAAGCCCGAGCCGGCCGCTACCGCCCCGGCCGTCGACCCCGGCCTGAGCTTCGACCTCGATCTCGAGAAAATAGACTCCGCTCCGGCTGCGGTGACGGCGACGGATCTCTCGACCATCAGTCTGGACCTCGGCTCCGCCGGCAGCGCCTCTGCCGCCGGCACCGACCCCAAATGGCAGGAGATCGCCACCAAGCTCGATCTTGCCAAGGCATACGAGGAAATGGGGGACAAGGATGGCGCGCGCGAACTGTTGAATGAAGTGATGAAGGATGGCGACGCCGCGCAGAAAGGGCAGGCGCAGCAGCTGCTCGTGAAGCTGGGCTAACGCGCCGTCATCAGGGTAGCTCTGGCACGAAGGATAGCTCTAGGGCTGGAGTACGACGGTAGTCGCTTCCTTGGCTGGCAGACTCAGCCCGGCGGCGGGACGGTACAAGATGCGCTCGAGGAGGCGCTCTCCGCGATCGCCGATACGCGCGTGTCCACCACGGCTGCCGGGCGCACCGATCGCGGCGTGCATGCACGCCTTCAAGTCGTCCACTTCGAGACGGAGGCAAAGCGTCCAGTTTCGGCCTGGGTGCGGGGCGTGAACGCGTTGCTTCCCGGCTCGGCTGCGGTGCTCTGGTCGCACGAGGTGTCCGAAGAGTTCCATGCGCGCTACAGCGCGCGCTCCCGCACCTATCGGTATGCATTGCTGAACCGCGCGGTGCGCCCGGCGCTGTCGGCGCATTACGCCGGGTGGTTTCATCGGCGGCTCGATGTGCAAAGGATGCGTGAGGCGGCCGCGCTGCTCGTCGGCCAGCACGATTTTTCCGCGTTTCGCTCTTCCGAGTGCCAGGCCAAGACGCCGGTCCGCACGCTCCATGCCCTTGAGGTCGAGAAGAACGGCGAAACGATCGAGTTCCTGGTGCGCGCGAATGCGTTCCTGCATCACATGGTGCGCAATCTCGTGGGGACGCTTGTGTACGTCGGCAACGGCAAGCATCCGCCGCAATGGATAAGCGAGGTGCTGAACTCGCGAGATCGCGCCAAGGCGGCGCCAACGTTCGGCCCGGAAGGCCTGTACCTTGAGACAATCGAGTACGAGCCCAGATGGGGACTGCCCGTGTGAAGACGCGCGTCAAGATTTGCGGCATCACGCGCAGCGCTGACGCCGCCGCCGCGGCGCAAGCGGGCGTGGACGCGATCGGGCTCGTGTTTTATCCCCCGAGCCCGCGCTTCCTCTCGGCCGAGCGCGCGCGAGAGATCCGCGACGCGCTGCCGCCGTTCGTGCAGACGGTGGCGCTTTTCGTCAACGCGGACGCCGCGTCGGTAGCCCAGGTGATCGGCCGAGTGCATCCCGCGATGCTGCAGTTCCACGGCGACGAGACACCGGATTTCTGCGCGCAGTTCGGGCTGCCGTACGTCAAGGCATACAGGACGAAAAGCGGGGCTACGCCGGGGGCTGCGCTAGAATACCTGCGCCCATTCTCGCGCGCGGCGGCCTGGTTGTTCGACAGCCATGTTCCGGAGTACGGCGGCGTTGGCGAAAGCTTCGATTGGTCGCTGGTTCCCGCCACTGACAAACCGGTGATCCTGTCCGGCGGACTGTCGCAAGCCAACGTCGCGGCGGCAATCCGGCGCGTGCGTCCCTGGGGCGTGGACGTCTCGAGCGGCGTGGAGTCGGCGAAAGGGATCAAGGACGCGGCGAAGATCGCCGCCTTCATTGCAGAGGTCAGGAATGCGGATGTATGACTTGCCCGATACGCACGGGCACTTCGGTCCATACGGCGGCGTGTTCGTCGCCGAGACGCTCACCGCGGCGCTCGATGAGCTGCTCGCCGCCTACGAGAGCGCGCGCAAGGATTCTGCGTTCCAGGCCGAGTTCCGCTACGAGCTCAAGCATTACGTCGGCCGGCCGAGCCCGGTTTACCACGCCAGGCGGCTCACCGAACGCTGCGGCGGGGCGCAGATCTACGTCAAGCGCGAGGATTTGAACCACACCGGCGCCCACAAGATCAACAACACCATCGGCCAGGCGCTGCTCGCGCGCAACATGAAGAAGCCCAGGGTGATCGCCGAGACCGGCGCCGGCATGCATGGCGTTGCCACCGCGACCGTGGCCGCGCGCTACGGGATGGAGTGCGTTGTGTATATGGGCTCGGAGGACGTCAAGCGCCAGGCGGCGAACGTGCACCGCATGGGCGTCCTCGGCGCAAAGGTCGTGCCGGTCGAATCGGGTTCGAGGACCCTCAAGGACGCGCTCAACGAAGCGATGCGCGACTGGGTCACCAACATCGAGAACACCTTCTACATCATCGGCACGGTCGCCGGGCCGCATCCCTACCCGATGATGGTGCGCGACTTCCAGTCAGTCATCGGCGAAGAGAGCATCGTGCAGATGCAGGAGCTCGCCGGACGGCAGCCGGACGCGGTGATCGCGTGCGTCGGCGGCGGCTCGAATGCGATGGGGATCTTTTACCCCTACCTCAAGCACGAAAATACCCGCCTGATCGGCGTTGAAGCCGCGGGCGAGGGCCTTTCCACCGGCAGGCATGCGGCGTCGCTGTGCGCCGGCAGGCCCGGCGTCCTGCACGGCAACCGCACGTATCTGCTGCAAGACGCGAACGGCCAGATCACCGAAACGCACTCCGTGTCGGCGGGCCTCGACTACCCGGGCGTCGGCCCGGAGCACGCATGGCTCAAGGACAGCGGGCGGGCGGAATACGTGGCGATCGATGACGAAGAGGCGCTCGAGGCGTTTCACGCGCTTTGCCGCGCCGAGGGCATCATCCCGGCGCTGGAGTCGGCGCACGCGGTGGCGCAGGCAATGAAAATGGCGCCGACCATGCGCAAAGACGCGATCCTGCTCGTCAACCTTTCCGGCCGCGGCGACAAAGACATGCACACCGTCGCCGAGCGCTCGGGGACGAAGCTTTGATGTCGCGCATTCAAGGCCGCTTCCAGGCTCTGGCGCGCGATCAGCGCAAGGCGCTCATTCCCTACATCACCGCGGGCGATCCCCATCCCTCGCTCACCGTGCCGCTAATGCGCGCGCTGGTCGAGGCGGGCGCCGACATCCTCGAGCTCGGCGTGCCCTTCTCGGACCCGATGGCCGACGGGCCCGTGATCCAGCGCGCCGGCGAGCGCGCGCTGAAGCATGGGGTTGGCTTAACAGACGTATTGCGGCTCGCGGGAGAGTTCCGGAAAAGCGACAAGGGCACGCCGATTGTCCTCATGGGATACGCGAATCCGATCGAGGCTATGGGAGCGGAAAAATTCATTGCCGCAGCGAAGGCTGCGGACATCGACGGCGTCATCGTCGTCGACTATCCACCCGAAGAATGCGAGCCATTCGCCGCGCTGGCGAAGAAGCACGGTATCGATCCGATTTTCCTGCTCGCGCCGACCTCGACCGACAAGCGAATCGAGCAGGTCGCCCGCGTGGGCAGCGGCTACCTGTACTACGTTTCTCTCAGGGGTATTACCGGTGCGTCCCATATCGACCTCGGCGACGTCGCGGCCCGCATTCCGAGGATTCGCGCCGCGACGAAGCTGCCGATCGGCGTCGGCTTTGGCATCCGCGACGCGGAGTCGGCCCGGCGGGTGGCACAGACCGCCGATGCAGTAGTTATTGGCAGCCGGATCATTCAGGAGATCGAGGCCGGGGCAGCCGACCAGGCGGTCTCGAGGGTGAAGGCGTTCCTGAAACCGATTCGGGAGGCGCTCGACGCCTCATTTGCCAAATGAGCTGGCTGCAGAAGCTGCTCCCGCCCAAGATCCAGCGCACCGGGCCCGGCGCGCGCAAGACCGTGCCCGAGGGCTTGTGGACCAAGTGCGCGGCATGCGACGCTGTGCTGTACAGCACCGACCTCGAGAAGAACCTCAACGTGTGCCCGAAGTGCGGCCACCATGAGCGTCTCGGTGCGCGCCCCCGCCTCGACGCGCTGCTCGACCCCGACGGGCGCTTTGAGATCGGCTCGGAGGTGCTGCCGGTCGACCCGCTCAAGTTCAAGGACTCGCGCCGCTACACCGAGCGCCTGAGCGAGGCGCAGGAGGAGACCGCCGAGGGCGACGCGCTGGTGGTGATGCAGGGATCGATCAAGGCGCTCGGGGTGGTGTGCGCCGCGTTCGAGTTCGACTTCATGGGCGGCTCCATGGGCTCCGTGGTCGGCGAGCGTTTCGTGCGCGGCGTACAGGTCGCGATCGAGCAGAAGGTGCCGTTCATCTGCGTGACGGCTTCGGGCGGTGCGCGCATGCAGGAGGGGGCCTTGTCGCTCGCCCAGATGGCCAAGACCAACGCCGCGCTGAGCGAACTCGCGGAGCGCAAGCTTCCTTTCCTCACCGTCCTCACCGACCCGACGATGGGCGGCGTCTCGGCGAGCTTCGCCTTCGTCGGCGACATCGTCATCGCCGAGCCCAAGGCGCTGATCGGCTTCGCCGGGCCGCGGGTGATCGAGAACACGGTGCGCGAGAAACTTCCCG
>DATIGN010000032.1:0-11867 GCA_035454685.1 Burkholderiales bacterium | reverse complement strand
GCGGCCCGCTCACCGGCCTGGTGAATAACGCCGCCGGCAACTTCATCAGCCCGACCAAGGACCTGTCGCCGAACGGGTTCAACGCCATCGCGAACATCGTGTTCCACGGCACGTTCTACGTGACCCAGGCAGTGGGCAAGCGCTGGATCGCGGGCGGGCATAAGGGCTCGGTGATCACCATTCTCGTCACCTGGGTGCACACCGGCTCGCCGTACGTCGTGCCTTCGGCGATGTCGAAAGCCGGCCTGCACGTCATGACCAAGTCG
The DNA here is from genome assembly GCA_035454685.1 of Burkholderiales bacterium. Classification (GTDB taxonomy): domain Bacteria; phylum Pseudomonadota; class Gammaproteobacteria; order Burkholderiales; family SG8-39; genus SCGC-AG-212-J23. The sequence continues at coordinate 11,601 of DATIGN010000032.1, read as the reverse complement.
CTCGCCGTGGAATGGGGCAAGTACGGCATCCGCCTTAATGCGATCGCCCCGGGGCCGTTTCCGACCGAAGGCGCCCAGAAGCGGCTGCGCCCCGACGAGGGCTTCGAAAAGTCCTCCGATCTGAACCCGATGCGGCGGGTTGGACGCATGGAAGAGCTGCAGAACCTTGCGACTTTCCTGATGGCGGAGGGCTGCGAGTGGCTGACCGGCGAGACGATCGCCATCGACGGCGGCGGCTACCTCGCCACCGGCGCAGCCGGCTACTACGTCGCGCTCGACAAGCTTACCGACGCCGACTGGGCACGCATGCGCGCGATGATCAAGGCCGCGAACGAGAAGGACCGCGCCGGCCGGACTGTCTGATGGCCAGTGTTCCACGGCCGGCGGCGACGCTGATCCTGCTGAGGCACGGTCTGGAAGTGCTCATGCTGCAGAGGGTGCAGACCGCCGCGTTCCTCGGCGGCGCCTACGTCTTTCCCGGCGGCTCGCTCGACCCCGAGGATCATTCCTCGCATCGGGTGCTGGGCCTCACCGGGGCGCAGGCGAACGAGCGGCTGAAGGTCTCCTCCGGCGGCCTCGCCTACCACGTTGCCGCCGTGCGCGAGTGTTTCGAGGAAGCGGGCGTGCTGCTCGCATGCGACAAAGATGGAAAGCCCGTTTCGGCTAAGCGGGCTGAAAGCCTGCTCCATTGGCGCAAGAAGCCGTTTCGCAACATGCTCGAAGCCGAGGATCTCTACATCCCGGCAGGCGAGCTCGCCTACTACGGGCACTGGGTCACCGCGCCGGGGCGCTCACGGCGCTTCGACACGCGCTTCTTCGTCGCGATCGCACCCGAGGGGCAGCGGGGCTCGCACGACGCGGGCGAGACGGTGCACGACATCTGGACCACGCCGCGCGAAGCCCTGGAGCGTTGCGAGCGCGGCGAGATAGAGCTCGTGCATGCGACTCAGGTATCGCTGAAGGATCTATCGCGTTTTTCGGAACCTCGCGCAGCGTACGGTTACGTGCGCGCGCTGCCGGAGATCGAAGAAAACCGCGCCTGCTGGGCGCAGGGCAAGGACGGGCCGAAGATCTTCCGCCGGGCCGATCCGGCCTATTTCGAGATCCACTGGTCCGACCCGGACGAAACCGGCGAGACCACGTACGACATCATTCCCGGCACACCCAAGCACCTCGATCGCTGGGTCACGCGTATCACCGCGCCCAACCCGGGCGTCATGACCGGCCCCGGCACGAACAGCTACATCGTGGGCGACATAGCAGTCATCGATCCCGGACCTGCGCTCGACTCTCACTTAGAGAAGCTATTGCAGGTCAAGAAGCTGAAGTTCATTTTGTGCACGCATACTCATCTCGACCATTCCCCCGCGGCCGCGCTGCTGAAGGCCAAGACGGGCGCAAGGATGCTCGGCCGCCCAGCGCCGGCAGGTCAGGACGCGACGTTCAAGCCCGACGTCGTGCTCGAGAACGGTCAGCGCGTAGAGCTGGGCGAGATTACGCTGCGCGCGATCCATACGCCGGGCCATGCGTCCAATCATGTCTGCTACATGCTCGAGCAGACCAAAATGCTTTTCACCGGCGATCACGTGATGCAGGGCTCCACCGTGGTGATCAATCCCCCCGACGGCGAGATGCGCGCCTATCTGCAGTCGCTCGAGCGGCTGCTCGGCGAGGACATCGCGATTATCGCGCCCGGCCACGGCTACCTGATCGGGGCGGCGCACAAGGAGCTGCGCCGGCTGATCGCGCACCGCCTGAACCGCGAGCGCAAAGTGATCGCGGCGCTCGAGCGCCTGGGACGTTCCTCGCTCGACGAAATGCTGCCGCTCGTGTACGACGACGTGCCGGAGCGCATGCACCGCGTCGCCGCACGCTCGCTCACCGCGCACCTCGAGAAGCTGGTCGCCGACGGGGCGATGCGCCTGCGGAACGGCGCTTACACGCTGGTAAAATGAGCCCGCAGGCAGACGAACATCCGCATGGCCACCGACGAAGAGAAGACGACGATCAATTTTGGCAACAACCTTGATCGCCAGGCGATCGAGAGCACGCTCGTGCAGGTGCGCAAGGAGGCGCAATCGGCCAATCTCCGCGATCTTGCCGACATGTTCCACGGCGTCGAAGGCATGCCGCGCGCGCTGATCGAGCGCAACGTGAAGAACGCGCTGAAGTGGCTCGCCGACAAGCCGCATCTCGATCGCCTCGCCTCGCAGCTCGAGCTCGTCGGGCTCAACCTTCCGAACCTGAAGTAAGCTGGATTTCGACTACGATCTGTTTACGATAGGCGGCGGCTCCGGCGGAGTGCGCGCGAGCCGGGTCTCGGCGTCGTACGGCGCGAGAGTCGCCATTGCGGAGCCCGGCCGCTTCGGCGGCACCTGCGTCAACGTCGGCTGCATCCCGAAGAAGCTTTTCTCCTACGCCGCGCATTGGCGAGAAGACTTCCAGCTCGCGCGCGCCTACGGCTGGACAGTGGGCGAGGCCCGCTTCGACTGGCCGACGCTACTCGCCAACAAGGACCGCGAGATCGCTCGGCTGAACGGCGTCTACGAGCGCGTGCTGGTCAATGCCGGGGTGGAAATCCACCGCGCTCGCGCCACGGTCATCGGACCGAACGAAGTCGACGTGGACGGCAAGCGACGGACCGCAAGACACATCCTCGTCGCGACCGGCTCGTGGCCCCAGCTTCCCGCGCTCCCCGGGATCGAGCACGCGATCACCTCCAACGAGGCCTTCCACCTCGAGCGTCTGCCGCGGCGCGCGGTCGTGGTGGGCGGAGGCTATATCGCGCTCGAGTTCGCCTCCATCTTCCACGGCCTGGGCGTCGACACGACGCTCGCCTACCGCGGCAAGCGCCTGCTGCGCGGCTTCGACGCCGAGCTCGGCACGCGTATCGCCGAGGAGATGTCGGCGAAGGGTGTCGCGATCCGCTTCGGCTGCGAGCCCGCCGCGCTCAGCAAGCAAAGCGGCGAGATCGAGATCGAATTCACCGACGGCTCGATCCAGCGCACCGACCTCGTCATGTTCGCGACCGGCAGGCGCCCGAATACGGCGAAGCTCGGCCTCGAGTCGGCGGGGGTCGAGCTCGCCGCGGATGGCGCGGTAATCGTCAACAAGTATTCCGCGTCGAGCGTGCCTTCGATCCACGCGGTCGGCGACGTGACCAACCGCATCAACCTCACCCCGGTCGCCACGGCGGAGGCGATGTGGCTCGCCTTGACGCTGTTCCGCGGCGAGCCGAGCCCGGTCGACCATGAGAACGTTCCGACCGCGGTGTTCGCCAACCCCAACCTAGCCACCGTCGGACTGTCGGAGGAAAAAGCGCGCGAGCGCTTCGGCGCGGTCGACGTCTACAAGACGTCGTTCCGCGCGCTCAAGCTCGCCATGAGCGACCAGCAGGAGCGCACTTTCATGAAGCTGGTTGTCGACCGCGCCAGCCAGCGCGTGGTCGGCGCGCACATGATCGGCGCCGACGCCGGCGAAATCATCCAGGGCATCGCCATCGCGGTGAAGCTCGGCGCCACCAAGGCGGAGTTCGACGCGACCATCGGCATCCACCCCACGGCCGCCGAGGAGTTCGTGACAATGCGGGAAAAGACTTCCTAGCCGGGATCGTTTCTTGCTGCGCTGGCGTCACCATGCGACGCCATCAATCCGTCTGGGCGGCGAGCGCCGCACTGCCGCAGTTCAGCCCGATGCAGGAAAACGTCCATGTCGACGTATGCATCGTCGGCGCCGGAATCTCCGGCCTCACCACCGCCTATCTCCTCGCGCGCGCCGGCAGGCGCATCGCGGTGCTGGACGACGGCCCGGTCGGCGGCGGCATGACCCAGATGACGACCGCGCACATCACGAACCAGCTCGACGACCGGTACTTCGAGCTCGAGAAGCTGCGTGGCCGCGAGGCGGCGCAGCTCGCGGCCGACAGCCACAGCGCGGCGATCGACCGCATCGAGACCATCGTGCGCCAGGAGTCGATCGACTGCGACTTCACCCGGGTCGACGGTTACCTGTTTCTTGCCGAGGGCGATACGCGCGAGACGCTGGAGCGCGAGCTCGAGGCCACGCACCGGGCCGGGCTCGGCGCCGTGGAGCTCCTCGAGCGTGCGCCTTACGCGTCTTTCGACACTGGGCCGTGCCTGCGCTTCCCCAATCAGGGGGAGTTCCATCCGCTCAAGTACCTTGCGCGCCTGGCGCAGGCGATCGTGCACGATGGCGGCCGCATCTTCACCGGCTCGCACGCTGACGAGATCGAGGGGGGTGTGCCCGCGCTGGTGCATGTCGGAAAGCATGTGCTCACCGCGGACGCAGTCGCCGTCGCGACCAATGCGCCGGTCAACGATCGGGTCGCGATTCACACCAAGCAGGCGCCCTATATGACTTACGTCATCGGCGCGCGCATCCCGCCGGGCTCGGTGCCTCGCGTGCTTGCCTGGGACACGGGCGACCCCTATCACTACATCCGGACCTACCAGGATCTCCTGATCGTCGGCGGCGAGGACCATAAGACCGGCCAGGCCGACGACACGCCCGAACGCTACGCGCGGCTCGAAGCCTGGGCGCGAGCGCGATTTCCGCAGATGGGCGAAGTCGGGCTCGCATGGGGCGGCCAGGTCATGGAGACCTACGACTACCTCGCCTTCATCGGACGCAATCCGATGGACCACGAGAATGTCTACGTCGTCACCGGCGATTCGGGCATGGGCATCACCCACGGCACGATCGCCGGCATGCTGCTCTCCGACCTGATCCTCGGCCGGCCGAACCCGTGGGAAGCGCTCTACGATCCTGCGCGCGTAACGCTGCGCGCTGCCGGCGACTTCGCACGCGAGAACTCCAACGTGGCGCTGCAGTACACGGACTGGCTGACGGGCGGCGACGTCGGCTCGGTGAATGAGATTGCGCCCGGCAGCGGCGCCCTCGTGCGCGAGGGGCTGGAAAAGCTCGCCGTGTACCGCGACGACGAGGGCCAGCTGCACGCCTGCGAGGCGAAATGCCCGCATCTGGGCTGCCTCGTGCACTGGAACCCCGCCGAGACAACCTGGGATTGCCCCTGCCACGGCTCGCGCTTCGATCGCTATGGTAAGGTGATCAACGGGCCGGCAAACCGCGATCTCGCGCCGGCCGAGCGCTCCCAGGAGCAGCGCGCAGCCTGAAGACAAGCCCCGGCTTCACCGTACGCATGACCATCGAGCGCGACGCGCTCGAGGTCTACAACTTCGTTCTGGATGCGAGAAACCTTTCCAAGTGGGCCTCGGGCATCGAGGCCGGAGCGAAGGTGCGTTTCGTCGAGCGCAACAAGTACGGTGTGCTCGACCACTACGTCAGCATCCGCTCGCGGCCGGAAGTCTACGTGCCGATGCGCGTCCTTCCCAACGGCGAAGGCGCCGAAGTCCTCCTCACGATATTCCGCCAGTCCGGGATGAACGACCAGAAGTTCGCCGAAGACACGCAGTGGGTGCGGCGCGACCTCGAGGCGCTGAAGGAGCTGCTCGAGAAAAAGCCCTAACTCATCGCGCGCCATATCAGCGCAGCGCCGGAGGCAAGTAGGAGGAGCGCCACGGCGCGCATGAGCGCATCGCGCGAAATGCGCGAGAAGATCTTGCGCGCAACCCAGATGCCGAGGAGACAAGAAGGAACCACGGTAAGGGCCGTCAGCCAGACTTCGCGGTTCAGCAGGAGCCCTGTAAGCAGGAAAGCGATCAGGCGCAGCGAGATGCTGGTGAGCGTCGCGAGGCCGAGGGTGGCGCGGAACTGCTCCTTGGTGAGCCCGCGCTGCGAGAGGTAGATCGCGTACGGCGGGCCGCCGGCGCCGAACACGGTGCTGGTAATGCCCCCGGCGAGGCCGGCGACCCACGCCCAGCGCGAAGAAACGACTCTTGCAGCCGCTCGCCGGACGAGGCTAAGGGTCGCGAAGGAGACTACGAAAACCCCGAGCAACAGCATGCCGGCGGCGCGCGGCAGGTGGACGAGCACGGTCACGCCGAGCGCGGTGCCGGCCACGATCATCGGCACGAGGCGGGTCCATTCCGCGCGCACCGCGCTCTTCGGGTTCTCCAGGCCGATGCTGAGCGCGGCGGCAAGGTCGGCAAGCACGAAGAGCGCCAGCGCGAACTTGAGCGGAACCAGGTGTGTCGCGAGCGGGATCGTGACCAGCGCCGCGCCGAACCCAGTTACGCCGAAAATCAGCGCGCCGAGAAACGCGATCCCGGAAAGGAAAACGACTTCGGCCGCGCCGATCAGACGTTGACGTCGGGATTGAGCGAGTACAAGCCCGTCAGCTTCGCCGTGCCGAGCACATGACCCCTCATTGCATTGATCACGTGGGCCGCCTTGAACTTGCGTTGCACCGGGCATTTCTCGACGTCGAGCGCGACCAGCGTGAAGATGTAATGGTGCGGGATCGAGTCGTTCCACGGCGGGCACGGCCCGTCGTAGCCGAAGTAGTCGCCCGCCATCTTCGCGTCGTTCGCGAACCAGGCGGTGTAATCGTTAAGGCCCTGCCGCGTGCTGCGCGGCGCGAGCGGACCGCTCTTACCCTTCACCGTGACGCCGTTGGAGAATTCCCCGTCGCGCACCGGCGAGCCGCTCGCCGGCATGTCGACCAGGATCCAGTGGCAGAAATTCACGCGCGGCAACGAAGCCGGAATGGTGTGCCCTTGCTGGTTGACTTCTTCAGGCCTCGAGGGCACGTCTGGATCGTGGCAGAGGATCACCACGGATTGCGTGCCCTTCGGCAGGTCGCTCCACGCGAGGTGCGGGTTGCGATTCGGACCGGGCCTGACGCGCGCCACGCGGTCGGGCACGCAGAACGCGTAGTACTCGGGGAGCGCGCCGCCGTCGACGAAGCTCTCGCTGGTGAACTTCACGGCGCGATTATAAGCTCGGCTGCAGTGCAGGGATTCATGACGCGCAGGCGCGAGACGTAGCGCGTGAACGGAAGGCCGAAGCGCGATTCGAGCTCGGCCGCGCGCCCGCGCAGCGAGCTCCACGCGATGCGCGGCGACGCGCCCTTCAGGGCGAAAACGAGGATGTTCGGGTCGTACAGCGCCGGCAGCGCCAGCACCGCGCCGCCGAAGGCGCGTTCCAGGCGCTCGAGCGTCAGGTCGAGCTTCGGATCATCGTTCATGAAATTGACGACCAGCGCGCCCGGCTCGGCGAGCGCGAGAAAAGCGCCGTCGTAGAACTCGCGGCTCGCGAGCCGCGGTACGTGCAGCTCGTCCTCGAACGCATCGACGATCAGCACGTCGCAACACTCGGGCTCGAGCGCCTCGGCGCCGTCGCCGACCTCGACTTTCAGCCGGGCGCTGTCGGGCGGCAGCGCGAAATGCTCGCGCGCTGCGGCGACCACGCGCGCGTCGAGCTCGACGACTCGCACCCTGGTGGAGCGCAGTCTGCGGCAGAAGAACTTCGCAAGCGAGCCGCCGCCCAGGCCGATCATCAGCGCCTCGCGCGGCTCGGGGTGGAAGAGAAGGAACGCCATCATGCAGCGCGTGTAGTCGAGCGCGAGCGCGTACGGGTCCTCGATGCGCATCGAGCTCTGGATCGCCTCGCCCCCGACGTGCAGCGTGCGCACGCCGCGCGACTCGCTAACTGCTATAGAGGGTCTGCCGTTTCTTGCCATGCACGAGCGGAGCAACGCATGCCGCGGCCGCGAACGAGAACAGCGCGCCCGCGGCGATCGGCGCCTGATAGCTGCCCCACGCGTCGTAGGCGACGCCGGCGAGCCAAGGGCCGAACAGCGTGCCGACGCCGCAGCCGGTATAGAGGCAGCCGATGATGCCGGTCACCGAGCGCGGCCCATAAAGGTCCATCACGATAGTGGGCAACAGCGCCACGTACGCGCCATAGCAGGCGCCGAAAACGACCGCGAAGAGCGCGAGAGCCCAATACGCGCTGGCCGTCCACCACAGGACGAACATTGCACCGAGGCCCGCGTACATCGCCGCGAGCGATGGGATGCGGCCGAGCCGGTCGGCCGGGCCGCCGATCGCGAAGCGGCCGACCAGGCTGCCCAGGCCGATCAGGCTCACCAGCGTCACACCCCGCGCGGCGCCATGGCCGGCGTCGACGGCGTATGGGCCAAGATGCACCATCGGCACGAAGAGGCCGATGCAGCTCAGCAGTAGCGACGCAAAGAGCAGCCAGAAGGGCAGCGTCTTCACCGCCGCGGCCAGTGGAATGCCCTCCCTGGATCCGAGCCTCCTATGCTCCGCTTCCTTGATGAGCGCCGCAGCGAGACCGCCCAATACGACCGCGAAGAGCGCAAACGCGAGATAAGCCCCGCGCCAGCCGAAAGCGCCGATCCACCACACGGCGATGAGCGGGCCGGCGATATTGCCGGCGCCGATCCCGGCCACCGCCAGCCCGGACGCGAGAGCGCGGTTCGCCTTGAACCACGGCTGTACCGCACCGATGGAAGGCACGTAAGTAAGGCCGACGCCGAGGCCGAGGCCGATGCTGTAGGAGGCGTAGAGCACGCCAAGCGAGCGGGCCTCGGTCGCGATCCAAAGCGCCGCTGCGGTGCAGGCCACGCCGGCGAGCGCGACGCGCCGAGCTCCAAAGCGATCGGCGAGAACGCCGGCGGGAGCGCCCGACAGGAACCAGACGAACGCCGCCAGCGAGAACACGAGCGCGATGTCGCCGCGCGAGGCGCCGAACTCAGCTTCAAACGCGCCGAAGAAGGCGGCGAACGAGTAGGCAGCGCTGAAGCCGACGAACATCAGGGTGAAGGCCGCGCCGACCACCACCCAGCCGTAGGCCGGATCGCTTCTCAACGCTTCTTCTTCTTTTTCTTCGGGGTAGACCTCTTCGCCGCACCGAGCGCCGCGATCACCTCGACCTCGAGCATCAAATCAGGGTCGACCAGGCGCTCGACGCCAACCAGCGTGCTCGCTGGCAGCGCACCCTCCTTCAGAAAGCGGCTGCGCACCTCGCGATAGGCATTCACGCGCTCGGCGTGCATGCCGACCATGTACCCGTTCATTTTGATGACGTCGTCCCATCCCGCACCCGCGGCCTGAAGGGCGGCGGTGACGTTCCTGAACACCTGCTCGCTCTGCGCGCGCATGTCGCCCTTACCCACGACGTTGCCGCTCGCGTCCCAGCTCACCTGCCCGGAGATCGTCACCAGCTTCGCAGCGCCCTCGATCGACACGGTATGCGTATAGAAGCGCGGAACGCTGAGTTCCTTGGGGTTGGCATATTGCTTCTTCATGGATGAAGAGCATAGCGGACCCATCGATGGTCCAAAAGACCCCACGGGAGCGGGGAGTGCGCGTGGAGCGGGCTCAAGTGGGCCTCTTCGCCCGCCCGCCTCCGGCTTATGCCATGGCCTGCAGGCGGCGAAGCACGGCGTCGAAAGCGCCCTGTTCGGAAGTGGCGGGCGAGTCTGCGGGAGCGCGCACCATCAATTCGAGAAAGCCCAGGGTCTCGAGCTGCTCGATCCAGGCCAGCACTTGCCTTCGAGGATAGGCGCTCATGCCGTCCATGATCGAGGCGGACGGTGTCTCGTCACGCACCAACCGGAGGACGGCGCGATACCACACCGGTACGGATCGCTTGCTTTTCAACGCTTTCACGCCAGCCGCTGTGAGGCGATATGTGCGCGTGGTGTCTTCTGGCATCGAGGCTCCCTGCGGTGCCATTCTTCCGGAAACGTGCACGAGCGGCCCGCGCACGCCCCCGGCCTTACAAAGTCTTTCCAAACTCATGCCACTTTTGACGCAAGAACGCCGGCCTGCGAGCCCACTTCGCTCACTTCGGGCAGGGAGACGCGCTTGCACCGCAACGACACCGGATCTCTGACAGGTGGGCAAGCCGCCCCGGGGGATTAACGTTCCGGGGAGGGCAGTATGGCCCCCGGGGCGAAGTCACGCTTACCGCACACATAGGATAGGCATGCCGCGCCGCCCTTCGCATGAGAGGGTCGAACCATCCGGCAGGACACGGTTGTACTACGCCAAGTCAATACAGACCTGATCGCGCTCGAAGAAGCACTAGCGCATGTCGAAAGCTTGATCCTCACACGAGGTGCTGGGGATTGAAGCTACGTCTTGCGAAGCGGCTCTTAGGAAACCGAGCTAGCCACCATCGCCACCGCGAACGCCATCGCGAGCGAAGCGGCGATCAGCAAGGCGTCCGCGAGCAGGCTCGGCTTCGTTGCTCTCGTACGCATCTCGCGGATGGCCTTCATACAGCACGACTCTGCGCCCGGCAGCGCGTCGCCGCCTGATGCAGCCATCTGAGAAAGCCTAGGACAATGTGCCCAGGCGAAAGCTAGTACGGCCCTCAAAAGCTGCCTACATAGCGTCGACCGTAAACAGCGCCACGACCTCGAGCAATCGGCTGGTGTCCAGGGGTTTCTTGAGATAGGCCTCGGCGCCGAGTTTCCGACTGCGTTCCTCCACCTGCTTGTCGGCGGTTAGAAATACCACGGGGATGTGCCGCGTCTTCGGGTCAGTTTTCAGGGCCTGGACGAGCTCGTAGCCGCTCAAATAAGGCATGTGCACGTCGACGACAATGAGATCCGGCGAAGCCTTCAGCACGAGGTGCCCGCCTGCGATCCCGTCCTCCGCGAGCAAGACCTCATAGCCGGCTTTCTCCAGATGCGTCTTCAGCAGCCCCAGCATCGACGTGTCGTCATCGATGACGAGGATCTTCACTCGGGACTGGCGCCGGCGAGGACTCATTCCATTATTGGGGCGGCGTCAAAGTGGGACGGTTTTTCCGAAACGAGTTCTTTACCGCGATCTTCCCGTCTCGAAAGGTGAAAAGATCGCAGCCGTAGACTTCGACGCGAGCGCCATCGGTTTTCGTGCCCGTGAACGTCCACTCCGAAACCCCTCTGTCCCCGGCGACAAAATGGCGTGCGTTATTCCAGCGAGCGTCCGGAAACGTCGACCAGACCTCCGCAAAGCCGGCCCGCACCGCTTCGCGGCCCGTGTACCGAGTGCCGCATACGTCGGGTCCTGCAGACGCTTCAAAGACACAGTCGTCGGTCATGAACGTCATGAGCGCGTCAACGTCGTGCCGATTCCATGCATCCGCAAATCCCTGAAGGACATCGGTGGTGATTTCCACCATCGCATCCGGCGTCATCGGACTACTCCTACTCTGCTGCGGTGCGAGTATCTTACTAGCGGGGTTTCGCGGCGCTTGGTACCGGAGCGCGCTCCATCAGCTCGCAGACTGCTCCACGTCCGGCGAATGCTCGCGTCGCATGCCGCGCTAGCGACAGCAAGCGGTGGTCAGAAATTCGTCGCGGAACGCTAGGGCGAGGATGTTCACGGCGCGTCGCAACTCCGCGCTCGGCAGACGATAGGACGGGCCCATCGGTGTGTTGTTCGCGTCGACGATGTAGATCCGTCCGTCGTCACGGTCGCGCAGCACATCGAGCTCACCGTAATCCAGCCCGATCGACGCGGCGAACTTTCCGATATTGCGGATCTCTTCGGCGGAAAGGGCTTCCTCAGCGGGGCACAGCCGCACGATGTTGTTTCGGCTGCTGTCAAACCGTATCGCGGTCGGCCGGTATTTCAAGTACGCGAACGGGACAATGCCGTTGATCACCGGTACGCGGATGTCCTCGACCAGGTCGCCCTG
>DATIGN010000031.1:0-41028 GCA_035454685.1 Burkholderiales bacterium | reverse complement strand
CGAGATCGTGCTGCGCAACGCCAAGAAGGAGCCGGCGAGCGTCGTGGTGCGCGAGCCGGTGCCGGGCGACTGGACCATGCTCGAGGAGAGCCAGCGGCACGCCAGGCCCGCCGCCGGCACGGCGGAATGGCGCGTCGCGATCCCCGCCGAAGGAACCGCGACGCTTCGCTACCGCGTGCTGGTGCGCTACTGAGCGCCGGAAGGCGGCGGAATGTCGTAGCTTGCCATCAGGTCGTCCACCACCTTGTGATAGCCGTCCCACGGCGCTTCGCGGAAGTTGTGGTTGCGGATGATGAAGGAGGCGCCGGCGTAGAACTTCTCGTACTGCAGGTGGCGCCCGGCGAACTCCGAGCCGACCATGTCCCAGGCGAGCTTGAACAGCTTCATGCGCTCGATCGCCCCGCTCTGCGGGGTCTGGAAGTAGGTCGTGAACTTGAGCGCGAGCTCCTCGTTCTCGACCACGGAGATGTCGGCGGGCATCTGGAACACGCCGCCGCCGCACAGCTCGCGCAAGCGCTCGATGAAGTCGCTGTAGTTCTGTGTGCACCATTCGAGCGCGGCGTACATCATGCGGCGGTTGAAGCAGACGTAGCCGTCGGGCCAGCGCTCGAGCGCCTCGATCTGGCCGTTCACCATGCCGCCGATCATGCTCTCGACCGCCGCCATGTGGCCGAGCACCTCCTTCACCGCGGGCACCTCGATGGCCCCGGTGGCGTGCGCGATCTTGCTGCATACGCCGAGCAGCAGCCGCATCTTCGACCAGTAGCGCACGTTCGATTGATGGTTGCCGAAGCAATGGCTCGGCGTCTTCACGTAGATGTCGCGTGAAAGGAGAGCGTCGTCGTGGACGAACACGCGCTCCCACGGAACCTTGACCTCATCGCACAGCACCATGCTATCGGTCTCGTCGAAGCGCCACGCGAGCGGCGCGTCGAACTCCGACGTGGCCTCGCGCTCGAACGGCTTGCGCGACCAAAGCGACAACCCTTTCGTCGCGATCGGCAGCGAGCAGGTAATCGCCTGCTTCTTCTGGTCTGCCGCGAGCGGCAGCACGTTGCCGATCCAGACTTCGTTGGCGAACACCGCGCCCGTGGCGAGCATTTTCATGCCCGAGATCACGAGCCCGTCGTCTTCCTCGCGCACCACCGAGAGCGTCGGGATGGGAATGTTCTGCCGCTGGTAGAACTCCGGGTTGCGCGCCGCCTGAGGTGGGACCACGGCATACACCACATAGGCGTCGGTTCTCGCCATGTCTCTATAGAAGTTCAGCAGGTTCTCGGGCCGCCCGCAGGGCGCTTTGAGCTCCTCGGGCTTCATCGCCATGCCCGTGACGAAGCTCGCGACATGGTCGGGCGAACGGCCGAACATGCCGTAGGTGAGCTCGGCGATCATGCGGTGGCCGCGAGTGCGGCGCGCGAGGTCCTCGCGCGTCTTCGGCTGCAGGAAGTAGATCGAGAACCGCTCGCCGTCCTGCTCGAAGCTCATGGCTTCGCGCTCGGCGAGCTTCAGGTCATAGATCGAGGCCACGGTACGCGCCGCGTTCCTGAACGCCGGGTGCGTGGTGACGTCGGCGACGCGCTCCGAGCCGATGTAGACCACCCGGCCGTCGCGCAGCGACTCTAGATGTTCACTCCCGCTCTTGAGCATAGTAGTGGATCTCGTGAAGGATGCAGCCGCCGCGGGAGGTGAAGGGGCCGTGGTAGACGCCGGGCGGGCGGCAAGCGTAGGTGGGCGCGAAGCACTGGGTGCCGCCCTTGCCCTGCTTGTCGTTGCCGACCACGAGGTCGCCCTGCACAAGGTACACCTCCTCCCAGTGGTCGTGGACGAAGGGCTCGGTGGAGAACGCGCCCGGATCGATCTTGAGAAGCCGCGTGCGGCTTCCGGTCTTCTTCTTCTCGTCCAGGTCGGACGCAAGGATCTTCTGGTAAAAGCCCGGCGGATAGCCGGGGGGCACTTCCCAGCCACTGTCCAGGTCCACTTTCACGAACTCCAGATGCTGCTTCGGTCTCATGCGGCCTCCGCCTCGTGGAGAAGGAGCTCGAGCATCGCGACGGCGCGATCGCCGCATGCTACGAGCTCGGCGGCGAGTGTGCGCAGCTCGCGGAAGCGCTTCGCGTCGAGGGGCTCGAACAGCACGTCGTTGACACGGCGCTGGTACGGAGCCATGCGCTCCAGAAGCTCGACACTTTTCTCGTTCATCCTGAGAAGGACGCGGCGGCCGTCGGCCGGGTCGGACGCCTTTTCGAGGATCCCCGCGCCGACAAGCTTGTTCGCCTCGATGGTGATGAAGGCGCCGGAGCGGTGCATGCGCGCCGCCACCTCGCCGATCGACAGCCCCTCGGCGCGGCTCACGAGCATCAGAATCTCGTACTGCGCGCCCGAGATGCCGGCAATCGCGGCGAAGGTGTCGCGGCAGGCGTCGAGCTTGTGACCGTAAGCGATGAGATCGTGGATGAGGCGGCGGAACTCGTCGTCCGAGCCGCGCGCGAGCAGCGCCGCGCGTGATACCGTGAGCGGTGGAGCTTTTTTGCGGGGACGCGCCATGGAGCGCGAGAATTCTCCGCCCGGGCAATTACCTTTGTCAATTAGCTAAATGGCCAAAACGGGCGATCTGCGCGAGGCGCTCGCGGCGCTGCAGAAGGGCGACTGGCAAGCGGCGCACGCGATAGTGCAGGCGGACGAAGACTCGCGCCTCGCCTGCTGGGCACACGGCATCGTGCACCTGATGGAAGGCGATCCGGCGAACGCGCGCTACTGGTACCGCAAGGCCGGGCGGCCGTTCGGGAAGGACGTGGCCGCGGAGGTGGCGACGCTCAGCGAAGCTTTGAAGAGTCGAAAAGGTTAAGAAAGTCGCGCCATCGCAGCCCAGAGCGCCTCGATTGCCGCCTTCTCGATGCGGTGAGTGACGAAGACGAGGCTGGGCTCGCCGCGCTCGATCGGGCGCAAGCGATCGAACACGTGGCGCACGCCCTGCACCAGCACCGAAGCGCCTTCCTTCAGCGGCACGACCCCTTTCACGCGCAGCAGATCGGCGCCGCGCAGCTCGACCAGCGTTGCGATGAACTGCTCGAGCAGCGTGCGCGCCACCGGCGACTCGAACTTCAGCACGAAGCTGCGAATGGCGCCGCTGTGCGCGACCGGGCGGACGATCGGTTGTCTTGCAGGATGAACTTCCAGGATGGCGCCCGGATCGACTTCACCGTATCGCGCGGCGATACATTGCACCCCTGGATTGAGCGCGCGCACCTCGGCTTCCGCCTCGGTGGTATTGGCGGCACGGTCGATTTTCGAAAGCACAACGAGGTCGGCAGCAGCGATCTGGCTGCGCGCGATTTCGGGCGATATGCTGCGGGCGGCCGTGTCGGCTGCGTCCACCACGGTGACAATAGACCCGAGCTTGTAGTCGCGCCCGAGCGCTGCGTCGGCGTAGAGCGTCTGCGCCACGGGGCCGGGATCGGCGAGACCGCTCGTCTCGACGATTACGCGGTCGAACCCGGCGATCTCGCCGCGGCGCCGGCGCATCGCGGCGCCGATCAGCGTCTCTTCCAGGTCGCCGCGCAGGTGGCAGCAGAGGCAGCCGTTCGGCAGCGCCACCGCCTTCTCGCTTGAGCTCTCGACGAGAAGATGGTCGACCGGCACCTCGCCGAACTCGTTCACGATCACCAGCGATTCGGGCTCGCGCTTCAGCAGCTGATTGACGAGCGTGGTCTTGCCGCTGCCGAGGAAGCCGGTTACGACGACGACCGGCGTGCGTCCATCCACGCTCACAGCTTCATTTCGAGGATGTAGAGTCCCCCGCCGCCGCGGTCGACGGTGAATACGATGCCGCGGTCGTCGACAAAGACGTCGTTCAGCTGCGCGGCGCCCGTCTTGGAGCGCTCGGGCGGGGGCGGCACGAAATACGCCACCTCGCGCGGCGAATACGGATCGCTAACGTCGTAGGCACGCACCCCGCCGTTGAAGAACGTGCCGAGCACGACATCCTCCGAGCGCCACGCGCCGGGCACAGGCGGGTTCTCGTGCAGGTTGTGCGCGCCGAAGCGCCCGCCCCGGTTCTTGAAGGCGTCGACCGGCGGCATCGGCAACGTGGCGATGCTCACCAGGCGCCTTTCGTCACGCGCGTCGAGCAGCCAGACGAGCTTGGGGTGGTCCACGGCTTTGTCCTTTACCGACTCGTCGCTCACCACGAGAAGCCCCCGGCCGAAGAACGGCAGCGCGGTATGGTTGAACCCGTTGTACGGCGGCGAGTTGGTCCAGCGCGAAACCATTTTCGGCCGCGCGCGGTCGGAAATGTCGAGCACCATGACGCCGCCGTCGATATACGCGAGGTAGCAGCGGTCCGGGCGCTCGGGATAGACGTTGGTGTTGTGCGCGCGGAACCCGGCGTCGAACTGCGCCGGAAGGCGCTCCGGCGGCGGGGCGTCGTCTCCTTCCATGGTGCCGGGCAGGTGCCAGCGGCCGACCGCGACGGGCTTCGACGGATTCGCCACGTCGACGATGCGATAGACCTGGTCGTCCTTCGGGTTGCGCGGCTTGAGCTCGGGATCGGCGCAGGCCATGTGCACGGTCTTCCCGTCGACGAACCAGAGCTGGTGGCAGCCGCGCGAGTGCGGGCCGGAGGCGTCGAAGAATGAGATGGATTCGGGTCGTTCCGGAATGGAGATATCGAACAACTCGAAGCCGGCGGGCTTAAGCCCGAACTTGCTCACCTGGTAGGCCACCGCCATGAGCTCGCCCGAGACCTCGAGCGAGTTCGAACGCATCTGGGCGTGCGGCAGGTCGGTCTGCACGACGACTTTCGGCGAGCGCGGCTCGGTGACGTCGACCGCGGTGAAGTTCTTGGGCGCGCTCTCGTGCGCGAGCCATAGCACGCGACGGCCGTCGCGCGCGAGCTGCATCGACATGCCTTCGCCCATGCCGCCGAAGCCGTTGAGCGTGTGCTGCGCAAGCAGCTTCATGTTGAGGAACATGCCCCTAAGATATCATCTGCCCGCCATGAAGCTCCTTGCCGGAATGTTCCTTGGGCTCGCTTGTTTCGCCGCCCACGCCTGGCCCACGAAACCGGTGCGTATCGTGGTCGCGTACCCACCCGGCGGCGGCATCGACGTCCTCGCGCGGCAACTTGCCGACAAGCTCTCGCCCGCATGGGGACAGCCGGTCGTGGTGGAGAACCGCCCGGGCGCAAACACGATTGTCGCCACCGACGCGGTCGCGAAGTCCGGCGCCGATGGCCACACCGTGCTGATGACCACTGATGCCACGTTCTCCATCAACCCGCATCTCTACGCCAAGCTCGCATACGACGCCGAGCGCGATTTCACGCCGGTGACGATGCTCGTCCTCCTTCAGCAGCTGCTGGTCGCACATCCCGCCCTACCCGCTAACACGCTGGAGGAGCTGATCAAGCTGGCCAAAGCAAAGCCCGGCTTGATCAACTACGCCTCGTACGGCAGCGGCAGCCAGCCGCACCTTGCCGGCGAGATGCTCAAGAACAAGGCGAGCATCGACCTCGTGCATGTCCCCTACAAGGGGATTTCGCTCGCAGTCCCGGCGCTGATCGCGGGCGAGGTGCAGCTCACTTTCGCCGGGATCGCGACTTCGATGCCGCAGCTCAAGGCCGGGCGCATCAAGGCGCTCGCGACGGGCGGCGCGGCACGCTCGCCGCTGCTGCCGCAGGTACCGACCTTCGCCGAGCTGGGCTATCCGGAAGTGGAGACGCACGCCTGGTTCGGGCTTTTCCTCCCGGCCGGCTCGCCTGCGCAGGCCGTGGAGCGCATCTACCGCGACTCAAAGAAGATCCTCGAGGAGCCGGAGTTCCGGCTGAAGCAGCTCGTGGAAAAGGGGTACGACCCGGTTGGAAGCGCGCCCGCAGAATTTGTCATTTATTTAAAGAAAGACCGCGAGGCGCGTGGCCGCGCCGTCAGAATCTCGGGAGCAAAGGCGGAGTGAACCCTGGACACGGTTTTCGTCGAACCTGCACCGCGGCTTGCGGTGTCCGTCGCCGGCAACGGCGAGCTGGTGCTTTTCCTGCACGGGATCCGCGGCAACCGGCGTAACTGGCGCGGCCAGATCGAGTTCTTCTCGCGCGGCTTCAAGGCCGCGGCCTGCGACGCGCGCGGCTACGGCGATTCCGAGGACTACGGCGGCCCGCTGCAGTTCGAGTATTTCACCGGTGACGTTCTGCGCATCGCCGAGCACTTCAAGGCGCGCAAGCTCCACCTCGTCGGCCTGTCCATGGGCGGCCGCATCGCGCGCAACGTGGCGCTGCGCGCCCCGGAGCGGCTGCGGTCGCTCGTACTAATCAGTACCAACCCGGGATTCGACACGCTCTCCACCGAGCGCGTCATGCAGTTCATCAACGAGCGCCGCTCGCGTACGCCGCAGACCCTGCAGACGCTTCTCGGCTCGGGGGCGAACCGTGCCGCCTACGAGGAGCTGCTCGACAGCGTCTCGCGCATCCATGAAGCCTCGTACCAGAAGGCGCTCGAAGCCTCGGTCGCGCAGGACCGCGGCGCGCCGATCGAGCAGATCCGGGTGCCCACGCTGGTGATCGCCGGCGAGGAAGACACGGTCTACCCTCCCGAGCTCGCCGAGGAGATGGCGCGCCGCATTCCCAGCGCGAAGCTCCTCATGTTCGAGCGCACCGGCCACCTCGCGAACCTCGAGCAGCCCGAGAAGTTCAACCAGGCGGTTTTCGACTTCATCTCCCGGCACAACCGCTGACCCTCTTGGAGCGTGGGCCTCTAGGAGCCGTTGCTTAGAAGTCGCTCGTATTCCTTCTTGACCACGGTGTAGCATTCGCAGACCCGCTGCTCGAGCGCGGGCCGATCCAGCGCCGTTATGCGCCCGCGCGCATACCGGATCAACCCATCTGCTTGCAGCTTGCGGGCGGCTTCCGTGACGCTTTGGCGGCGCACGCCCAGCATGTCGGCGATCAACTCTTGCGTCATCACCAGCTCGTTTCCAGGCAAGCGGTCCAGGCTCATCAGCAGCCAGCGACAAAGCTGCTGCTCGGCCGAGTGATGCCGGTAGCAGAGCGCGGTCTGCGACATCTGCGTGATGAGGGCCATGGTGTAACGCAAGAGGAGAACCTGCAGCTCTCCGCCGCGCTTGAATTCCCGCTGCAGGACTTGCGCTCTAAGGCGCTCGGCGCTGGCGGCGCTCTGCACCACCGCGCGAGTCGGCGTGGCTTTGCCGCCCATGAACACGGAAATTCCCACTACACCCTCGTTGCCGATCACGGCAATTTCCGCACTCGATCCGTCTTCGGTCACCTCGAGCATGGAGATGATTCCCTCGCTAGGGAAATACAGGTGCGGCGTCTCCGAGCGGGCTTCATACACGGATGAGCCGAGCGGCAACGCGACGGGTTCTAAGTCTTCCTCCAGCGTGCGAAGCGTCTGAGGAGAGAGGGCTTCGAGCAGGCGATTACGTCGGAAGGAACGATTGGATCGAGTCACAATGCGGACCCAAAAAAGGCACCATGAGCCGGTGGGCTACGCATCCCAGAATAAGAAAAGAGTTACATTCTTGCAACACCCTCCATATATGTGTGTGCGAGCATTTTCGGTAACGGTGTAGCGGTATCTCGACAAACCGTGTCGTCGGCTTGGTGATTCTGGCTCTTGTGTGCGGCACCGTGCATACGGCGGCCGTGTATCGACGTAACGTCCGAATTGGATCAGCGTTATGTCAACCACCGTACGGAGGGCGTAGAAGGGTAAATGCGCATCCTGCTCGTAGACGCCGCCGGGCGGGCACGTTCGACCACCGCGAGTTGGCTCGAGATGCTGCGCGGCGACCACGTCGTCGAAGTCACCGCCTCCGGCGCTGAGGCGCTTACGCTGCTCGGCAACGGCAAGTCACCCCAGTTCGTGCTGGTGGATTCGCAACTTGCCGACATGAACGTGTTCGAATTTGTGCGCCAGGTGAAGGCGCACGTTTCCGCACCGAAGGTGGTGATGATTGCGCGAATCCTCACCGAGCGTCTGCTCGCCGCAGCGCGCGCCGCCGGAGCGGACCATGGGATCGAGAAGACCCGGCTGCACAAGGAGTTGCCACCGCTGCTGTACGGTTAGCTCGGCACGCGGGCGGCCGAGCTGACCTTACGCGGCGCAAAACTCGAGAAGCACGACGTCAACTGATCGCATAACATCGGCCCTCTAGGACAGGAGGGTCGGATGGCGGCGGCGAAACGGGTTGCGCTCGTCACGGGCGCGGGCAGCGGTATCGGCAAGTCCGCGGCGCTTGCGCTGCTCAAGAACGGTTACCACGTAGCTCTGGTCGGCCGGCGTAAGGACATGCTCGAGAAGACGGCAGCGGAATCCGGCGCGAAGGATCGCACCCTGGTATTGCCCGCCGATATCACCAAGGATGAGCAGGTAAGAGAAGTATTTGCAAGAACAAAATCGGCTTGGGGTAGGCTCGACGTCCTGTTCAACAATGCCGGCATGGGTGCACCCGCGGTACCCATGGAAGAGCTTCCCGTCTCCAAATGGCGCGAGGTGGTCGATCTCAACCTGACCGCCATGTTCATGTGCATCCAGGAAGCGATCCGCATCATGAAAGCCCAGGAGCCGAAAGGCGGCCGCATCATCAACAACGGCTCGATCTCGGCGCACGCGCCGCGTCCGATGTCGGTCGCCTATACCGCCACCAAGCACGCGGTCACCGGCCTCACGAAGTGCGTGTCGCTCGACGGGCGCAAGCACGACATCGCTTGCGGCCAGATCGACATCGGCAACGCTCTCACCGACCTCGCCGCCCGCATGGCGAACGGCGTGCCGCAGGCGGACGGCTCGGTGAAACCCGAGCCGCTCATGGACGTGAAGCACGTGGGCGAAGCGGTGCTGCAGATGGCCAACCTGCCGCTCGACGTGAACGTTCAGTTCATGACCATCATGGCGAGCAAGATGCCCTTCGTCGGGCGGGGCTAGGTTGCCTCAACCGTAGGCAAGTTAAGGGGTCAGATCAATTCGCGCATCCACGCGGCGGTACGCACGGCACCGCCGAAGCTGTAGATGTGCACGCCGACGAGGTTGCTCGGTTCGCGCTGCAGGCTGTAGCGGGCGAGCGCGATGAGCTGCTCGCGCGGGTCTGAGTTGGTCACCAGGCGCGCGATGCCGCTCCCGAGCGTGCGCAGGGCTCGGAGCGATACGCTCACGCCGCAGCGCTGGGCGTAGCGCGCGAGCGCGACCGGGTCGGTCGGGCCGGCGATGCCGGCGTAGATGGACACGTCGGGCGCCGTGCGCGCCAGGTTCGCGCAATACTCGACTACGCGGTTCGGCGCGAAGGAGAACTGGGTGACGACGTACAGGCCCAGGCCCTGGTCGTGGGCGAGCTTTCGTTTCTTCTCAAAAGGTTCAACCAGATTCGAGATGCGCGGGTGCCCTTCGGGATAACCTGCGACGCCGATCTCGCGGATGCCGGAATCGGCAAGCATGCCCGACTCGAGGATCCGCAGGCTGTCGGCGAAGGGACCTTTGGGCTTGGGCTCGTCGCCGCCGATGAGGAGGACGCGATGGACGCCGTGCTTCGCCACGGCCTCCTTGAGGAAGGCACGAAACTCTTCTTCGTTGAGGACCCGTCGCGCCGACACGTGCGGAACGGGGTCGAGCCCGGCGTCGCGCATGGCGGCGATCGCCTCGAGTGTGCGCGCGAGAGGCAGGCCGGGCAGCGAAGGGATGTAGACGCAGGTGTTCGTCGGCAGAAGCGCGGCCACGTCGGCGGCGCGGTGCAGCTCGCGCGGCGAGATCTCGAGCGAGCCCCCAATGAGGAGCTCGGAGGCGCGGCCTTGCAGCCCCTGATCAGTCGCGTTTGCGGGAAACGACATACGACTCGTCGAGAAACCAGAGGCTGCCATGTTTTTGCAATACCTCGCGGGTGGCGTTCAGGTAGCGGGTGTCGCGCAGCACTTCCGACAGGTGCACGTCGTCGATCTGCGCGACGTAGATTGCGGCGTTCCACGCCGCGAACAGGGTCGACGTCCCGATGCTGTCCGAAATCTCACTCGGCAGCGTATGCATCTCGTAGCGGAAGATGGCGCGTGCGTCGGCGTAGGCGTTGAAGTTGTAGCGTCGCGCTTCCCTGCCGAGCTCGGACTTGGTCGCGCGCAGGATGTCGTGGCGGGTCCGGGTGTAGGGGTTTTCGCCCGGCCACACTTTCTCGATGATCTCGAGACCCGGGTCCTGGCCGTGCGAGTGAATGCCGAGCAGCCGTCCGCCCTTGCCGAGCGCGCGCACGAGCGGCGCGATCACCTTCTGCGCCTTGAATTCGAGCGGGGCGCGCAGGCGGTAGGGCTGCGAGGCGATCACCATATCGTAGTCGGCCTTGCCCTCGCCGCGCCGGGGAATCACCTCGTCGAGCATGAAGCGATAGTCGTCGCGATAAATCACCAGCGCCACCGGGTGCTCGTACACGGGGTTGCCGGTTTTCGGGCTGTGGCGCGCCTGCCAATTCCGGGCGAGGAACGGCTCGAGCGCGGCGATCTGCTCGGCGAAATCGTGCGAGGTTGTGCCGGTGAGCGCGGCCTCGTGCCACACCATCGACGTCGCGGCCGGCACGGTGCGCGGCGTCAGCCACGGCGCCTCGGTGTAGTACATGTTCGTGACCACAAGCACCGTCGCCGGGTGCTCATAGAAGCGGTCGGCCATCTTGCGCAGGCTCAAGCGCACGTCCTCGAGGCTGATCTCCTTGCCCACGATGTAGAACGGCACCGTGGGAAAGCGTCGGTGCATCTCGCGCATCACCCGCGCGAGCACCGTGCCGTCGCCCATGCCGGCGTCGAACAGGCGCACAGCGGGCGGGCGCGGGTGAATGTGGCCGAGCTCCAGGCCAACGCGCGACGCGACCACGTCCTTCTCGCTGCAGGTGTTGACGAACAGCAAGTACTTCTGGCGGTTGTCGAAGAAGCGGAAGTTCTTTTCCGGCGAAGCCTCGCCCGGCTGCGCCGCCGGCATCGCAGAGAGCGCGCTCGCGCGGATGAGCGGAAGGAGCTCTGGCGGCGAATCTCCCGCGCCGGGAGCGCCGTGCGTCACCATGAACTGGTTGACCCGGTGGAGGGTCTCAGGGGTTACCCGCGCGCCGTCGCGCAACCGCGAGACAAACTTGCCGTCGTTCACGGCCCTGCGGCCGAAAGTCGATTCCGCCATCCCGGTGCGACGGCAGAATTCCGAGATGCTGCCCAACAAGCTTCCGGCTACGGCGACCTCCATCGCTCCTCCTGCCGCAATAGTGGGCAATCGTGCTGTGGGACGGCAACCACAGCCTATTATGGGAAGTATCCCACTCTTATGAATCAGAGGCTTAATATCTTGGACTTGATTGGTAATACCCCGATGGTCGAAGCGCGGCGGCTGGATACGGGTCCATGCCGGCTGTTCCTCAAGCTCGAGAACCAGAACCCCGGCGGCTCGATCAAAGACCGGGTCGCTCTGGCCATGATCGACGCGGCGGAGCGCGAAAGAAGACTCGCCCCCGCAGGCCTGCTCGTAGAAGCCACCGCCGGCAATACCGGCCTGGGACTCGCGCTGGTGGCGGCGCAGAAGGGCTACCGGCTGCTCATCGTGGTTCCCGACAAGATGAGCCAGGAGAAGATCTTCCATCTGAAGGCGATGGGCGCCGAGGTGGTCATGACGCGCTCGGATGTCACCAAGGGGCACCCCGAGTATTACCAGGACATGGCCGCGCGGATCGCGCAGGAGAAAGGCGCTTTCTACGTCAACCAGTTCGCCAATGCAGCGAACCCGAAGGCGCACGAGGAAACTACCGGCCCTGAGATCTGGCAGCAGATGGAGCACAAGGTCGATGCGGTCGTCGCCGGCGTGGGCACCGGCGGCACGATAACCGGCCTGTCGCGCTTCTTCGAGCGCGTCTCGCCGCAGACCGAGATCATTCTTGCGGACCCAGCGGGTTCAGTCCTGGCTGGATATCTTCAAACTGGAAAACTGGGCAAAGCGGGTTCCTGGCTCGTCGAGGGCATCGGCGAGGACTTCATCCCGCCGGTCTGCGACCTTTCGCGCGTGCGCACGGCCTACAGCATTCCCGACAAGGAAGCGTTTCGCACGTGCCGCGACCTGCTAAGGAAGGAAGGCATCATGGCCGGCACCTCTTCCGGGACGCTGATCGCCGCGGCGCTGCGCTATTGCCGCAGCCAGACCGCGGAGAAACGCGTGGTGAGCCTGGTTCCGGACAGCGGCAATAAGTACCTGTCGAAGGTGTACAACGACTACTGGATGATCGACCAGGGGTTCATCGAGCGCGAGACTTACGGCGACCTGCGGGACCTCATCGCGCGGCGGCACAAGGAGCACGCGGTGGTGACCGTGAACGCCGACGAAACCGTGCTCGCTGCGCACCAGAGGATGAAGCTCTACGATGTGTCGCAGCTCCCGGTGCTGCAGGACGGCAAGATCGTCGGCATCGTCGACGAAGAAGACATCCTGCTCGAGGTGTACGACAATCCGGCGCATTTCAGCGAGCCGGTAACCGAGGCGATGGAGAGCCACCTGGTCACCGTGCCGCCAAGCGCGTCGGTCGGCGAGCTCCTCGAGATCTTCAACCGCGGGCTGGTGGCGATCGTCGTCGACGGCAACGAGTTCCTCGGCCTCGTCACGCGCACCGATCTCCTGAACTGGCTGCGCAGAAGGACACAACAATGAAGTTCGAGACGAAGGTGATCCACGCCGGGCAGGCGCCCGACCCGCGCACCGGCGCGGTCATGACGCCGATCTACGCCACGTCGACCTACGCGCAGTCGAGTCCGGGCGAGCACAAGGGCTACGACTACGCTAGGACGCGCAACCCGACCCGCGACGCGCTCGAAGCCTGCCTCGCCGAGTTGGAGGGCGGGAAAGCGGGCTTCGCGTTCGCCTCGGGCATGGCCGCGATCGGCACGGTGCTCGAGCTGCTCGACTCGGGCTCGCACGTGGTGGCGATGAACGACCTCTACGGCGGCAGCTACCGGATCCTCGAGCGCGTGCGCAAGCGCTCGGCCAACATCAGCGCGACGTTTACGGATCTTTCAGATCCGAAAAATCTTGAGAAGAACCTCAAGCCGAACACCCGGATGGCGTGGGTAGAGACGCCGACCAACCCGCTGCTCAAGATCGTCGACCTGGAGGCGGTCGCGGCGATCGCGCGCAGGCACAAGCTCATCTCGGTGTGCGACAACACCTTCGCCTCGCCGTGGATCCAGCGCCCGCTCGAGCTCGGCTTCGACATCGTGGTGCACTCCACGACGAAATATCTCAACGGCCATTCGGATGTGATCGGGGGCGCCGCGATTCTCAAAGACGAAAAATGGCAGGAAAAACTGTCTTTTCTCCAGAACGCCGTCGGTGGTGTGCCCGGTCCCTTCGATGCCTTCCTCACGCTGCGCGGCATCAAGACGCTCGCGGTGCGCATGGAGCGGCACTGCGGCAATGCGCTGCACGTCGCCGCGTGGCTCGAAAAGCATCCCAAGGTGGAGCGGGTTATCTATCCCGGCCTTGCGAGCCATCCGCAGCACACGCTGGCGGCACGCCAGATGAATGCGCGCTACGGCGGCATGGTGACCGCGGTGCTGAAAGGAGGGCTAGGTGCGTCCCGCCGTTTCCTCGAGCGCTGCGAGCTTTTCACGCTGGCGGAGAGCCTCGGCGGCGTCGAAAGCCTGATCGAGCACCCGGCGATCATGACCCACGCCTCGCTTCCCGAGGACGTGCGCGCCGGGCTCGGGATCGACGACGGTCTGGTTCGCCTCTCGGTCGGCATCGAAGCCGTGGACGACCTCATCGCCGAGCTGAAGTACGCGCTCGAGTAGAGCCATCGGGTTCCTTGGCGCACTCTTCGCCGCCGCGCTCGGGATCGCGGGCTTTCTCTATTTCATGATCCGCATGCCCGGTACCTCGCACGCCGGCCCGCTGCCGCCGCTCACGGGGGAGGCGCGTGCGCTGACGCTCCGGCTGCGTCTGCACGTCGCCGCCCTCGCCGTCCAGGAAAGGAACGTCGACCTTGAGACGCCCGCGCGCTACATCGAGCAGGCGTTCCGCTCGCAAGGCCTTGAGTTTTCGGTTCAGGAGTTCGTGAGCGCTGGGCGCAGGGTGCGCAACATCGAGGCCGGCGCGGGCGATATCGTGGTTGGAGCCCACTACGACACCGTGCCGGGCTCTCCCGGAGCCGACGACAACGCCTCCGGTGTCGCGGTGCTGATCGAGCTCGCGGCGATGAAGATGCCGGTTCGCCTCGTCGCGTTCGCGAACGAGGAGCCGCCCTACTCCTTCGGCCCCGACATGGGGAGCTGGGCTTGGGCGAAGCGCGCGCGCGATCGCGGCGAGCCAATCCGCGCGATGTTCTCGCTCGAGATGCTTGGCTACTACCGCGACACGGCGGGCAGCCAGCGATACCCGGCGCCGCTGGGGCTGTTCTATCCCGACCGCGCCGACTTCATCGCCTTCGTCGGCGATCTCGGTGCACGCGGCCTGGTGCGCCGCTCGATCGGGGCTTTCAGAAAGAGCGCGGCGTTCCCCTCCGAGGGGGTGGCCGCGCCGGCTTTCATCCCCGGAGTCACGTGGTCGGACCACTGGTCCTTCCGCCGCCACGGCTATCCGGCGATCATGATCACCGACACCGCGTTCTACCGCTACCCGCATTACCATTTGCCGAACGATACTCCGGACAAGCTCGACTACGAGCGCATGGCGCGCGTCACGCTCGGGCTCGCTGCGATGCTCAATGAACTTGCAAATCAAACTCGCTGATCTCGAGGTAAACCGCCTGGGCTTCGGCGCCATGCGAGTCTGCGGGCCGAATATCTGGGGCCCGCCCAAGGACCGCGGGCATGCGCACAGGGTGCTCCGGCGCGCGCTCGAGCTCGGCGTCAACTTCCTCGATACTGCCGACTCCTACGGTCCGCACGTTGACGAGGAGCTGATCGCCGAAGCGCTTCACCCCTACCCCAAGGGGCTCGTCATAGCCACCAAGGGCGGCCTCGTGCGGCCGAGCCCCGCGCGCTGGGACGAAAACGGCCGCCCCGAGCATCTCAAGCACGCGATCGAAGGCAGTTTGAAGCGCCTGAAACTCGAGCGCATCGACCTCTACCAGCTGCACGCCCCCGATCCACGGGTGCCGTTCATGGACTCGGTTGGCGCGCTCGCCGACGCGCAGCGCGCCGGCAAGATCCGCCACATCGGGCTTTCCAACGTCGACGTCGCTCAGCTCGAGGAGGCGCGCAAGCTGGTGAAGGTCGTGTCGGTGCAAAACGAGTACAACTTGGGCAACCGCGAAGCCGAGCGCGTGCTCGAGCGCTGCGAAAAGCTCGGCATCGCGTTCCTTCCGTGGTACCCGCTTGGCGCCGGAGCCGTCCTGCGCTCTTCCAAGGTGAAAAGCGCAGCGAAGAAACTGCAGGCGACCCCGGCCCAGATCGCGATCGCCTGGCTGCTCGCCAAGTCGGCCGTGATGCTGCCGATCCCGGGTACGGCTTCGATCGCGCATCTCGAAGAAAACATGCGCGCGGCCGAGCTGCGGCTCAGCCCGCAGGACGTGCGGGCGCTTTCCTAGCTAAACTCCGGCCGATCGAGAGGAGGCCGAAATAATGACCCGTTGGCTAGCAGCCATCGCCTGGATCGCGCTCGCCGCTCCGGCGGCGGCGCAGGATTCCTATCCAAGCAAGCCCATCCGCATCATCGTCGGCTACTCCGCCGGCGGCGGCAACGACATCATCGTGCGCGTAATGCAGCCCGAGCTCGCAAAGGGGCTCGGGCAGCCCATCGTAGTGGAGAATCGCCCCGGAGCGCAGTCGATTGTCGCCGCCGAGGTCGTCGCCAAGGCGCCGGCCGACGGTTACACGCTCCTCATGGGGCCGAGCGGCCCGATGACGATCAACCCGGCGACCTACTCCAAGCTGCCGTATCACCCGCAGCGCGATTTCGCGCCGATCTCGATGATCTGCTCTTTCCCGCTCATCGTGGTGGTCAGCTCGAGACTGCCGGTCAAGAATATCCAGGACCTCGTGGCATACGCCAAGGCGAACCCCGGCAAGTCGAACTATGCCTCGAGCGCCGGCGTGTTCCAGGTTGCAACCGAGCTCTTCAAGCAAAAGACCGGCACGAGCTTCGAGATGATTCCGTACAAGGGAAGCGGCGAATCGATCCAGGCGCTGATCGCCGGCCAGGTGACGATGACGATCGTCGACCCGGCGCCCGCCACCGGACCGCTCAAAGCGGGCACGATCCGCGCCCTCGCCGTCACGTCGGCCAATCGCCATCCGAACTGGCCCGACGTGCCGACGATGGCCGAGGCCGGCGTTGCCGACATGGAAGTGCCAGTCTGGACCGCGTTCTTCGCCCCGGCGAGGACGCCGCCGGCAATCGTGGCGCGGCTGCAGAAGGAGGTCGCGCGCGTCGTGCACGTCTCCGACGTCAAGGAGCGCTTCGCCGCGATGGGCCTGGTCTCCGTCGGCTCGACCGAGGAAGAGCTCGCCCGCGTGGTGGCGCGCGACATCGAGAAGTACACCGCAGTAGCGAAAGCCGCGAATATCAAGAACGACTAGGATTTATTACGGCTGGATTGTCCTCGCGTGCCTCTGCTGCGCGGGCTTTGCGCGGCAGGGGCCGGCGGTGGCGACACTGTCGATCTTCGTCGAGCCGCTCACGCGCGAGTTCGGCTGGTCGCGAGCTGCGTTGTCGGGTGCGGTGTCGGTGGCCGGCGTGCTGGCCGCGCTGCTCTCTCCGCTAATCGGGCCGCTTCTCGACCGGCACGGGTCGCGTCTCGTGTTGTGCGGCGCCGTGCTGGTGAACGCGACGGTGTTGATCCTGCTCTCGTTCACGCCATCGCTCCTGATCTTCTACCTGCTTTTCTGCATCGGACGCATGAGCTGGGCGGTACCCTTCGACCTCGGCATCTACGGCGCGATCAGCAACTGGTTCGTCGAACGGCGTGCGTTCGCTGCCTCGGCCGCAACGATGGCGCAGATGGCCGGCCTTGTCGCCATGCCGCTCATCGCGCAATTGGCGATCGAGCACGACAGCTGGCGCTCGGGCTGGCTCGCGCTCGGAGTGGTGACCCTGCTCGTCGGATTCCTGCCGTGCTGGTTTCTCGTACGCCGGCCCGAGGATATCGGTCTTGCACCGGCGAAGACGCCGCACACGTCGGTGGAGCCGAAATTTTCCCGCGAGCAGGCGCTGCGTGTACCGGCGTTCTGGCTGCTCCTCGCCTATACCGCGCTCGTCTACCCGGTGCAGGCCGGCGTGAGCCTGCACCAGGCGCCGCATCTGGTCGAGCGCGGCATCGACGCTACTACCGCTGCGCTCATCGTGAGCAGCTTTTCGCTCATGTCGGGTGTGGGAACGTTCGCCTGCGGAATGCTGCCGCGGCGCCTGCCGGTGCGCTTTGCGCTCTCGGTAGTCGGGGCACTGCTAGCGCTGAGTGCGTTACTCATGACGCGAATCGCTTCGGCCGCCGACGGCTACCTTGCCGCCGCAGTGTTCGGCCTGGGAATTGGCGGCATCCTTACGCTGCTTCCAGTCGCCTGGGCCGACTACTTCGGACGCGAGAACTACGGCGCGATCCGCGGACTCGCACTGTCGGCGCAGGTGCTCGCGCAGGCGATTGGCCCGCTCCTCGCCGGCGCGCTACGCGATATCACGGGCAACTACGGAGTTTCTCTTTACTGCTTCGCGGTGCTCGCGGCCGTCAGTGTGTGGGTGGCGCTCGCGGCGCGACCGCCGCACCCCGCCTAGCGCTCGCCGTCGATCAAGACGAAGGCAATGCGCGCGGTGCGGTCCGAACGGTTCGCCCACGCATGGTTCGTGCCGCGCTGGATCAGCACGTCCCCCGCGCGCATCAGCGTTTCGCTCTCGTCCATCACCGCCCAGATCTCGCCCTCGAGCACGATCGCGTAGTCCACCGTCTCGGTGCGGTGCATGCCGGGGTGCTTTCCCGGTCGCCGGTCGTGCGCGGCGTCCTTGTAGATCCCGCCGAACGTGGAGTCGAGCTGTCGGCGAAGCTCGCCCTCGTCCCCCGGCTCGGGCGGAAAATCGATGATGCGCAGGATCGTGCCGTTGCGCGGCGGCAGGATGCCCTGATTATTGTGGATGGTGTCGACGGCATTGATCTTTGCGGGGGTCTGCTCCGTTCGCCAGACGTTGACCGCGCGGTATCCCGGGCGCGCCGGCACGTTGCGCACCGCGCTGGCGGGCGCGTCCTCGACGATACGCGAGTTCCCCTTGGCGTCGTCGCCCGTAACGATGCGCCGGATCGTCGGTAGGTGCTCGTTCACAGGACCTGCCTCGCGATGCGCAGCCGCGTTTCGCGCATGTCGTCGCCGCGCAGCTCCCGCAGCGCGTAGCGTGTGAACTCCGCCGTGACGTCCTTGCGCCAGTAGAGGTCGAGGTCGGCGTTGTCCATCGGCTTCGCGCGCGAGGCGACCAGCTTCGCCGCCTCGTCGATCACCTCGTCGGTGAGCTGCTTTCCTTTCAAAAATGCATTGGCCTTGTCCACGAGGAACGGCCGCGAAGCCACCGCTCCCAAGGCCACCCGCGCCCCTTCTCCAGTCATTGCGGCCGCAACGCCGAGCACCGGAAAGTCGAACGCGCCCCGGCGCCGCAGCTTCCAGTAACAACTATTGGAGACAGGAGGGATGCTTATTTGCGTCAGGATTTCGTCGGGCCTGCGTTTCAGGTAGTCGATGCCATCGTTGTTATAGAAGTCCTCCAGCGACACGTCTCGCTCGCCCTGGCTCGAGACCAGCCTAACCTTCGCGCCGAGCGCGATGAGCGCAGGCGCGCAGTCGGTCGACGACGCCGCCACGCAGCGCTTGCTCGCCGTCGCCACCCAGCAAACCTCGCCATCCTTCTTCAGGCAGAAATCGATCGCCTTGCGCCACTCGTAATTCTGGTTATAGTAGTTGCAGCGCGTATCCAGGCACAGGTTTCCGCCGAGCGTTCCCATGTTGCGCAGGTGAACGGTCGCCACCTGATGCGCCGCCTGCCGCAGCGCCTTGGGGGCCTCGGAATTCACGATTTGAGTCAGGGTCAGGCCCGCGCCGTACGCCGAGCCGTTGGCCTTGATACTTTCTATCCCCGCAATCGACACCAGCATCTTCGGCGCCATTTGGCGGCGCTTCATGTTGGGCAGCAAGTCAGTGCCTCCCGCGATCAGCATCGCGTCCGGCCCTTCGCCGGCGAGGATGCGCGCCGCCTCGGCCACGGTCTTGGGCGCGCGATACTCGAACCACGGAAGGCGCATCATGCGCTGCTCACCTTCAGTCTGTTGCGCTCAAAACCCTGCGCTGCATTTCCGTCGCCGCCTTCCCAGGGCGGCGGCACGATGACCGGCTCGGGATACGGCACGGCCGGAAAATACTCCGGGCCCACTCTCGCGGGTTCTCCCTTGCTTTTCTTTTCCAGCGCTCTCAGAACCTTGTCAGGGGTGATGGGCAGCTCGTCGATCCGCACCCCGACCGCGGCGTAGATCGCGTTCGCCACGGCCGGCATCACCGGCAGCAGCGGCCCCTGCCCGACTTCCTTGGCGCCGAAGGGGCAATTCGGGTCGGGGTCCTCGACCAGCACGGTGTCGACCTCGGGCATGTCGAGCGAGGTGAGGCTCTTGTATTCGAGTAGCGACGGGATCTTGTGCACCAGCGCGCCCGAGAGCTTGGGCGGCAGGCGGCGGAACACCTGCTCTTCCATCAGCGCCTCGGAAAGCCCCATGTAAACGCTGCCTTCGACCTGGCCGCGCGCGAGCACCGGGTTGATGGTCCTGCCGATATCGTGCGCGATCCAGATTTTTGGAACGGTGATCCAGCCGGTCGCGGGATCGACCTCGGCCTCGACCACACACGCGGTGTAGGAGTAAGCCGGCGACGGCCCCACTCCGGCGCCCTTATAGCGCCCCGGCGCGCGCGGCGGCTTGTACGAGCCGACCGCGCCCAGCGTGCCGAACTTTTCTTCGGCGCAGCCCGCCGCGTGGGCAAAGGTCATCGACTGATTCTCGTAGAACACCTTGCCGTTCCCGAACGAGAGCCTCTCCGGAGATACGCCCAGTTGCTCGGCAGCGGCTTCGGCGATCTGCAGCTTGATCTTATTCGCGGCATCGATGGCGGCATTGCCCATCATCAGCGTGACGCGGCTCGAATACGAGCCGAGGTCCACCGGCGTCATCCCGGTGTCGCCGGTGACGCAGCGCACGTCGAACGGATCGATGCCGAGCACCTCGGCGATGATGGCCGCGAGCACGTCGTCGGAGCCCTGGCCGATTTCGGTCGCGCCGCAGAACGCTGTTACCTGGCCGCTGCGATCGATGAGGAGCTGCACGCCCGACTGCGGCATCTTGTTCCAATAGATCGGCAGCCCGGCGCCGCAAAGGTAAGCGCCGCATGCCAGTCCAAGGCCGCGGCCGAAGGGCATCTTCTTGTATCGACTGTGCCAGTTGGACCTTTCCGTGACCTGCTTGATGCACTCCGCCAGGCCGATCGAGCCGACCTTGAGCCAGTTCGCAGTAAGCGAATTCGGCTTGATGAGGTTCTTCAGGCGCAGCTCGGCCGGATCCATGCCGAGCTTCTCGGCGATCTTGTCGAGCTGCACTTCCTGGCCGAAGCGCGGCTGCGGCGTGCCGTGGCCGCGCTTGGGTCCGCAGGGCGGCTTGTTGGTGAAGACGCGCGCGGCCTCGAATTTGTAGCGCGGCAACTCGTACGTCACTGTCTGCAGCGCTCCGGTGTAGAGGGTGCTCGCGACGCCGTAGCCGCCGTATCCGCCGCCGTCGACCAGCGTCTGCAGGTGCATGCCAGCGAGCCTGCCGTCTTTCGTCACGCCGGTGCGGAACTTCATGAGCACCGGGTGGCGGCCGCGGTGCATGTAGAACACTTCCTCGCGGTTCAGGCACACCTTGACCGGCCGGCCGAGCGCAAGCGCCGCCTTGGCGACCGCCATCTCGTGATTGCAGATGTCGGTCTTTCCACCGAAGCCGCCACCGTTCGGGCAAGCGACGACCCTTATATGAGCGGCCGGCATCTGCAGCACGCGAGCGAGCTGGCGATGCACGTAGTGCGGCACCTGGGTCGAAGACCAGAGCGTGAGCTTGCCTTCACCGTCCACCGCGGCTACCGCGGCGTGCTGCTCGATCGGCAGGTGTGTATTGCCTTCGTAGAAGAAGACGTCCTCGAACACCTGGTCGGCATTCTTCAAAGCCTCTTCCGCGTCGCCGAACTGGAATGCCTGCAGTCGATGGATGTTGCCGAGCTCGCTATACGCGTGAATCCGCGGCTCCGGCTGAGCAAGCGCTTCTTCCGGAGTGGAGATGGTCGCGAGCGGTCGGTACTCGACCGCGATCAGGTCGAGAGCCTCGGTCGCGGTCTGCTCGTCTTTCGCCACCACGGCCGCGACCGGATCGCCGACGTATCGCACGTGCTCGGGCGCGAGCGGATACTCGTCCTGTGTCACCGGCAGGATGCCAAAACTGACCGGGAAATCCTTGCCGGTAAGCACCAGATGGACCCCGGGGTAACAGACTGCTTTTGAAAAATCGATTGAATCGATCTTCGCATGCGGATGGGGGCTGCGCAGCAGCTTCATGTGCAGCATGCGCGGCAGGACGATGTCGTCGGCGAAGCGGGTCTGTCCGGTGACCTTGGCGCGGCCATCGACGCGGCGGCGCGGCTTACCGAGGACCTTCATCGCCCATCCTCCTCGCGGCTTCTTCTATTGCCTCGAAGATCTGCTGGTAGCCGGTGCATCGGCATAGGTTGCCGGAGATGGCCTCCTTGATCCGCTCGCGCGAAGGAGCGTTTTCCTTGTCGAGAAGCGCTTTCGCGGTCATCAGGATCCCCGGCGTGCAATAGCCGCATTGCGCGGCACCGAGGTCCGCGAAGGCCACCTGCAGGGGATGCAGCTTCGCGCCGCTCGCGAGCCCCTCTACGGTATCGACCGATTTGTCGGCGCACTCTACGGCGAGAACCAGGCAGGAAAGCTTCGGCTCGCCGTCGACGAGCACGGCGCAGGCGCCGCATTCGCCGAGCTCGCAGCCGTGCTTGGTGCCGGTAAGGCCGAGATCCTCGCGCAGCACTTCGAGCAGCGTCTTGTAAGGTGCGAACGACGCGTCGGATGCCTCGCCGTTTACCGTGAATACCACCTGCACGTTGCGCCGCATTGTTTGGCCCCCAAACAATCTGCGCCTACTCTACTCGAAAAGCCCCAGTAGCGAAAAGGGTTTGCCACGGATTAAGATGCGCACATCCCGACAGGAGGAAACCCATGGCGCTACGCATCGGCGACACTGCACCCAATTTCAAGGCCCAGACCACCCAAGGCGAAATCGATCTCCACCAGTGGATCGGCGACAGCTGGGCGATTCTGTTCTCGCATCCCAAGGACTTCACCCCGGTCTGCACGACCGAGCTCGGCTACATGGCGCGCATCAAGCCGGAGTTCGATCGCCGCAACGCAAAAATCATCGCGCTGTCGGCCGACCCGGTAGAAGATCACAGGCGCTGGGCGAACGACATCGAGGAGACGCAGGGCGCGGCGCCCAACTACCCGATCATCGGCGACTCTGAGCTCAAGGTAGCGAAGCTCTACGACATGCTGCCCGCGGAGGCCACTCCCGGTAAGCGTACCCCCGCCGAAAACGCCACCGTACGCACGGTGTTCGTGATCGGGCCGGACAAGAAAATCAGGCTGATGCTTTTCTACCCGATGACGACCGGGCGGAACTTCGACGAGATCCTGCGCGCGCTCGATTCCATGCAGCTTACGGCGAAGCACAAGGTCGCGACCCCTGCGCAGTGGAAGCAGGGGCAGGACGTCATCATTGCGGGGTCGGTAAGCGACGACGAGGCGCAAAAGCTCTTCCCGCAGGGTTGGAAAGCCCCCAAGCCCTACCTGAGGATCACGCAACAGCCCAAGTAACAATCGGTTACGACTCCGGCGGCAGAGCGGGTGTACGCTGAAGCGCATGCGTAGCAGCGTGGTATTCGCCGTCCTCGTCGCTGTGGTGAGCGTGTTTGGCACCGAAGCCGCGCTCGCCCATCACCGCAGCCACAGCCACGTCTCCGTGGGCGTAGGTTTCGGTTTCGGCTACCCCTATTGGGGACCGGGATGGTGGGGACCTTGGGGGCCGTGGTATTACCCTGGCCCCTACTACTATCCCGCGCCTGCGGTCGTAGTCCCTTCACAACCGGCCACCTATATTGAGAAAGGGAGCGCGCCCGCCACCGAGTCGTGGTGGTACTACTGCGACGCGTCGAAAAGCTATTACCCGTACGTGAAGGAGTGCCCGAGCGGCTGGCAGCGCGTGCCCCCTACGCCTCCGCCATCGAGATGAGAAGGGTCGGTTTCGGCCTCGCCGTATTCCTGCTGTCGTCATGCGCTGCGACCATGCCGAGCGGCCCCGGCGTCCTCGCGCTGCCTGGGACCGGCAAGAGCTTCGACCAGTTTCGTGCCGACGAACAGGAGTGCAGGGGCCAGGCGTACGTGCAAATCGGCGGCAAGAATGCCGAGCAGGCCGCCAGTGACGCCGCAAGCAGGAGCGCCTTGATCGGCACCGCAATCGGCGCCGCGATGGGCGGACTCTTCGGCGGTGCGGAAGGCGCGGCGGTCGGCGCGGCGTTCGGGCTCGCCGGCGGCGCGATCGTCGGAAGCGATGCTTCCTATGCCGCGGGCAGTTCGCTGCAGCGGCGCTACGACCACGCCTTCATGCAGTGCATGTACGAGAAAGGCCACAAGGTTCCGGTGCCGGCAGGGCGGTATCCAACCCCCGGCAACGGCGCGCAATCCGGAACGCGCACGCCGCCGCCACCGCCGCCGCCCGGACAGCCGCCGCCCGAAGCGCCGCCCGACTACCGCCCGCAGTAATATTCCGGGATGCTGGAGTTGCGCAGCTACGTCGGCGGGCGCTGGATAGCTGGAACCGGCGCAGCGCAGACCCTGCTCAATCCTGCGACCGAGGAGTCGCTCGCCCGGGCGAGCAGCGAGGGCGTCGATTTCAAATCCGCGCTGGAACACGCCCGCTCAGTCGGGGGGCCGGCGCTGCGTGCGATGAGCTTCGTCGAGCGCGGCGCGGCGCTGAAAGCCGTCGCGGACGCCATTCAAAGCGAGCGCGAACCACTCCTTGACCTTGCCATCGCAAACGGCGGCAACACCCGCTCGGACGCCAAGTTCGACGTCGACGGCGCGATCGCCACACTGCTTGCTTATGCAGAGATTTCCAACTCACTGGGCGCGGGAAAGTTCCTACCGGACGCAGAAGGCATCCAGCTCGGCCGCTCGGCGCGGTTTCACGGCCAGCATGTGCTGGTGCCACGCCGCGGCGTGGCGGTGCACATCAACGCATTCAATTTTCCGGCCTGGGGATTTGCGGAAAAGGCGGCCGTAGCGCTCCTTGCCGGCATGCCGGTGCTGAGCAAGCCGGCGACGAGCTCCGCGTTGGTCGCGCATCGCATCATGGAGCTCATCGTCGAGAAAAAGCTGCTGCCTGAAGGCGCTCTTTCGTTCCTCGTCGGCGGCGCTGGCGACCTCGTGTCCCACCTCGCCTCGCAGGACGTACTTGCCTTTACCGGTTCGGGCGAAACCGGAGCGAAGTTGCGGTCTTCACAAAGCATTATTGAGCAGGCCGTTCGGGTAAACGTGGAAGCAGACAGCCTGAACGCGGCAGTCCTCGGCCCGGACGTCGAGCCGCGCAGCGATATGTACGAGCTCTTCCTCAAAGACGTGGTGCGCGACATGACGCAAAAAGCCGGGCAGAAATGCACTGCGATCCGCCGGATTGTGGTTCATGAAAACCGGGTTTCTTCGGTAAGAGACGATCTCGCAGAACTGCTCGCCACGATTCGCGTAGGCGACCCGAAGTCGGAGGACACGCGCATGGGCCCGCTCGCGAGCGCCGCGCAGCTCGCCGACGTGCGCGAGGGCGTGCAGCGCCTGGGCGGCAGGCATGCCTTCGGCAGCATCGGGGCACTCGGCCCCAAGGGTTTCTTCATCTCGCCAGTGCTGGTCGAGGATCCGGGCGAAACGGTGCACGAGCGCGAGGTGTTCGGCCCCGTCGCTTCTCTTGTTTGTTTCTCTGAAAATCCGGCTGAAATCGTGGCTCGCGGCAACGGCGGGCTCGTCTGCTCGGTGTACTCCGAGGACCAGGACTTCGTCGAGGCAGCGGTAGGCGAGCTCGCGCCCTACCACGGGCGCATCTATCTCGGCCACCCGAAGATCGAGCTTTCGCCCGGGCCGGGCACCGTGCTGCCGCAGCTCGTGCACGGCGGGCCGGGGCGCGCCGGCGGCGGCGAGGAGCTCGGCGGCCCGCGCGGTATGGCGTTCTACATGCAGCGTGTCGCGCTCGAGGGCTCGCGCCCTGTTATCGCAAAGATTCTAGGAGCGAAGTCCGCATAACCGGGGTCAGACCCCGCCCAAATGGATAGACTCAAGGGAAAGGTTGCCATCGTGACCGGCGCGGGCAGCGGGATCGGCAAAGCGCTCGCCCGGCGCCTCGCCG
This sequence comes from Burkholderiales bacterium, assembly GCA_035454685.1. Taxonomy (GTDB): domain Bacteria; phylum Pseudomonadota; class Gammaproteobacteria; order Burkholderiales; family SG8-39; genus SCGC-AG-212-J23. The sequence goes on along the minus strand of DATIGN010000031.1, from coordinate 15,576 downwards.
CTGACGGCGCTTCGGTCGTGATCGCCGATGTCGCGCGCTTTGGCGAGACGGCTGCCGAGATCACCAAAGAGACCGGCGCCCGCACACTCGGACTGCAAATCGACGTAAGTGCTGAGAAAGATGCCGAGCGCATGGCGGCTGAAGCGGTGAGGGCGTTCAGGCGCATCGACGTCCTGGTGAACAACGCCGCGGTCTTCAGCAGCCTGAAGCTCAAGCCATTCGAGGAAATCGGCGTCGACGAATGGCGCAAGGTGATGGACGTCAACATCATGGGAGTGGCGCTCTGCTGCCGCGCGTGCGTGCCGCACATGCGCAAGGCGGGCGGCGGCCGCATCATCAACCTCGCCTCCGGCGCGCCAATCAAGGGCGTGCCGCTCTTCCTGCACTACATCTCGAGCAAGGGCGCGGTGATCGCCATGACGCGCGGGCTTGCGCGCGAGCTCGGAAAGGACGGCATAACCGTGAACTCGCTGGCGCCTGGATTCACGTTATCGGAGAACGTTCTTGCCAAGGAAGATCACATGAAGGCTGGCGCGTTCACGCGCGGCACACGCGCCATTCCGCGTGACGAAACGCCCGAGGACCTCGTCGGCGCCGTGAGCTTCCTCGCCAGCGCCGACGCCGCCTTCATCACCGGCCAGACCCTCGTCGTCGACGGCGGCTCGGCGATGATTTAGTGAGGCACCGGAAGCGCCTCGTCAGCCCGCCCGGAAGAACCCGCGCGGCGCAGAGTGCAGCCGCTCGAAGCCCGTCCGGGTCACGCGGACGAGCTCGCCAACCTGGACACCTGCCTTGTGATCGGGGGTCACGACATTCGGCTGGACGACGATCGTCATGTTCTCCTCCAGCGTCATCGCGGGTAGCGGCCCCGCGGGGCGGCTGCGGCTCCCCAGGATCGGCGGGAAATAGCCGCCGCCGAAGCCGTGCATCAAGTCGTCGTAGATGGTGAAGCCCCGATCCTCGATGACGCCGGAGGCCTCGACGATCTCCTCCATCGTCGTCCCGTGATGAATCTTGCCCGTAATTGCATCGAAAGCCGCTTCTGCCGTTGCGTGCAAATCGCGGTATAGCGCCGTCGCTTCAGTGCCTACGGTAAAGGTGCGCAGTACCTGCCCCGCGTAGTCCCACCAGCTCGCTGAAAGCTCGCAGAACACAATGTCGCCTGGCGTAACTTTCCGCGAAGAAGCGAATTGCGGCGGCACGCAGATATGCGGCGCCGCCATCGAGGTCGCGCCGATGTAGTGGATAAAGGTCGTGCCGCCCCGCCCGACATAGGCCCGCTCCACAAGATTGGCGAGCTCGCGTTCCGTCAATCCCGGTCTTGTGTGGTCAAGAAGTTCCCTGAACCCGGCGTCGCTCAGAGCTGCGCCGAGGCGCAGCCACTCGATCTCCTCCTCGGACTTCACCAGACGCAAGCGCACGTATTCAGCATCGAGCAGCACCACGGCAAATTCGCTTTCCATGAGCTTGTACTTCGGGACTACGAGCGGCCCGATGAGCCCGACTCGTTTCGCGCCGCGCCGCTTGAGCTCCTCGATGGTCTTCTCCACGCCGCGATGCTCGCCCCAGCGCACGTTGACGTCGTGCGCAAGGCGGATCGCGAGCGGAAGATGATTGAACCACTCGACATGCATTGTCATCCGCTCGCCGGGCTTGAAAATCACGTACGCCTCGACTGTGCCCGGCCAGCCGGTGACCCACTGCGGCGCGTTGCCGGCGCGATGATCGGTGACGATCAGGAGGTGATCGACATCGTGACTTTGCATCACGAGCTCCAGGGCACAATGGCGGCGCGCATACTCGCCGTCGGAGAAGCGCGGGTATTCCTGCTCGAGGAGCTTCAATCGTTCCTGGCGCCGGAGGCGCGCACTACCGGGCCCCAGCGTCGAAGCTCCTCGGCGACGAAAGCGCCGAATTCCTTGGCGCTCATGCGACTCGGCACGATGCCCTCGGGCTTGAGCCGCTCGCGCACCTCGGCAAGCTCAAACGCCCGATTCACCTCAGCGTTCAGCCGCTCGACGACATCCGCAGGCACGTTCGCCGGGCCGGAGAGCGAGAACCACACCGTCGCAACGAGGTCCGGATAACCGAGCTCGCCATACGTCGGGATATCGGGAAACTCCGCCAGGCGCGAAGCGGCGCTGATGGCGAGGCCGCGCGCCCGCCCGGCGCGGATCTGTGGCGCCGCGGTCGTCAGCGTGGTCGACACGACCGGGATGTGTCCGGCGATCAGATCTGTCATGGCGCCGGACGCGCCCTTGTAGGGGATGTGCTGCATGTTGATGCCCGCGCGTTGCTTGAACAGCTCGGCGACCAGGTGGCCTTGCGTACCGTTTCCCGGTGACCCATACGACAAGCGATGTCCGGATTTGGCAAGAGCGATCAGCGCGGGCAGGTCCTTCGCGGGCAACTGCGCGTGCACCGCGAGCACGGCTGGAGATCCGCCAAAGAGCGCGATGTGCGTGAAATCGCGCACCGGGTCGTACGGCGTGCCCTGCGGCAGCATCGGCGCGATGACGTGCGAGGCGATGCCTGAGATCACCAGCGTGTAGCCGTCGGGCGCCGCCTTGGCGACGAGGTCCGAGCCGAGCGCGCCACCGGCGCCCGCGCGATTCTCGACCACGAAGCTCGCCTTCAGCTGCTCGCCGAGCTTCTGCGCCGCGAGGCGGCCGAGCGTGTCGGCGGTGCCGCCCGGCGCGAACGGAACAATGATCTTCACTGGTTTGGCGGGCCAGGCCTGTGCTTGGACTTGGGTGACGATAAGAACAAGCAAACCGGCGAGCAGGCGCTTCATGGCTCGATTCTATAATCGGCCGCATGAACGAAGTCATCGACGTCCATACTCACATCGTCCCCGAGAAATTTCCCTCGTACCGCGGCAAAGGGAGAGACGTGCCCTGGCCGTCCATGGCCGACGCACACGCGTGCCACAAGCACGTGATGATCTCCGGCAAGCTCTACCGCACTGTGAGCGACGGCTCCTGGAGCGTGCCGCGCCGCATCGAGCAGATGTCGGAAATGCGCGTGACCCGGCAGGTGCTCTCGCCGATGCCGGAGCTCCTGTCGTACTGGCTGCCGCTCGACGACGCTAAAGTGCTGATCCGCTACCTCAACGAGCAGATCGCCGAGCTGCTCCAGGCCGCGCCCGAGCGCTTCGTCGGGCTGGGCTGCGTGCCCCTCCAGGATACGGACAGCGCGATCGGGGAACTGCAATTCCTGAAGAGCGATTTGAATTTCCCCGGTGTAGAGATTGCGAGCCACGTCAACGGGGTCTCGATCGGAGACGCACGCTTCGAGCCTTTCTTCGCCGCGGCCGAGCGGCTCGGCGCCGCGATCTTCGTCCACGCGCTGCGCCCCGCAGGCCAGGAGCGCATCGTCGGCGCATTCCCCGAGCAGGCGGTGTGCTTTCCCGGCGACGTCGCCCTCGCCTGCGCCTCGATGATCACCGGCGGCATCGCCTCGCGCCATCCGAAGCTGCGCATCGCCTTCAGCCACGGCGGCGGCACGATGTCGATCCTGATGCCGCGCCTGGTTCACGCCTGGAACAATTTCCCGAAGGCGAAGGAGTCGCTGCAGGAATCCCCCGCGACGATCGCGCGGCGCTTCTACTACGACGAGCTCGTCTTCGAGCCGAACGCGGTTCGCTTCCTGGTAGAGACCTTCGGCGAGAGCCAAATTGTCGTCGGTACCGACTATCCCTTCGCCCTCGGCGATTGGAAGCCGCTCGAAACCTTGAAAAAATCGGGCCTGGAGGAACGAGTCCTTACCGGAATCACTTCTGCAAACGCGCGCCGCTTCCTAGGATTGCCGGAAGGATCTCGCTGATCGAGCCGGGAAGCACGGCGTCGGCGACATCGTCGTAGGGCGTGGGCTCCGCGTTGACGATGATTACCTTCGCGCCCGCGGAGCGCGCGATGTCCACCGCGCCCGCCACCGGGTAGACCTGCAGCGTTGTGCCGACGGCGACGAATACGTCGGCCTCCCCTGCCACCTGCAACGCCCGGTCGATCACCTCGGGCACGAGCTGCTGGCCGAAGGAAATCGTGTCGCTCTTCAGGATCCCGCCGCAGGTGCGGCACTCCGGATCCTCCTCTCCCGCGCGCACGCGCTCGAGCACGAGCTGCATCGGCCCGCGCATGCCGCAGCCCCAGCAAATGAAGCGGCGCATCGAGCCGTGCACCTCGATCACTCTGTCGGGAGAGTTCCCGGCCTGCTGGTGCAGCTCGTCGATGTTCTGCGTGATGAGCGCGTGGAGCTTTCGTCTTTTCTCCAGATGCACCAGGGCGAGATGCCCGGGGTTGGGCTTCGCGGTCCAGGCCGGGCTCGCCATGCGGTTCTTCCACGCGGCCTTGCGCACCTCGCGGTCGGCGAGATAGTAGTGGATGTTGGAGAGCTTCTCGGCGAGCGGATTCTTCGTCCACAGCCCCCGCGGGCCGCGGAAGTCCTGGATTCCGGAATCGGTCGAGATGCCGGCGCCGGTGAGAACGACGACGCGCTTGGCTGCGTCAACCCAGGAGCGCGCTGAGCGGACGAGTTCCAACCCTTAGGGCATCTGGATCTTGCCGCCGCCGCCTACCCCGGGCATCGGCGGCATGCCGCCCTGCGGGATGACGATCGACGAGGCGGCCTGGCGGCGCAACTCCTGGAGCTCCTTCACGGTGCGCTCGATAGCTTCCTTGGCGAGCTGGCCGAACTTCTCCGCCGCCTCTTCGAGCGACCCGGCGCCGATCTCGAAGGCGATCGGCAGGGCACCCGCGGGCGTCAGCACCTGGGTCTCGCCGACGTAGAGCACGGCGCGCGCCGGATCGCGCGCGCCGTCCTTGTTCACGGGCGTAAGCCGACGGATCGTTCCGACGCGCCGATCGGTGAAGATCTCCTCCAGGTACAGCGCCTTCGGATCGACCTTGATCTCGTTCGTGGTCTCGGGTTTGGTAGCCATGGCGCGATTTTACCGCTGCCCGACGAGTGTTCCCGCCTGGTAGTCCCGGAAGGCCTGCTCAATTTCCTGTCTTGTATTCATCACAAACGGTCCGTAGGCCACGGCCGGCTCGTAGATCGGCTCGCCGGCAAAGAGCACGCCGCGCACGTCTTCTTTGGCTTCCAGCACCAATTCACTGCCTTCGCCAGGCTCGAACCACGCAACCTCGCCTTTCTTCACGTCCTTTTCCCCGATGGCCGCGCGGCCGCCAAGCACGTAGACGAAACCGCGATCCTGCGTAGACACCTCCTGGGCAAGCCGTGCGCCGGCGCCGAGCCGGATATCGAGGAGCGACATCGGATAGTCGCTTCCGTGCGGGTGGGACACCTCGCCCGACCGGCCCGCATAGACGACGACCTTTCCACCGGGGACGATTCGCACAGGGGTGTTCTCGAGCCTTTGGTCCTGGTAGCGAGCCGGGATCATCTTGAGCTTCGCCGGCAGGTTGAGCCAGAGCTGCAGCGTGTGCGCGGTCTCATCGCCGCACGGCATCTCGCTGTGGAGCACGCCGTGCCCTGCCGTCATCCACTGTACGTCGCCCGCCCCCAGGCAGCCGTGCGCACCGGTATGGTCCCGATGCTCGAGCGCGCCCTCGAGAACGATGGTGACGGTCTGCATGCCGCGATGCGGATGCGTCTCGAAGCCCTTCGGTCGTCCGAACCAGTCCTCGCTCAGGAAAAGGAAGGGCGAGGTCTTCTCCCAGCCCTCGGCGCCGATGACGAGTTGCTTCGCTTCGACCTGCGAGCTCGGGCCTTGCGGGATAACGCGCTCGATGCGGCTGACCTGCCTCAACGCAGCTTGAACCTCTGGATCTTTCCGGTCGCGGTCTTGGGAAGCTCGCTCATGAACTCGATCCAGCGCGGATACTTGTAGGGCGCGAGCTTGTCCTTGACGTGCTGCTGCAGGCGGTGCTTCAGCTCCTCGTTCGGCGTGTTGCCCTGCTTGAGAACCACGAAAGCTTTCGGCTTCACCAGCTTGCTTTCATCTTCGGCTCCCACCACGGCAGCTTCGAGCACCGCTTCGTGCGAGACGAGAGCCGCTTCCACCTCGGCCGGAGACACGTAGATGCCGCTCACCTTCAGCATGTCGTCCGAGCGCCCGCCGTAGACGTAATAGCCGTCCTTGTCGAGGCTGTACTTGTCGCCGCTTCGCGTCCATGGACCCTGGAAGGTGTTCTTGGTCTTCTCGCGCTGGTTCCAGTACATGATGGCCGAGGTGGGGCCGCCGATTTGCAGCTCGCCGAGCTCTCCCGGCTTGGTGACCACGTTGCCCTGGTCGTCCACCAGCCGAAGCTGGTAGCCCGGCACGGGCTTGCCCGTCGTCCCCGGCCGCACGTCGCCGGGGCGGTTGGAGAGGAAGATGTGCAGCATCTCGGTCGAGCCGATACCGTCGAGGAGCTCTGCGCCCGTGCGCTCGGTCCAGCGCTTGCCGATCTCGGGGGGAAGCGCTTCACCCGCGGAAGTGCACATGCGCATTGCAAGTTGGTCTTTTTTCGGGAAGTTCGGCGAAGCGAGGAGTGCCGCATACAGGGTCGGCACGCCGTAGAAAATGGTCGGCTTCTTATCAACCAGGCGCGCGAAAACCGAGTCGGGCGTCGGGCGCTCGGCCATCAGGACCGTGGTGGCGCCGACCGCGAGCGGGAAGGTAAGCGAGTTGCCAAGGCCGTAGGCAAAGAAGAGCTTCGCGGCCGAGAACACGACGTCGGACTCGCGAATGCCGAGCACCGGCTTGGCGTAGAGATCCGCCGTGGCGATGAGGTGGGAATGAAGGTGCACCGTGCCCTTCGGCGCGCCGGTCGAGCCTGAGGAGTAGAGCCAAAAACACATCTCGTCGCGAGTGGTCGGCGCGGCTTCGGCCTTCGCGTCCGCGGTTGCGAGCAGGTCCTTGAGCTGCGCGTCGTTGATGACGTACTTGAGATGCGGGCACTTCGCCTGGATGCTCTCGAAATTCTTCTGCAGTGCAGACGAGAACAACAAGGCGCGGGCCCGGCTGTCGTTCAGCTGGTACTCGTAGTCCTTTGGAGTGAGCAGCGTATTCAGTGCCACCGGAACAATCCCGGCCTTGATCGCGCCGAGGAAAAGCGCCACCCAGTCCGCCGAATCCAGCATCGCGATGCCGATGCGCTGCTCGCGCTTGAGGCCGAGCCCGCGCAGCGCGCTCGCGGCGCGGTCGACCCGCTCCGCGAGCTGAGCGTAAGTGTGGGTGCCCGAATCGTCGATATAGGCAGTCTTGCCGCCGCGCCCGGCAGCGAGGTTGCGCTCGACGAGATCTACTGCCGCGTTGTAGGTCCGCGGGAGTTCCATTGGCCCTCCTCTTCGGTGGCAGGAAGATTGTTCGCGCTGCCATCGCCAGCGTCAAGTTGCAGCGTCTCGCGCAGGAAGAGCGCCGCAGCCGGGTCGAGCGGGCGTCCCTTGGGGTGCGCCAGGCTCCAGCGCCGCTCCTCGGCCACGCCGTCGATTTCGAGGGCGAGGAAGTACACGTCGTCGATCCCTGCACTCAGCCGCGCGAGCAGCTCGGCGCGCTCGTCGACGTGCAGGCTGCCTTGCACGCCGGGGTGCCGCGAGCAGAAGTCGGCAAGGAGCCGTGCCGCTATCGCGCGCGATTCCGGCTCGGCGGCGAGCCTCAGGACTTGCTGCTTCGGCCTGCGCCAGGCCTCGAGGCGCGCGTCGGCGCGCAGCAAGCAGTGGACCAGCTCGTCGCACGCCTCGCGCAGCGCATGGCCAGCGCCGGTGAGATGGAGCTTGCGCCCGCGCTGCTCGAATAGATGGACTTCCAGCGCCTCGGCGAGCTTCTTGAGCTGCAGCGACACCGTGGGCTGCGCGAGATGCAGCTCCTCGGCGGCGCGCGTCACGCTGCCGAGGCGCGCGACCGCCTCGAAAACCAGCAGCTGGGGCAACAGCCCATGTCGGAACAAACGGCGACTGCGCACACGAGACATCTCGGCTCCTTGCGGTAACCGAGGTCTGGCTTGCAGCGCGGGATCGGGCTGCCGGGATGACCGGAGGGATGAGTTCCCCGAATTGACGGCCATCCCGCGGGAAGCTACTCCCCTGCGGGAAGATCATTCTACGCGAAGCGCGCGGTCCGATCCATTGCGGAGCGCAATGGAATCCATCGCGCAATGTCAATTTTCATCGACGGGGGCGCCGCACAAACTCGCGGCATGGACATCTTCCTCACCCCCGAGTTCTGGTCCGCGCTCGCGGCCATCATCGTCATAGACCTGGTGCTTGCCGGCGACAACGCAATCGTGATCGCGCTCGCCGCGCGCAACCTGCCGAAGACGCTGCAGCGCCGCGCCATCATCTGGGGCACGCTGGGCGCGGTCGCGGTGCGCGCGAGCCTCACCGTCGTGGTGGTCTGGCTGCTCGGAATCCCCGGACTGATGCTCGCCGGCGGGATCCTCCTCGCCTGGATCGCCTACCGCCTGCTTACCGGCGACGAGAACGGCCGCGAACACGACCTCGCCCCTGCGACCAGCTTCTGGGCGGCGATGCGCACCATCGTGGTCGCGGACGCCGTGATGGGTCTCGACAACGTGCTCGCGGTAGCCGGTGCCGCCCATGGCAGCGCGTTGCTCGTGGTGTTGGGGCTGCTTATCAGCATCCCGATCGTGGTGTGGGGCTCGACCCTGATTTTGCGCTGGATCGAGCGCTTCCCCGCCCTGCTCTATATCGGCGGCGCGGTGCTTGCCTGGACCGCGGCCAAGATGATCACGGACGAGCCGCTGTACCAGGAGTGGATGGAGGGGCGGCCCGGCATCCGCTCGGCGATCTATTTGTTCACCATCGGCGGCCTGCTCGCCATTCCCTACCTGCGCAACCGCAGGGCAGCAAGAGTCAAGGAGGTCATGCAGCAATGAAGATCCTCGTTCCCGTAGACGCTTCTGAAGCCGCACTTGCGCCGCTCTCCTACCTCGAGTCGCTCGCTCTCAAAGGCGTGCCGCTCGAAGTCCTTGTGGTCAACGTGCAGCCGCGCTTCCACCGCCACGTGGCCCAGTTCACCAGCCGCGCCGCGCGCGACGCGCTGCGCGCAGAGCGCAGCCGCGCCGCCATGGCGCGGGCCATCGAGGCCCTGGCACTGAAGAACATCCCCTTCCGCGCGTTCGCTGAAGTCGGCAAGCCGGCCGAGCGCATAGCCGCGATCGCGGAGCGCGAGCGCGTTGACGAAGTGATGATGGGAGTGGGCCGCCATCCCGCCTGGCTGCGCTGGGTGAACCCCTCGATCGCGCAGGCAGTCATGGAGCAAACCGACATCCCCGTAACGGTGCTCGCGCGCGGCCAGGCCGGCGCGTTCGAGCGTTATGCCCTGCCCGCCGGCGTGGCGGGCCTTGCCGCCCTTCTGCTCGCGGGAGAATAACCATGCGCATCCTCGTCCCCGTCCTCGACTCGGTCAACGCGCTGCCTGCGGCCCGCTATATCGTGCGCGAATTCATGGGCCGCGAGCGTCCCGAAGTGCACGTTCTTTACGTCGGCTCGCGGCTCGCGCTCGCCCTGAGACCCAGGCTCGCCGAAAAGTCCGTCGCTGCGACGCGCGAGCTACTCCAGTGGCACGGCATCCGCCACACCGTGGAACTGCTGGCCGGCAACAGGGCAAAGGCGGTCCTGTCGGTCGCCGTGGACACCAGCCCCGATCTCATAGTGCTCGGAACGGCGCGCTATCGCTCGGCAACCCGGATGAGCGAGGACGCGGTCATCCATCAGCTGCTCGAGCTCGCCCCGGCACCGCTCGTAGTGGTCGCCGGGAAGGACGTGAGCCCGCTCGAGCGCTACGGCATTGCGGCCGGCCTCGGCGCGACGCTCGGGTTGCTGTTCTTTGCCTGATCGAGCGGTCGGGCCGCGGGTTATGATCCGCGGCCATGACCTGGTCGATCATCGCGCGCGACGCGAGCGGCGCGTTCGGGGTTGCCGTTGCCACGCGCTTCTTCGCGGTCGGGGCGCTCTGCCCTCACGCAGAAAGCAGCGTGGGGGCGCTCTGCACTCAGGCGCTGATCAACCCCTACTACGGCAGCCAGGGCCTCGAGCTGCTGCGCGCCGGCATCGCCGCACCCGATGTGGTCCGGCAGCTCGCAGCGCCCGACGAGGGCCGGGAGCACCGCCAGCTCCACGTCATCGACGACGAGGGCCGCATCGGCCAGCACACCGGTGCAAAATGCGTCGACTGGTGCGGTGCGACCGGGGGCGACGGCTTCTCCGTGGCCGGCAACATGCTGGTGGGACCGCGTGTCATCGAGGAAACCGCCAGGGCATTCAAGGCGAGCACTAGGCCGTTCGCCGAACGGCTGATCGAAGCCATGGAGGCCGGCGAGGTCGCCGGGGGCGACAAGCGCGGCAGGCAGTCGGCCGCGCTGCTCGTCTACTCCGGCGAGCAGTACGCGAGCCTCAATCTGCGCGTGGATGACCACGCCGATCCGCTCGCCGAGCTGAGGCGTCTTTACGACAAGGCGCACGAGCGCTTCATCCCCTACCTGATGTGCAGCCCGAGCAAGGCGCGGCCGTGGGGCCTCCTCGACCGCGCGCTGATCGAGCAAGAGATTGCAGCGTACAAACGGCCCGCTTCTTGAGGTGCGCGGTTTGCGCACATACTTCGCCTCGGAACGCGGCGAGGTACGCGCGGTCGACGGCGTCGACCTGAGCCTCGAGCGCGGCCACACGCTCGGCATTGTCGGCGAATCAGGCTGCGGCAAGAGCGTCACCGCGCTCTCCATCATGGGCCTCATCCCCCGGCCGCCGGGCAAGATCGCGGGCGGCGAGGTGCGCTTCGAGGGCGAGGATCTTCTCAAGGTCCCGCCGCGGCGCATGCGCGACCTGCGCGGCGACAAGCTCTCGATGATCTTCCAGGAGCCGATGACCTCGCTCAACCCAGCGTTCCCAGTGGGCGAGCAGATCAGCGAAGCAATTCTCAGGCATAAGAAAGTGAACAAGCTTCAAGCGCAAGATCAGGCGGTCGACATGCTGCGAAAGGTGCGCATCCCCTCGCCCGAGCGCCGAGCGCGCGACTATCCGCACCAGCTTTCCGGCGGCATGCGCCAGCGCGTGATGATCGCGATGGCGCTTGCCTGCAATCCGCGACTGCTCATCGCCGACGAGCCGACCACCGCGCTCGACGTGACCATTCAGGCGCAGATCCTCGAGCTCATGCGTCTGCTGCGCGCGGAGCTCGGCACCGCGATCATCCTCATTACCCACGACCTCGGCGTGATCGCGGAGCTCGCCGACGACGTGATCGTGATGTATGCCGGCCAGGTAATCGAGCGCTGCGCCGCCTCGCGGCTGTTCTCCGAGCCGCAGCACCCCTACACCGTCGGGCTGCTCGGCTCGATCCCGCGCCTGCACCTTGAGCAGTCGCGGCTTAGCGCGATCGAGGGCATCGTGCCCGACGCCGCGGCGTTCCCACAGGGCTGCCGCTTCCATCCCCGCTGTCCCTTCGCGGTCGATCAATGCCGATCGGACATTCCGGTGTTGAAAGAAGTAGAGACAAATCACTACGCCGCGTGCTGGCGAGCGCCCCTGTGAGCTCTCAGCCTCTGGTCCGAGCGCGCCGGCTGGTGAAGCATTTCAAGAACGTCCAAGCAGTGGACGACGTGAGCTTCGACGTGCATCCCGGCGAGACGCTGGCGCTCGTCGGGGAATCGGGCTGCGGCAAGTCCACCACCGGCAAGCTCCTGCTGCGGCTGATCGAGCCGACCGCGGGCGCGGTGTTTTTCCGGCAGCAGAACATCTTCGAGCTGCGCGAGCGGGACATGCGTTCGCTGCGGCGCGAGATGCAGGTCATCTTCCAGGACCCGTATGGCTCGCTCAACCCGCGCATGACCGTGGGCGACACGCTGGAAGAGCCGTTGCGCTTGCATGGGTTGCACAAAGGAAAGGAGAGACAGCGAGTCCTAGAGCTGCTCGGGCTCGTCGGACTGGCACCCGACCATGCGTCGCGCTATCCACACGAGTTCTCCGGCGGGCAGCGCCAGCGCATCGGGATCGCGCGCGCGCTCGCGGTCGAGCCGAAGCTCATCGTTTGCGATGAGCCGGTATCGGCGCTCGACGTGTCGATCCAGGCGCAGGTCATCAATCTGCTGCAGGACCTGCAGCGCCGGTTCGGGCTGGCTTACGTCTTCATTGCCCACGACCTCGCGGTGGTCAAGCACATCGCCACACGCGTGGCCGTGATGTACCTCGGCAAGATTGTCGAGATCGCGGAGAAACGCGCGCTGTTCGCGGCGCCGCGCCACCCGTACACCCGGGCGCTCCTGTCCGCGATTCCGGTGCCGGACCCTTCCCTGGGCAGAAAAAGGATGATCCTCGAAGGCGACGTGCCGAGCCCCTATGACCCGCCGTCCGGCTGCCGCTTCCGCACGCGCTGCCCCTGGGCGCGCGAGCGTTGCGCCGCGCAAGAGCCCGCGCTCGGCTCGGGGGTCGCGTGCCATTTCTGGAAGGAGCTCGAGCCCTTCACCGCGGCCTCGCAATTGAGCGCGGTCAATGAGAGACTGTCGCGCCTTCAGGCAGCGTTCCAATCAGGAGGTCCAACATGAAATGGATTTTGGCTCTGGGGCTTGCCTTGCTGGCCCCGCTTGTCAATTCTCAAACCCTGAGGATCGGTCTCGCCGAAGACCCCGACATCCTCGATCCCACGATGGCGCGCACGTTCGTCGGGCGCATCGTGTTCGCGGGCTTGTGCGACAAGCTCTTCGACTTGGATGAGAAGCTAAACATCGTGCCGCAGCTCGCCACCTCCTATAAATGGTCGGCCGACAACAAGTCGCTCGAGATCAAGCTGCGCGACGGGGTCACGTTCCACGACGGCGAGAAGCTCGATGCCGCCGCGGTCAAGTACAACCTCGAGCGCCACAAGAACATGAAGGGGTCGAGCCGCCGCGGCGAGCTCGCCGTAGTGTCGAGCGTGGACGCGGTCGACGCCTCGAGCGTGCGCATCAATCTCGCCGCGCCGTTCGCGCCGCTGCTCGCGGTCCTCACCGATCGCGCCGGCATGATGGTGTCGCCCAAGGCGGCCGAGGCGGCGGGCGACAAGTTCGGCGCCAAGCCCGTCTGCTCGGGGCCGTTCCGCTTCGTCGAGCGCATCGCGCAGGACCGCATCGTGCTCGAGCGCTTCCCGAACTACTGGAACAAGGGCGAGATCCACTTCGAGCGCATCGTCTACCAGCCGATCGTCGATGCGACCGTGCGTCTTGCCAACCTGCGCTCGGGCCAGCTCGACTTCATCGAGCGCGTTGCGCCTTCGGACATCGCGCAGCTTCGCAACGACAATCGCTTCCGGATCGCGAAGATCGTGGAGATCGGCTACCAGGGCATCACCATCAACGTCGGCAAGAGCGATCTTGCGCAGAAAAACCCGCTCGGCAAGGACCCGCGGGTGCGCGAGGCGCTCGAGCTTTCGCTCGACCGCGACGCCATCGTGAAGGTCGCCATGGAAGGCGAGGCTCAGCCCGGCAACCAGTGGGTCGCGCCCACCAATCGCTTCTACGGCAAGAGCGCTCCGATCCCGAAGCGAAACGTGGAGCGCGCGAAGCAGCTTCTCAAGGAAGCCGGGGTGCCGAACCCGAGCTTCACGTTGATGACCCCGACCACCTCGGACGCGCAGCGCATCGCGCAGATCGTGCAGGCGATGGCCAAGGAAGCGGGCTTCGACGTCAAGATCCACTCCACTGAGTTCGCCACATCGCTCAACCTCGCCGACAAGGGGCAGTTCGAGGCTTACGTGCTCGCGTGGAGCGGGCGCGCCGACCCTGACGGCAACCTGCACACCATGCTTGCGTGCAAGGGTCCCACGAACTATGCCGGCTACTGCAAGGAGGACGTCGAGAAGCTGATCGACGAGTCGCGCACCTCGCTCGACGCGACGCGCCGCATCGCGGCCTACGACAAGATCGCTCAAGCTGTGCAGAAAGACCGACCGATCATCTACCTCTACCATCGCAACTGGCTGTGGGCACACACCGCCAAGCTCACCGGACTGCGCACCGTCCCCGACGGCATGGTGCGGGTGCAGGGCTTAAAGATGAATTGAGATGGGGAAGTTCCTGCTGCAGCGCCTGGCGACGATCGTGCCGACGCTGTTCTTCGTATCGGTGCTGATCTTCGGGCTGCAGCAGCTCCTCCCCGGCGACCCGGCGATCGCGCTCGCGGGAGAAGAGCGCGACCCGGAAACGATCCGGTATCTAAGAGAGAAGTTCCATCTCGACGATCCACTGCCGGTGCGCTACTGGCACTGGGCATCGGGGGTGCTGCAGGGCGACCTGGGCGACTCGGTGCGCATCCAGAAGCCCGTGATGGACCTGATCGTCGAGAAGCTGCCGGTCACCATACAGCTCGCCACGATGGCGATGCTGATCGCGCTCGCCATCGGCATCACCGCCGGCGTGATCTCCGCGGTGAAGAAGGACAGCTGGCTCGACTACGCCGCCAACGTGTTCGCGCTGTGGGGCCTCTCCACCCCCAACTTCTGGCTCGGCATCCTGCTCATCCTGCTCTTCGCGGTGCAGCTCGGCTGGCTGCCCGCCTCGGGGTACGTGAGCCCGTTCGAGGACCTGAAAGCGAACTTATCGGCGATGATCATGCCGGCGTTCGTGCTGGGAAACGCAATCGCCGCGGTGCTGATGCGCCATACGCGCAGCGCCATGCTTCAGGTCTTGAGCAGTGATTATGTCCGTACTGCACGGGCAAAAGGACTGGACGAACGGGTCGTGGTGCTGAAGCACGCACTGCGCAACGCGCTCATCCCGATCATCACGCTTGGCGCACTTGAGTTCGGCACGCTGCTTTCGGGTGCGGTGCTCACGGAACAGGTGTTCACCATCCCGGGCTTCGGCAAGCTCATCGTGGATGCAGTGTTCAACCGCGACTACCTCGTCGTGCAGGGCGTGGTGCTTTTCACCGCGACGGTGTACATCACGCTCAACCTGCTCGCCGACGTCGCGTATTTCGTCGTCAATCCGCGGATGCGTCACTGATGGCGGCCGTTGTCTTCCAGGAAATAGAAACCACACCGGGTCGAAAGACCTGGAAACGCCTGCTGCGCCGAGGAGGCGCAATGTTCGGCCTCGCGGTGGTGGGGTTCTTCGTCCTCATCGCGATCCTCGCGCCCTGGCTCGCGCCGCACGACCCGCTCGGCACGAGCTGGAGCGCAGTGCGCGCGGCGCCGAGCGCGGCGCACTGGTTCGGCGCCGACGAGCTTGGGCGCGACGTGCTCTCGCGCATCATCTGGGGCACGCGTGCCTCGATCCTCGCCGGCGTGGTGTCGGTCTCGATCTCGCTCGCGCTCGGCGTGCCGATCGGCATGGCCGCCGGCTACCTCGGGCGCTGGGTCGATGCGCTCATCTCGCGAATCACGGACGCCATGCTTGCCTGCCCGTTCCTCATTCTCGCCATCGCGCTCGCCGCGTTCCTCGGCCCGAGCCTCACCAACGCGATGATCGCGATCGGCATCTCGGCGACCCCGATCTTCATCCGCCTCACGCGCGCACAGGTGCTGGCGGCGAAGTCCGAGGACTACGTGGAAGCCGCGCGCGCGCTCGGCAACCCGCACCTGCGCATCGCGCTGCGCCATATCTTCCCGAACATCGTCGCCCCGCTCATCGTCCAGGCCAC
>DATIGN010000030.1:0-29762 GCA_035454685.1 Burkholderiales bacterium | reverse complement strand
AGCCATCTCGCGCGCCAGCGTCTTGGTGAGCGCGATGATCCCGCCCTTGCACGCGGAGTAGGGCGCTTCCCCCGAGGAGCCGACGCGGCCGGCGTCGGACGCAACGTTCACCACCTTGCCGCGACCGCGCTCAGCCATACTGGGCAGTACGCAGTGCAGCAGGTTCATCGCGCCGATCAGGTTGATCGAGATGATCTTCTGCCAGAACGCGGGATCGGTCTTGAGGAACGGCTTGAACATGTCCCAGCCGGCGTTGTTGACGAGGATGTCGACCGGCCCGGCCGCGTCCACTGCTGCTCTTACCGCGGCGTAATCCGTGATGTCGACGGCGGGATCGCCTTTGAGATCCAATACGACTACCCGCGTGCCTTCTTCCTGAAAACGCCGCACCACCGCGGCACCGATGCCGGCGGCGCCGCCGGTCACGATCGCGGTCTTGCCCTTCAGGCCTCGCATTGAACTTCTCCTGTGCTTATTTATCCGGAATCACAGCGGTCGCCTCGAGCTCGATCTTTCCGGGCGAGTCGAGGAGGTCCGACACGAAAATCATACTCATCGCGGGGTAATGCCGGCCCATGTAGCGCCGCCAGATGGCACCTAGCTCGCTGCGCGCGGCGAGATACGCGGGCTTGTCGCAGCAGTAGGCGGTCATGCGGCAGACATGCTCGGGGCGCGCGCCCGCTTCGGCGAGCACGGCGATGACGTTCTTCAGCGCTTGCTCGAATTGGACGGCGAGGGCTTCGGATTCAAAAACCTGTTGCTCGTTCCATCCGACCTGTCCGGCGACGAAAACCATCCTGCCCGCGCTCTCGATGCCGTTGGCGTACCCGATGGGCGGCTTCCACCCCCGTGGCTGCAGGATCTTCATCCGCTGGTACTCGGCGGGTCGGGATCCTCGTCCCAGCCCGCCCCGGGGCGCGGCACGCGCTTCATCCATTCCTGGATCAGGCGCACGTGCTCGGCTTCCTCGGTCGCCATCTCGCGCGCGGCGTCGCGCACCTTCTGCGGCGCGCGGCTCGCGGCGATGTTTTCATAGTATTGCTGCGCGTCGCGCTCGCAGCGCAGCGCGATCTCGAGCGCGTGCCACGGCTGCATGAGGTAGTGGAGGCGATCGAACGGCGCGGTCTCCGGCCCTTCGTCGCTTTCCCAGGCATACGCGGGCGGCAGCGCGGGCATGCTGGGCCACTTCATCTCTTCGAGAATGCGCTTGGCGTGCAGCTTCTCGATGTCGGCGAGCTTGCGGAAGAGCTGCGCCACCTCGCGGTTGTTGTGCGTCTCGAGCTGCTCGGCGAACTGCGCGTAGCGATCGATCGCCTCGATCTCCATCGTATACGCGCGCGCCATGAAATCGGCGTACTGGCCGGAAGGCTTGGGTTTCGCTTTCATAGCTGGAAAGTGCTCTCGAGATCCTCGACCGTGCCGCCCTGCGAGGCGGGCGCGGCGTAGGCGGGCCGCTTGCCCTTATACAGGACGCCGATGTTGAAGCCGTCGTCGGTCATGATCCGGCGCGCGGCGCGGCCGGGGTCGTCGGTGAACGCCACCGGCGCCGGGTGTACCGCATCGCGCCAGCTGCGCTGCTCGGGCCGGAAGGTGACGCAGGGCGAAAGGATCTCGATGAACGAGAAGCCCGGGTGACGCACCGCCTCGGCGATCAGGCTGGCGCAGCCGTTCGGGTCGCCGGAGAACGCGCGCGCGATGAAGTTTGCGCCCGAAGCGAGCGCGATCACTAGCGGGTGGAATTCGCGCAGCCCGGTACCGCCGGGAGCGAGCTTGGACGACCAGTCGGGCTCGGTGGTCGGCGAGGGCTGACCCTTGGTCATGCCATAGACGTGATTGTCCATCACGATGTAGGTGAGGTCGACGTTGCGCCGGCACGCGTGCAGGAAGTGGTTGCCGCCGATCGAATAGCCGTCGCCGTCGCCGCTCGCGACCAGCACCGTGAGATCGGGGCGCGCGACCTTCAGGCCGGTGGCGGCGGGCAGCGAGCGGCCGTGCACGCCGTGGAATCCGTAGCAGGTGGTGTACGCCGGGATGCGCGAAGAGCAGCCGATTCCCGACACCACCGCGACGTTCTCGGGCCTGAGCTCGAGCATGGCGAGCGCCTTGGTGATTGCCGAGAGCACCGAATAGTCGCCGCAGCCGGGACACCAGACCGGCTTGTAATCGGACTTGAAGTCCTTGGCCTGGGGCGCGGACGCATGTTGCGAGCTTACGAGCGGGGCGTTCATAAGGCTCGGCGGATCTCTTCGGGGCGGAACGGAAGCGGTCCTGGGCGGCGCAGGCTCTGCACTTCGCCCGGCAGCTCGTATTCCGAGCGCAGGTAGCGCAGGAACTGGCCGCTGTGGTTCTGCTCGACGACGAGCACGCGCTTCACGCCCTCGAGCGCTTTCTTGAGGCGATCGGGCTGCGCGGGCGAGAGCAGGCGGAGCGACACTATCTTTACCGCTTTGCCAGTCAAGGCTTCGCGTACCGGCCCGGTGCACGAGCCGAATGTCACGACCGCCGTCTCTCCCTCGCCCTCGATGCTCGCCCAGGCATCCCCTGGGTCGAGCTGCGAAATCTTGCGCGCACGCTTGTCCATCTGCGCCAGGTGGTCTCCCGCCTGCGACGATGGCGTGCCGCGCTCGTTGTGCTCCAGGCCGTCGGCCGTGTACGCGCATCCCGCCGTCCCTGGAATCGCCATCGGCGACACGCCGGAGGGCGTGAGGGCGTAGCGCTTGTAGCCTTCCTGATTTTCAGAAAAGATTCTTTTCAAGGAAAAGTCTTCCTTGGCTGGCACATCGACGATCGCTCGCGCCTGGCCGAAGTACTGGTCAGAAAGCACGATCGCCGGCACCTGCAGCGATTCGGCCAGGCCGACCGCCCATTGCGTCGCCGCCATGCAGTCGGCGACCGAATTGGGCGCGATGACGATGTGCGGCGCGTCGCCGTGCATGCCGTAGAGCGCGATATTGAGGTCGCCCTGCTCGGTCTTGGTGGCGATGCCGGTCGAGGGGCCGGTGCGCATGACGTCCACCACGACCACCGGCACTTCGGCCGTGACGCCGAGCCCCAGCGACTCGATCATGAGGGAGAGGCCGGGGCCCGAAGTCGCCGTGAGCGCAGGCACGCCGCCGTAGGAGGCGCCGAGCGCCATATTGATCGAGGCAAGCTCGTCCTCGGCCTGCACCAGCGTGCCGCCGACCCGGGTCAGCGCGGGCGCGAGCCATTCGAGCAGCTCGGTCGCCGGAGTGATCGGGTAGGCCGCGACGAAACGCACGCCGCCGCGCAGAGCGCCCAGGCCCGCCGCCTCGTTGCCGCTGATCAGCCAGCGCGGTTTTCCGCCATTGGGACGGGCCAGCCTGTAGTCGTCGAGGTTTGAAGCTTGGGAAAGGCCCAATCTCGCGGCCGCGAGGCCAGGCGCGAGGCCCTTCTTCATCGACTTGCGCGCCGCCGCTTCCACGGCGTCGGCGGGAAGTCCGATCAGCCCCGCGAGCACGCCGAGCGCCACCATGTTCGGCCAGGCGCCCTGGATTTCACCGGCCATTTTTTTCAATGGCACCGGAACGTAGCGCGCGCCGCTCTGGAGGAACACCTCCGGCGGGGTGCCGTGCGCGGGGTCGCCGATGATGACGCTGTCGGCGCCGAGCGGAATCTCGCCGGCGAAGCGGCCGACGTTTTGCCAGTCGATCGCCGCGAGCACCTGGAAATGGTCCTCCTGCGCGTCGGTCGGAAAGGAGGCGACGCGCACCATGGCGGCGGCCTCGCCGCCGCGGATCTGCGGGCCGCTGGTGCGCGTCATGAGGCCGTAGTAGCCGGCCGCTGCGGCCGCTTCCAGCAACATATTGCCGGCGGTCATCACGCCGGCGCCGCCACTACCGGCCAAAGCGACCGAAAGGGAGTCTTTCATTCGACCAGGGGGATCGAATTTCGCATGGAGGCAATTTGGCGGAACGGCGCGCGCAAACCTTGAGCCATGTCAAATCCCGGGGCTTTTCCGGGGATAAAAATGCCAAAGACCCAGAATCGGTATTTGAATGCTTATTTGAGACGAGGAGAGGATCCCATGGCCGCCCCCGAGACGTTCTTCCTGAGAAGCCACGACCTGGCACAGATTTCGGTCCCCGGGGTGCGGGTCGAGCGCCGGCCGGCGCGCAAGCTCGACGGCACGCCGGTCCAGGGCCTGCACAACGCCTGGATCTGGCTCGACAACCCGTCGCAGTACAACTCCTACACCACCGAGATGGTGAAGGGCGTGATCCTCGCCTTCCGCGCCGTGTCCAACGCGCGCGACGTCAACTGCGTGGTGTTCACCGGGGTTGGCGACAAGGCCTTCTGCACCGGCGGCAATACCAAGGAGTACGCCGAGTACTACGCCGGGCGGCCGCAGGAGTACCGCCAGTACATGCGGCTCTTCAACGACATGGTTTCGGCGATTCTCGCCTGCGACAAGCCGGTGATCTGCCGAGTGAACGGCATGCGCATCGGCGGCGGGCAGGAGATCGGCATGGCGTGTGACTTCTCAGTGGCGCAGGACCTTGTGCGCTTCGGGCAGGCCGGGCCGAAGCACGGCTCGGCGCCCATCGGCGGCGCGACCGACTTCCTGCCGGTGGTGATCGGCGCCGAGCGGGCCATGGCCGCGTGTGTGCTCTGCGAGCCGTTCTCGGCGCACGAGGCCTACCACGTGGGGATGCTCACCGACATCGCCCCGGCGCTCAAGATCGACGGCAAGTTCGTGCCCAACCCGCTGGTCCAGCTCGATCGCGTGTACGACGACTACGGTCGATTGGTCTTTGGCAAGAGCAAGACCGGCGAGGCACTGAAGCAAGGCAAGGAACTCATGAAGAAAGGCCAAATCGACCTGAGCCTGCTCGACCAGATAGTCGAGGCGCTGTGCGCGAAAATGCTGCTCACCTTCCCCGACTGCACCACCAAGACGATCGAGGAGCTGAGAAAGCCGAAGCTCGAGGCGTGGAACCGCAACAAGGAGAACCACCGCGCCTGGCTCGCGCTCAACATGGTGACCGAGGCGCGCGCTGGCTTTACCGCGTTCAACCAGGGACCGAAGGACGAGCGGGAGGTCGACTTCATCAAGCTGCGCCAGAAGATCGCCGCCGGCGAGCCGTGGGTGGGCAGCCTGCACGACGAGATCCAGCCCGGCAAATGAACGACACCGCGCTCAAAGTCTGGCTCGAACGCGACGGCGCGCTTGTCCGTCTGCGCCTGGCGAAGCCGAAAGCCAACCTGATCGACGCAGCGATGATTGCAGCGCTGCGCTCGGCGTTCGAAGCGCACCGCGACAATCCCGGCCTGCTCGCCGCGCTCGTCGATCACGAAGGACCTCATTTTTCGTTCGGCGCCAGCGTCGAGGAGCACTTGCCGGAGCGCTGCGAGCAGATGCTCAGGCAGCTTCATTCTCTCCTGCACGAAATGCTGGCATGGCCGAGGCCGATTCTCATGGCGGTACGCGGGCAGTGCCTCGGCGGCGGCCTTGAATTCGCCGCCGCCGGCAGTCTGATCTTCGCCGCCCCGGACGCGCAGCTCGGCCAGCCGGAGCTCAAGCTCGGCGTGTTCGCGCCGGCCGCCTCCGTCCTGCTGCCGCTTCGCATCGGGCAGGCGCGCGCCGAAGACCTGCTGTTTTCCGGCCGCTCGGTCAGCGCCCTGCAGGCCGCCGTGTGGGGGCTGGTGAACGAAGTGGCTGACGACCCCGCGGCTCATGCGTTGAGTTACTTCGAAAGACACCTCGCCGGCAAGAGCGCGGCATCGCTCGCACTCGCGGTGCGCGCCGCGCGCGAGCCGTTCGCGGACCTGGCGCGCGCGCGGCTCGAGGACGTCGAGGCGCTGTACCTCGAGAAGCTGATGACCACGCGAGACGCGAACGAGGGCCTGATCGCGTTCATGGAGAAGCGTCAACCCCGATGGGAACACCGATGAGCGTTCAGGAAATAGTGAAGCGCTGCGAGACGCTGTTCGAGGACCTCGATTTCAACGCGGTCAAGCGCTGGAAGGCGGAAAAGCCCGGGCGCAAGGCGATCGGCTACATGCCGATCTACGTGCCGCGCGAGATCGTGCACGCCGCCAGCATGCTTCCAGTCGGCATCTTCGGCGGCGGCGACCAGCTCGAGGTGATCCAGGGCGACGCTTACTACCAGAGCTACATCTGCCGCATCCCGCGCTCGACCGTGGAACTCGGCCTCACCGGACGGCTCGACTGCCTCGACGGGATGCTGTTCCCGTCGATCTGCGACGTGATCCGCAACCTTTCCGGCATGTGGCAGATCATGTTCAAGGACAAGTACGTCAAGTACTTCGACCTGCCGCAGAACTACGACGATGCGACCGGCGGCAGCTTCTACGTGCACGAGATGCAGACCTTGCGGAAGGATCTGTCTGCTCTTTCAGGAAAAGAAATCACCGACGAGGATCTGAAGGATTCCATCCGCGTCTACAACGAGAACCGCAAGGCGGTGCGCGAGCTCTACGCCTACCGCGCGCAGAAGCCGTGGCAGGCGCCGACCTCCGAGGTGTACCTGGTGCTGCGCGCGGGCTGCGTGCTGCCGCCCGAAGAGCACACGGTACTCATAAGACAGTATTTGAATGAAACCGAGAAGCAAAAGCGCCCGCAGCGCGACAACGCGCGCGTGATCCTCACCGGCTCCTTCTGCGAGCAGCCGCCGCTCGGCCTCATCAAGTCGATCGAGATGGCGGGCTGCTACGTGGTGGACGACGACTTCCAGCTCATCCAGAGCTGGCTGCTGGACGATGTGCCCACGACCGGAGACCCGCTCGAAGAGCTTTCCAAGGCCTTCCTGCACCGCTCGGCGCAGACCGCGTCCAAGTACGACGACAAGAAGGAAGACAAGGGCAAGCACTTGCTGCGCCAGGTGAAGACGCGCGGCGCCGAGGGCGTGATCTTCGCCGCCGCGTCGTTCTGCGATCCGGCGCTGCTCGAGCGGCCGATGCTCCAGGAGATCCTGGCGAAGCACAAGATTCCCTACACCGCCTTCAAGTTCGCGGAGAACACCGGCCAGATGGCGCCGATCCGCGAGCAGGCGGGAACGTTTGCCGATTCCATCAAGCTCTGGAGCGCAGCATGACCCCCGCGACCGCAGCACCGAAGAAAGAGAAGCCGAAGGTCGTCAAAGAGGACGCAATGCTGCTCCAGAAGGAGCTCATCAACCGCAACTACCACGAGGTGGCGACCGCGCACGCCCAGGGCAAGAAGATCTCCGCCACCTTCGTGCCGGGCAACCTGAACGAGCTGCTAATGTGCTTCGACTTCGCGCGCCGGCTGCCCGAGACCGACGCGCTGCAGAACGGCATGCGCAAGAAGTCCGGCAAGATGATCATGGATGCCGAGCGCGACGGCCACTCCGAGGACGTCTGCACCTACGTGAAGACCGACCTCGGCATGATGCTGCAGGGCGAGGTCGGCCCGACCGGCGAGCCGATGCCGCACCCGGACATCCTGCTTCTCTCCTACACCGGCTGCTTCACTTTCATGAAGTGGTTCGAGCTGGTGCGCCAGAAGTACGACTGCCCGACGGTGATGCTGCACGTTCCCTACCAGGGCGACGGCAAGATCAACCCGGCGATGCGCCGCTACGTCGTGAACCAGCTCAAGGAAAAAGTGATCCCGATGCTCGAGCAGGTGTCGGGCGTCAAGTTCGACATCGACCGCCTGCGCGGATACATGAAGGAGTCGGTGAAGGCGGAAGAGGACCTGGTGGCGGTCCTGCAGACCGCCAAGCACCGGCCGAGCCCGATCGACGGCTACTTCGGCGCCGTGTACTACATCGGGCCGATCTTCACTGCCTTCCGCGGCGTTCCCGAAGCCACGCGCTATTACGAAGTTCTGAGGAAGGAAGTCCAAGAAAGAATGCAAGCTGGCAAGGGCCCCGTGACGCCCGAAGGCGAGCTCGCGGAAGAGAAATACCGCCTGGTGGTCGAAGGCCCGCCCAACTGGACCAGCTTCCGCGACTTCTGGAAGATGTTTTACGACGAGGGCGCGGTGGTGGTGGCCTCGACCTACGCCAAGGTCGGCGGCGTGTACGACTTCGGCTTCCGCCACGACCCGGAGCATCCGCTCGAGTCGCTCGCCGACTACTGCCTGGGGTGCTACACCAACCTCAACTTCCCGCAGCGCATCGACATGATCTGCAAGTACCTCGACGAGTACCAGGCCGACGGGCTGCTGATCAACTCGATTAAGAGCTGCAACAGCTTCTCGGCGGGCCAGCTCCTCATCCTGCGCGAGGTCGAGAAGCGCACCGGCAAGCCGGCGGCGTTCATCGAGTCCGACCTCGTCGACCCCCGCTACTTCTCGGGCGCGAACATCAAGAACCGTCTCGAGAGCTACTTCCAGATGATCAAGCAGAAGCGCGCAGCCGCGGTTCACTGACATGAAAACCTTCATCGGCATCGACCTGGGGTCCACGACTACCAAAGCGGTGGTCATGGACGAGGCGCGCAACGTACTCGGGCGCGGCATCACCAACTCGCGCTCCAACTACGACACCGCCGCCGCCGTGGCGAAGCAGGAGGCGCTGCTGGCGGCTCGTTTTTTTCTCTTTAGAAGAGAACTTGAAAAGAGCCGGGCGCTGAACGGCGGCCTTGAGAGCTTCATCGGCCAGCTCGAGCGCGACTTCCGTCTCGAGCAGTACCTCGAGCAGCTCGCGGATCTCGAGCAGGTGTGCGCTCGCAATGTCGAAAGCGCCAAGTTCGGCGACGCTTCGGCCGTTGCCGCCGCCCTGCGGACGCTGTTCGCGCTGCTGCAGCGTGATGCGGCTGCCCTGTTTGCGCCGGGGGCGCGGAGGAAGAGCGATTTCTTCCGCGACATCGCCGGCGCCCAGTATCTCGCGCTCGGCGAGAAGGTGGCGAAAGATGCCGGCGTGCGCTACGACCAGCTCCTCAACGTGTTCGACCGCTCGATCATCGAGGTCGAGAACCGGGTCTACGACGCTTCCATCAAGCGGCATCTGCTGGCGGCTCTGGACAGGACCTACCGGGCAATGCCCGAGACGCTTTCCCACAAGGAAAAAATCTCCCTGCCGATCCAGTCGGTGCTCGACACCGACATGATGGAGACGTACGTCGTCGGCACGGGCTACGGGCGCGCACGGCTGCCGTTCTCGAAGGAGCACATCCGCTCCGAGATCCTGTGCCACGGCCTGGGCGCGCACGTGATGTACCCGAACACCGCGACCGTGCTCGACATCGGCGGCCAGGACACCAAGGCGATCCAGGTCGACAAGCACGGCATCGTCGAGTCGTTCCAGATGAACGACCGCTGCGCCGCGGGCTGCGGGCGCTACCTCGGCTACATCGCCGACGAGATGAACATGGGCCTGCACGAGCTCGGCCCGCTCGCGATGAAGGCGACGAAAACGGTCCGCATCAACTCCACCTGCACCGTGTTCGCGGGCGCCGAGCTGCGCGACCGGCTCGCGCTCGGCGAGAAACGCGAGGACATCATGGCGGGGCTGCACCGCGCCATCATCCTGCGCGCGATGTCGATCCTCGCGCGCTCGGGCGGCATCCGCAACGAGTTTACCTTCACCGGCGGCGTGGCGAAGAACGAGGCCGCGGTGAAATCGCTCACCGGCCTGGTGCGCGACAACTACGGCGAGCTGACGCTCAACATCAATCCCGACTCGATCTATACCGGCGCGCTCGGCGCCGCCACCTTCGCTTGGCGCGCGGTGGTGGAGGAGGGCAAGACCGCGGAAAGAAAGGAGAAATGAGGCACATGACCTACACCGTGGGAATCGACATCGGCTCGGGCGCGGTCAAGACCGTTCTCTTCAACGATCAGGAATGGCTGGGCAAGCGCGTCGAGCGCATCCGCCGGCGCGACCCGATGGAGCTCGCGAAGCTTGGCTTCGAAGAAACGATCTCTGAAAAAGGCTTGAAACCCGAAGACATCTCTTATGTCGCCACTACAGGTGAAGGCGAGAACGTCAAATTCGCGACTGGCCACTTCTACTCGATGACCACGCACGCGCGCGGCGGAGTGTTCCTCAACCCGGACGCGCGCGCGGTGGTGGACATCGGCGCGCTCAACGGCCGCGCCATCTACATCGACGAGCGCGGCAAGGTGCTCTCCTACAAGATGACGAGCCAGTGCGCCTCGGGCTCGGGCCAGTTCCTCGAGAACATCGCGCGCTACCTCGGCGTCGCGGTGGAGGAGATCGGCCCTCTCTCCAGGAGCTCCAAGAGCCCGGAAAAGGTAAGCTCGATCTGCGCCGTGCTCGCCGAGACCGACGTCATCAACATGGTGTCGCGCGGCATCGCCACGCCCGACATCCTGAAGGGCATTCACATCTCGATGGCCTCGCGCCTGGTGAAGCTCCTGAAGGTCACCGGCATCACCAAGGGCACGGTGCTCCTCACAGGCGGCCTCGCGCTCGACGAGGGCCTGCTCGCCGCGCTGCAGGAGGAGCTCGCGAACGAGAAGATCACCGGCCTCACCGCCGTGAGCCACCCCGACTCGATCTATGCCGGCGCCATCGGCGCAGCGCTGTGGGGTGCGTTCAGGTTCAGGAAACTGAAGGAACTCCAGGAGCGGATCGCCGCTTGAAAGGGACACAGCCATGGCGCTGCTGATCAACGAGGCGTGCACTTTGTGCGATGCCTGCGTTCCGGTCTGCCCGAACGAGGCGATCAAGGCGGGCGAGCCCTACGTGATCGATCCGCTCAAGTGCACCGAGTGCGTCGGCGCGAAGGACGAGCCGCAGTGCAAGCTGGTCTGCCCCTCCGACTGCATCGTCAAGAACCCGGACTTCGACGAGACCCCGGAGCAGCTCCAGGAGAAGTACAACTCCCTGCACGAATGAGAACGACTTGAACTAAGGGGATTCCATGCTACCGCTCTTCCGCATGCTCGACTTTCGCGGCCTTTCGCTGGCCGATGCCGAGGCGGCCGGATTTCACAATCTTGCCGCCGCGGCGCAGCGCTGCCAGCGCTGCGCCGACATGTCCGCCTGCACCCGCTGGCTCAAGTGGTACGGGCGGTACGGCCTCAGGCCGTCCTGCCCGAACTCGGGTTACTTCGAGCGCCTCAAAGAGGGCCTCAGGCCCGATTAGTCTTCACGCTGCGCGCGGCAGCATTAGGGTCGCCTCCAGGCCGCCGCCGGCGCGGTTCCTGAGCGTTACGTCGCCGCCGTGGGCGCGCGCGATGTTGCGTGCGATGCCTAGGCCGAGGCCGGTGCCGCCGGTTTCGCGGCTACGCGAGGCCTCCCCGCGGTAGAACGGCTCGAAGGCACGCTCGAGCTCGGCTTCCGGGATGCCGGGCCCTTCGTCGAGCACGCGCATCCTGAGCTCGCGCGCGCCGTCGTCGACCTCGACGCTCGGGCGCTGGCCGTAGCGGAAAGCGTTGTCGAGCAGGTTCGACAGGCAACGGCGCAGCGCGCGCGGGCGGCCGGAGAGCGGCCGCGCGACGCGGCCCTTGATCTCGAACGCCTGCCCCGCGTCCTGGTAGTCGGCCTGCAGGCTCTCGAGCAGCGACATGACATTGACCGGCTGCGCCGGCTCGGCGCTCGCCGCGTCGCGCATGAAGTCGAGCGCCTGCGCGATCATCGATTCCATCTCGTCGATGTCGCGCGCGAACTTCGCCTGCAGCGCTTCGTCCTCCAGCGTCTCGGTGCGCAGGCGCAGCCGCGTGAGCGGCGTCTTGAGGTCGTGCGACATCGCCGCGACGATTCGCGTGCGGTCGCCGATGAAGCGCGCGAGGCGGGCTTGCATCGTGTTGAAGGCTTTTGCCGCGCGCTGCACCTCGGCCGGGCCGGTGACGGCCAGCGGCACGCGGTTGATATCCTCGCCGAGCTTCTCGGCCGCGGTGGCGAGCGTGGAGAGCGGCCGCGTCACCCAGCGCACCGCGAGCGCCGACAGCGCGACCACGGTGCCGAGGAGGATGACGAGCGTGGCCGCGAGGCGCAGCGGCGTGTCCACGTCCTGCGGCGAGAGGTAGGAGTCGAAGTTGACGCGCGTGCCGTCGCGCAGGGCCACCTGCACGACGAAAGACGCGCCCCCCGGCCCTATGCCGTGCATGCCGGGGCCCATTCCCCCCCGCATCATCGGCGGGGCGGGTACGGGGATGCGCATTCCCGGGGCGCGCGCTACGCGCGCCTGCAGGCCTTCGCCCAGCGCGAAGCCGAGCACGCGCGTGAACATGGCGAGCTGGAAGTCGTTCTCCGGGTCCGCCGACGGCTCGAGCGGCGGGCGCTCGAGCGAAACCGCGAGCGGCGGCGCGCTGAAGATCGACGCGACGCGCCTGCGCTCCGCGGCGGGAAGCGAGTCGAGCAGCCTGCTGATGTCGGCGATGCGCTGCGCGAGCTGCATGCCGCCCGCCCGGTAGAGGAGCTCGCCGCGCTCCGAGCGGTTGATGTAGACGGTGGCGAGCGCTGCGGCGGCGAGCCCTGCGAGCAGCACGAGCACCAGTCGGCCGAAGAGGCTGCGTGGAATCATGTCTTAGCGCTCAATCTCGACAGCGACCGCGAGCACGTAGCCTTCACCGCGCACCGTCTTGATGATCTTCGGATCGGCGGGATCGTCGTCGAGGCGGTGGCGCAGGCGGCTCACCTGGATGTCGATCGTGCGGTCGGCCGGGTCGGCCTCGCGGCCCTTGGCGAGCACCATGAGCTGGTCGCGCGAAAGCACGTGGTTGGGGTGGCTGAGAAAAATCTTGAGCAGCTGGAACTCGCCCCCGCTGAGCGAGGTCGCCACGCCCGCCGGCGAAACCAGGTGCCGCGCCGCCATGTCGAGGCGCCAGCCCGCGAAGGCGATGGTGCGCGCGTCGTCGGCGCGCAGGCTGCGCGGCAGGCTGCGGTAGCGCCGCAGCACGCTCTTGATGCGCGCCAGCAGCTCGCGCGGGCTGAACGGCTTGCCGAGGTAGTCGTCGGCGCCCATCTCGAGCCCGATGATGCGGTCGGTCTCCTCGCCGCGCGCGGTGAGCATGATCACCGGGGTGTCGACTTTCGCGCGCAGGTCGCGGCATAACGCAAGCCCGTCCTCTCCCGGCAGCATGAGGTCGAGTACGATCAGATCCACCTTGCCGCGCGCGAGCGCGGCCTGCATCGCCTTGCCGTCGGCGGCGACCGTGGTCCGGTAGCCGTTCTTGCGCAGGTAGTCGCCGAGTAGGCTGCGGATCTCGGCGTCGTCGTCGACGATGAGGATGTGATCCTGCGCTTCCATGCCTTCCTTATAGCGCTTCGGCGGGGCCAATTTGTAGCGAAGCGTAACAAGCGCGTCGGCTGGTACGCGGCGCTACATGGTCGCCACGGCCCTGTTACGCCCGCGTGGTGCAATGACTGCGTAGTCAAACGACCTATGGAGATGGCAATGAGACGCGTAACGACAATCGTGGTCGCCGTGGGCCTCGCTCTCGGCGCGGCAGTGGTAACCGCCCAGCCCTACGGCTACGGCATGGGCGGCGGCATGATGGGCGGCGGGCCCGGCATGATGATGGGTGGCGGCATGGGCCCGGGAATGGCGGGCTTCAACGTCGAAGACCGGCTCGCGGCGCAGAAGTCGGTGCTGAAGATCACTCCCGAGCAGGAGAAAGCCTGGTCGGCCTACGCCAACGCGGTGAAGAGCCAGTCCGAGACGATGCTGGCGCAGCACGAAGCGATGTGGAAGTCGGCACCGTCCTCGAGCGCGGAGCGCTACGAGCAGCACAGCAAGTTCATGCAGCAGCGCGCCCTGACGCACGAGGCCTTGAGCGCGGCCTACAAGGAGCTCTACTCGGTCCTGGCGCCCGAGCAGCGCGTCGCCGCCGACCAGCGCGGCGGCTACGGCCCGCGCGGCTGGCGCTAGGTCGTTGGGGTCAGAGCCCGATCTTCCGCCTGGGGCCTGACCCCGATTTCTCCAGCAGCCGGTTCCAGCCGGTGTCGACCTCGCGCTGGAGCTCTGCCACCTCGTTCTCTTCCAGATCCCGATAGCGGCGCTGCGCAGCGAGGTAGTCGCGCACCGGCCGCGTCTTCGGCGGTCCGGTGAGGGTATAGCGCGAGCCGTCCTCGACCTCGTAGAGCGGGAAGACCGCGGACTCGACGGCCAGGCGCGCAACCGCGATTCCCCTATCTTCGGCCACGCCCCAGCCGTCGAGGCAAGGTACGAGAAGCGTGATCAGACGTAGCCCGCGCATCGCCTTCGCCTTCTCCACCTTGCGCACGAGGTCGGGCAAGAACGCGGCGGTCGCGGTCGCTGCATACGGGATCTCGTGCGCCGCCATGATCTCGACCAGGTTTTTCTTGCGCGTGAGCTTGCCCGCGGGCGTCGAGCCGGTGCGCGCGAAATGCGGCGTCGAGGACGACTTCTGCGCCCCGGTGTTCATGTAGCCCTCGTTATCGAAGCAGAAGTAAAGGATGTTCTCGTTGCGTTCCGCCGCCGACGACAGGCACTGGAAGCCGATATCGCAGGTGCCGCCGTCGCCGGCGAGCACCACCACATGGGTGGCGGTGCGGCCGCGCGCGTCGAGCGCGCGGCGCAGTCCAGAGGCTGCGGCCGCCGAGGACTCGAGCGAGGGCTGGTATACGGGGATGCGCATGCCGGAGAGCGGCTGCGGCCCGGCGATGATCGCCATGCACGAGGGCGGGATGACGGCCACGCTGTCGGGCCCGAGCGCGGCGAGCACGTGGCGCGCCGACAGCGCGTCGATGCAGCCCGGACACGCGGCATGCCCCGAACAAAGAAGTTCTGTCATTTCACCCATACGGGCTCCGCTTCGGCATCTGCAGCTCGCGCTTGCCGGGCGAACTCCATGATCTTCTGCGGCGGCACGTTGACGCCGCCGACGCCCGCGAGATAGCCGTGCACGCCCGGCGCATTCTTCATTCCGTACAGCGCGGCACGCAGCTCCTGGTGCAGCACGCCGCCCACGCCGGGCGAGAAGTTGCGGTCGAGCACCAGCACGTCGCGCACGCCGACGAGCGTCTCGCGCAGCTCGGCCGCGGGCAGTGGGCGGAACAGGCGCACCTTGAGCAATCCGGCCGGGAAGCCGCCCTCGCGCAACGCATCCACCGCGTCGCGCGCGGTTCCGCACATGCTGCCCATGGTGACGATCACGAGCTCGGCGTCCTCGCAGCGGTAGCGCTCGGTCAGGCCCCAGGTGCGGCCGGTGAGCCGGCACCACTCGCGGTCAGCCTCGAGCGCGGCTTGCGGCACCCGGTCCATCGCAGCGCCGATCTCGCGGCGATGGCGGTAGTACATGTCCTGACTCACCACGTTACCCCACGACTCGCCGCGGCCGGGGTCGATGAAGTGCTCGGGCTGGTACGGCGGCAGGTAATCGTCGACTAGCTCCTGCGGCGGCAGCACCACCGGCTCGAGCGCATGCGAGACGTAGAACGCGTCGAGGTTGACCATTGCCGGCAGCAGCACGCGCTCGGCAATGCGGAACGCCTGGATCACGCTGTCGAGCGCCTCCTGCGCGCTCTCGGCGTAAAGCTGGATCCAGCCGGTGTCGCGCTGCGCCAGGCTATCGGTCTGGTCGGGCCAGAACGCCCATGGCGAGGCGATAGTGCGGTTGACGTTCGCCATCACGATCGGCGCGCGCGCGCCGACCGCGTAGTGGAGCAGCTCGTGCATCAGCATCAGACCTTGGGAAGCGGTCGCGGTAAACACGCGCACGGCGGCGAGCGAAGCGGGGATGCAGGCCGCCATCACCGAATGCTCGGATTCGGGGGTGAGGATCTCGGCGTCGAGCTCGCCCGCGGCCTGGAACTCGGTGAGGAGCTCCATCACCGGCGTTTGCGGCGTGATGGGGTACACCGGTACGACCTTCGGCCGCGCGAGGCGCGCCGCCCAGGCGACGGCATGATTCCCGGTGAGGAGCACGCGCTTCATTTGCGCTCTTCCTCCATGGCGATCGATCCCGTGGGACATTCCGCCACGCACAGCCCGCAACCCTTGCAGTACTCGAGCGCGATCTCGTAGCCGCCGGCAACGCGCCGTACCGCCATGTCAGGGCAATACTGGAAGCAGTTGTCGCACAGCGTGCAGCGGCCGCACGAGAAGCAACGCGCAGCCTCGGTAAGCGGGTCGAACGATTCTTGACGCGGATGGTAGAAAGTGTTGATCGCGCTCAGGGGCACGGGGGCCTGCGGCGCCGCGGATACCGGTGGGCGGTCCATCAGCCAAGCATCGATCTCGAGCGCCGCCTCGCGCCCCATGCCGATCGCGTGGCTGACGAAGCGCGCGGGAGAGATGACGTCGCCTCCGGCGAAGAAGCCTTTGGTGTCGAGCAGCGGACGCAGCGCGGCGAGATCCGGATCCTGCCCGATCGCCGGGACGATCGCGTCGGCGTCGAGATAGAAATCGCTATTCTCGATGGGAGTGAACGTGAAGGGGTTGGGGGTGAAAGTTCCCCGCACGCAATGCAGCTTGAGCGCTCCGTTCACGCGCACCGAGACCAAGGCCGCGCCGTCGAAAAAGCGCACGCCTTCTTCTTTCGCCGCGATCACCTCTTCGCGCTGCGCCGGCATCTGGGCCTCGCGCTCGAGCGAGAGCACGCTCACTTCGTGGCCGGCGCGCCGTGCGCTGCGAGCGACGTCCATCGCCGCGCTGCCGCCGCCGATCGCCACCACGCGCTTGCCGAGGGTGGGCGGAGATCCGGCGTTGGCAGCGGCCAGATAAGCGGCGCCGTCCATCACCCAGGGTGCGACGTAGTCGAGCTGCGCGAGGCGCCTCTGCCGGCGCGCGCCGATGGCGAGATACACGGCGTCGTACTGCTCGCGCAGCTTGAGGAACTGCTCTGTACTATCGAGCGTCCGGCCCGCGTGTATATCGATGCCGAGCGCGAGAATTCGGCGGATCTCGCCGTCGAGGACCGCGCGCGGCAGCCGGTAGGGCGGAATGCCGTCGCGCAGCAGACCGCCGAGCTCGCGCCGCGCTTCGAAGAGACTGACGGCGTAGCCGCGACGGCGGAGCTGGTACGCCGCCGACAATCCCGAAGGGCCGCCGCCGATCACCGCGACCCGCTCCTGGCCGCGCGGTGCCTGCGGGAAGAGCCAGCCTTCGGCGAGCGCAAGGTCGCCTATGTAGCGCTCGAGCGAGCGCACCGCGAGCGGCTCGTCGTAGTGGCCACGATTGCAAGCGGCCTCGCACGGCCGGTGGCAGACGCGACCGACGACGGCGGGAAAAGGATTGTGGTCGGTGAGCGTGATCCACGCGCCGTGGAAGTCACCCGCTTTCGCCTGCTGCATCCACTCGGCAATGCGCCCGTCTATCGGGCACGCGAAGCGGCAGGGCGAGGGCGCCTGCCGGTAGACCGGGACCGCCGCGCGCCAGGTTCCGGTCCTGATGACCTCCGTCGTGCCGGTGGTCCAAGTGCTGGGCGGGGCGAGCGCGTTCATGCGGCTTGGAGCGCAAGCTGCGCCTCGACCAAACGATAGCCCTCGAGGCACGCCGCCCCGTTTTCGGCTCCGGCCTTCGGCGCCGCGGCGGTGACGGTGTGCAATAGCGTGTCGAGGCCGGGCGCTTCCAGCGCGCACGCCAGCGCGCCGAGGAGCGCGGAATTCACGATGCGTCCGAGCCCGTTTCGCTGCGCGACGCCGATGCCGTCGACCGGCAGTACGCGATAGCCCGGAAGCGCCGCCGCGAACTGCGCCGGCGTGCGGCGCGAGTTCACCACGATCAGCGTCTGCGGCCCGGCGCTCGCGAGCAGCCGCGCTTCAAGCAGGCTCGCGTCGAAGCAGAGGATCGCGTCCGCCCGCTCGATATCGCAGCGCACGCGAATCGGCTTGTCATCGACGCGGATGAAAGAACTCACCGGCGTGCCGCGACGCGCGCCGCCGTAAGTCGCGAAGCTCTGCACCTCGCGCCCCTCGGCGAAAAACGCCCTCGCGAGCACGTTGCCCGCCAACTGGGCGCCTTGTCCGCCGCGGCCCTGGATGACGATTTGTAGCGTGGCGTCGGCTCCTCACCGCAGCATGCCCCGGCCCGCAGCAGGGGCTTTGATGCAGGTCAAGATGCGTCGCCGCGCGAAGGATTTAATTCGTAAGGAAATTCCGCCAATCAGTCCTCAAGGAGCGAATATGAGAATTCCTTTGCACCTGCTCATCGCGACGGGCGCCCTCGCCGCGCTTCCCAGCGCCGCCAGCGCACAGTCCGTGACGTACGAGAACACGGTCAAGAAGATCATCGCCGAGCGCTGCGCCGCCTGCCACATCAGCGGCGCGCCCTCGCTCGCCGAGTTCGGCAAGGACCAGGAGGGCTGGAAGAAGAAGATGAAGGGCCCGAAGCTGGACACCTACGAGAACGTCATGATTCTGGTGAAAGGCTCGGACGCGGGTGCGCTGATGCGGCGGCTCGACGACGGCAAGAACACCAAGGATGGCAAGCCCGGCAACATGTACAACTTCCTCGGCAACAACCCCGCCGAGCGCGCCGCGCGGCTCGACACGATGAAGAAGTGGGTCGGCAGCTGGAGCCTCAAGCGCCGCAAGGAGCTCTCGGAGGCGGAGCTCGCCGCGATCACCGCCCCGGAGAAGTAGTTCGCAGTACAGTAGGGGCGTGTTCCGCACGCCCCAGGTCGACGACC
The DNA here is from genome assembly GCA_035454685.1 of Burkholderiales bacterium. Lineage (GTDB taxonomy): Bacteria > Pseudomonadota > Gammaproteobacteria > Burkholderiales > SG8-39 > SCGC-AG-212-J23. The sequence goes on along the minus strand of DATIGN010000030.1, from coordinate 11,248 downwards.
TCAACGTAACGAGCCAGGTCCGGCTCGTTTCGCCTGAGGCGCTGCACGACGAGCTGCCGCTCTCGGATGCTGCGCGCCGCGTCGTTCTCGCCGGCCGCGACACGATAAAGAAGATCCTCGAGCGCGCCGATGCCCGCCTCTTTCTCGTGGTCGGCCCATGCTCCATCCACGACCCGGCGGCAGCGCTCGACTACGGGCGCCGTCTCGCGAGGCTCGCGAAGGAACTCGATGACACCTTCTTCATCGTGATGCGCGTCTACTTCGAAAAGCCGCGCACCACGGTTGGCTGGAAAGGCCTCCTCAACGACCCCGACCTCGACGACTCCTTCAATATAGAGAAAGGGTTGCGCATCGCGCGCAAGCTGCTCCTCGACCTGAATGAGCTCGGCCTGCCCTGCGGCACCGAGGCGCTCGACCCGATCACGCCCCAGTACATAGCCGACCTCGTCTCCTGGAGCGCGATCGGCGCCCGCACCACCGAGTCCCAGACGCACCGCGAGATGGCGAGCGGCCTCTCAATGCCGGTCGGGATCAAGAACGGCACCGATGGCAACCGCGCCATCGCGATCAACGCACTTGTCTCGGTCTCCAAGCCGCACGCTTTTCTCGGTATCGATCCCGAGGGGCGCTGCGCGCTCACCTATACCCGGGGCAACAGGCACGCCCACATTGTTCTTCGCGGCGGCACGGCACCGAACTACGACACTGTTTCTGTCGCTTTAACTGAAGAAGAATTGAAGAAGGCAGGGCTGCCGCGCAGCATAATGATCGACTGCTCGCACGGCAACTCGGGCAAAGACCCCGCGCGCCAGCCCCTGGTGTTCAGCGACGTGATCCACCAAATCGTCGAGGGCAACCGCTCCATCGTCGGCGCGATGATCGAGTCCAACCTCGAGTGGGGCAACCAGCCGCTCGCCGAGCGCTCGAAGCTCCGTTACGGCGTCTCCATCACCGACGCCTGCATCGACTGGCCCGCAACCGAGAGAGCACTGCGCGAGGCTCGCGCAAAGCTAAAGGCACTACATGGGAAATGACCGCACACCCTTCGACAGCATCGAAGGCTCACTCGAGTACACCGCCCTGCTGCGCGATGCGATCGAAACCAGCAAGAGATCCGTCGAGGCGCAGGCGCTCGCCGCCCAGGCCGAGGGCGCCGCGCGCCGCCTCGAAGCGCTCCAGCTCGTCGCCTACAAGCTCGACCGTCTCGCCTGGCACATCGATGGCAGCCGCCGCATCCTCAACGACCTGCGCACGCTGCGGCGCCTGCTCCTTGGCGAACGACAACAGAAGAGCACTTGATACTACGAGCGTTAATCCCCCGCGGCATGCAGGGCTATGCCGCAGGCCGCTAGCGCGGCGCGCGCAGATGGTTCGCCATGAGCAGCGATAGGACGAGCGAAGCAACGCGGCTCTCGATGGAGTCGTTGCGGTTCGCGAGGACGATCGGGACGGTGGCGCCGAGGACGACGCCGCCGGAGATGGCAGCGGCAAGGTGCTCGAGCTGTTTGGCGAGCATGTTGCCGGCCTCGAGGTCGGGGGCGATGATGATGTCGGCGTTGCCGGCGACGGCGGACTTCAAGTGGGCGCTGCGCGCGGCGATGAGGGAGATGGCGTTGTCGACGCCGAGCGGGCCGTCGACGAGGCCGCCGGTGATCTGGCCGCGGTCGGCCATCTTGCATAGCGCGGCGGCGTCGAGGGTGGCGCGCATCTTCGGGGTGACGGTGTCGGTGCCGGCCAGGATCGCGACCTTGGGCTCGGGGATGCCCATGATGTGGGCGAAGTCGATCGCGTTCTGCACGATCTGCGCCTTGTCTTCGAGCGTAGGCTCGATATTGACCATCATGTCGCTGATGAAGATCGGGCGCGGGTGGCCGGGCATGTCGATGTAGAGAACGTGCGACAGGCGCCGCTCGGTGCGCAGCCCGCTCGAGGCGACGATCGGGACGAGGAATTCCTGCGTCGGCACGGCGCCCTGGACGAGGATCTCGGCGTCGCCCGACTCGGCCATCTGGATCGCGCGCGCGACGGCGGCGCGCGAGTGGGGCGCGTCCACCAGGCGGCACAGCTTGAGGTCGATCTTGTTCTGTTCGGCGAGCGCGCGCATCTCCTTCTCGGGGCCGACCAGCACCGGGCGCAGGATGCCGGAGTCGCGCGCGGCGGCGGCGCTTTGCAGCGCCTCGGCCTGGAGCGGATGCGCGAACACGGCGGTGGCGGCCGTCAGGCCCTTGGCGCGGCCGATGAGCTTCTGGTAGCGTCCCCAGCGGTCGGAGATCATGACTTCGGGAAGCTCGACGCGCTCGCGCTTGATCTTCTTCGTGGGCGCGAGCACTTCGGCCTCGCCCGCGATCACCTTCAGGCCATCCTGGTTGGTGCACAGGCAGTCGAACACGATGTGCTTGTTCTGATCGAACTTCTCGGTGCACGTGATCTTGATCGTGATCGTGTCGCCGACCTTCACCGGCCGCGAGAAGCGCAGCGTCTGGCTGACGTAGATAGTTCCCGGGCCGGGGAACTCGGTGCCGAGCACGGTGGAGATCAGCGCGCCGCCCCACATGCCGTGCGCGATCACCTCCTCGAACATCGAGGAGAGCGCGTATTCGGGGTCGACATGCGCCGGGTTGACGTCGCCCGACATGACGGCGAAGAGCTGGATGTCCTCGGGGCGGAGCGTCCGTACCAGGGTGGCGCTGTCGCCGACCTTGATCTCGTCGTAGGTTCGATTCTCGATGAACTCGGCGGCCATGGTGAATGCCATCATAGCGGCTCGTGTTCCGCTTCGCCCAGCCGATCCGCTTTTCGCATTGCGACCCCGCCGGGGTGCTCTATTTCCCGCACGTGTTCGACTTCGTCAACGCGGCGATGGAGGACTGGTTCGCGCAGCGTCTAGGGCTGCCTTTCCACGTCCTGCACCTCGAGCTTCGCCGCGGCAACCCGGTAGTGCGCACGCATTGCGAGTTCGTCACGCCGTGTCGATTCGGCGAGACGCTGACGCTCGACCTTGCGCCGGTGATCGTCGGGCGCAGCTCGATCGAGACGCGCATGGCGGGCACCGTGGAGGGAGCGCCGCGCTTCAGCGTGCGCCACAAGACCGCCATGATGTCCATGGAGACCATGCGGGCGATTCCGCTGCCGGACGAGCTTCGGGCCAGGACAATCGCGGAACTGAAGAAGGAAGAGAGCAAGGCGCTTGGTGCGGTTCCACGGGAAGAAGTGCCGCCGAACGCGTTCCGCTCGCGCCAGCTCGTGCGCTACGCGCATTGCGACCCGGGCGAGCGCGTGTACTTTGCGCGCTTCTTCGACATGTTCAATGCGGTGCTCGAGGACTGGTTCGCCGAAGGTCTAGCCTGCCCGTGGGGAAGCGAATTCATGGTGCCGCCGCGCGACCTGCGCGCGCCCTCGCTCGTGATCGATGCCGAGTTCATGCGCGCCTGCGTGCTGGGCGAGATGCTGGAGTTCGATCTCTGGGTAAAGCGCCTGGGGCGCAGCTCCTTCGACCTCGCGCTCGTGGGCGCGGTGAGGGGCGAGCTGCGGCTGCGCGCGGTCTGGACGCTCTGCACGATTTCGTTCGCGACGATGAAGTCGGTGCCGCTGCCCGGCGACCTGCGTGCCGGGATGCAGCGGTTTCTCGCGGTCTAGACGAAAGGCTCGGCGCGGACCAGCAATTCCTCCAGCCCCGGCTCCTGCGGGTTGCGCGGCTTGCCGGGATGGATGATCGACACCTGGCAGCTCTCCGCCGCCTCGACGAGCTCGCGATACGTTCCGGCGTCCGGGTCGGCGATGTAGGCCTGCTTGTTCGCGTCGTACTTGAACATGCGATCGTTGATCTTCACGCATTCTTCGCACGTCGAGCACTTCGGGGTCTCGATGTAAGGGTCGTCGCCCTTAGGCTTGGGCGCTTCGGCCGCCGGCACCGGCGCCGGGGCAGGAGCCGCGGGGGCCGGGGCTTCGTTCTCGACGGGCTTGACTTCGGGCTTCTTGACGACGTGCTGCTGCAGGCTGCGCCAGAACTCCAGCGAGCGGCGGGCCTCGCCCACGAGCTCGTCGGCGACGATCGCCCGGTGCAACATGTCCTTCCTGTCCGCCACCAGGATGTAGGGCACGTTTTCCGGCGCGGCCGCGGCGAGCGGCACCGGCGCGAACCAGCCGGCGTAGCGGCCGTCGCAGGCAACGAAATCGGCGAACGTGAAGGGAATCTTCTCCTGCACCCGCTGGTGCGCGGCGTCTTCGTACATCAACTCATGGACGGCATGATCCGCGTCCGGCTGCGGGTTGCCGGCGAGCGAGAAGCGCTCGGCGCTTTCGGCCGAGGGGTCGTAGCAGAAGGTGGGGAAGGCGCGCGACTCGGCGGCGGCCGCGGCCACGAGATAGGGGCGCAACTCGGTCTCGCCGCCGGCGCCGGAATAGACGCTGAAAAGCGCGGCGCCGGGGTATTCCAGGCCCTTCAGAAGCTGATTTCGCAGCTCATACAGCTGCGAAGCGCAGCACTGCAGCACGTACACGTCAGGCAGGCCGAGCGCCATGCCGGCGAGCGCGTGGGCGCGAAGGCCGAAGCCCGGGCGGCCGACCGGCGAGCGCTGCAGGATGTCGTCGAACTGCGCGAGCACCTTGACCGGCGCCCCAAGCGCGAGGATCTCGGCGAGCTGCGGGTCCTGCGCAGCGCCGTCGAGCCGCACCAGCATGCCCGGGAAATCCGCCAAGCCCTCTTCGGCGAGCAGCGTCGAGCCGGCGATGGCAAAGAAGGCGTCGTGGCGTTCCTCGGCGTATTCGCCCGCGGCCTCGAGGCGCGCTGCGGCGATCGCCTTCGAGAGCGCGATGAGGTGCGGCAGGCGCGCGCGGTACGCGGCGAGCGCCTCGGCGCAACTCTCGTAGACGAACGGTCCGAAGTCCAGCGTGCGCAGCGCGGCGAGGAGCGAGGCGATGCGGCGCCTGCGGGTTTCGGCCATCGGGCGCTCGGGCAGCGCGCGTTTGAGGAGCCCCGCTAGCGCGCCGAAGTCGATGCCCGCGTCGCGGCCTCCGAAGGAAACGCGCAGCCTTTGCTCGCTGCGCGCTTCGTCCGAGCGCGCGTAGTCGGCCGCCACGATCTCGGAGAGCCGCGCGACCAGCGCGTCGATGCGCTCGCGCAGCGCTTGCGCGCGCTTTTCCTGCAGTGCGCGCCAGACGTGCTCAAACAGGCGCCCGGGGAGCTCTGCATCACAGTCGGCAACTTCTCCATCTGCAGCAAGCCGCACTGGGAAGCTGGCAAGGGTGTTATTACTACCACTGCGAATCTCTCGCTCGCGCCTGAGCGCCTGTGCGCGGGTCTTCTCGTCTTTGCCCTCGAGGGCGTGATCGACCAGCGTGGACAGGGAACCGACTTTTCCTTCTTTTGAAAGCACCAGAGGAAAGTCGTATCGGAGCGCCGTCAGATCTCTGTAGCGCGCGAGGAGCGCCGGGATGAGCTCAAAGGGCTCCATCGGCGGGAGACTGCGCCCCGTGAGATGGAAGGCGAGCTGGGCCTGGAGGTCAGCGTGCATGCTCGGGCCACACGGTGAACTTGTCGAGCTCGGCTTCGAGGCCCGCGCGCACCATTTCCGCGGTGCGCAGCTTCGGGCTGCGGCGCAGGTCCTCGTAGCAGGGCACGTCCGGGTTGCGGTAAAGGATGCCGACCGGAATCGGGTCCATCTGCGACGCCATCTCTCGCGCGCGGTGGAGGTTGGACGCGTCGTGGCCGCTTTTGTCGAGGCGCAGCACCCGCTTCGGATCCTTGATGTACGGTTCCCACTGGTCGGGCAGCCACTCCGGGCAGCGCTGGATGATGCGCACGAACGAGAAGCCCTTGTGGTGGAACGCAGCGCGCACGATGTCGTAGAGAACGTCGGGCATCCAGTCGACCGCTTGCGCGACGAAAGATACGTTCTGCACGCCGAGCGTCACGGTGAGCGGGTTCAGCGCCTCGAGAGTGCTGCCGCGCGGAGTGGTGTTGCTCTTCGTGCCGCGCGGCGAGGTGGGCGAGGCCTGCTTCTTGGTGAGCCCGTAGATCTGATTGTCGTGCAGGAACACGCTCATGCGCATGTTGTAGCGCACGGCGTGGATCCAGTGCGCGGCGCCGATCGAGCAGCAGTCGCCGTCGCCGGTGTTCACAAACACATGCAGGTCGGGCCGCGCCAGGCGCACGCCCTCGGCAACCGGCAGCGCGCGGCCGTGGATACCGTGGAAGCCGTAAGTGCGCATGTAGTGCGGGAACCGGCTCGAGCAGCCAATGCCCGACACGAACACGGTCTTCTCCGGCCGCAGGCCTTCGTCGCGGCACAGGCGCTGCACCGAGGCGAGGATGGCGTTGTCTCCGCAGCCCGAACACCAGCGCGGCACGCCGCCCTGGTAGTCCTCGAGCTCGTATTTCTCGTCGTAGAGCCGCAGAACGCACGCGATATCGTTCATGGGAGTTTCCTGCGAAGCGCTTCGCGGATCGTGGCGGGCTTGATCGGCTGGCCGCGCACTTCGCTCCAGCAGTCCACGTCCACGAGGTAGCGCGCGCGCAGCAGAGTCGCGAGCGCGGAATACCGGCGGTTGGTCTCGTCGATCAACTGGTCTTCCGGCCGGTCGGACCAGTTGCCCTCGATCGTTATCACTTTCTTGAAGCCGCTCATCGCTTCCTTGATTCCCGGCGCGAGCGGCTGCAGGAAGCGCAGATGCATCGAGGACACCTTGCGGCCCTCGCGTTGCAGCGATTCCACCGCTTCCTCGATCGCGCCCTTGGTGCTGCCCCAGCCGATCACCAGGAGGTCGCCTTGCGGCGGGCCGAAAAGCGGCGGCGCCTCTAGCGTGCGCTGCAGCGCGGCGAGCTTCAGGCTCCGGAAGTGGATCGATTCTTCGTTGATCTCCGGGTCGTAGGCGACGTGGCTCTCGCGGTCGTGCGCGAGGCCGGTGACCGTGTGCATGCCGTTCGGCTGCCCCGGGATGAAGCGCCGCGCAAGCCCGGTAGCGGCGTCCCAGTCGTAGGGCTTGAGCCCCTCGGGCACCGCGCTTTGGTCGGCCGGCGGCGCCATCCACGCGGCGTCGAACTGCGGGCGCGGGAAGGGCTGCTGTGAGGTGGCGAGGCTCGCGTCGGTCAGGACGACCACGACCATGTTGAAGGTCTCGGCGATGCGCCTAGCCGTGATCACCGAATAGAAGCAGTCCTCGATCGTGCTCGCCGCCATCACCACCTTCGGCGCGTCGCCGTGGCTGCCGAAGATCGCGCTCATCAGGTCGCCTTGCTCGACCTTGGTCGGCTGGCCGGTGCTCGGGCCACCGCGCTGCACGTTGATCACCACGAGCGGGATTTCGCTCATCACCGCGAGCCCGATCGCTTCCTGCTTGAGCGAATAGCCCGGGCCGGAGGTGATGGTCACGGTGCACTTGCCGGCGTAGGAGGCGCCGATCGCGAACGCGCACGCCGCGATTTCGTCTTCGGCCTGGTGGACCACGCCGCCCACTTTCTCGAACACGTCCGAGAGATAGTGCGACGCTGAAGTCGCCGGCGTAATCGGGTACATCGCGCAGATTTCCATCCCCGAGGCGAGCACGCCGAGCGCAAGAGCGGTGTTGCCGTTCACCACGACCTGCGGTTCCTTCGGCCGCACGGCTGGGATGCGGTACTTGAAGTCGAGGTTCTTCTCGCCCCAGCGGTAGCCCGCCTCGAGCAGCTTGACGTTGGAGTCGATGACGGCTTGAGCCTTCTTTCCGAAGGTGAGCGCGATCTGCTCGCGCGCGAGGGCTAGCTCGAGACTGTAGATGCTGCACAGCATCCCCAGCGCGAACATGTTCTTGCCCTTTTCCGCGTTGGGGACGACGGCATTGCATTCGCGTCCCATGGGGATCTCGATGACGTTGTACTTGGCGGAACGTAACGAGGCGACCGCCTTTTCGTAGCTTTCCCTTATTGCGGGGTCCCGGTGCTCGCGCCACATGCTTTCGAGCAGGATGGTGCAGCGCGGGGCGAGCTCGCCCGCGCGCACGCGGCCGAGCAACGCCTGCTCGTTGAAGGCGACTACGAGGTTGGTGAGGTCGCCGCCATTGGTGACGCGCCCGGCACCGAGCCGGATGCGGTTGCCGCTCGCGCCGGCGACCGAGCGCGCGGGCGGGCGGATCTCGGCCGGGATGATCTCGACGGTCCAGATGCCAATGCCCATGCGCGCGGCGATCGAGCCGAGCGACTGGCCGCAGCGCTGCGCGCCCTCGCCTGAATCGCTGATGACTTCGACGATATGCTCTTTCAGCTCGGTGACGGTCTTGGCAGCGAGTGTGGGTTCGCTCATCAGGCGGCTCGCAGTCGCACGTAGTTGTGCTGCGACGAATCGATTCCCAAGAATTTCTTCCCTTCGGAAGAACTTGATATGCCTAAGTACTTCTTCATGCTGCGGGCGGCCTTGCGCCCGGCGCCCATCGCCTCGATCACCGTGGCGGCGCCGGTGACGATGTCGCCCCCGGCAAAGACCCCTGCAAGGGAAGTTTCGAGATTCTCTGTGGTTTGAAGATAGCCGCGCTTGTTAAGCCCAATCTTCGAAGTCTGGCCGATGATCGGGTTGGCGTTGGTGCCGATCGCGTACACCGCCATGTCGGTGGCGAACTCGAACTCGCTGCCGGGGACGGGCTCCGGTCGCGGCCGCCCGGAAGAGTCTGGCTCGCCGAGCTGCATGCGGATGCAGCGCATGCCGCGCACGTTGCCCTTGCCGTCGTCCAGGATCTCGAGCGGGTTGGTGAGCCAGTGGAACTCGATGCCTTCCTCTTCAGCGTGGTGCAGCTCTTCGGCGCGCGCCGGACTCTCGGCGCGGCTGCGCCGGTAGATGCAGTGCACCTTCTCGGCGCCAAGGCGCAGGCTCACGCGCAGCGCGTCCATCGCGGTGTTGCCGGAGCCTATGACCGCGACTCTCTTACCGGCGGGGAGCGGTGTGTCGAACCTCGGGAAGTCGCGCGCGCGCATCAGGTTGCAGCGCGTGAGAAGCTCATTTGCGGAAAGCACGCCGTTCAGTGACTCACCCGGGATGCCCATCATCGAGGGATAGCCCGCGCCGGTGCCGATGAAGACCGCGTGGAAACCCAGCTCGTCGATCATCTGCTCGATGGTGAAGAGCCGGCCGACCAGCGTGTTGCACTCGAACTTGACGCCGAGCTTGCGCAGGTTCTCGATCTCGGCGTCGATCACCGGGTTCGGCAGGCGGAAGTCGGGAATGCCGTACTTGAGCACGCCGCCGGGCTCCTGGAACGCTTCGTAGACGGTGACTTCGCAGCCCGCCTTCGCCATGTCGGCGGCGCAGGCCATGCCTGCGGGCCCGGAGCCGACGATGCCGATGCGGAAGCCGTTTGGTTCCACATAGGAAGCGCTCGACCAGCCCTCGGCGAGCGCCTTGTCGCCGACCCAGCGCTCGAGGCGCCCGACCGCCACGGGCTCGAGGGTGTCACCCACGATGCACGCGCCTTCGCACTGGCTTTCCTGCGGGCAGACGCGCCCGCAGATCGCGGGCAGCAGGTTCGTGTCGGCGATGGTGTCGTAGGCGCCGCGGAAGTCCCGGACGGTGATGCGGCGGATGAATTCGGGGATGTTGATGTTGACCGGGCAGCCGGCTATGCACTTCGGGTCGGGGCAGAGCAGGCAGCGCTCGGCTTCGCGCAACGCGTTCTCGAGCGAGTAACCGCAGGCGACTTCCTGGAAGCTCTTCGCGCGCTCCTTCGCCGCGCGCTCCGGCATCGGCGTGCGCTCCTGCGGGATGGTGCGGATGGTCTTCTTAGCCACCGCGCACTTCTTCGAACGGGTCGGGCAGATCGAGCGGCTCGGGCTGCGGGGGCGCTTTCATGCGGCAGCTTTCGGTAAAGCGCTTCATCGCCGCTTTCTCCTGCTCGTCGAAGCGCTTCAGGCGCGCCATGAGGTCGTCGAAGTCGACCTGGTGACCGTCGAAGTCCGGGCCGTCGACGCAGGCGAACTTCACCTTGTCGCCCACCTTGACCCGGCAGCCGCCGCACATCCCGGTCCCATCCACCATGACCGGGTTCACGCTCACCATGGTTTTCACCTTGCGCGCGCGCGTCGCCTCGGCGCACGCCTTCATCATGATCGGCGGTCCGATGGCCACGACTTCCCCCAGGTCGGGGTTTTTTTCCAGACAAATACGTAGGCCGTCGGTGACGATGCCCCTTATGCCTGCGGAGCCGTCGTTGGTGCAGAGGATGAGTTCGTCGCACACGCTCCTGAACTTCTCTTCCCAGAAGACGAGGTTGTGGCTGCGGAAGCCGACGATTCCGATCACATAAGCGCCGGCCTGTTTGTAGGCGCGAGCCTGCGGATACATGGGCGCGACGCCGAGGCCGCCGCCGACGCAGGCCACCTTCTTCGCCTTGCCGATGACGCTCGGCACGCCCATCGGCCCGACGAGCGCGTGCAGCCGCGTTCCGACCTGGCAGGTCTGCTGCATCTCGCGCGTGGTCTTGCCGACCGCCTGGATCACTAGCGTGATCGTCCCCTTGCGCGGTTCGAAGTCGGCGAGCGTGAGCGGGATGCGCTCGCCCTCGGGATGGGACATGACAATGACGAACTGCCCGGGCCGGGCGGCCCTCGCCATCAACGGGTGGCGGATCTCGAGCATGAAAGTGGCGTCGGAGTAGTCCTCCCGCGCCACGATTTCGAACGCTGCCTGAGTGCCCGGATTCACCTTGTGGGCGATGCTAGAGGGCTGCGATCTTGACTACTTGACATACATCAAAGCTCGCTTGCAAAGCTGGGCTAGCGTACGGCGAAGTGGCCCAGCGCGTTACGCTCGCCGTGAACGGACGCGCTCGCGAGGAGGCGATCGAGGACAACCTGCTTCTCATCGACTACCTGCGCGAGCGGCGCGGGCTGACGGGTACGAAGCGCGGCTGCGACGGCGGCGAATGCGGCGCCTGCACCGTGCTGATCGACGGCGAGCCGCGGCTCTCCTGCCTCACGCTCGCCGCAAGCTGCGGAGGCCGCACGGTCGAGACCATCGAATCGCAGAAGCGGGAAGGCAAGCTGAGCGCGCTGCAGCGTGCTTTCCACGAGAAGCTCGGCACGCAGTGCGGCTTCTGCACGCCGGGCATGATCATGGCGGCCGAGGCCCTGCTGCAGCGAAACCCCGCGCCGGACGAGGCACAGATACGCGCGGCGCTGTCGGGCAACCTGTGCCGCTGCACCGGCTACGTCAAGATCGTCGAAGCCGTGCAGGCGGCGGCCGCGCCGCAGGCCGTCACGCGGGCCGAGCCATGAGACCTCCGCAGG
>DATIGN010000029.1:0-158310 GCA_035454685.1 Burkholderiales bacterium | reverse complement strand
CGCCTAGTGCTGGTGCTTCATCCCGCAGTACTTGCCGATGCCGACGCCCTTGCAGTCCTTGCGCAGCTGCTCGAGGCACGCCTTCTCGCCTTTGCCGGCCTCGAGGCATTTCGCCGCTGCCTCGTGCGCCTGCGCCATGGTGCGATGGCGCTTCGCGTCCTCCTGCTCTTCCTTGCTGCCGTGTTTTTCCTGCGCGAATGCCGCGCCGGACAGCACGAATGCTGCCGCCACGATCCAATACACAAGCTTCATGTCGCCTCCTGATGCATTGTCCGGAAACTACCGTTGCCGAGCGTCAGGCGAGGGCAGGAGGGCCTTGCGCGAGAAAAGGCGGCGCGTCCGCAGCGCGCGGCGTCCGCCGCGCCAATGCGGGTGCGTCGTACTGGGACGCCGTGGTCCCAAGGAAGAGCGGGCCCTGCGCCGCGCAAGCGGTGAGCGCAGCGAGCAAGTCGCACAGCGGCTCTCCGCCTTCATCCGAATGGCCGCCGGCCAGGTGGACGAAATCGCCGAGCTCGTCGACGTGCTCGACCGGATGCTGCAGCGCCGACTGCCAGGCGGCGAGCAGCGCTGCTGCGAGGAAGACCCGTGCGAGACGGGCGAGCACCTACTTCGCGGGGACGGCGTCGGTGAGGCGGTAGAAGACGCCGGTAGGATCGTCTTTCAGCACGGACAGCTTGCCGGTCAGAACCACGGGCTCGAAGGTGTACTTCACCGGGGTCTTGCTCTTCACTTCGACCATGCTCTCCGGGCCGCCGGGCAGGCAGAACGCGCAGGTCTGCGGCATCGCGGTGAGGACGAAATGGCTCTGCTTGTCGCCCATCTGCAGCGGCATGATGAAGCCCTGCACCTTGACCTCCTTCTGGTCGAGCGCCGCGACGTCCTTCGCGAACTGCGGCACGTAGCGGTCCTTCTGCTTCACCAGTTCAACCTGCGCGAGCAGCTTCCACGGCACGACGTCTTTGCGATCCGGCAGAGGCCTGAACAGGCCCGGGTCCACTCCGGGCGGCGCCTGGTGCTGGGCGGCAACCGGGAAGGCGACAAGCAAGCCCGCTACAAGAATGCCGATCTTCATGGCTGCCATCCTACCCTTGTGCGAGTGTCCGCGATACCTCGGTCCGGTAAGCCCGCCAGGCCGGGAGCAGCGCGGCGAGCATGCCGACTCCCAAGGCCACGGCGACGACCCATAGTTCCTCGGGCCGCCATTCTAGCCCGCTCACCGGATAGTGCTGTGTGGCCTCGAGCCAGGCGCCAAGGGCCGAAGCGAGCACATGGCCCAGCGCGAGGCCAAGCATGGCACCGAGCAGAGAAAGCACCACGCCCTCGGTCATCAATAGTCCGAATAGCTTCGCGCGAGAGGCGCCGAGCGTGCGCATTACGGCGAGGTCGTAGCGGCGCTCCTCGAGCGCGCTGTAAAGCGCGATGAAGACCGACAGCCCCGCGGCAACGATCAGCACCAGCGCGAAAGCGCGCAGCGCTTCGATTCCGACGCCGACGATACGGAACAGGCGCGCGGTCTCGTACGCGGGCGAGGCCGCTTGCAGCTCGCTCTGCGCGTTGATCTGGCGCGGCAGGATGGCAGCGGCGAGTGGCGAGGCGTACTGGACGAGGAGAACCGTAACCTCGCGCGCTTCTTCGAGCGCCTTGCGGTCGGCTTCGTCCTCCGGGCCCTGGTGCTCCTCGTGCACCTGCCAGACGCTTTCGATGCTGGTGAGCACCAGCCGATCGAGCACCGAGCTCGTGCGATTGAGGATGCCGACGACCATGTAGGGCGCATCTGCATGCTCGGAGCCGCCCTCGGCTCCGAGGCCGTGCACGCCGGTGAAGGTGCCGCCGACCGCTACGCCGGTGCGCGCCGCGACTTCCGCGCCAAGCACGGCCTCCAGCGGCTTGTCGTGGAGTCGGCCCGACTCGAGCGTCGCGCCGTAGTGCTCGGGATACCCGCGCGGAGCACCGACGATGCGGTAGCCCTTCCAGCTGTCGCCGAGCGCGAGCGGGATCGCGCGTTTCACCATCTTGTTGCTGGAAAGCATCTCGACCGATGAAAGCGGGATATTCCCGGTCGGCGCGTCGACATGGTAGATGCCCGAAAGGATGAGCTGCATCGGGCTGCCCTTGGCGCCGACGACGAGATCGATGCCGCGCGCGTCGCGGTGCATGCGCTCTTCCAGCTGGCTTACTACCAGAAGGAGCAACACGATCGTCGCAACTCCGAGCGAGAGCAGCACGAGGCTCAGCACGGTGTTGAGCGGGCGCGCACGCAGGTAGCTCGCCGAAAGCGTCGTGAGGTTCACAGCTCGAGCCTTTCTCTGAACTTCCCCTTCACGCGCGCGTCGTGCGTGGCAACAACGAGCGTCGCGCCGTGGCGCGCCGCCTGTTCGGAAAGCAGCTCCACCACCTTCGCCGCCGCCGCGTCGTCGAGGTTGGCGGTCGGCTCGTCGGCGAGCAGCAGCTTCGGACGGTTGACCACGGCGCGCGCGATCGCGACGCGCTGCTGCTCGCCCTGCGACAGTTCGCTCGGCTTGCACGCGCCTTTTTCGGCGACGCCGAGAGCGCCGAGCGTATCGGCGATGCGGTTATCGTCTTGCGGCACCTGCGCGAGGTACTGCGCTAGCCGCAGATTGTCGCGCACGCTGAGATGCTTCACGAGGTGCAGCGCCTGCAGCACGATCCCGACGGTCGTTCCGCGCCAGCGATCGAGCCGCGCCGCGTCCAGGCGTCCGAGGTTCTCTCCCGAGACTTCCACCCGGCCCTCGCTCGGGCGCACCAGGCCCGCAATGATATGCAGCAGCGTCGTCTTGCCGCAGCCCGAGGGCCCGAGCACGAGCCAGCGCTCGCCCTGCGCCACGTTCCATTCGGCAAGCCGCAGCGCCTCGACGGCGCCGTAGCGGTGCGCCAGGCCGCGGACCGAGATCATTTATTTAGCCAGACACTCCTCGAGACCGGCGATGAAGATGTCCTTGGGCAGCTTCTTGCCGATGAAGACGAGGAGCGAGCTCTTCTTCTCACCCCTACCCCAAGGCTTGCCCATGTCGCCCCCCATCATCATGTGCACGCCCTGGAACACGACGCGGCGGTTGTTGCCCTTCATCCACAGAATGCCTTTGTAGCGCAGGAGATCCGGGCCGTAGACCTGGATCATCCCCGACAAGAAGCTCTCGAGCTTCTGGCCGTCGAACGGCTTGTCGGCGCGGAACACAAACGACTCGACCTCGTCGTGATGCTCGTGCGCGATGTTGGTAAGAAACTCGGGGTCGAGCTCGAGGATCGCATTCAGGTTGAAGCCGCGGATGTCGAGAATCTCCTCGATTCTCGCCTGTCCGAAATGAACCTTGCGGATCGGCGCGCGGGGATTCATGCGCTTCAGCCGTTTTATCAAAATCTCGGTGTCGTCTTCCTTCGTCAAGTCCGTTTTCGAGAGCAGGATCCGGTCGGCGAAGCCGACCTGCTCCTGCGCCTCGTGGAACTCGTCGAGCTGCTTCGGTGCGTGCTTCGCGTCCACCAGGGTGATGATCGAGTCGAGCAGATAGTAGTTGCCGATCTCCTCGTCGGTGAAGAAGGTCTGCGCCACCGGCCCAGGGTCGGCCATGCCCGTCGTCTCGATCACCACGCGGTCGAACTTCAGGTTGCCCTGGTCGCGCTTGTCCTTGAGCGAGCCGAGGATGCGAATGAGATCGCCGCGCACCGTGCAGCAGATACAGCCGTTATTCATCTCGACGATTTGCTCGTCGCCCAACTCGATGATGTCGTTGTCGACGCCGACCTCGCCGAACTCGTTCTCGATCACCGCGATGCGGTGCCCGTGATCCTCCTTGAGGATACGGTTGAGCAATGTGGTCTTGCCGCTGCCGAGGAAGCCGGTGAGGATCGTGACCGGCACCATGTCCTGCTCTTGCATGCGAAGCTCCCGGAAGGAGCGGCATTTTAATCCAGCGCCGGGGCGAGGTGCCGCGCACGGATGAGGTCGAGCCCGACCTACTTCGACTGCGTTCTACCGTTTCTCACCGCGCCGAGCGACGGCTTCGCCAACGGGGACTTGGGTTCCGCCCCTACCGACCGCGATAGAACCGAAGGTTGGGGCTTTCCGGTCACCCATCCTCCCGACCCAGTACCCGCTCACCATGCGAACGACGAGATAGGCAACCATCCAGAGCAGGATGAGCAGAGCACCGCGCACAAAGGCGGCGTTGATGATGTCTTCGCTCTGCACGCTTGCCCGATCGACCAAGGCGGCAAGCTCTTGGGACTTCAGGAGCGCGACTACCGTCTGCCGCTGCTCCAGCATCACTTGCCGCACCGCAGCTTCGCGCTCTCGGCTTAGCTCCTGGCTCGCCTGGACGATGCTCGCCTCGCGTTCACGCGTGACTTCCTTGGCCAGCTGCATGATCGCCGCCTCGCGCTCGCGTCCGAACTCGCGTAGCAGCTGGGTGATCGCCGCCTCGCGCTCCGCCGGCAGCTGCTTGGCGAGCACGCCGAACTGCTCCACCGCCCCCGAAGTGCGATGCAGGTCATCCATCAGCCGGTTGATCTGCGCGGTCTCCAGAACGTTGTACACACCTAGCTCGGCCTGAAGGCGCGCGATGGTGGGTGCGCGCAGCAGGTAGTACGCCATGCGCTCGCTCAACACCCGCACCTCGTCCACCGTTTCCATGGCGCGCTGGGCTTCGGCGAGCAGGCCGCCCGTGGCGCTCACGCGCTCGAGCGCTTCTGCGCGCTGGCCCGAGAAGCCGGAGAAGCGAACCTCCCACACGTAAGCGTGATCCGGGTTCTTCGCGATCCACTCTTCGATCAGCGCACGCAGGCTTTCCTGCTGCCCGGGTGTCAGCACGCGCCCGGAAGCTTTCCAGATCTGATCCTCGAAGGCGCGCGAAGCCGCAAGCAAGCCGTCTCCGCGCGAGCCGCCCAGGAACTTCGGTGACCAGTAGCTTTCGACCGAATGGCGCGTGAGCGAGGTGAGAACCAGCATGTCCAGAAGGTTCTCTACGGCGTTCTCCCCCATCGCGATCTGCAGCGCCGCGGTCCGGGTGCCGAGCTTCCATCCAGTCGCGAAATAGCCGAAACGCTCGCCCCCCTCCGCGTCCCGGATCCGGTCGGCCTCTTGCGCCATGGTCACGGCGTACCGGTCCGCGACGCGCATCACCTCGGCGCGCAACATCTCGCGCTTGATCGGCTTCCCGGCCTGCGCGCCGAGCGTCGCCACGGACACCGTGTCGCTCCTTGGTGCAAGCGGCTCGCCCGCGCAGCCGAGTAGCGTCAGCACCACCGAGGCGGCGAGCGCTTTGCGGCGCATGCTCATGCCGGGATGCTATGGGGCACGCCCCGCGGCCATTTGATGAAGATCAACTAACTGCGCAGCAGCAGCAGCCCCTTCAGGTACTCGCCCTCTGGGAACTCGAGCGCCACTGGGTGGTCGGCCCCGGCGGTGAAGCGCTCGATAATCTTCGCGTCTGCGCGAGCGTCGAGGGCCGCGCCGGCGACGATCGACTGGAAGAGCTCGGTTGACACACCGCCGGAGCAGGAGAAGGTGGCGAGCAGCCCGCCGGGCGCGAGCAGCTTAAGTGCCCACAGGTTGATGTCCTTGTAAGCGCGGGCCGCTTTTCTCACCTGCGCGGCGCTGGGAGCGAATTTCGGCGGATCGAGCACCACCAGGTCGAACTTCGCATTCTGATCGCGCAGCCTTCTCAGCTTTTCAAATACATCCCCTCGCTGAAACTCCATCCGGGATGCATCCAGCGGATTGGCGGCAAGGTTCTCCTTGGCCACTTCGAGTGCAGCCGCGGAGCTTTCGATCGCCGTGACATGCTTCGCGCCGCCGGCGAGCGCGGCGATCGAGAAACCGCCCGTATAGCAAAAGCCGTCGAGCACGTGGCGTCCGGCGGCGAGCGAGCGTACGCGCTGGCGGTTCTCTCGCTGGTCCAGGAAGAAGCCGGTTTTCTGGCCCTGCTCGACGTCGACGCGGAAGTTCAGCCCATATTCGATGATCGGGCAGCGGGCGGCATTGCGGTTGCCGCGGGCGAAGCCGACCCGTGGCTCGAGCCCTTCGAGCTTGCGCACTTCGGCGTCGGAGCGCTCGAAAATCGCGGCGCAGCCACTGAGCTCCATCAGCGCATCGAGGATCGGTTCGCGCCATCTCTCGACTCCCGCGGCGAGAAATTGCGCGACCAGCACATCCGCGTATCGATCCACCACGAGGCCCGGCAGGGCGTCGGATTCGGCGTGCACGAGGCGCAGCGCATTCGCGTGCTTCGCTGCCGGCAGCGCTTCGCGCAGGGCGAGCGCGGTCTGGATCCTGGTTCTGAAGAACCTTCCATCCACCTGTTCCGACGGGTCGAAAGTCCAGACGCGCGCCCGGATCTGCGACTTGGGGCTATAGGCCGCGCGCGCGAGCAGTTTCTTTGCTCCGTCGAGGAGCTCCACCGTGTCGCCCAGGGCCGGTTTTCCATTCACCTTTTCCACCGCGCCGGAGAAAATCCATGGGTGCCGGCGCTTGAGCGACTTCTCGCGCCCCTTTTTCAGCAGCAGGTTCATTTTTTCCGGGCCCGCGGATGGGCGGCGTCGTAGATCTTCGCGAGCGCCTGGAAGTCCAGGTGGGTGTAGACCTGCGTCGTCGAGATGCTGGCGTGGCCAAGCATTTCCTGCACTGCGCGCAGGTCCTGCGAGGATTGCAGCATGTGGCTCGCGAACGAATGCCGCAACATATGCGGGTGCACGTTCTCGGCAAGGCCTCGGCGCTTCGCCCAGCGCGTCAGCCGTTGCCACACGCGGCTCGGCGAGATCCTTTTCCCGCGGGCCCCTACGAATAGCGCCTTCTCATGCGGCGCTGCAATCTTGTCCCTTAGAGATAACCAACGCTTGAGCGCATCGCGCGCTTTCGCGCCGACCGGCACGGTCCTGGTCTTCGATCCCTTGCCGGTCACTGTCACTTCGCCCTTGTCCGGCTCGTCGCTGAGGTTGAGCGCAGTCAACTCGCCAACCCGCAGGCCCGACGAGTAGAGCAACTCGAACATCGCCGCGTCCTGCAAGGTCAGCGGAGACTTGTCTTCGAGCTCGCCATCGAGGAGCCGTTGCGCGGTTTCCACCGACAGCGCCTTGGGCAACGGCCGCGCGGCCTTGGGCGCGCGGATCCCGAGCACCGGGTTGGCACGCAGGTTGCGATGACGCGCGAGCCAGCGAAAGTAGCCGCGCCACGCTGACAGCGTAAGTGCCAGCGTGCGCGGCGACGCGCCTTTGGCGTGCAGCACCGCGATGAGACGCCTCACCTGTGAAGGCTCCAGCGATTCAGCGGAATGGGTTTCCTTCAGGAGCAAGTCGAGGGCGCGAGCGTAGTTGCGCAGCGTCGCGGGCGAGAGCCGCCGCTGGTGCTCGAGCGCCTCGAGATACTCGCGCGCTACAGCCGCGCCGTCACTCCGGCTGCGCATAGCTCGCCGATGCGGCGCAGGTACAGCGTACCCATGTCGGGATAAAAGCGCTTCGCGTCCTCGCTCCCGAGCGCGAGCAGGCCGAACACTGCAGTCTGGCCGAGCGGCACGAGTGCCACGGAGCGCACGTGCTCGGCTGCCTCGCCGAACCACGGCACAAACGGATTGCCGGCGGCCGGGCCGCACTGCGGCGCGGCCATCGCGGCGGCATGCAGGCGCTGCGCCTCGTCCACCGGCCGCGCCTCGTCGAAGTCCGCCGGCACGCTCCTGCCCCAGACCCGCAGCGCCACGTGCGGCACCGCGAAGTCCTCGCGCAGATGGAAGTAAAGCGCGGCAGCGAGCGCCGGAAAGTCCCTCGTGCCGGCGAGCGCCACCGAGAGCCGGTGCACCTTCTCGCTGATGGCGTCGTTCTCCTCGCCGAATTGGAGCAGCTCGGCGAGCCGGCCCTCGAGCACCTTCAGCTTCTCGCGCAGCGAGACCGTCTGCCGCTCGGCGAGCGGAATCGCCCGTCCGCCGTACGGATGCGGCACGTTGATGGTCTCGAGCAGCTCCGGATGCTGGTCGAAAAACTGCGGATGGGTGCGCAAGTAGCGCGCGATGTCGTCGGCGTTCATTTTTGTAGTTCTAGTGTGCCCTCGAAGACAGTGACCGCGGGTCCCTTCATGAATACGGCATTCTCGCCGCCCGTCCAAGAGATGGTCAACGTGCCGCCACGCGTCTGCACCTTCACCGGCGAATCGAGCAGGCTGCGCGAGATGCCCGCAACCACTGCGGCGCAGGCGCCAGTGCCGCAGGAGAGCGTCTCGCCTGCGCCGCGCTCCCACACGCGGAGCGCGATCGCGCCACGCTCGAGCACCTGCATGTAGCCGGCGTTTACCCGGTTGGGGAAGCGGGGATGCATCTCAAGCGCTGGCCCTTGCACGTTGACCGGCGCGCTCGCCACGTCCGGCACGATCTGCACCGCGTGCGGATTGCCCATGGAAACGATCGTCACTTCAACATGCCGGCCCTGCACGTTCAGCCGCTCGATCGCCGGCGGGCACGGCCTGCCCATGTCGACGCTCACCTCGCCGTCGGGTTCCAGGCGAGGCTGGATCGTGCCGCCCAGCGTCTCGACGCGGATCTCGCGCTTGCTGGTAAGGCCGCGCGCGTGTACGAACTTGACGAAGCAGCGTGCGCCGTTGCCGCACTGCTCGGCCTCGCAGCCGTCGGCGTTGAAGATGCGGTAGCGGAAGTCCGCCGCCGGGTCGCGGGGCCGCTCGACCACCAGCACCTGGTCGCAGCCGACGCCGAAATGCCGATCGGCAAGGCGTCGCAGTTGTTCTTGGTTCAACGAGAACGACTCTTTTGTGCAATCCAGGACGACAAAATCGTTCCCCGCGCCCTGCATCTTGGTGAAACCGAGGTTCACGCCGCGGCTCTCGCGCAGGCCGCGATGCGGTCGATCGACGCCTCGTCGAGCAGCGGGTGAATCGGCAACGACAGGACGCTTTTCGCGACCTCCTCCGCCACAGGCAAAGACACATCCTTCGCAATACCGGCGTACGCGGGTTGCTGGTGCAGCGGCAGAGGATAGAACACCGAGCTCGCGATGCCCTCCTTCGCCAGTGCCTCGCGGATGGCATCTCGGCGCTCGGCTCGGATGGTGAACTGGTGGTAAACGTGCGTGCCGCGGCCATGCTCGACCGGCAAAACCATCTTCCCGCCGGCAAGCTTCTCGCGATAGCGCCGCGCGACAGCGCGCCGCGCGTCGTTGAAGCGCGCCAGGTGCTTGAGCTTGACCCGCAGGACCGCGGCCTGCAGCTCGTCCAGGCGGCTGTTCCAGCCCACGCGCTCGTGCAGGTAGGTCTGCCGGCTGCCGTGATGGCGCAACATGCGCAGGGTCTGCGCCTGATCCTCGTTCTTCGCCGTGATCAAGCCGGCGTCGCCGGCGGCGGCGAGATTCTTCGTGGGATAGAACGAAAACCCGCCGAAGTCTCCCCAGCTCCCGGCTCGCCTGCCGTCGTAGTCGGCGCCGATGCACTGCGCGCAGTCTTCGACCAGGACAAGCTTCTTCTCCTGGCAAATTCGTGAAATCTGGTCGAGTGCCGCGCACTGCCCGAAAAGATGAACCGCGATGACGGCCTTCGTTTTCCTGGTAATCCTTCTGGAAAGCGAAGCAGGATCGAGATTGAACGTACCCTCGTCCACATCGGCAAACACCGGCGTCGCGCCCGTGTACGAGACCGCTTCGCCGGTGGCGAAGAAGGTAAAGCCCGGGATGATCACCTCATCGCCCGGACCGATGCCGGCCGCTACCAGCGACAGGTGCAGCGCATCGGTACCGGAATTCACTCCCACGGCGTGATTGGTGCCGAGAAAGGCGGCGATCTCACGCTCGAGCGCTTCGCCCTCCGGGCCGAGCACGAAGCGTCCCGAGGCAAGCACGCGGCCGACCGCGGCGTCGATCTCGGCCTTGAGCGCGCGGTATTCCCCCGCCGGGTCGACCATCGGAATGCTTGGATTCATGCGAATCGCCCCAGGCGCTCGCGCACCAAGCGGCCGATGTCGAGCGCGACCTTGAGCACGCGCCGCCCCTCGGCTCCGTCGACCGCGGGCGGCTTGCGGCTGCGGACTGCGGCGACGAAAGCTTCGGCCTGCGAATAGAGCGCATCGCCGCCACCATGCGACTCCTCGGTCTCCTGGATCTCCCCGTCGGCCCGGCGTACATAGCGCAGCTTCCCCGCCTGCAAATCGGCGGAAACGTACACGCCCGGCTGGAACACGCGGAACTTGCGCACTGCGGACTGGCTTGCGCGGCTCGCGGCAAGGTCGGCGACGCAGCCGTTGGCGAACTCGATGCGCGCCGAAGCTATGTCGATGTCCTTGGTCAGCACGCGGAAGCCGCAGGCGCTCAGGCCTGCGACCTCGGAGCGCGCGAGCGACAGCGCGAGGTCGAGGTCGTGGATCATGAGGTCGAGGATAACGTCCACTTCGGCGCCGCGCTGCTTGAACCCCGAAAGGCGCTCAGCGTCGATGAAGAGCGGCCGGTCCATACGCGCGACGAGCGCCTGGAACGCCCGGTTGTAGCGCTCGACATGACCGACCTGAAGCACTAGATCCTTCTCCCGAGCAAGCCTGACGAGGTCGTCGGCCTGCTCGAGCGTGCTGGCGAGCGGCTTCTCGACCAGCAAGTGCACTGCGTTTTCAAGGCATGCGCGCGCGATCAAATGGTGCAGGTCGGTCGGGACCGCGATCACCGCCGCGTCGATGCGAGGGAGGATCTCTCTGAAATCGGAGATGCGGGCGCGCGCCGGGTCGCGGTCAACCACCGCGGCGACCTCGACGCCGGGCAGGCGCGCAAACTTGTCGGCGTGGTAGCGCCCCATATGTCCCGCGCCGATGACAGCAATCTTCAATAGAACCTCGGCTCGCCCGCCGGGCGGGTCTTGAATCTCTTGTGCAACCAGAAGTACTGCTCCGGCATCTCGAGCACGCGCTCCTCGATGAAAGCCATCATGCGCCGGGCGTCGGCGTGGTCATCGCCGCTTGGAAAGCCGGTCCAGGCAGGATACAGACGCGCGACATAGCCGCCGCCCCCGGAAAGCATGCGTGTCACGCAGGGCACCACGGACGCACCGGTGATGCGGGCAATATACGCGAGTCCGGTCACGGTCGCGGCGGGAACGCCGAAGAACGGCACGAATACCGAGCGCTTCGGCCCGAAGTCGAGGTCGGGAAGATAGTAGTACAGTGTGCCGGAGTTGATGAGCTCGATGCCCCGGTTGATACCGCCCTGACGCGGATACATCACGCCGCCGAAGCGCGTTCGCCCCGCAATGAGGCGGGCGTCGAAGCGCGGATCCTTCTGGCGCGAGTACATCATGGCGACGGGGTATTCGAGCGTGAGGCGTGCGAGTGTCGCCTCAAAGCCGACGAAGTGCGGCGCGAAGACGATGGTCCTCGTCTTCCCATCGAGGTGCTCGCGTCCTTCGAAACGCACGAGCGCCTCGATGCGGCTGCGCGGCGACCACCAAAGGATGCCCTGCTCGATGAATGCGCGGCAGAAGGCCTGGAAGTGCGCGCGTGCAAGGCGCTCCCGCTCGGTCGGGTCCATACGCGGAAAGCATTTCGCCAGGTTGATGCGCGTCACCCTGCGCCGCTCCGGGATCAGCCAGAAAAGAACACGACCGATGAAGGAGCCAATGCGGGCTTGCGCTGCCAGCGGGAGGAAGTGCACCAGCCACATGAAGGCGAAGACAATCCTGCTCATGCGGAGGGGCGGGGCTTTGCACCGCGCGGCGTCTTGTAGCGGTTGTAACCCCACAGGTACTGCGCGGGGCATTCGCGCACCAGGTCTTCGAGCGCACGGTTCAGGTGGCGCACCGGCGTCTCGCCGGGGAGGGGCGGCGGCAGTGTCTTCAGTACAAGCGTGTAGCCGGCGCCTGCCGGTAGCCGCCTCGCGTAGGCGAGAAAGCAGGCGACGTCCGTGCGGCGCGCAAGCCGCGGCGCGAGCGTGGCGGTATAAGCGAGCTCTCCGAAAAACTCGGCCCATTCGCCCTCTCCCTCCCCCGGCACCTGATCCGGAAGAAAGCCCGCTGCCTCGCGGCGCTTGAGCGCGGCGAGCACTTCCCGCACGCCGCGCGCGTCCGCCGGCGCGAGGCGCACGCCGCCCCGGCCGCGTCCTGAGCGCATCAGCGGCTCGAGCCAGACTAGCTTCGGCGCGCGATAGAGCACCGTCAGCGGCATGCGCTGCCCCGCGTACTGCGCCGTGATCTCGAAGCAACCCATGTGCGGCGTGAGAAAGAGCAGTGCCTTGCCCGCGGCGCGAGCCGCGTCCATCGCCGCCATGCCGTGCACTTCCTTCACCAGCGCGGCGACGCGTTCCTGGGGTCGGAGCCAGACTGCGGGTGTCTCGGCAAGCAGCTGCCCCGCGTGCGCGATCGCCGCGCGACGCACGCGCGCGTCGCCGTAGCCGGCGCGGGCAAGATTCGCACGCAGGTTCCTGCGGTAGGTGGGCGACATCCCATACATCACCCAGCCGAGGACGGTTCCCAACCGATGCAGCAGGCCGAGCGGCAGATTGGCGTAGAGACGAAGAATCGGACCGAGGGAAACTCTGGGGAAGCGGGGCAAGTTTTGGTATCCTTGCGGCCTTCCCATTCAGCAGAACAAACGCAGGCGATGAGCGATTTTCTGTTTACCTCGGAATCGGTGTCCGAAGGCCATCCCGACAAGGTCGCGGATCAGATCTCCGACGCCGTGCTCGACGCGATTCTAAAGCAGGACAAGACCTCGCGCGTCGCGGCCGAGACGCTGGTCAAGGATAATCTCGTCATCCTCGCCGGCGAGGTCACCACCAATGCGCGCGTCAGCTACGACCTCGTCGCCCGCGACACCATCCGGCGCATCGGCTACAACGATCCGACGCTCGGCTTCGACGCCTCGACCTGCACCATCCTCCTCGCCTACGGCCAGCAGTCGCCCGACATAGCGCGCGGGGTCAACGAGGGCACCAACGTCGACCTCGAGCAGGGCGCTGGAGACCAGGGGTTGATGTTCGGCTACGCCTGCGACGAAACGCCGAGCCTGATGCCGCTGCCGATCTACCTCTCGCACCGGCTGGTCGAGCGCCAGGCCGAGCTGCGGCGCAACGGCCGCCTGCCCTGGCTGCGGCCCGACGCAAAATCGCAGGTGACGATCCGCTACCTGAATGGCAAGCCTGACTCGATCGACACCGTGGTGCTCTCGACGCAGCACGCGAAGGGCATCGAGCACAAGAAGCTCTTCGAGGCGGTGGTCGATGAAGTGATCAAGCCGGTGCTGCCGAAGAGCATGGTGAAAAGCAAGATCAACTACCTCGTGAATCCCACCGGCGCCTTCGAAATCGGCGGCCCGAAAGGCGACTGCGGACTCACCGGTCGCAAGATTATCGTCGACACCTACGGCGGCTCGGCGCCGCACGGCGGCGGGGCGTTCTCGGGCAAGGATCCGTCGAAGGTTGACCGCTCGGCCGCGTACGCCGCGCGCTACGTCGCGAAGAACATCGTCGCCGCCGGGCTTGCGTCCAAGTGCCTGGTGCAGGTGTCCTATGCCATCGGGGTCGCACGTCCGACGAGCGTCATGGTGACCACGCAGGGCACCGGCAAGATGTCCGACGAGGCGCTCTCGGCGCTCGTCAGCAAGCACTTCGACCTGCGGCCGAAGGGCATCATCCAGATGCTCGATCTACTGCGCCCGATCTACGAGAAGACGGCCGCCTACGGCCATTTCGGGCGCGAGGAGCCCGAATTCACCTGGGAAGCGACTGACAAGGCGCTCGCGCTGAAGCAAGCGGCGTAGCCTTGCTGTACTGAGGAGGAGCGTATGAAGAACCTCGAGGAGGTGCTGAGGGCGGCCGGCAATCCGGTCGACATGCTGCGCAACTCGCAGATCGGCGCCTACGTCTATCCGGTGGTGCCGAGCGAATTCTCCAACTGGCGCGACGAGCAGGTCGCCTGGCAGAAGACGGCGGTGCTGTTCGATCAGTCGCATCACATGGTCGAGCAGTACGTCGAAGGCCCAGACGCGGTGAAACTGTTCTCCAGCCTCGGCGGCAACAGCTTCGCCAACTTCCCGGTCGATCGCGCTAAGCAGTTTGCGCCGACGAACTACGACGGCTACGTCATCGGCGACGGGATCCTGTTTCACCTCGCGCCGAACAAGCTCGTGTTCGTCGGTCGCGCACCCGCGGCGAGCTGGGTCCAGTTCCAAGCCGAGACTGGCGGCTACAACGTCAAGACCGAGAAGGACGACCGCTCTCCGGGAAACACCAAAGGCAAGGCGATCGTGCGCCGCAACTACCGCTTCCAGATCCAAGGGCCGAATGCCACCAAGGTGATCGAGAAGCTGCACGGCGGCGCCGTGCCCGAGATCAAGTTCTTCAACATGGGGATGATCAGCATCGCCGGCCGCAAAGTGCGCGCACTGCGCCACGGCATGGCGGGCGCGCCTGGCCTCGAGATCTGGGGCCCGTACGAGGAGCGCGAGGAAATCCGCGCGGCGATCGTTGCTGCCGGCCGGGATTTCGGTCTGAAGGAAGTCGGCTCGCGCGCCTACGCCACGAACACGCTGGAATCGGGGTGGATCCCCTCGCCGCTGCCGGCCGTGTACACCGGCCAGAAGATGAAGAAGTATCGCGAATGGCTGCCGGCGACGAGTTACGAGGCGACCGGCTCGATCGGCGGCAGCTTCTATTCGACGAACATCGAGGACTACTACGTCACGCCGTACGAGATGGGCTACGGCCCGTTCCTCAAGTTCGACCACGACTTCATCGGCCGGCAGGCCCTCGAAAGGATGGCCGGAAAGCCGAACCGCAAGAAGGTGACCTTCGCCTGGAACGCCGACGACGTCGCGAAGGTATGGCGCTCGATGCTCGAGCCGGGCGACCCGTACAAATACATCGACCTGCCTTTGTCCAACTACACCTCGGCTTCGTACGACAAGGTCATTGGTAAGGGCGGCAAGGTCGTCGGCCTCAACATGTTCAGCGGCTACAGCTACAACGAGCGCTCCATGCTTTCGCTCGGCATCGTGGATCCCGACATCGAGTTCGACACCGAGCTCAAGCTCCTCTGGGGCGAGGAAGGCGGCGGCTCGAAGAAGACCACGGTGGAACGCCACCGGCAGGTCGAGATCCGGGTCGTCGTGAGTCCCGTTCCCTACGCCAAGCAGGCGCGCATTTCGTACGCCGAAGGGTGGCGGACCAAAGCAACGGTGTAGCGATGAACGCGCCGTTTCGCGCAGACCACGTCGGGAGTCTCCTGCGGCCGCACGAGCTACACGAGCTGCGCGAGAAAGTGCGCCTCGGCAAGGCGCCCGCCGAGGAGCTCAGGCAGATGGAAGATCGCCTGATCCGCGAGGTGGTGGAGCTGCAGGAGGACATCGGCCTGCCGTCGATCACCGACGGCGAGTTCCGCCGCGACTGGTGGCATATCGATTTTCTTTCGGGCTTCGACGGCATCGAGCTGCGCCAGGAAGACGACCCGTACCACGGCGTGCAGTTCAAGGGAACCGAGGCGAAGCCGCCTACCATGTTCGTCACGAGCAAGCTGCGGCGTACGAAGCCGAGCATGGTGCCCCACTTTGACTTCCTCAAGAAAGCAGTTAGCCGGGGGGTTCCCAAATTCACCATGCCGTCGCCGGCGATGCTGCACGCGCGCGGCGACCGCGCATCGATTCGCAAGACCTACCCCGACGCGGGCGAGTTCTGGGCAGATCTCACGAAGTGCTACCGCGAGGAAGTCGCCGATCTCTACAAGGCAGGATGCCGCTATCTTCAGATCGACGACACGACGATCGCGATGTTCGGCGATCTGAAGGTGCAGGAGCAGTTCAGGAAGCTCGGCGACGACCCGAAGAAGGATGTGGCCGTCTACGCCGAAGCCGTGAACGCCGCGATCCGCGACGTGCCCGACGACATGACGGTCGCGATCCACACCTGCCGCGGCAACTTCAAAAGCACCTGGCTCGCGAGCGGCTCGTACGACTATGTCGCCGAGACCGCGTTCTCGAGGCTCGACGTCGACGGCTTCTTCCTCGAGTACGACGACGAGCGCTCGGGCGGGTTCGAGCCGCTGCGCTACATCCCGCAGGGGAAGCGGGTCGTGCTCGGCCTGGTTTCCTCCAAAGTTCCGCAACTTGAGAACAAGGACGTCCTGAAGAAGCGCATCGAGCAGGCGTCCAGGTTCGTTCCGCTCGAGAACCTCTGTCTCTCGCCGCAATGCGGCTTCTCCAGCACCCACCACGGCAACAACCTTACGGTCGAGCAAGAGAAGGCGAAGCTCAGGCTCTGTATCGAGACGGCTAAGGAAGTGTGGGGCAACCTGTAATTCCGGATACCACGATCTTCGACCTGCGCAAGTCAGCGCAGGGTTACCGGCTGAACAAGCTGTGCGGATCGCTGTGCGATCCGCGCAACCGCGAGGCCTTCAAGCGTGACGAGGAAGGCTACATGGCGCGCTTCCGTCTCACCCAGCTCGAAAAGGACTTGATAAGAAGAAGAGATTTTGCCGGCATGATCCACGCCGGA
The DNA here is from genome assembly GCA_035454685.1 of Burkholderiales bacterium. Classification (GTDB taxonomy): domain Bacteria; phylum Pseudomonadota; class Gammaproteobacteria; order Burkholderiales; family SG8-39; genus SCGC-AG-212-J23. The sequence goes on along the minus strand of DATIGN010000029.1, from coordinate 141,843 downwards.
ATGAACATCTACTGGATGCTCAAGATGGGCGCGGTCACCGGCAATAGCCTCTATCGCATGGGCGCCCAGATGCGCGGCGAGACTTACGAGCAGTTCCTCGCCACGCGAAATTTCAAGGATGCCGTCTAAGGTCGTCGCGGGAGTCGGCCTGTCGCACGTGCCCTCGGTGGGCGTCGCCTACGATCGCGGCAAGATGCAGACGCCGGCATGGAAGCCGCTGGCCGACGCTTACGTTCCCGTACGGGAGTGGTTAAGAAGAATAAAGCCTGACGTCGCGATCGTCGTCTACAACGACCACGGCGCCGACTTCATGTTCGACAAGTACCCGACCTTTGCCATCGGCGCCGCCGAGCGCTACAGCATTGCCGACGAAGGCTTCGGCACTCGGCCGCTGCCGGAAGTGCGCGGCAACCAGGAATTCTCCTTCCACCTCGTCGAAAGCCTGGTGGCCGACGAGTTCGATCCGACCGTCTGCCAGGAGATGGCGGTAGAGCACGGCTTTCTCGTACCGATGAACCTTTGCTTCGAGCACGGCGCCGAGGGCTGGCCGGTGGCGGCCGTCCCGCTCCAGGTGAACGTTATCCAGCATCCGCTTCCGACCGGGCGGCGCTGCTTCAAGCTCGGCCAGGCGCTACGAAAAGCGGTGGAGAGTTACCCCGGCAATCTCAAAGTGGTCGTCATGGGAACCGGCGGGATGTCGCACCAGCTCCAGGGAAAGCGCTTCGGCTATATGAGCGAGGCTTTCGACCAGTACTTTTTGACTGAATTGGAGAACAATCCCGAGCAACTGGCCGGGATGTCGCACCACGAGCTAATGGCGAAGGCGGGCGCCGAGGCGGTCGAGCTCATCATGTGGCACGTGATGCGCGGCGCGCTTTCCCCGAAAGCAAGACGCGTGCACCGGCATTACTACGCGCCCATGGCAACCGGCATGGGACTGATTACCTTCGAGGACTAGACGAGCGCGATGTAGCTGCCGGCGAGCGCCCCGAGCAGCGCGAAGACGAAAAGCCGCCGCGCCGGCGCATCGGCTGCAACCCTTCGCAGGATACCGACTGGGCGCGGCGCGTGCCCTATGCTCTGCGCCTTGGAGAGCCGCCGCAGTGCCGCAGTGCAATCGAAGTGGCGCGACACCGGCAGCCGCGTGTCCACCGCGATGGCCGCCGCCGGAGGAGCGCCGACCGTCGGCTCGCCGTCCGCCGGCAGCTTCTGGGTAATGGTGCTGTCACCAGCCTCGTCCGCGACGCCCGCGGCTGCGCGCAGCTCCGCGAGGCAAGTGTGCAGGTCGGCCGCCATCTCATCGGCGTCCTGATAGCGCACCGCCGGGTCTTTCTTCAACGCGCGCGCCACTACGAAATCGAGCATGGCCGGCAGCTCGGGATTGACGCGCGTCGGCGGCTCGTGCTCGTCGTAGGTAATGCTGTGACTCACTTGCGCGATCTCGGTGCCACTGAAGAGGCGGCGCCCGGTGAGCATCTCCCACAGCACGATGCCGAGCGAGAACACGTCCGAGCGGTGGTCCACCGGCTGCCCGGAGATCTGCTCGGGCGACATGTAGCGCGGCGTGCCCAGCACGATCCCAGTGCTCGTCTTGTGGTCGGCGAGGCGCATGCGCGCGAGGCCGAAATCAGTGATCTTCGCCGACCCGCGCTCGGGCAACATGATGTTGGCGGGCTTGACGTCGCGATGAACGATGCCGCGCTGGTGCGCAAAGGCAAGTCCCTCGGCGACCTGGCAAGCGATCTCCACCGCCTCGACCGCCGGGATGGCGCCCTGCTGCACGCGCTTGCGCAGGTCGGTCCCGTCGATGAGCTCCATCGCCATGTAGGCTAGCCCGTCGACCTCGCCAAAGTCGTGCACGGTGACGATGTTCGGGTGGCTGAGCTTTCCCGCGGCTTTCGCCTCGAGCATGAAGCGCTTGTGGTACTCGGCGCGCCCTTCGGCGTCCTTCTCGAGGCTAATGGTCTTCAGCGCCACGGTGCGGTCGAGGTTCGGGTCCTCGGCCTTGTAGACCACGCCCATCGCGCCGCGGCCAAGCTCGCCGAGAATTTTGTAGCGGCCGACCTTCTTAGCCGGCTTCGCCATCAGTAGCTCACCCGCTGGACGAGATCGCGCCAGTACGGCGCGGTTCTTTCGAGCACGGCGTCCACGAACGGCCGCTGGTTCGGCGTGGACGAACGAACTGCAATGCCGGTTCCGATCAAGGCAAGAGCCACGATCAGCGCGATCGCGCTGTAGCGCCGGCGGCGGCGGCCGGGCGCATGTTGGTTCGGGCCGAACACCTCGTGCGTGCGCAGCCCCTGATCGGTGAACGTGCCGGCGGGGGCGAGCGCGGCCTCGGCGCCGGGCTCCACTTCGGCGATCGCATCGCGGAACGAGCGGGACACAAGCACGCGCGCCTGCGCCGCGAACGCCGCGACGGCCGCAGCCACCGCAATGCCGTCGCCGGTCATGCCTTCCCCGCCCTTGCGACCGGCCAGCTCCAGCGCGCCGTAGTTCAAACCGGCCGAAAGCGGCAGACCGACCGCCACCGCGGTCAGCGCGCGCTCCGCGAGGCGCAACGCCGCACGCGGGTCGTCGAGCACGACAATGGCCGCGCCGTCGGCCGCGTCGAGCATGACGCGCGCGGGCAGAGGAATTTCCGCGGCGGTCACCGCGATCACCGCCTGAAGCTGCGCCCGCAGCCGTGCCTGCTCGGTCGCCGGACGGCGCGCAAAGTCCTGGATCTTCAGGAATACGACGCTCGCATAGAGGGATGAACGCGGGGCCGCAGCCATGCGCGCAAGCATGCAGCGATTGCGCACTCTTGAACAAGGTATAATTCGATTCGCTGAGGAGCGTTGCGTCCTCCGGGAAGGCGGTGGCGGAGGTCAGGCTCAGCGAGGCGTGTAACCCTATTCAACGGCGCTCGCACCGGAAACGGTGCGAGCGCTTTTGCTTTTTGGAGGCTCACTGTCGTGAAGATCGATTCGAGGTTCACCGATTTCAAAGTCGCCGATCTGGCGCTCGCCGACTGGGGACGCAAGGAGATTGCGATCGCCGAGTCCGAGATGCCGGCGCTGATGGCGATCCGCAAGGAGTTCGCGGCGACGCAGCCGCTGAAGGGGGCGCGCATCGCCGGGTCGCTGCACATGACGATCCAGACCGCAGTGCTCATCGAGACGCTGAAGGCGCTCGGTGCCGAGGTGCGCTGGGCCTCGTGCAACATCTTCTCCACGCAGGACCACGCCGCGGCGGCGATCGCGTCGAGCGGCACGCCGGTTTTCGCCTACAAGGGCGAGTCGCTTGACGAGTACTGGGAGTTCAGCCACAGGATATTCGAGTTCGGCGAAGGCCGAGGCCCGAACATGATCCTGGACGACGGCGGCGACGCGACGCTGCTCGCTCATCTCGGAATCCGGGCACAGAAGGATCCCGGCCTGCTCTCCCACCCGACCAGCGATGAGGAAAAAGCCTTGTTCGCGTCCATCAAGAGGCGCAAACCCGGCTGGTACGCCGATATGGCGAAGGACATCAAGGGGGTGACCGAAGAGACCACCACGGGAGTGCACCGTCTTTACCAGATGGCGAAGGAGAAGCGGCTGCTTTTCCCGGCCATCAACGTGAACGACTCGGTGACGAAATCGAAGTTTGACAACATCTACGGTTGCCGTGAATCGCTGGTAGACGGCATCAAGCGCGCGACCGACGTCATGGTGGCCGGCAAGGTCGCGGTGGTGTGCGGCTACGGCGAGGTCGGCAAGGGCTCGACGCAGGCGCTGCGCGGGCTGCAGGCGCAGGTCTGGGTCACCGAGATCGACCCGATCTGCGCGCTGCAGGCGGCGATGGAAGGCTACAGGGTCGTCACGATGGACTACGCGGCGGACAAGGCCGACATCTTCGTCACGGCTACCGGCAACTACAAGGTGATCACGCACGAGCACATGAAGCGCATGAAGAACAACGCCATCGTGTGCAATATCGGCCACTTCGACAACGAGATCGATATCGCCACGCTCAAGGACTACAAGTGGGAGAACATCAAGCCCCAGGTTGACCACGTGATCTTTCCCGACGGCAAGCGCATCATCCTGCTCGCCGAAGGGCGGCTGGTAAACCTCGGCTGCGCCACCGGTCATCCGTCATACGTCATGAGCTCTTCGTTCGCGAACCAAGTGCTTGCGCAGATCGAGCTTTACGGGAATACGGACAAGTATCCGGTGGGCGTCTACATCCTGCCCAAACGTCTCGACGAGAAGGTGGCGCGCCTGCAGCTCGCCAAGCTTGGCGCGATGCTGACCGAGATGACCGACGAACAGGCGCGCTACGTCGGCCTGCCCAAGGAAGGCCCGTACAAGTCCGATCATTACCGCTACTAACCCATGCGCATTGCTGCCATGGGCGCGGGCGGTGTGGGAGGCTACTTCGGCGCGCGGCTGCAGCAGGCAGGCCACGACGTGGCGTTCTTCGCGCGTGGCAAGCACCTCGCCGCGCTGAAGCAAGACGGCCTGACCCTCAAGAGCCCGCTTGGGGCCGCGCAGCTTGACGTGCAGGTTTTCGAGGACCCAGGCGAAGCGCGGCCAGTGGACGTCGTCATGTTCGCGGTCAAGCTCTGGGATACCGAGAGCGCCGCGGAGCGGCTGCGGCCAATCGTCGCCGGACACACCATCGTGATACCGCTGCAGAACGGCGTCGAGTCGGTCGAGCGTCTGGCGACGATCTTTCCCCGCGAGCAGGTGATCGGCGGCTCCGCCTACATCGGGACGCGGATCGCCGCGCCGGGTGTGATCGAGCACATCGGCACCATGGCAGGAATCGAATTCGGCCCGTTGATGCCGTCCCAGCGCGGCCCGGCGGAGGCGTTCCTCGCCGCATGCCAAGGCGCCGGTATTAGCGCCAAGTTGTCCGACGACATCATGCGTGTGATCTGGCAGAAGTTCATCTTCCTTGTGGGGCTTTCCAGCGCCACTGCCGTGGCGCGCGCGCCGCTCGGCACAGTGCGCTCGGACCCCGAGCTGGCCTGGCTGTTCGAGCAGGCGATGCGCGAGACCTGGCGCCTCGCCCGAGCGCGCGGCGTGGCCGTTCCGGAGGACTACGTCGATAGCCGTCTCGCGTTCGCGCATACGCTACCGGTGGAGATGCGCACCTCTATGGCGCACGACCTCGACGCGGGTAATAGGCTCGAGGCGCCGTGGCTCTGCGGCGCGGTGGCGCGCATGAGCGCCGAAGCTGGCCTTGAAGCGCCGGTGAACCGCACGGTGTATGCCGCGCTCAAGCCGTTCGTGAATGGATCTGCGGGCAAAGCTGCCTGACCCCGGGCAGCGCGTTTTCCTCTACGGCACCACGCCGCCGCGGCTCGGCACGCCGCCCGAGCAAGTCGCGGCCGCAGCCGACAAGCTTGCCGCGCGCCTCGCCGGGTTGCCGCTCGACGGCGTCGTGCTCTACGACATCCAGGATGAGACCGGTCGCACGCAGTTGCCGCGGCCTTTTCCGTTCGCCGGCACCATCGATCCGCGCGAATACGCGAGCTTTTTCAGCCTGCCGGCTATCGTCTACAAGGCGCTCGGCATGACGGACGAGAATGAGTGGCGTGCCTGGCTGGCGGAAAGCGCAAAGCGGAACATCGACTTTCTGTCGGTCGTCGGCCGGCCGGCGTCGGGCCGGGCGTACCCCTTAGCGCTCTCGCGCGCGATCCGCATCGCCGCGGAGACCAGCCGCTTCGTGGTCGGCGGGGTGGTGATCGCCGAGCGCCACGATGCCGAGCGCAGCGAAGCGGCGCGGCTCCTCGCGAAAGGCATCGAGGGTTGCGGCTACTTCATTTCCCAGACGGTCTATCACGCGCAACCAACGCAGCGCCTGCTCGCCGACTACCTGCGCGACTGCCGCGGCGCGGGCACGGCGCCGAAGCGCGTCGTGCTGACCTTCGCGCCGTGCGGGCGCGAGAAGACCCTTGCCTTCCTGCGCTGGCTCGGCGTCAACGTGTCGGCTGAGACCGAGCGCAGCATCCTCGGCGCGGCCAACCCGCTTGCCAAGTCGATCGAGGTCTGCCGCGACAACCTCCGCCGCATCCTGGACGTCGGGTATGCAAGCCACATCCCGCTCGGCATCAATGTCGAAAGCGTGTCAATCAACCGCGACGAGATCGATGCGAGCGTCGACTTGTTTCACTCGCTAAAGGAAGTCCTGCAAGGCCGGTGAGGCGCACACGCCGGGTCAAGAGACAACCACCTTCAAGAGATAACCAGTTTCCAGGCCGCACCCGGATTGTCGCGGCAGACGCGGTAGCGGAACGGCATCGTTTCGCGCCCCGGCGTAAGGAATCTGAGGTCGGTGAACCAGACGCAGGTCGAGCCGGGGGTCATGCCGTCGAATGCTGGCAGGTCGGCGAACCAACGGAAGAACGCAAGCTCTTCGGACTCCCACGCCTCGCGGATCGTGGCCTGGTCCGTTGCGCCGAAGCGGGGCCGGGTCACCCAGATCGCCTGCCCCACCGGCAGATAGGGCGAGTCAATTCGTGCGATGAAGCCGTCCCCGGGCCGGTAGCGCCGCTGCTCCCTGCGCGCCAGGTTCACGTGCGCGTAGCGGTGCGCCTCGTCGTCGCTCACGAACACCGTCCAGTTGAACGGCGATACCGGACGCGGGTGCACGCTCACTTTCGCGTTTTTCAAGCCGAGCGACGTCGCATACTGCTCTCCCAGCTCCACGGCCCGCTCCTTCTGCACGTACTGAAAGCCGACGTAGCCCGCAAGCACGACACTCGCCGCGACGGCCGGAATCCTCGATCTGTAAAAGACGGCCGAAGCGATCAGCCCGAAGAGGATGACGCCGCTGAACCACAGATCGATGATGAACGTGGTGCCGATCGCCGCGCGCCAGTCGGAGAAAGGCTCGAAGATCATGGTGCCGAAGCTGGTGATGAGGTCGCCCACGATGTGTGTCAGCAGCGCGAGCGCGGTGACGCCGTAGAGCGCGCGCCAGCCGCCGGGCTCGCGCAGGAGCTTCGCCAGGAGCCACGAAAGAAGCAGCGCCCACAGCGGCAATAGAACGATCGAGTGAGTGACGCCGCGGTGGGTCAGCAGGTACTCGACCGGCCCGACGAAGCCGATCACGAAATCGAGGTCCGGCGCCGCGGCGGCGAAGAACCCCGCCGCGATCCGCCGCGGGATCGAGCGCGGCGGTGCCTTGGCCGACGCGGTCGCGCGTGCCGCGAGCGCGCCCGACAGCGCGTGCGTCAGGGTATCCAATCGGGAAAAGCGAGAATCGGGGTCAGACCCCGATTCTCCCTTATGCCGCGCGTTTCTTGCGCTGCGCGTCCTTCACGTGCATCTGGGCGTAGGCGCCGTGAGCGGCTGCTTCAGCGTCTCCCACGTGGATCGGCAATCCCATGTCGGAGAGCACCGAGCCGAGCGCCGAGAGGCAGAGCATCACGTTGTCCGGGCGGCAGCTGTAACCCATCAGGCCGAAGCGCCAGACCTTGCCCTTGAGCGGCCCGAGCCCGGCGCCGATCTCCAAGCCGAATTCGCCGAGGAGCGTGCGCCGCACCTCCTCCTCGTTTACCCCTTCGGGGCACACCACGGCGTTCATCTGGGGCAATTGATGTTGTTCTCTTACCAAGAACCTCAACCCCATGGCCTCGAGGCCGGCCTTGAGCGCGACATGATGGCGCAGGTGGCGCCCCCAGGAGTTCTCCAGGCCCTCCTCGCGGATGAGCAGTAGCGCCTCGTGCAGCGCGAAGAGCGAGTTCGTCGGTGCCGTGTGGTGATAGGTGCGGGTGGTCGCGTTCCAGTAGCCGAGCAGGAGATTCATGTCCATGAACCAACTGTGGATCCTGTCCTTTCTCTTCTTCACGTGCTCGACCACGCGCTCGGAAAAAGACACCGGCGACAGTCCCGGCGTGCACGACAGGCACTTCTGGCTCGCCGAATAGATCGCGTCGATGTCCCACTCGTCGACCTTGACCGGCGAGCCGCCGAGCGAGGTAACCGCATCGACGATCACCAGCGCGCCGTGCTTGTGCGCGATCTGGGTAAGGAGCTTCGCGTCCGACTGGCAGCCGGTCGAGGTCTCGGCGTGCACAAAGGCGACCACCTTGGCGTCCCGGTTCTTCTTCAGCGCGTCCTCGAGCTTCTGCGGGTCGACCGGCTCACCCCACTTTTCTTCCACCACCACGGGGTTGCCGCCGCAGCGGATCGCGTTCTCGAGCATGCGGCCGCCGAAGACCCCGTTCTGGCACACAACGACCTTGTCGCCAGGGGCGACCATGTTGACGAAGCAGTATTCCATGCCGACCGAGCCCGGCCCCGACAACGGGAAGGTGAGCGCGTTTTTCGTCTGATAGACGTAGCGCAGCAGCGCCTTCAGCTCTTCCATCATCTCGACGAATATCGGGTCGAGATAACCGATCGCGGGCTGGCTCATCGTGGTCAGCACGCGCGGATGAATCTCGGTCGGACCCGGACCCATCAGCGTGCGCTGCGGCGGATGGAAGGATTGGATGCGCTTCGCGGGGGCGTACTGGGTCATGGTTTCCTCGGAAAAAATGCCAAACGGTGCGTTCTCCGGGCGCGATTTAACGCGCACCGGGTTCTTTACGCTCGCCTCATTGAGGATCTCGAGCGCGCTGATGCGGCCCTGTGTCACGCGCTCGACTTCACCCGCCCAGCGCGCGGGCACGTAACCCGACTTCATCCAGTTGTGGATCACCGCGCGGTCGAGCTGAAAAGCCCGCGCGACTTCGGCCTGGCTGCCGAAAAGCTCGACCAGTCGCTCGGCGCAGTTCATTGCCTGTAAGCTTATGCTGTCAATCTGCTCTTGACAATACGCCGATGCTACTGTACCAACTCGTACATATTGGGTACGATCTAAAGCGTGCGCGACCTAGCATCACAAGTGGATCTTCATGCCCGCGCAAGCCGCGAACGGCTGGCAAGGATGGTGGTCTCGCTGCTCGAGCACTGGGATCTGGCAGTCAACGACCAGGCTGCCCTCCTCGGACTTTCCGCCCAGTCTCGTTCGACCATCGCGCGCTATCGGCGCGGCGAGCCGCTTGCCGACAGCGCGGACCTGCTTGCGCGCGCCGGTCACCTGCTCGGCATCCACAAGGCACTTCGCATTCTGTTCCCGCACGACCGCGACCTCGCGTATCGCTGGGTGAGCACACCGAACCGCCGCTTCGCCGGCGCGAGGCCCCTCGACATCATGAAGCGCGACGGCTACGAGGGCATTCTCGCCGTGCGGCGTTACCTCGACTTCGAACGCGGCAGGTAGGTGTTCGAAAGCCTGGTCCGCCAGGTCGCCGATTACCGCGGCGACCTGATGCGCAACATCAAGGGCATCCGCGTCTCGCAGGATCTCTTCGACGATCTTGCGCGCGACGCTGGCGATAGCGACATAGCCATCGCTGCGGAAAGCGCGACGCGCATCCCGAGCCCCGCGCCGCTTATCACCCGGCCGTTCGACTACGGCACGGTCATCACTTACCCGTTTGCGCCGCACAACTGGCACACGACGCGCTACTCCGACGGTCTGGAATACGGCGTGTGGTATGGCGCGCTCGCGATCGAGACCACCGTGTACGAGACGCTCTACCACTGGCATCGCTTCGTCACGGACAGCTTCTCAACAGATAAAGAAATCATCGGAGAACGACGCGTGTTCCAGGTGCGTTGCGAGGCGATCCTGATCGACCTGCGTCCGGCGGCGGAGCCGCGCCTGATCGACCGCAGCGACTACTCTTTCACTCACCAGCTCGGACGCTACCTATGGCAGCGCGCGCAGAGCGGGCTCCTCGCTGCTTCGGCGCGTGGCCCAGGGACTTGCGCCGCAATCTTCCGGCCCGAGGCGCTGTCGGAGGTGCGCGACGTTTGCTTCCTTACCTACCGCCTGACAGGGAACACGGCCACAGTCGAGCGCTCGCCCGGCGGTACGTGGCTAAGGATTACCATTCCCGGATGAAACCCGACCATCCCGTGGCCTTCAAACCCGATACGGCAGCCGATGCCTGGCTCGGACTGCTTGCCACGCGCGGCATCGAATACCTCTTCGCCAACGGCGGGACCGATTTCGCGCCGGTGGTGGAGGCCTACGCCAAGGGACAGAAGCTGGGCTGGCGCCTGCCGCAGATCGTGATCGTACCGCACGAAAACATGGGCGTCGCCATGGCGCACGGCTTCGCGATGGTGACCGGCCGACCGCAGGCCATGATGGTGCACGTGGGCGTCGGCACCGCGAATTCGCTGAACGGCCTTATCAATGCCTCGCGCCAGAATGTGCCGATCCTTTTCACCGCGGGCCGCACGCCGATTACCGAGTCGGGCGCGGTGCCGGCCGCGCGCAACAACTACATCCATTGGGCGCAAGAGCACTTCGATCAGGGCGGCATGCTGCGCGAGTTCGTCAAGTGGGACTACGAGCTGCGCCACGCCGAGCAGGTGGAAACCGTCCTCGACCGCGCACTCGCGATCGCGAACAGCGAGCCGCAGGGCCCGGTGTACGTGACTTTGCCGAGGGAAGTGCTCGCTTCCTCCTTTCCCTTCGATCTTTCGTTGAAACCCACGATTTCTTCCGCTTCTGCACCCGCCGTGGATCCCGAAGCCCTCGAAGAGGCCGCCAAGCTCCTTGCCGGCGCGCAGCATCCGCTGCTCATCACGGCGAGCGGCGGACGCACGCAGGATTCCGCACGTGCAATCGAGCAGCTTGCTCAGATGCTCGCAGTTCCGATGGTGCATTACCGCCCGCGCCACCTGGCGGTCTCCACCGAGCACCCGATGCACTGCGGCTGGGACCCGCACCCGCTGCTGAAGCAAGCCGACGTGGTGCTGGTTGTGGACTGCGACGTACCCTGGATCCCGAAGGAAGGCAAGCCGAAGCTGGACGCCAAGATAATTCACATCGGCCCGGACCCGCTCTTCGCTTCGTACCCGCTGCGGGGCTTCCGCGCCGACCTCGCGCTCACAGGCGCGGTCGCACCCACGCTGCAGGCGCTCTGGCGCGCCGCGCAGAAGGAAGCCGTTTCGCTCAAGCGCATCGAGGAGCGCCGCAAAGCCGTCTCGCTCGTCTCCGCCGACATAAGAAAGAAAGGACGAGCGGGGGTCGAGCCCATGCCGGCGAGGATCACCGGGAAATGGCTTTCCGCGTGCCTCAACAGGGTGCTCAACGAGCACACGATCCTCGTCAACGAGTACCCAACCGTGCTCGAGGAAATGGTGATCACGGAACCGGGCCGGTATTTCGGCAACCCTTCCGCCGGCGGCCTCGGCTGGGGCATGGGCGCGGCGCTCGGCGCGAAGCTCGCCTGCCCCGACAAGACCGTGATCTGCGCGGTCGGCGACGGCGCCTACATGTTCGGCAATCCGAGCGCGACGCACTACGTATCCGAAGCAATGCGCCTGCCGATCCTCTTCGTCATCGCGAACAACGCGCGCTGGGCCGCGGTGCACCGCTCGACGCTTTCGACCTACCCGAAGGGCTACGCTGCCGCTGAGACGGAGCCGCCCTTCGCGACGCTCGAGCCTTCGCCGCGCTTTGAGCATGTCGTGCAAGCGAGCGGCGGCCACGGCGAGCGCGTGACCGAGCCCAAGCAGCTCATGCCGGCGCTAGAGCGGGCGCTGAAGGCGGTGAGGGAAGAAAAGCGTCAGGCGGTGCTGAACGTTTGCCTCGAGGCAAGCTACGTCAAGACGAGCTAGGGCACGAGAAGTCAAAGGGGTTTTCATGCGCTTGCATGCATCTGTCGGCGGGGCGCTGCTTCTGGCCTGAAAATATGAGCCGCTCCCAGCCGGGTTCGCTACACTCGCCGTTGGCAGTCCAAGAGGAGGAGAGCCATGCGCAATCGAGCACTTATCAGCCTTAGATTTCTCGCGGCCTGCGCGGCGCTCGCGGCGGCACTCTTGCCGGGAGCGGTCAGGTCGGCGGACTTCGGCGGCAAGACGATCGAGTTCGTGATCCCGTTCCCGACCGCCGGCGGCTCGGACGTGTGGGCGCGCTTCTTCGCGCCCTTCCTGCAGGAGGCGCTGCCCGGCAAGCCCACCGTCGTGGTCAAGAATGTGCCCGGCGGCGGCTCCATCACGGGCACGAACCAGTTCGTGCAGCGCGCCAAGCCCGACGGGCTCTCGATCCTCGGCACCTCGGGCAGCACGCAGCTGCCGTATCTCCTCGACGATCCGCGCGTGCGCTATGAGCTCAAGGAGCTTATTCCGGTGCTCGTCTCGCCCACCGGCGGGGTCGTGTACGTGAACCCGACGCTCGGCGCGAAGGACGCGCGCGACATCGGAAAACTGCGCGGCACGAAGATGAAGTACGGCAGCCAGGGCCCGACCTCGCTCGACCTCGTGCCGGTGCTCGCCTTCGAGATCATGGGGCTCGACGTCGACCCGGTGTTCGGCTTGGCGCGCGGCCCGGCGCGCGTCGCCTTCGAGCGCGGCGAATCGCTCATCGACTACCAGACCTCCTCCGCGTATCTGCGCAACGTCGTGCCGCTCATCAAAACGGGCAAGGCGGTGCCGCTGTTTTCGTGGGGGGTACTGAACGACAAGGGCGAGTTCGTGCGCGACCCGACGTTTCCCGACCTGCCGCACTTCGCCGAGGCGTACGAGACGGCCTACGGCAAGAAGCCGTCGGGGACCGCGTACGAGGCCTTCAAGGCGTTCGTCGTCGCGGGCTACGCGGCGCAGAAGCCGATCTTCCTGCCCAAGGGCACGCCGAAGGATATCGTCGACACCTACGTCCAGGCGCTCGACAAGGTGGTGAAGACGCCGGCGTTCAAGGAGAAGGCTGGGGACGAGCTCGGCGACTACGAGCAGGCGGTCGGGCCGGCGGCGCAGGAGGCGGTGAAGGTCGCTCTGAGCATCGATCCGCAGGCCAAGGCCTGGGTGAGGGACTGGCTCACGCGCCGCTTCAACGTCAAGTTCGACCAGAAGTAGCCCCGCTTGCTCGACGTCGTCGGCTCGGCGCTGGCGAACGTCCTGAGCGGCACGCATGTGCTCTACATGCTGCTCGGGGTGGGCATCGGCCTGATCGTCGGCATCCTGCCGGGATTGGGCGGTATCGCAGGCATGTCGATCCTTCTGCCGTTCGTCTACGGCATGGACACGGTCTCCGCGCTTGCGCTGCTCATCGGCCTGCTCGCCGTGGTGCCGACCGGCGACACCTTCAGCTCCATCCTGATGGGAATCCCGGGCAGCGCGGCGTCCCAGGCGACGATCCTTGACGGCTTCCCGATGGCGAAGCGCGGCGAGGCGGCGCGTGCGCTGTCGGCGGCGTTCTTCAGCTCGATGCTCGGCGGCCTGTTCGGTGCGCTGGTTCTTACCGGCTTCATCGTGGTCGCGCGGCCAATCATCCTCGCGTTCTCGTCGGCGGAGCTTTTCATGCTGACGGTGCTCGGCCTGGGCATGGTCGGCGTGCTGTCGGGCTCGAGCCTCACCAAAGGCCTGCTCTCCTGCGCGCTCGGCCTGTTGCTCGGGACGGTGGGCGCGGCGCCAGCCACGGGCGAGTGGCGGCTCGCCTCCGGCGTCGAGTATCTCGTCGACGGTCTGCCGCTCGTAGTCGTGGCGCTCGGCCTGTTCGCGATTCCGGAGATCATCGATCTCCTTCGCCGCAACACCGCGATCTCTCAGGTCGCGACGCTGGGCCGCGGCTGGCTGCGCGGCATCGGCGACACGCTGAGGGAGTGGAGCGTGGTGCTACGCTGCTCGGGAATCGGCTGCCTGATCGGCGCCATGCCCGGCCTGGGCGGCTCGGTCGCCGACTGGATGGCCTACGGCCACACGGTGCAGCTCGCCAAGGACAAGTCCCAGTTCGGGCGCGGCGACGTGCGCGGCGTGCTCGCGCCCGAATCGGCGAACAACGCCGTTTCCGGCGGCGCGCTGGTGCCGACGCTGCTCTTTGGCATCCCGGGCTCGGGCAGCACCGCGATCTTCCTCGGCGGCATGGTGCTGCTCGGCATCCAGCCGGGAATCATGCTGGTCGAGACGCAGCTCGACCTCGTCTACACCATCATCTGGACGCTGGCGATCGCCAACGTGGTCGGTGCCGGCCTTTGCTTCGTCGCCTCGCCCTTCGTGGCGCGCATTACGACGCTGCCGTACGCCTACGTCGCGCCGTTCATGCTGATGGTGATCTTCTTCGCGGCGTACCAGGCGACCAGCCACTGGGGTGACATCCTCTCACTGCTCGCGATCGGCGTGCTCGGCCTCTACATGCGGCGATTCGGCTGGCCTCGCCCGCCGCTAATCGTAGGCTTCGTACTCGCTCAGGGCGCCGAGAACTACCTGTACCAGGCGATCCAGTTCCACGGATGGGCGTGGGTGCTGCGCCCCGGGGTGCTGATCATTGCGGCGATCACTGCCGCGTCGATGTGGGCCGGCGCACGCTATGGCCGAGCCCAGATCGACGAAGGCGGCGCGAGCGCTCGGGTACGCGATATCCGGCCGCAGCTCGCGTTCGCGATCGTCATGACGGCGCTATTCGCGTATGCAGTGCTCGACCTGCAGCGCTGGTCGTTCCTGGCAAAGGCGTTCCCGCTCGGCGTCGCGGTCGCGGCGCTTCCGGTTGCGCTTTTTGTCGCGGCCGTCATCTGTCGCCGATCGCACGCGAGCGCGGTGATCTTCGACACCGAGGCTGAAACCACTGCGGGTGTGACCGCGCTAGGCCGTTACTTGCTTTGGATCGCCGTGCTGCTCGCCGCGAGCGGCCTCGCCGGCTTCGTGATCGGGCTCGCGCTCTTCTTCGCGGCCTTCCTACACCTCGAGGCGCGTGCGCCGATCGCGCGAAACGCTCTGCTCACGGCTTCGGCCGTGCTGTTTCTCACCGCCATGTCGCACATCTTTGTGCTCGACTTCCCGCGCGGGCTGCTGCAGGAACTAGTCGAGATGCCTTGGCCGTTAAGGTAGGAAGGGAGCGCTACCGCAGCGCCGGCTGCTCGGCCGGAACGGCGGGCTGGATGCGCGCGGCACCGATGCGTCCGAGGAGCGGAAGCTTGATGCCGGAGGGACTGACGCCAAAGTTGAGCCCCAGAATGTTCAGCTCGAAGCCGTCCACCCCGCTCGCCGCAACGCCGAAAAGCCCACGCAGCGAGAACTGGAAGCCGCTGCCGCTGGGCGCGCTGGCGAATAGATCCGAGCCGATGTAGTCCTTGCCGATCGCGGTCGCCGGCAAGTCGGTTTCGAGCTCGGGCACGGCGCGCGCGATCCATGCAGTGAATGTGTTCGAATTAGGCCCCGGCCAGAGGCTGTAGGTCTTGGCGAAGGGGTACTCGTGCGCAGCCTTATCGATGCGGCGGATGAGCTCCTCGACCCCCGGGCCGCGCTTCTCGGCATAAAGCTCGCCTTGCGCTCCGAACCAGGAGTCGGGTGCGCGACTGCGGATTACGAGCGCACTCTCGGACCAACGCAGGTGCCAGCCGACCACCTCGTAGACCGTGAACTCGGCAGCCCCCTCGGGCTTGACCGCTACCCAGGTGTGCACGCCGAAGATGCCTTTGGCGCCTCGCGTGCGCGCACCCCAGACCTGCACGACCGGCTCGCTTGCCTGGGCGGGATCCAGCGCAAGGCTGCCGTAGTCCTCGGCGGTGACCGAGGCGCCAATGAAAGCCAGCAAGCCGATGAGGCTCGAGCGGCCGATAAACCTAGCGACAGGGCGCGTCATGCTCGCTATTGAAACGCATTGTAGGCTCCACCGGATGACACACGAGTTATCTGAAATTCAAGAAATCGTAGAGCTTCCGGTCGAGGAGGTGCGAAGGACGCACCTCGGTCAGCGCGCGGGCGATCGACTCGATGCGCCCCGGCTGACGGCGCTTCCAATCCCGCAGCATCTCGCCGATCTGTTTGCGCTCCAGGTTATCCTGTGAGCCGCACAATGTGCAGGGAATGATCGGGAAGCCCTTGGCTGCGGCGTAGGCCGCCAGATCGTCTTCGGCGACGTACGCGAGCGGCCGGATCACCACCTGCTGGCCGTCGTCCGAGCGCAGCTTGGCGGGCATCGCTTTCAGCTGCCCGCCGTGGAACAGATTGAGGAAGAAAGTCGCCAGGATGTCGTCACGGTGATGGCCGAGCGCAATCTTCGTCGCGCCGAGCTCGCCCGCCACGCGGTACAGCACGCCGCGACGCAGCCGCGAGCAGAGCGAGCACATTGTCTGCCCCTCCGGAATGACGCGCTTGACCACAGAGTAGGTGTCCTGCTCGACGACGCGGAACTCGACGCCGCGGGAGCGAAGGTACTCGGGAAGGACATGCCCCGGGAACCCCGGCTGCTTCTGGTCCAGGTTGACAGCGATCAGCTCGAACTCTACAGGCGCCTTTTCTTGCAAGGACAAAAGAACGTCCAAGAGTCCATGGCTGTCCTTGCCTCCCGACAGGCATACCATTACCCGGTCGCCCGCCTGGAGCATGTTGAAGTCCGCGATCGCTTCGCCCACCTGACGGCGCAGCCGCTTGGCGAGCTTGCCGAGCTCGTAGTCGGCCTTGCGCGGGTCGCGGTGGATGCGGACAGGTCGGGCGGACATAGGGAACGGGAGTGTACCTAAGGAGTCAACAGCTTGAGCCCGGCGATACCAATGACGATCAGAAAGCCGATCATCGTACTTGAGGCCGATCACCCAGACGACTTCGAGCAGGCCGGCGAGCGTCAGCCACAGCCAGGCCATGAGCGTTTCCTTAGATGAAGATCGAGCGGCCGCCGTCCACGGCCACGATCTGGCCGGTAACGTAGGGCGCGCAGGCTAGGAAATGCACGGCGCGCGCTATGTCTTCCGGCGAGCCGATGCGCGCAAGCGGCGTGGTGGCGAGGATGCGCGCGCGCTCGGGGTCCGGGAATTGCCCGTCTTCGGGCCAGACGATCGCCCCCGGGGCGACGCCGTTGACACGTACCCGGGGCGCGAGCTCGAGCGCGAGCGAGCGCGTCATCGCGGCAAGTCCCGCCTTTGCAATACTGTAGAGCGCATAGCCCTTGAGCGGCCGCTCGGCGTGAATGTCGACGATGTTGATGATCGAGCCGTCGTGCTTCGCGAGCTCGGCGGCCGCCTGCTGCGCGATGAAGAGCGGCGCCCGCAGGTTCGAGCCGATGAGCTCCTCCCAGTGCGAAGGCTCCATGGCGCCGACGGCAACGGAGAAGAAGCTCGACGCGTTGTTCACGACCAGATCGAGCCTGCCGAAAGTCTCGAGTGCCGCGCTGACCAGCGCGCGCGGCGCCACGGGCGCGAGCAGCTCGGCCTTCACCTTTGCCGCGCTCTTCGGGCGCGCCGCATTCAGCTCGGATGCGAGGCGCGCGGCATCGGTCTCGGAGTCGCGGTAGTGGATGAGCACGGATGCGCCGGCCGCGTGCAGCCGCCGCGCGATCGCCGCGCCGACGCGGCGCGCGCCGCCGGTGACAAGCGCCGCCTTGCCTGCCAGCGAATCATCCATGAACCCGCTGATTCTAAGTTAGATTTCCCGGGTGCTTGAGGAGCTGCGCGCAGAGATCGCCGCCGCCGGCGGCTGGATGCCTTTCGCCCGCTACATGGAGCTCGCAGTGGGGGTCTATTACGGCCGCGGCGACCGGCAGTTCGGCGCAAAGGGCGATTTTGTGACCGCGTCCGAACTGGGAAAACTATTTGCCCGCACGCTCGCCCGGCAGCTGCGGGAGCTCGACGGACCGATCCTGGAATTCGGGGCAGGCAGCGGTGCGTTGGCCGAGGTGCTCACGGACGAGCTCGACTGCGAATACCTGATCCTCGAGACGAGCGACGCGCTGCGCGCGCGCCAGGCGGCGAGGCTCGCCGGCAAGGTGGGCTTCCTAGATCGTCTTCCCGACGCCATCCGGGGCGTGGTCATCGCGAACGAAGTCGTGGACGCCATGCCGGTGCACGCGGTGGCGTGGAAGCAGAGCGGAATCTTCGAGCGCGGAGTCGCCTTCCCCGAAAAGCTAGTGTGGGACGAGCGGCCGGCGCACGGGGCGGTGCTCGAAGCAGCGCAGGAAATAGAAGTGCCGGTTCCTTACGAAAGCGAGATCGGGCTGGCCGCACGGGCCTGGATGGACACACTTGCTGAACGGCTCGAATCGGGTGCGATCTTTGTCATCGACTACGGCTTTCCTTCGCGGGAGTACTACCACCCTCAGCGTTCGATGGGAACGCTGATGTGCCACGCGCGCCACCGCGCGCACGAAGACCCGTTCGAGCGTCCGGGCGAGCAGGACATCACTGCGCACGTGGACTTTAGCGCCCTTGCACGCGCCGCGCATGCCGGCGGCCTCGAGTTGCTCGGTTACGCAACGCAGGCACAGTTCCTGGTGAACTGCGGCATCACCGAAGTGCTCGAGCAGGAGAACCTGAAGAAAGCCCTGCACTACGCGCCAATCGCGGCCGAGGCCCAAGTCCTGCTCTCGCCTAATGAGATGGGCGAGCTTTTCAAGGTGCTCGCGGTCGGGCGCGGGGTCAAACAGCCGCTCCTGGGGTTTTCATGCGGGGATCGTTCCAATAGGCTTTAGGGCATGCGCGTGCTGTTTGCGGCGGCTTTATTCCTGACGTTCCCGGCGCTCGCCGATGGGATTTCGGAGGCGAAAAAGCGCTGGGAGGCGAGCCCGCACGGGCCCCTGCTCGAGCGCATTCTCCCGCCGACCTTCGATGCGGCACGGCTGCCGCAGCGGCAGTCGAACGGAGCGAAGCTGGTGGTGGCCTATTGCGTGCAGTGCCACAATCTCCCCAATCCAGCGATGCACCATGCAGAGAAGTGGCCGAGCGTCGTGCAGCGCATGGTGCTTCGCATGGAGGGTAAGGGCAACATGGGCACGCTGATGGCGGAGATGATGGCCGGAGTGAAAGCGCCCGCCGCGGAGGACACCAAGGCCATCGTCGCCTACCTGCAGCGCCACGCGCAGCAGCCGCTCGACCCGGCGCGTTACCCCGAGGTGAACCAGCCCTCCGGCGAAGCGTTCCGCCTGGCATGCAACCAGTGCCACGTGCTTCCCGATCCGCAACGCTACACTGCCGCTGAGTGGCCGCGCGTCGTGGCGCGGATGCGGGAGAACATGGAGTGGATGAACCGCGTGGTCGGCTCCAGGCCGGTGCCCGGCGAACCGCAGCTCGCGGTCGAGGAGATTAACGCCTTCCTGGCGAGATACGCGCGCAAGCCGGGCGGCTGATGCTGCGCCTGGCCAGCGCGATCGACCGCTTCACCGAGAAGAGCGCGCTGGTATTCGCATCGCTCATCGCGCCGCTCCTCGCCGCCGTGACGTGGGAAGTCGTCGCGCGCTACGCGTTCGACGCGCCTACCTCGTGGGCTTACGAGACCATCTACGCCCTCTACGCGGCGATGTTCATGCTTGGCGCCGCGTACGCCTTGCGCACCGGGGCGCATATCCGTACCGACTTCCTGTGGGAGAAATGGCCTGTGCGCACGCGCGCCGCGATCGACAGCATCGCCTACCTCGCGTGCTTCTTCCCAGCCATGCTGCTCTTTCTCGTTGCGGGCCTCGAGGCGACGTGGAATTCGTACCTGATCGGCGAGCGCTCGGCCGACACGGCCTGGTTTCCCCCGCTTTGGCCTCTCAAGGCCTTGGTCCCGGCAGCGGCGCTCCTTCTGCTGCTGCAAGGACTGTCTGAGCTGCTAAAGAGCCTGCACGCATGGAAGCGCTGATCGGCCTTGCGATGCTGGTCGTGATGATGGGCGCGATCTTTGTTGGCTTCCCGGTCGCCTTCACGCTCCTCGTGCTCGCGTTCGGCTTCGGCGCGCTGGTGCTCGAGGGCCGGGTGTTCGACCTCGCATTCTTCCAGACGACCGGCCTCATGCGCGACGAGCTGCTTGCCGCGGTCCCGCTCTTCATCTTCATGGGCTATCTCGTCGAGAAGGCGGGCCTGATGGAGCGGCTTTTCCTCGCGCTGCGTCTCGCGCTCGCGCCGCTGCGCGGGTCGCTTTTCCTGGTCGTAATCCTCACCGCCACGGTGTTCGCGATGGCGACCGGAATCGTCGGCGCCGCCGTACCGGTGCTCGGGCTGATGGCGGCGCCCATCATGCTGCGCGCCGGCTACAGCGCGCAGCTCGCGGCGGGGGCGATCACGGCCGGTGGAACGCTGGGAATTCTGATCCCGCCGTCTGTGATGCTGCTCGTGCTCGGGCCGGTGCTCGGCGTTTCGGTCGTCGACCTGTACGCAGCCGCGATGCTGCCCGGGCTGCTGCTCGCGGCCCTCTACCTCGGGTATGTCCTCGTACGCTGCCACCTCGATCCGAGCCTCGGGCCGCCGCTGCCGCCGTCGCTGCGCGCCGCCTCGCGCCTCGGCATCGCGCGCGAGATGCTGATTGGCGTGATCCCGCTCGCGGTGCTGATTGCGGCGACGCTCGGCTCCATCCTTGCCGGCCTCGCCACGCCAACGGAGGCAGCAGGGGTCGGCACGCTCGGCGCACTGGCGCTTGCGCTCGCCTACGGACGGCTCGACTGGGCGCTACTGAAAGGCGTGTCGCTGCGCACGCTCGCGACTTCGAGCATGGTGCTCTTTCTCGCAGTTGCGTCGAACGTGTTCGGCGCCGTGTTCGCCCGGCTCGGCACAGCGGCCTGGATCACCGACTGGCTGCTCGGTCTCACGGTGCCGCCGATACTGATGCTGATCGTCATCGTGGCGCTGCTCTTTGTGCTCGGCTGGCCATTCGAGTGGCCGGCGATCGTGCTGGTGTTCGTGCCCATTTTTTATCCCGTGGTCCTGGCGCTCGGGCTCGACATGATCTGGTTCGGCGCTCTGGTCGCCGTCACGCTCCAAACTGCGTTCCTTTCGCCACCGGTGGCGATGTCGGGCTACTACCTCAAGCAGGTGGCACCCGCCTGGCCACTCGCGACGATTTTCAAGGGGATGCTCGAATTCATGGCGATCCAGGCGGTGGCCATCGGCCTGCTGCTCGCGTTTCCCTCCATTGCGACCTGGCTTCCCGAGCAGCTCCACCGGCAGCCGCCCGCGCTCGATATCTTCGAGGTCGAGCCTTATCCCGACGAGCGCGGCATCTACGAGGCGCGCATCACACCTGCGGCACCGCCATGCCTTTCGCCACCGCCGGCCGTGCGCCCACCCTGTCATACCAGCGCTTGACGTTGGGAAATGCCGTCAGATCCACGCGGTGCCATTCGTGGCGCGCGACCCACGGGTAGATCGCGATGTCGGCGATGGAATATTCGCCGGCAAAGCAATCCCTTTCCGAAAGCCTCTTGTCCATGACCCCATACAGCCGCTTCGCCTCGTTGCCGTAGCGCTCGCTGCCGTACGGTATCTCGTCCTTCTTCGCGCGCATGAAATGGTGCGCCTGGCCGAACATCGGTCCCACCCCGCCCATCTGGAACATGAGCCACTGCAGGACCTGGTACTTGGACTCTTGCGGAAAAAACTTCCCCGTCTTGTCCGCCAGGTAGATGAGGATCGCGCCCGATTCCATCATCGCGATCGGCTTGCCGTCCGGGCCGTCGGGGTCGACGATGGACGGGATCTTGCCGTTGGGATTGATCTTCAAGTACTCCGGCGTGAACTGCTCGGAGTTCGTGCCGATGTTGATCTTGTGCACTTTGTACCGCAGCCCGCATTCCTCGAGCATGATGGAAACTTTGCGGCCGTTCGGTGTACTCCAGGTATAGAGTTCAATCATGTTGAAGTGGCTCGTGACCATGCTCGTGGTCTTGGTGATTTTCGCGGTGCTCGCGCCGCGCTTCGGCGCCTGGCGCCTGCCGGGCGACTTCAGCATCCCGGTGCGCGGACGAATCTACTACATTCCTCTCGCGAGCACGCTGCTGTTTTCGCTTCTGGTCTGGCTGATCAGCCGAGTTCTCTGATCGCCTCGAGCCGCGCCTCGTCGACGAGCCGGCCGATGTCCGCACCCTGCGCCGAGCTGGCGATCGCGCCCGCGTCGACCGCCGCCGCGGCAGCGCGCGCTCGCTCGATGCGTGCCACGTCGATTGCCGGCTCTGCGAGCCGCGCCGCTTCGAGGAGCTCCGCGAACCGCTCCGGGCGGCGGAACGCATCGGCGCCCTTCAATACGCCAAGCAATGCGTCTGCCGCGGATTTCTTCAGTCCTTCCTTGTGGCGCACCACGGCAAGCGCGAGCTCGCGTACATCGCCCGGCGTGCGCAACCGATCGCACAAGGCCAGCACCTGCTCTTCTGCGAGCGGCCATGCGAGCACCGCGAAACGCACAGGCACCGACCCCGAAAATCGGCGCGGCCATGCCTTGATCTCGGGAAACGCCTTGGCAAGGAACCCCGTGCGCTGCAAGACCTCGAACATCCGCTCGGGTTCGGCTTCAGCCAGGCCGCGCGAAAACTCCTGCCACACGCGCTCGGGGACCAGGTAGTCGGTTTCGCCGGAAGCAACCATGTGCTTCATAAGCGCCAGGGTTTCTTCGGCCAGGCGGAAACCGAAGCGCGCCGCAAAACGCGCGACGCGGAGAATGCGGACGGGGTCCTCCGCAAATGCTTCGCTCACGTGGCGCAATACGCCCGACTCGAGATCCTTCTTGCCGCCGAAGGGATCGATCAGAGTCCCATCCTCGGCCTTCGCCATCGCGTTGATGGTGACATCCCGGCGTTTGAGGTCTTCCGGCAGCGTGACCTCGGGCGAGGCGTAGACCGTGAACCCTTTGTAGCCGCGGCCGCTTTTGCGCTCGGTGCGCGCAAGCGCGTACTCATCGTGCGTTTTGGGATGCAGGAATACGGGAAAGTCCTTGCCGACCGGCTTAAAGCCGAGCCGCACCATCTCTTCGGGAGTCGAACCCACCACGACGTAATCGCGTTCCTTAACCGGAAGGCCGAGCAGCTCGTCGCGTACCGCACCGCCGACGAGGTAGACCTTCACCCGAATCTAATTCCTCTTGGCGTACGGCTCGTCCTCGGCGACAAACTCGATCTCGCGCCGTGCGGCATCGCACCACTCCCGCAGGGCGGCGAGTGACTGGACTGCTTCGCAGTATGCGCGCGCGGCCGGAGGCACTTCGACCGCGTAGGTCTGGAAGCGCATAACCACCGGCGCGTAGAAGGCGTCCGGGATGCCGAACGCGCCGAAAAGAAACGGCCCGCCCTTTCCGAAGCGCGCGCGACAATCCGACCAGATGGCAACGACGCGCTGGATGTCTTTGCCCGACTTCTCGTTCAGGCCCTTGCCCGGATAGCGGCCGCGGATGTTCATCGGCATCGCTCCGCGCAGCGCCTGGAAGCCCGAATGCATTTCTGCGCAGACCGAGCGTGCCACGCGCCGCGCGCGTTCGTCCTGCGGCCAAAGCTGCTTCGCGGGGTAAAGCTCGGCCACTGTCTCACAAATCGCCAGCGTGTCCCACACCGGCTCGCCGTCGATCAGCAGCACCGGCACCTTGCCCGCGGCCGAGTAACGCTCGATGCCGGCCACGCGCAGCCCGCCGCCGCTCTCGTCGAACTTGAGCGGCACTTCCTCGAACGGGATCTTGGCTTCGCGCATGAGCACCCAGGGACGCATCGACCAGGACGAATAGTTCTTGTTGCCGATGACCAGGGCCAGCTTCACGCGCCAAAGTCTAGCGCGGCAGCGCGAGTTCGGCGACGAGTCCGGGGGCGGCGTTGCGCAGCGTCACGTCGCCGCCGTGCCAGCGGGCGATGTTGCGCGCGATGCCCAGGCCGAGGCCGGTGCCCCCGCTTTCCATATTGCGCGAATCATCGAGCCGGTAGAAAGGCTCGAATACCCGCTCAAGCTCTGGATCCGGTATGCCCGGGCCGCGGTCACGGACAGCGATCCTGAGGTGCTGGGCAGAATCGGCGATCTCGATTTCCGCCGAGCCCCCATATCGGATCGCGTTCTCGATCAGGTTGTCGAGGCAGCGGCGCAGGCCCTGCGGATCGGCGCGGTAGGGACCTAGCGGAGCACCACGCACCGTGAGAGCCTGGCCGGCTTCGTGGCGATCCTCGCAGACGCTTTCGATCAGGGCGCCGACGTCCACGGGCTGGCGCTGCGTACCCTTGCCCACGCTAGAGAAGAAATCCAGCGTCTCCCCCACCATGGTCTGCATCTCGTCGAGGTCGCGCAGCATCCTCGTACGCACGTCCGCGTCGGGGAGCATCTCGGCGCGCAGGCGCAGGCGGGTAATCGGCGTTTTCAGGTCGTGCGAGATGGCGCCGAGCAGCCGGCCGCGCTCCCCAAGGTAGCGGCGAACCCGTTCCTGCATGCGGTTGAAGGCGGCGATGACGCGGCGAACCTCGCTTGGCCCGGCTTCGCGAAGCGGTGCGCTCGCCGGGTCCTGGCCGATGGCGTCAGCCGCGCGCGCGAGGCGGTCCAGCGAGCGCGTGGTCATGCGAACGAGAAAGGCCGCCAAGCCGAAACACACGAGCAACAGCAGCAGGAGGATCGGCGCGAGCGACTCAAAGCGCCTCAACGGCTCCTGCGGCACGTTGACATCGAACACCGCTACGGTGCCGTCCTGCAGCCCGACCTGCACCACGATGGAGAACGGCTCGGGCATCAGGAAATAGAAGTGGCGTGCCATCCACAACTCGAACGGGCCGGCGGCCAGGCCTTCGCCGACGAAGCCGCGCGTCCTTGGCTTCGGGTTGATGTCGACACGCACCGGCCACGGAGCGCCGATCTGCTTCTGCAGCGACTCGCTGAACTGTCTTTCGTACGCGTCGTGCTCGGAAAAGCCGTTCTCTACCGCGACCGGACCCTCGGGAAGCGAGACGCGCAGGTGGCGCCCGCTGATTTCCTCCACGACTTTGTGACGCTCGGCGGGCGGCAACCGGTCCAGGATGCGCGCGGCTTGGCCGATACGCGCGGCGATCTGCAGCGAGGCGAGGCGGTAGACCGAGCTGCCGCGGTCGAAGAGGTGGATGGCGGCGCTGCCGAGCTGCGCGAGCGCGAGGCCCGCCGCGAGCGCGAGCAGCGTGCGCCCGAATAGCGAGCGCGGCAGAAGCATCAGGTCAGGCGCTCCACGGTCGCGGCGAGCACGTAGCCCTCGTTGCGCACCGTCTTGATGATACGCGGCTCGCGTGCGTCGTCGCGCAACCTTACGCGCAGCCGGCTCACCTGCACGTCGATCGAGCGGTCGAGCGGCGTGCCGTCGCGCCCGACGGTGAGATCCATCAGCTGATTGCGGTCGAGCACGCGGTTTGGATGCTCGACGAACACCGTGAGCAGCCTGAACTCAGCCCCGCTCAGCGCCACAACGACTCCGTCGGGCGCGACCAGCTGCCGCGCGGCGGCGTCGAGCGTCCAACCGGCGAAGCGTACGCGCCGCGTGTCGCCACTTGCGGGCGGAAGGCCGCGCGTGCGCCGCAGGATGGTCTTGATGCGCGCGAGGAGCTCGCGTGGGCTGAACGGCTTCGCGAGGTAATCGTCGGCCCCCATCTCGAGGCCGACGATGCGGTCGACCTCCTCCGCGCGCGCGGTCAGCATGATCACCGGCAGGCTCGAGCCCGCGCGCAAATCGCGGCATAGCGTAAGGCCGCTGTCTCCGGGCAGCATGAGATCGAGCACCACGATGTCCGGCCGCGTCTGCTCGAGGCTGCGGCGCATTTCCCTGCCGTCGTTCGCGAGCGACACTCGAAAGCCGTTCCTCTGCAGGTACTCGCCCAGCAGCTTGCGGATTTCGGCGTCGTCGTCGACCACCAGGACGTGGTCCGGCCGTTCCATCGCGGCGCTATATCTGCACCGAGGCGACCGGTGCGTCAAGTGATGTAACACAGTGTGTCAAACGCCGCGGCGTGCAATCCTGCGGTTACAAGCGGTCGCTTTAATCCTCGGGTCGTACCCAACCCACAGGAGATCCAATGAAAGCCACGCTTGCCGCCGTACTCGCCGCGCTGTTCGGCCTGATCGCACTGTCCGCCCATGCTGCGCCGCTGGCACAGTCGGGCGTGCAGCCGCTCGACATCCAGGCGCCGCTGCCCGCGGACGACGACAAGGACAAAGATAAGGACAAGGACAAGAAGGACGGGTGAGCTGAGACCACCAGATCAGCGCTGAATTCCTCCCTGGTGTGACTCGAGCCCCGCTTGCGGGGCTCTTTTTTTAGCCGGGCCCAGGGGCGACGCGTCCGCCGTCCTTGATCGGCGTGGCGAACTTGTACTCGATGTCCCACGGGAAGTGGATCCACTTCGTCTGCTTGAACGCCTTGACGAAGGTGTCCACCACCGGCCGGCCGGCCGGCTTGGCGTAGAGGCAGGCAAAATGCGCCCTGGGAAGAAGCTGGCGCACCACCTGCGCAGTCTTTCCGGTATCGACCAGATCGTCGATCAGGAGATAGCCTTCGCCCTCCCCGCTCACGCCCTTAAGGACCTGGACCTTCCCCTGTTGCTGCGCGGCCGCACCTGCCGGGCCCGAGTCGTAGCTCGTGACGCAAATCGTGTCGACCAGGCGGATGTCGAGCTCGCGCGCCACGAGCGCCGCGGGCACGAGGCCGCCACGCGTTACGGCGATGATGCCTTTCCAGGGGCCTTTCTGGTGGAGCACTTCGGACAGGTAGCGCGCGTCGCGGTGCAGCTCGACCCACGAGATGATGATCTCGTCTTCGTAGGGTACACGCGCCATGCAAGATTCTAGCGGTTTGCCTGCCCGCGGAAAGCCCAGCCGGTGAAGCGCGCTTCGATCGCCGCGGTCGCCGCATAGAGAAGGATGCCGAGCACCGCCAACACCAGCAGGCCCGCGAACACGATCGGGACCTGAAACCCGGCCTGGGCATCCAGCATCAGCTTGCCGATGCCCTTGTTCGCGCCCACGGTTTCGGACACCACCGCGCCGACAAAGGCGAGCGTGATGGCTACCTTGAGCGAGCCGAAGAAGTAAGGCAGCGAGCGCGGGATGCCCACCTTGCGCATGATGTCGAGCTTCGAGGCTCCGAGCGCACGCAGGACGTCCTCGAGCTCGGGCTCGGTAGTCGCGAGCCCGGTCGCGACGTTGACCACGATCGGAAAGAAGGAAATGAGGAACGCCGTAAGCACCGCCGGGATCTCGCCGAGGCCGAACCAAAGGATCAGCACCGGCACCACCGCGACCTTCGGGATCGAGTTGAAGCCGATCAGCACCGGGTAGATCCCGGCATAGAGCGCTCGGTGCCAGCCGATCGCGATTCCGAGCCCGAGGCCGAACACCGTGGCGATCAGGAACCCGGCGAGCGTGGTCCAGAGGGTGACGAACGAGTTGTCCCAGATCGCCTTCCTGTACTGCCACAGCGCGCCGAACACGTCCGAGGGCGCGGGCAGGATGGTGAGCGGCACATCGAGCGCTTTACAGATGCTCTCCCAGGAAACAAAGAGCAAAACCACGAAGGCTAGCGGGGATAGCATCTTGAGCGCGAACTCGCGGCTATCCACGGCCGATCAGGCTTCTCAATTCATGCACGATGTCCTGAAACTCCGGGGTGTAGGTCAGCTCGAGGTCACGCGGCCGCAGAAACGGCACCTCGCAGCGGCGCACGATGCGACCCGGGCGACTCGACATCACGTACACCGTGTCCGCGAGGAACACCGCTTCGCGCAGGTCGTGCGTCACCAGCATGACGGTGACCTTGCGCGCCGCCTGCAGATCGCGCAGCGCCGACCAGAGCTCCTCGCGCGTGAACGCGTCGAGCGCGGCGAAAGGCTCGTCGAGCAGCAGGATCTCCGGTTCGTGGATCAGCGCGCGGCAGATCGAGGTGCGCTGCTGCATTCCGCCGGAGAGCTCCCACGGATGCTTCTCGGTAAACTCCGCGAGGCCGACGGAGTGCAGCAACTCTTTCGCTTTCCCGGAAAACTTTCGCCTGTCGAAGTTCGACCGGTAGGGCTCCACGATCTCCAGCGGCAGGAGCACGTTCTCGAGCGCGGTGCGCCAGGGCAGGAGATTGGAGTTCTGGAACGCCATGCCCACCGACTTGAGCGGCCCGGTCACGGGCTTTCCCTCGAAGGTCAGGCTCCCCGAGGCCGGCGCGTGCAGGCCCGAGATGAGCTTCATGAGCGAACTCTTGCCGCAGCCCGACGGGCCGACGACGGCGATGAACTCGCCGTGCGCGATGTCCAGGGTCACCTCCTCGAGGGCGCGGACCGCGGCGGCGCCGCGACCGTAGGCCATCGAGACTTGGCGCAGGCTGACCAAAAACTACTTCACCAGGCGCTGCTCCCGCGGCGGCAGATACTGCGCGGTGAAGATGTCCGCGGCCTTCGGCCTGTTGGTGTACTGGAAGGTGAGGCCGATCTGATCGATCGAGCGCTCCAGGCGCCTCATGTCCACCGCGCCGAGGCCGTTCTTCTGCACGTCGGGGGTGATGAAGTTCTTCGCAAGCGAGAGCTTCAGCCGCTCGAGCTCCACTTCGCGCTTGGCGATCGGGTTTCTCTTCATGAGCGAGTCGATCGCCGTCTCCGGGCTCTTGATCGTGTCCTGGATGCCGCGGATCGTCGCTCTTACGAACCCCGCCACCGCCTTCGGCGAGAAGCGCATGAAGTCGGGGTTGGCGACGATCACGTTGCCGTAGAGGTCCACGCCGTGGTCGCGCATGTGCAGGACCACGATGTCTTCGTCCTTCACGCCGTTAGCCTTCAGGTTCATGTAGGAGGAGAACCAAAACCCGGTGATGGCATCCACCTTGCCCTGCGCGAGCATCGGCTCGCGCACCGGAAACCCGACGTTCTCGATCTTCACCTTGGAGGCGTCGATCTTGTTCGCCTGCACGAAGATCGGCCACTGCGCGTACGCGCCGTCGGGCGCCGGAGCGCCGAGCACCTTGCCCTCCAGGTCCTTGGGCTTCGCGATGCCGTTCTTCTTCAACGTGACGATGGAGAACGCCGGCGTGTCGTACACCATCATCACCGCCTTCACCGGCAGGTTGCGCGGGTTGTCGCGGTACTTGACCAGCGAGTTGATGTCGGCGAAGCCCATTTCATAAGCACCCGAGGCAACTCGATTTATGCCCTCGACCGAACCCGCCCCCGGATCGATCGAGACGTTGAGTCCCTCGGCTTTGTAGTAGCCCTTGTCGATCGCGACGAAATACGGCGCCGCCGGCCCTTCGAAACGCCAGTCGAGCGCGAAGCGGACCGCGACGTCTTTCTGGGCGAGCGCCACACCGGAAAAGAGCGCGGCAGCGAGCAGAGCGGCAAGGCGCATAGAGTTCCCCCGATTGGATGGCAAGGGAAGTCTAATGCCAAATCAGGCCTGCACTGAAGGCGATGGATTCTGAGCGCCCTATCCAGGCGGAACGCGCACGTGCCAGTCGGTGGACCGCTGAAAGGCGTGGCCCGCGCGCAGCGCGGTCGCCTCATCGAGCGGCGGGGCGATCAGCTGCATGCCGATCGGCATGCCGGCCCGGGTAAAGCCGGCGTTGGCGACAACCACAGGCAGGCCGAGGTAGCTGATTGGGCGCGTAAGGCGCACGAAGCGCCCTAGCATTTGCGCAGCGGTCTCGCCGGTCGAGATGTCGGTCTCGGTGATCGTCGGCGTCTGGAACGACACCACCGGCCCGTGCACGAGATCCACCCTCGAGAACACCGCCTCGCAGAACGCCGTGATCGCCGGAGCGCGTGCCTGCAGCGCCTTCACATAATCGAGCGCGTGCGTCGGCCGGCCTCTCTCCAGCCGCTCGCGCACCTGAGCCGAATAGTCGTGCGGGCGGGTGCGGAACCATTCATCGTGGAACGGATTCGCTTCCGCGGCGTGCAGCACCCCGGCGAGCGCGCTCAATTTCGCGAAATCCGGCAACTCCACGTCCACGACTGAAGCGCCCAGGCGGCGAAACACGTCGAGCGACTTCTCCATCGCCGCCGCAATCTCGGCATCGCAGCCTTCGTAGAACACGTTGCGCGGCCGGCCGATCCGCAATCCGGCAATCGGTTTTTCCAGATCGCACGCGAACCCCGGGGCAATGGATTCGAGCATTAGCGCAGCGTCGTCCACCGTGCGGGTGAGCGGGCCGACAGTATCGAGTGACGGGCAAAGCGGCAGGATGTTCTCCACCGATACCCGGCTGTGCGTCGGGCGCACGCCCGCGATGCCGCAGAACGCGGCGGGAAGCCGCACCGAGCCGCCGGTGTCGGAGCCGAGAGCCGCGAACGCGGCGCGTGCCGCCACCGCTGCGCCCGAGCCCGACGAGGATCCGCCCGTGATGCGCTCGGGGTCCCAGGGATTGCGGCAATGGCCGTAGTGCCAGTTATGGCCCGTGGGACCCATTGCGAATTCCGCCATGTTGAGCACGCCGAACTGGATCGCGCCCGCGGCGTCGAGATGCTCGAGCACTCTCGCAGTCGCCTTGGCGGGAATATCGCGCAGGATCTTCGAGCCACAGGTCGAGACCACGCCGCGGCGATAGTACATGTCCTTGTGCGCCATCGGCACGCCGTGCAGCGGGCCGCGCACGTAGCCGCGCGCGATCTCCCGGTCGGCAAGATGCGCCGCGGCAAGCGCGCTGTCCTCGTCGATGCGCAGGAAGCAGTTGAGGCGCGGCTGGACCGCGTGCGCGCGCTCAAGCACCGCCTCCATCGCCGCGATACAAGTAGTGCGCCGCTCGCGGATCGCGGCCGCGAGCCGTGCGCAGGAAAGCTGGATCAGGGATTCCATCGTTCTATCAAAGCACGCTCTTCTTCGGTGAGGCCCGTCAAATTTCCAGGCGGCATGGTACGCGCACGCACCGTCTGTCGGATGAGCGGAGCTTGCGCGCGGATGCGCTCGTCGCTGTCGAGCTTGACGCCTCTCGGCGCCTCCACGAAGCCCTGGAAAGTCGGCGTGTCGGCATGGCAGTTGGCGCACCGCAGCTCGATGACCCGCTTCACTTCGGCTGGATCGACGGGTTGCGAAACCGTTTGCGGCCGCGGCGCGAGCATCACCACCACGACCGCGACGGCCAGCAAGGCGACGCCCAACGCCCACGCCGGCGCCTGCCCCTTGTGCCGGGCGACGAACCACAGGCGCACCAGCGCCCCGGCGAGCGTGAGCGCGATCAGCACCAGCCAGTTCCACGATTGGCCGAAGGTCATCGCGTGGTGCCCGGAGATCATGGTGAGGATGACTGGCAGCGTGAAGTAAGTGTTGTGGACGCTGCGCTGCTTTCCGCGAACGGCATACCGCTCGTCGGGACGGCGCCCTTCCCGCTTCGCGCGCACCAGTTCGCGCTGACCCGGGATGATCACGTGCGCGACGTTGCCTGCCATGATCGTGCCGAGGATCGCGCCGAAGTGCAGGAACGCACCGCGCCCGCTGAAGACCTGCGTCAGGGCCCACGCCGTTCCTGCAAGAAAGAGAGAAAGGGTTATTGAGAAAACCCACTCGTTCCTCGCCAGCGGCGAGCGGCATAGGCCCTCATAAACAGCAAGCGCGACCACCAGGCTTGCGAGGCCGATGCCGATCGCGGCACCCGCCGAGAGCTTCATCACCGCCGGGTCGACGAGGTAGAGCTCGGGGTTGAGGTAATAGACCAGCACCAGAAGCGCGAAGCCCGTGATCCACGTCCAGTACGCCTCCCACTTGAACCAATGCAGCGTCTTCGGCAGCTCGGCCGGCGCGAGGCGGTACTTCTGCGCGCGGTAGAAGCCGCCGCCGTGAATGGCATGAACCTCTCCAACAAATTCCTCGCTCTTGCGCGACTCGAGATGGTTGTCGAGCCAGATGAAGTAGAAGGACGCGCCGATCCACGCGATGGCGACCACGATGTGCGCCCAGCGGGCGACAAGGGTCAGCCAGTCGAGAAGATAGGCTTCCAACTAAGCCGCGTTCATGCGCCGCCGCGGAAGCAGGAATAGCCCCAAGGCGTGCACTTGAACGGCAGGTGGTAATGCTGCTTTGGGTCCGAAATCCCGAAGTGGTAGTGAACCTCGTCGAGAAACGGTACCTCGGGCAAAGATACCCGGTGCTCGCGGTACCAGGGGCCGACATGAAACACCGCCTCGTATGCGCCGGCCGGCACCGTGGCGTCGACTTCCAGAAGCCCTTTCGCGTTAGCGACACCCGAGACGATCAGCCTGCGCGCGGGGCCGTAGAGCTCGATCTTCATTCCCGAAGCCACGACGCCGCGTGAGACGTCGACCACGTGAATCGAGATCCCCGGCACTTCAGTTGAGCTTCGCGCCGGAATTTTTCACCGGCTGGTACCACTCCTTCACCTGGTTTGCGACAAAGGCGCTGAATTCCTGCGGCGTCATGTCGCGCCCCTGGACTCCGAGGTCAGCCAGGCGCTGCTGAACGGTGGGATTGGCGAGCGCCTTCCTGGTCGCCGCGTGCAGCCGCTCGATCACCGGCGCCGGCAGCCGGGCCGGGCCGGAGATGCCGAGGAAGTTCTCGGCGACGAGGTTCTTCTGGCCGAGCTCGAGCACGCTCGGCACGTCGGGCGCCATGGGCGCGCGCGCCGGAGACGTGACCGCGAGCGCGCGTAGCTTGCCGTCTTTCATGAACGGAACGTTCTGCGGCAGCGTGTCGATGGCAAGGCGAATCGTCCCGCCGAGGAGATCGTTGTGCATCGGCGAGGATCCCTTGTAGCCGACGTGCTCCATTTTCAGGCCCTGCTCCTTCTTCAGCGT
The DNA here is from genome assembly GCA_035454685.1 of Burkholderiales bacterium. Lineage (GTDB taxonomy): Bacteria > Pseudomonadota > Gammaproteobacteria > Burkholderiales > SG8-39 > SCGC-AG-212-J23. Next base: position 109,431 of record DATIGN010000029.1, on the reverse strand, counting down.
CTCGCCGACGATGTGGCCGATAGAGCCGATACCGCCGGAACCGTAGTTCACCGGGTTGGGCTGCTGCTTGATCCAGATGACGAGCTCGCGCAGCGACTTGGCGGGCACCGACGGATGCACAACGAAAACGTTGGCAACCGAGCCGATGTACGACACATGCGCAAAGCTGTTCACCGGGTCGTAGCGCGGCTGGTCCTGCATCGCGGGCGAGATGCTGATCGGCGCGCTGTTCGAGAGCAGCAGCGTATAGCCGTCGGGCGCGGCGCGTGCCGCTTCGAGGGCGCCGATCGTGCCGCCAGCGCCAGGTCTGTTGTCGACGATGATCGGCTGGCCGAGCTCCGATTGCAGCGGCGCAGCAAGGAGCCGCGCCACGATGTCGGAAGACCCGCCCGGCGGGAAGGTGACGATCACGTGGACCGGCTTCGCCGGCCAGCTCTGGGCCTGAAGCATTGCGGGGACGAGAAGCGCGGCGAGCAGTAACGCGCGAGCCATCATGGCTAGCTCCCTCTGTAAGTTGTGTAACCCCACGGTGAGCAAAGCAGCGGCACATGGTAGTGCGCGGCCGGGTCCATGATCACGAAGCGTACCGGCACGAGATCCAGGAACCCTTGGCCCTTGAAGTAGCTGCCGACATGGAACACGAGCTCGTAGGCGCCGGCGCGGAAGCTGTCGCCTTCGAGAACCGGGGCATCCGTTCGTCCATCGACGTTGGTCTTCACGGTCTTGAGCGTCTTCCAGCTCCCAGCCTGCAGCATCGCCACATCGATGGCGATCCCGGCGCCGGGCTTGCCGTTCGCCGTATCGAGCACGTGCGTGGTGAGCTTACCCATTGAAGATCTTCTCCAGCCGCCCGCGGGTGATGTGGCCGATCTGCTCGAGCGCGTTGCGCAGTTCGGTATCGGCGCTATTCGCGAGTCGGCGCTTCATCTCGGTCACCACGCTTCGCCGGTCGGCATGAAGCCTGAGCGCGACGATGCACGGAAAGCCGAACTTGTCGCGGTAGCGACGGTTCAGCCGGTTCATCTCTTCGAGCTCCTTCCTCGAAAGCGAATTGAATCCGAGCCGCGCCTGCTCGCTGTCCGAAGCAACCGTAAGCGCTTCTGCCCCCGCAAGCTCAGGGTGCGCGCACGCAAGCTCGAGCTTCTCTTCATGGGAGGCCAGCGCGTCGAGCATCGCGCGGTGCAACTCGCCGATGGAGCGAAAAGGCCGCTTGTACCACGCGCGCTCCGCGATCCACGGCGAGCGCTCGAACACGCCGCCGAATCTTGCGACGAACTCCTCTCTGCCGAGCGCGTTCACCTCCTCGAGCGCCACGTGCCCTAGTGTACACTCGGCGCATGCTCGACCCCGCGCGCATCATGGAGCGCTGCGATGCGCTCGCGCGGCATTCAGAGCTTCCCGGGGGACTCACCCGAGTGTTCCTTTCACCCGAAGCGCGCGCGGCGAGCGACAAGGTGCTCGGCTGGATGCGCGAAGCCGGCATGGAGGCGAGGCTCGACGACATCGGCAACGCCGCCGGACGCTACGAAGGCGAGCGCCCCGGCTCTCCCTGCCTCATGCTCGGCTCGCATCTCGACACGGTGCGCGACGCCGGGCGCTACGACGGCATGCTCGGCGTGGTCACCGCGATCGAATGCGTTGATTTTCTGAATAAGAAGAATAAGAGACTGCCGTTCGCGATCGAAGTCATCGGCTTCGGTGACGAGGAAGGCGTGCGCTTCGGCACGACTCTGCTCGGCAGCCGGGCGCTAGCAGGGATTTTCGATGAAAGGGCGCTCGAGGCAAAAGATCAGAGCGGAAAAGCAATGCGGGACGCGCTACGCGAATTCGGGCTCGATCCGGCGCGCATACCGGAAGTCGCGCGCAAGAAGGGCGAGGTGCTCGCGTACGCTGAGCTGCACATAGAGCAGGGGCCGGTGCTCGAGGCCGAGGGCCTGCCGGTCGGCGTCGTCATCGCGATCAACGGCTTTTCGCGCCTGCGCGCGACGCTGCGTGGTGCGGCGGGGCACGCGGGCACGGTGCCGATGCGCCTGCGGCGCGATGCGCTCGCCGGCGCTGCGGAATGCGTCCTTGCCACAGAGAGTATCGTCAAAGGGCATGCCGAGCTCGTCGGCACGGTCGGGCGCATCGAGGCGAAGCCCGGCGCGATCAACGTCATTCCCGGCGAAACGCTCTTCACGATCGACGTGCGCGCGCCGCAGGATTCGCTCAGAAAGCATGCGGTCGCAGCGATTCGCTCTCAAGTCGAGCGCGTGGCCGCAAATCGACAATTGGACTGCGAAATCGAAACCTTGCAGGAATTCGGCTCCACGGCGTGCGCGCCGCGCCTCATGGAGCAGATGGAGCGTGCGGTCGAGCGCCAGGGCTTGCCAGTCCGCCGACTGCCCTCCGGCGCCGGGCACGACGGCATGGCGCTCGCAACCCTCACCGGAATCTGCATGCTGTTCGTGCGCTGCAAGGGCGGGATCAGCCACAGCCCGCTCGAAGCGATCAGCGCAGCTGACGCCGCCGCCGGCGCCAGAGTGCTGTTGGATTTCATTGAGCACTTCCGACTACCCGCGTGACCTTGTCGGCTACGGGGCGAAGCCGCCCCGGCCGAAATGGCCCAGAGGTGCACGGCTCGCGCTGCAGTTCGTGCTCAACTACGAGGAAGGCGGCGAGAATTCCATCCTCCACGGCGACAACGCTGCGGAGGCGTTCCTCTCCGAGATCGTGGGCGCCCAGCCGCTCGAGGGCGTACGCCATATGTCCATGGAGTCGATCTACGAGTACGGCTCCCGCGTTGGGGTATGGCGGCTGCTCGAGCTCTTCGCGCGCTACGAGCTGCCGCTCACTGTGTTCGGCGTGGCGATGGCCATGGAGCGCAACCCGGCCGCGGTCGAAGCGTTCCTCAAGGCCGGTCACGAGATCGCAAGCCATGGCTGGCGCTGGATCAACTACCAGTACGTCCCGCTCGAGCTCGAGCGCGAGCACATGCAGCGCGCGATCGAGATCCACCGTCGGCTGACGGGCGTACGGCCGCTCGGCTGGTACACCGGCCGGACCAGCCCGAATACGCGGCGCTTGGTGGTCGAGGACGGCGGCTTCATCTACGACGCCGACGATTACAGCGATGAGCTGCCCTGGTACGACACCCGCTACGGCAGGCCGCAGCTCGTCGTGCCGTACACGCTGGATGCGAACGACATGCGCTTCGCCACGGCACAAGGTTTTAGTTCCGGCACCCAGTTCTTCGATTACCTGCGCGATTGCTTTGACACCCTTTATGCCGAAGGCGGCCGGATGATGTCGGTGGGGCTGCACTGCCGGCTGGTCGGCAGGCCTGGAAGGGTGGCCGCGCTGGAGCGGTTCCTGAAATACGTAAGAACAAAGAAAGCGTGGGTGGCGCGGAGGATCGACATCGCCCGCCACTGGTTGAAACATCACCCCCATGGCTGAAGACCTGAACCCCGCGCCGCGCCTGCTGATGGGACCGGGGCCGATCAACGCCGACCCGCGCGTGCTGCGCGCCATGAGCGCGCAGCTTCTTGGTCAGTTCGACCCGCAATTCCGGAAGTACATGAAAGAGGTGTCCGAGCTCTACCGGGCGGTATTCCAGACGAAGAACCCGTGGACGTTGCTCATCGACGGCACCGCCCGGTCCGGTATCGAGGCGGCGCTGGTCTCGCTCATCGAGCCCGGCGACAAGGTGCTCGTGCCGGTGTTCGGCCGCTTCGGCCACCTCAAGGTGGAGATCGCACGGCGCTGCGGCGCGGAAGTCATTCCGATCGAGACCGAATGGGGCAAGGTTTTCCCCGATGACGTTCTGGAGCGCGAGATAAGAAAGCACAAACCCAAGCTCGTCGCCGTGTCGCATGGCGATACTTCGACCACGATGGCGCAGCCGCTCGCGCAGCTGGGAAAGCTTTGCAGACAGCATGACGCTCTCCTTTACGTGGACGCGACCGCGACGCTCGGCGGGATGGACTTGCCGATCGACGACTGGCAGCTCGACGTGGTGAGCGCCGGGCTGCAGAAATGCCTTGGCGGCCCCTCTGGTAGCGCTCCCTTGACGTTGAACGACAGGGCGGAGGCACGAATCCTGAAGAGAAGACATACGGAGCAGGGCCTGCGCAAGGCCGGCGAGCGGCAAGGCGAGGGCCCGATCATCCGCTCGAACTATTTCGACCTGGCGATGATCATGGATTACTGGTCTGACCGGGAGCTCAACCACCACACCGAGGCGACGAGCATGCTGTACGCGGCACGCGAATGCGCCCGCATCCTGCTGCAAGAAGGTCTGCAGAGCGCCTTTGCGCGACATGCGCTGGCGTCGCAGGCGCTGCTGTCAGGGCTTTCGGCGATGGGCCTCAAGCTCTTCGGTGATCTGCGGCACAAGATGCCAAACGTCACCGGCGTCCACATTCCCGAGGGCATCGATGGCGACAAGGTGCGCAGCGCGCTGCTCACGCACTTTAATATCGAGATCGGGACGTCGTTCGGCCCGCTGCACGACCGCATCTGGCGCATTGGTACCATGGGCTACAACGCGCGCCCGGATGCCGTCCTTGTCACGCTCGGCGCGCTGGAGGCGGTTCTCGCTCGCGAAGGCCTGAAGCTGCCGCGCGGCGCTGCCGTCGATGCCGCACTATTGGTTTACCGCTGAGATCGTCGGGCGCGCCGCACGCGAGGCCCTCGCCGCCGGCCAAGGCGAGGTGTGCGCCGTCTTCCGTCGCAGCTTCTATCTGCGTTTCGACCACAAGTACGCATGCATCGGAGATGCCTCCCTCGGACGCGGACCCCTGAACGCGCTGGTCGCCGACTTTAAGGAACCCGCGATCGGAGCTACCGCGGTAGTGGCCGCCGAGAACGCCGCGCTGTGGGAGCCGCCGCCGTTTCGCGGCGAGGCGCACCCGCACCTTGACGCGCTGCGCGCGTGCCTCGACGGCCACGTCCCCGAGGAGGGTCTCGGCTGCACCATCCTCGGCGTGCACAACGCGCTTAGCGTGCACGCGCAGCCCGCGCTGGAAGCGGTCGACCGATGGCTTGCAGGCCATGCGCTGGGCCACGAAGCTGCGCAGCTCATCGGCCTCGGGCCGGGGCTCACGCCTTCCGGTGACGACTACCTCGGCGGCGTGCTGGTCGCGCTGCGCTGGCTGGGCCGCGGCTTGCAGGCCGACTCGCTGTGGCGGTGGCTCGAGCCGCGCCTCGCCTCACGGACCAGCGAGATCAGCGCAGCGCACTTGGCCGCCGCAGCGTCGGGGCAGGTGCATGAAGCGCTGCACCAGGTGCTCGAAAATCTTTCCGCTTGGGAGGTTCCCGACCTGAATCCGAGCCTTGCCCGGCTCGATGCCGTTGGCCATACGTCCGGTTGGGATGCGCTCGCGGGCATCGTTGCGGTGGCAAGGACCGCTCAATAGCCGCTGAGCGAGGCAGCCCACTCGGCGGCGAGCGCATTCGAGGGCGCGACGAGCACACCCGCCGCGTTCAGCCGCTCCACCTGATGCGAACGCACCTGCGGGTCGCGATCGGTCCCGACCACCGAAGCCACCACGGCCTTGGAAGAAAGATTCTCTTTCAGCAACATGCCGGCCGGATCGGGATGGGCGCCGTAGCCGAGCACGATGTCCACAAGCAGAACGCCGACTTCGGGGTCTGCGAGCGCGCGCGCGACGTGCTCGTTGCGCAGCTCCGGGTCGATCATCGGGTGGGGCCGGGCGCGCGTGTACCGATCGTCGCCCAGGTCGACAACGCGATAGCCATGGAGGCCGCGGCGGCGGAAGATGAGCTCGGCCTCGCTGCACAGCGTACCCCCGCAGTACAAGGCTTCTACCCGGCCGAGCACACGCCGGATTTCTTTTTCTGCACATTCGATTTTTTTTCCGGTCGCCATTTCGGCCGCTTCGTGCAGCGTGCGGGCCAGCCCGGGCTTCTCCAGGCCCAGGAAGCACACGACCGATCGCTTCGCGCAGCGCGCGAGGCGCTCGAGCACCGCTTCGGCCGCGCGTGGCGCAGGCGGCTTGGAGAGCAGAACGATCACCCTCGTGCCTGCATCGCGCTCGAGGGCATCGATCGCTGCCAAAGTGCCGAGCGCGCCGACGCGCTCGTCCAGGTCGCGGCCGCCGACGCCGATACCGTGCGAGACGCCTGCGCCGAGCCGCGAGACCAGGCAGGATACCTCCTGCAGGCCCGTGCCCGAAGCGGACACGATGCCAATGTCGCCGCGGGGTACCGCGTTGGCGAAAGCGAGCGGCACTCCTGCGAGGAGCGCGGTGCCGCAATCCGGCCCCATCAGGAGCAGTCCTTTTTCGTTCGCCAAGCGCTTGAGCGCGCGCTCCTCCTCCAGCGGCACGCCCGAAGAGAACACGAGCGCGCTCAGCCCGGCGTCGAGCGCCTTCCTCGCCTCGTGCGCGGCGAAATCGCCCGGCACCGAGATAAGCGCGAGGTTCGCCTCAGGCAAAAGCTCAAGCGCGCCGGCAAGCGTCTTAGCCTTTGGTCCTGTTCGCGGAGATGAGTCGTCTTTCTTTTCGAGAAATTGCAGAGCGGATGCCACAGCGCCGTGCCGCGCGCGCTCCTCGGAAGCGCGCACCGCGATCACAAGGTCGTTCGGCCCCGCCTCCTCGCCCTCGGTGGCGAGCAGCCCTGCTTCGCGCAACAGCGCCTTGTTCGCCGGAGTGCCGATCATGAGCGCCGCCGCCTCGACGCCGGGAAACGCAGACAGGCTTCGCGACAGACGCATCAGCGCGACCGAGTCGAGATAGCGAGCGCGCTCGACGCGGTTAAAGACGGGCGAGGGCAACGAGCGCCTTCTCGAAGCATGCGAGCGGTGCGCGCGCCACGCCCGCACCGACCTGGCCCACCCCGGCGCGTCGGTGCGCGATGCCGGTGTTGATGGCGGGTGCGGTTCCGGTTTCGATCACCCGGCGGGCGTCGATCCCTACCGGCGCGCCGGCGAATTCCAGCGCCGGGATCCGCCACTGTGGGTGCCGCGCCGCCGAGATTTCGGCCATCGCGCGAGTCGTGGCGAGCGCTTCGGCGAAGCCGCCGGCGCCCACGAAGCCGGCGACCGCCGGAGCCGCCGCCATGCAGAACGCGCCCAGCCCGACTGCCTCCAGGATTGCAGAGTCGCCCATGTCCGGATTGGCGTCAGCGGAGCTGAACCCGGGGAAATACAGCCCCTGCGGCATCTCGACCGGCGCGGTGAACCACTCGTCCCCGCACCCGGCGATGCGGATGCCGAAGTCGGTACCGTTGCGCGCCATCGCGGTGACGATGGTCGAGCCCTCGATGCCGCCCGCCGGATCGAGGATGCTCTTGCCCATCGCCATCGCGACGTTGAGAAAGAACTGATCGTTGCCCGCCATGAAGGCAAACGCTCTCTCCAGAGAACCGCCTATGGACGCCAGGCTGGGCGCCAGCGCTCGGAGAAGAAGCGAAGTGCAGGCGACGTTGCGCTGATGCATTTCGTCCCCCATGGCGAGGCCGCGGGCAATCAAGGGATTCAGCTCGACAGGGGCTGCACGCAACGCCGTTCCGAGAAGTAAACCGAATTCATCGCGCAGCCAGCGGAGCCGGCTGAGCACCTCGGCATCGTTACCGCCGAAGCGCATGACCTTGCCAAGGCCCTCGTTGATCGTGCACGCGGCACAGTTTCCGAAGGCGCGGTTCTCCACCACAAGGAGCGGCATGCTGCGCGTGGTAATTCCGGTCATGGGGCCGACGGCGCCAAAGTGGTGGTTCGGCGCGAACTCGATCGCACCAGAGGCCGCAAGCTTTTCCGCACCCGCCAAGTCAGGCGCCCAGCCCTCGAACACCGCCGCACCGCAAATCGCGCCGCGCAGGGGTCCGCACATGCGCTCCCAGGCGACAGGCGGCCCGGCGTGCAGCATCAGCCGGCTCGCGTCGAGCTTGGGGATCAGCTCGCCTGCGCGGCGAACGTCAGTGAGCGCTGGCTCCGCTGCTAATAGGCGTCGCACGGCCTCCCTGTTGGCTGCCTCGGTACTTTGGTTAAGAAGGGCGGCGACCTCCACTCGCGGAGGTTTCCATTCCACGTGGACCACTGTTGCCCCATTGGTGGCAAGGTCGCGGGCGAAGCCTTCGAGCCCGACGTTAACGATGCGGACCGGGCCCCCGAGGAGCGCGTCGATCGACATCTGCAGGCGCCTAGCGGCGCGCGCGCCAGCGAAGCTGCGGGTAGCGCTCGCGCGGCCGCATCGCCGCGGTGCCGGGGGCAAGGTAGCCCGGCGCCACGGCTTCGAGCGCTTGGGGCTGCAGGCGGAACGGGAACGGCGCGCTGCAGGTATTCGGCGCCTGCATCGAGCGGTAGTTGTCGCGCGTCATGAGCTTGCCCGGCAAGTGCTCGAGCAGCCATGCCTGCAGGTAGGAGAGTCGGTCGGGCAGCCCGAGGACGATGCGCCGCCGGCCGCTCACGGCCGAGACCCACTCCACCAGCTCTCTCAGGGTGTAGACGTGCGGTCCGCACAGCTCGAAGGTCTTTCCGCGCGCTTCGGGCTCTTCGAGCGCGAAATGCAGCGCGCGCGCGACATCGCCGACGTAGACGGGCTGGAACCTGGCTTCGGGACAAGGCACGGCCATGACGGGCAGGAAGCGAGCCATCTGCGCGAATCGATTCAAGAACGCGTCCTCGGGCCCGAACACCACCGACGGGCGAAAGACCGTGACGTCGAGGTCTTCAGCGGCGAGCACCGCCCGCTCGCCGATGCCTTTCGAGCGCAGGTACTCCGAGGGGCCGGTCGGCGAGGCGCCAAGGGCACTGACGTGCAGCAAACGACCGACGCCGGTATTGCGGCACGCAGTCACGATGGCCTGGGGCAGCTCGACGTGGAAGCGCGCGAAATCCGGGCCGTAATCGTTGGGGCCGCGCTGATCGCCTCGCCCGCGCCGGCTGTGCAGGACACCGACGAGGTTGTAAACCGCCTGCCTGCCCGAGCACAAGCGCTCCAGCACACCGGGCGCCATGACGTCGGCCTGCACCACGTCGACCGTCGGCAGCAGTATGAGATGCTTCGCGCGCTCGCGGCGGCGCGAAGGCACGATGACATCGAGCCCGGCCGCGGCGAGCGAGGCAACAAGGTGCCGGCCGATGAAGCCTGAGCCGCCGACGACCAGCACACCCTTCGGCGTCATGGCGTGCCTGGCGCCGGTACTTCCTCGAACACCGGCGGCTCCCAAGCCCCCGGAGGTTGGATCACGCCGAGCCGCGTCTTGAGCGGGACCGGCTTCTTCTCGAGAACCGCGGCGTAGTAGACCGCGTTCGCCATTACTTTCCTCACGTAGTCGCGCGTCTCGGAAAACGGAATCGACTCTATGTAGACCGCGCCCTCGAGCGGCTTTTCGTGGCGCCAACGCCGCGCGCGCGAGGGCCCGGCGTTGTAGGCAGCGGACGCAAGAACCGGGTGCCCCAGCTGCTCCATTACCAGCTTGAGATACCCGGTGCCGAGCGTGATGTTGGTCTCGATTTCGGTCACGGTCTTTGGTCGGTAGTTGCGCATCCCGATCTTGCCCGCAACGTAGCGCGCCGTGCGCGGCATGACCTGCATGATGCCGGCAGCGCCTGCGCTCGAGCGCGCCTCGGTGTTGAAGCGGCTTTCCTGCCGCACCAGGCCGAGCACCCAGGCCTCGTCGACGCCGTGCGCACCCGCATAGCCGCGGAACACTTCCTGGTACGGCATCGGGTAGCGCAAGGTGAAGTTGTGCAGTCGAGAAGTGCGGTCGGCGGTGTGGATCGCGCGGTCGTAGACACCATGGCGGCGCGCCAGCTCTGCTGCCGCGAGCAGGCGCTCGTCGTCGAACGAGCGGATGGTGAAGAGCCATTCGCGCACGCCTTCGGTGCGCAGGCCGAGGCGAATGAGCTCGAGCGCGCGCTTGAGACCCGGATCGGCCGCGGCCGTAGCCACTTCCACTTCGGTCGGTACATGGGTGATGTCGGGCAGCGCGAGCACATAGCCGAGCTCCTCGGCCGCGAGCAAGCCGTAGAAGTCGGTCTGGCCCGCGATGCGCAGGAAGTACGCGCGGCTACCCATCTCCTCGCCCTGGGCCGCGAGCGCGCGCCCGTACCAGTAGATCCAGGCCGGCTGGTGCGCCGCGCCGAACGACATGCGGTCGATCGAATCGCGCACCACTTTCCACTCGCCGTCGCGCAGCGCCGCGCGCACCTTCCACGCCAGCTGCCAGTCGGCAAGCGGCGTATCGCCGGCGCGCCCGAACCACTTGAGCGCATCGTTGTGGTGCTCGCGCGCGCCCTCGTAGCCGACCACGCCCCACAGGTATTTGAGCTGCGTGTCGGACAGCCGCTCGGCAAGCGCTCCTTCGAGCGCTGCCGCCGCCGCGGCCGGGTCGTTGCGCGCGTAGCGCATCGCCCCGAGCACCGCCACCTCGTGCTCGGCCCGCGAGCCGAGCGGCTTGGGCAGGCGCTCGATGAAGCGCTTCGGATGGCGTGCGGCCTCGGCGAGCATACGCTCGTCGGGGGCTTCGTTCTTCGGCAGCAGGGCGAGGGCGGTCTTCGCCGCGCTGGTCTGGCCGTGCCCGAAGAGCACGCGCACACGATGCCAGACGTCGGTGACCGAGAGCCGGCCGCGTGCCGAAAGCACCGTGCTCAGCCGCTGGCAGCCCTCGGGCAGCTCGACGGGCTCCAGCCACATCGCCGTGGCCTCATCGAGCGCCGAGTCGTCGCCTTGCTCGAGGCGCGAGATCCAGCGATAGCAGCTCACTTCGAGATCTTCGCGGTTGTAGCGCGCGGCCTGGCGCTCGAACTCCGGCCACTCGTTGCGCTTTCCGAGTGTCCGCAGCCACTCGGCGCGCAAGCGCTCGGCGACATACAGGTTGGCGTGGGTGGCGAGGAATTCGCGCACCTCGCGGTGGGGTACGTCTTCGAGCCGCATCGACAGCCGCCAGTAATCGAGCCACGGCTCGAGCACGTGATGTTGGAGATTCTTCGTGCTGCGGGCAAACTTGATCGGGTCGCCGGCGCGGTAAGCGTCGTAAGCGGCTAGCACCGACTCGTCAGCCGAGTCCTTCGTATTTTTCGCGACCGCCGCCTGCGCCAGCACGCAGCAAAGGGCTGCCACGAGGTTGCGGAAAACCTTGGAAATCATAAAACTAATCTTCCCCCCATGGATCCTGTCGCCCTAAGAGCCTGGCGCCGCGCGCAGCGCGAGCGGCTCATCGCCGCGCGCGCTGCACTTTTTCCCGGGACGCTCGACTCCTGGCGCCGCCGGATCGACGGCTACCTGGAACGCTCGTTTCCCGGCCTTGCCCGTTGCCGCCTCGCCTTCTGCTGGCCGATCAGGGGCGAATACGACGCCCGCCATCTTGCCAGAACGCTGCGAACGCGGGGGGCGTTGACCGCCCTGCCGGTCGTCGTGGCGCCAAAAACTCCACTTATATTCCGCGAATGGCATCCCGGCATCGTGCTCGCCAAGGGGCCGCTCGACATCCCCTATCCCGCGAATTCACAACAATTGACCCCCGACGCGGTGCTCCTGCCGATGAACGGGTGGGACGTGCAGGGTTACCGGCTCGGCTACGGCGGCGGATTTTTCGACCGCACGCTCGCTGCTCTGGCGAAGAAACCGCTCACTATTGGAATCTCCTACGAAATGGCGAAGCTCGACACCATTTGTCCGCAGGCCTGGGACGTCCCGATGGACTATGTAGTCACGGAGCGCGGCGTGTACCGGCGCGATCCGGAAGGGCTTGTCTTTCTCGGAGAGCCCGATCAGGGTTCCGGGACGCTCGCTTCGCCGGTGTGCTTTGCCGACGAAGATTGGTTCGCCGGAAAGAAATAGGAACTATTTCTTCAGCGCGAGGGTGACGCCGTCGCCGAGCGGGAGAAGCGCGATCTCGACCCGATCGTCGGTGTGCAACTTGTCGTTGAACTTGCGCAGCGCGACCGTATCGTCGTCATGGTGGCCGCGATCGGCCACCCATCCCGACCAAAGCGTGTTGTCGACTGCCAGGATTCCGCCCGGGCGCAGCATGGGCAGGCAAGCCTCGTAGTAGTTCGCGTAGTTGGTCTTGTCCGCGTCGATGAAGACGAAGTCGAAGCTTTGCGTTTCCTTTTTCAGCTCATCGAGCGTCCGCAGGGCAGGGCCGATCCTGAGGTCGATTTTTCTGTCCACGCCGGCCTTCTCCCAAAAAGGCCGGCCGATTGCCGTCCATTCCTCGCTGATATCACAGCACACGATGCGGCCGTTCTCGGGCATCGCAAGCGCCACGGCGAGCGCGCTGTAACCGGTAAACGTGCCGATCTCGAGGCAGTTGCGCGCGCCCATCGCCTGCACGAGCAGCGCCATGAACTGCCCCTGGTCGGCGCCGATCTGCATGCCAGCGTTCGGGAGCGATGAAGTCGCCGCGCGCAGCTCGCGCAGGATTTCGGGCTCGCGCACTGCGTGCTCGGCGATGTAGCGGCTAATCTTCTTCGGCAGGAACGGCGCACGCCCGGCCATGGCTAGAGCAGGAAAAGCTTGTACGCAGGGTTGCGCGTCTCGTCCGCGTACGGGTAGCCGAGCTTCCTCAGGAAGCTGCGGAATTCGGGCATTTCCTGCCGTGGAACCTGGATGCCAACCAGCACCCGCCCATAGTCCGCGCCCTGGTTGCGGTAGTGGAAAAGGCTGATGTTCCAGCCGCCGCGCATCGCTTCGAGGAAGCGCATAAGCGCTCCCGGACGCTCGGGAAACTCAAAGCGGTAGAGCAGCTCGTTCTTGGCAAACGGTGCCCGGCCGCCGACCATGTGGCGCGTGTGCAGCTTTGCCATCTCGTTATCGGAAAGGTCGAGGGTAGTAAGGCCGTGGCGGCGCAGGTTGCGCACAATGCGCGCCGTCTCGTTTCGGCCCTGCACCTCGATGCCGACGAAGATATGCGCGTCTTGCGAGTCCGCGATGCGGTAGTTGAACTCGGTCACGTTGCGCGCGCCGAGCAGCGAGCAAAACTTGCGGAAGCTGCCGGGGCGCTCGGGGATGGTGACCGCGAGGATCGCTTCGCGGTGCTCGCCGAGCTCGGCTTCTTCTGCGATGAAGCGCAGACGATCGAAGTTGGTGTTGGCGCCCGAAGCGATGGCGACGAGCGTCTGGCCTCGTGCTCCGCGCCGCTCAACCCACGCTTTCGCGCCGGCGATGGCAAGCGCGCCCGCCGGCTCGAGCACGACGCGCGTGTCTTCGAACACATCCTTGATCGCCGCGCACATCTCGTCGGTGTCGGCGAGCACCATTTCGTCCACCAGCGCCTTGCAGAGACGAAACGTTTCGCGCCCGACTTCCTTGACCGCGACACCGTCGGCGAAAAGCCCGACGTGGTCGAGCTTCACGCGCCTTCCCTCTTTCAGCGAGCGGGCCATGGCGGCCGCGTCGAGCGGCTCCACGCCCACGATTCTGATCTTCGGATTGATCGTCTTGACGTAGGCGGCGATGCCGGAGATTAGCCCTCCGCCGCCGACAGGGACGAAGATGGCGTCGATCGGCCGGGGATGCTGGCGTAGAATCTCCATACCGATCGTTCCTTGGCCCGCGATCACCGCGGGGTCGTCGTAGGGATGGACGAAGGCAAGGCCGCGCCTGCGTTTGAGCCGCATCGCTTTGCCATAGGCGTCCGAATATGTATCGCCGTGCAGCACGACCTGCGCGCCGCGCGCGGCCACGGCGTCCACCTTAATGCGGGGCGTGGTGACCGGCATCACGACCACCGCGCGGCAGCCCAGGCGCTGCGCCGCGAGCGCGACGCCTTGCGCATGGTTGCCGGCACTCGCCGCGATTACCCCGCGCGCGAGGCGCTGGCGCGGCAATCCGGCCATCTTGTTGTACGCGCCGCGCAGCTTGAACGAGAATACCGGCTGCAGGTCTTCGCGCTTGAGGAGGAGCCGGTTGCCGAGGCGCTTAGAAAGCGCTGGCGCCGTCTCGAGCGGCGATTCGCTCGCCACGTCGTAGACCCGCGCCTTCAGGATCCGCTCGAGATAGCCCTTGGTCAAAGCCGCTGGAATTTAGCATGGAGCCACTCGCGACTTTGTTCGCCATGAGCTTCGCCGATGCGCTCGGCCGCCTGGCGCGCTACCTTGCGGTGGCGAGCCTGGCATGAAAACACCCGTAGCGATCGTCGGCGCCGGGCCGGCGGGACTTCTGCTTTCACACCTGCTCCACCTCGACGGAGTGGACTCGATCGTCCTCGAGTCCCGCACGCGCCAGGAAATCGAGGCCACCATTCGCGCCGGCGTGCTCGAGCAGGGCACGGTGGATCTCCTCGCAAGCAGCGGCGTCGGAGAGCGCATGAAGCGCGAGGGCTTCGTGCACGAGGGAATCGTGCTTCGCTTCGCGGGCGCGAGCCACCGCATCGCGCTCACCGAGCTCACCGGGCGCTCGATCATGGTTTACGCGCAGCACGAGGTGATCAAGGACCTCGTGAAAGCGCGGCTCGACGCAGATGGAAAAGTCTTCTTCGGCGTGAAGGATGCTGCGCTCTACGACCTCGATTCCCCGTCGCCGAAGGTCCGCTATCACCGCGAGGCAAAGGTGGAGGAGATCGCGGCCCAGTTCGTCGCCGGCTGCGATGGCTTTCACGGCGTATCGCGCCCTTCGATCCCGTCGCGGCACCGGCACGAATTCGCGCGCACCTACCCGTTCGGCTGGTTCGGCATCCTGGTCGAAGCGCCGCCGTCGACCACCGAGCTCATCTACGCGCACCACGAGCGCGGCTTCGCCCTGGTCAGCACGCGCTCGCCGCAGATCCAGCGCCTGTACTTCCAGTGCGACCCTGAGGACGATGTCAACAACTGGCCGGATGCGCGCATCTGGGAGGAGCTGCACGCGCGCCTCGCGACGCGCGAACCCTGGAAGCTCGCCGAAGGCCGCATATTCCAGCGCGGCATCATCGCCATGCGCAGCTCCGTAGTCGAGCCGATGCGCTATGGCCGGCTCCTCCTCGCCGGCGACGCCGCCCACATCGTCCCGCCCACCGGCGCGAAAGGCCTCAACCTCGCGGTGAGCGACGTGCGCGTGCTCGCCCGCGCGCTCGTCGACTATTTCAAGACAGGCAGCGAGGAAGGCCTGAAATCGTATTCAGCGACAGCACTGAAGCGCGTGTGGCGAGCCGAGCATTTCTCCTGGTGGATGACCTCCATGCTCCACCGCTTCCACGATGACACACCCTTCCAGCACCGCCTGCAGCTCGCCGAACTCGACTACGTAGTGAGCTCGAAGGCCAAGGCCCTTACGCTCGCCGAGAACTACGTGGGCTGATGCCTGGGGTCTTCCTATACGTGAACACGGGCTTGCCGCGGTCATAAATCGGTAATACCTGCGGCGTAACCTGCCGCCCTGTAGTCCAAATTCGACAGGAGATCCCATGAGGCTTTGGCCCTTCGCCGCCGCCACTGCATTGGCGGCCGCGCCCGTTTTTGCACAACAGAAGATTGTGAAGATCGACGGCTCGAGCACGGTCTTCCCGGTGACCGAAGCGATTGCCGAGGACTTTCAAAAGGCGAAGAAGCAGCAGATCAAGGTGACGGTCGGCATCTCCGGCACCGGCGGCGGCTTCAAGAAGTTCTGCCGCGCCGAAACCGACATCTCGAACGCGTCGCGGCCGATCCTCAAGGCCGAGATGGCCGACTGCGCCAAGGCGGGCGTCGAGTATATCGAGCTGCCGGTGGCGTTCGACGCGCTCACAGTGGTGATCAACCCCAAGAATACCTTCATCAAGCAGCTCACCATCGCGGAGATGAAGAAGATGTGGGAGCCCGCCGCCCAGGGCAAGGTGACGCGCTGGAACCAAGTCAACCCGTCCTGGCCTGATGCCCCCCTGAAGCTCTTCGGGCCGGGAGCGGACTCGGGCACCTTCGACTACTTCACCGAGGCGGTGGTTGGCAAGTCCAAGTCCTCGCGCGGCGACTTCACCGCCTCGGAGGACGACAACGTCCTGGTCCAGGGCGTGTCGCGCGACGTCAACGGACTAGGTTACTTCGGCTACGCCTACTATGTGGAGAACAAGGACAAGCTGAAGGCCGTGCCAATCGTGAACGAGAAGGGCCAGCCGGTCGAGCCCTCGATGGAGGCGGTGCTGAAGGGTACCTATTCCCCCCTCGCGCGCCCGATCTTCATCTACGTCAACGCCAAATCGCTCGCCAAGCCGGAGGTGAAGGAATTCGTCGAGTACTACATGAAGAACGGCGCCAAGCTGGCGAAGGAAGTGAAGTACGTGCCGCTGCCGGACTCGGCCTACACAGCTGGCTGGGAGCATGTCGTCAAGGGCAAGAAGGGCACGGTGTTCGGCGGCGTGGCGGAAATTGGCGTCACGATCGAAGAGCTCTTGAAGCGCGAAGCGAAGCTCTAGCAAGAAGCGCTTCTTGACGACAAGCAACCCGCCCGCGGAGTCCTCCCCGGGCGGGTTTTTGTTTCTAATAGAATTCGCGCAGACTTTTTCCTAATGTCCGCTGTGCCCGGCCAAACCACGCTGATGGAAGCCAGCTTGCAGGGCGAGCGCCTCGCGAGACGCCGCGCCCGCATCGTGCGCGAGCGGATGATCGAGCTGGTCCTGTTCCTGGCCGCGCTCGTCTCGGTGTTCACCACCGTCGGGATTGTCTACATCCTGGTGAAGGAATCGGTGGTGTTCTTCACCGAGGTCCCGATCATCAAGTTCCTCACCGACACCCAGTGGACGCCACTCTTCGACGACGCGCATTTCGGCATCATGGTGCTGCTCTCCGGCACGCTGACGAGCTCGGCGGTGGCGCTCGTGATCGCGATCCCGCTGGGCACCGTGATTGCCATCTACCTATCGGAGTTCGCTCCATTCCGGGTACGCGAGGTGGCGAAGCCCTTCCTCGAGCTGCTGGGCGGCGTGCCGACCATCGTCTACGGCTATTTCGCGCTCCTATTCGTGACGCCGCTCCTACAGCGCATCTATCCCGAGCTGCCCGGCTTCAACCTGCTCTCGGCGGGCATCGTGATGGGCATCATGATCATCCCGTACGTGAGCTCCATCTCTGAGGACGCGATGCGCGCGGTCCCGATGAGCCTGCGCGAGGGCTCTTACGCGATGGGCGCGACCCGCTTCCAGACCGCGGTCAAGGTGGTGGTACCCGCGGCGTTCTCCGGTATCGCCTCGGCCTATATCCTAGGGATCTCGCGCGCCGTGGGCGAGACGATGATTCTCGCGGTCGCGGCCGGGATGCAGCCCAACCTGACGTTCAACCCGCTCGAGCCCGCAGCGACCATCACTGCCTACATCGTGCAAGTGGCGCTCGGGGACCTGCCGCACGGTTCGATCGGGTACCAGACGATCTTCGCCGCCGGGCTGACGCTGCTGCTCTTCACCCTGCTGTGCAACATCGCCGGCCACATGCTGCGCAAGACCTTCCGCGAGGCGTACTAGGCATGCCCGCAGAAAGGCTGAAAGCGCAAATCAGGAAACGAAAGCGCTGGGACGCCCTCTTCGCGCTGTGCGGCATGGTAGCGCTCATGATCGGCGTGCTCACCTTCGTCGCGCTCTTCGTCGACATGGCGCTCGACGGCTTCGGGCGCCTGTCGTGGGACTTCTTCACCAGCTACCCTTCGCGCCGCCCCGGCCAGGCAGGGATTCTCTCGGCATGGGTCGGCTCGACGCTGGTCATGATCGTCACCGCGTTCTTCGCAGTGCCGCTCGGGGTCGCCGCCGGCGTGTATCTCGAGGAGTACGCGTCGAAGAACTGGGTCACCGACGTGATCGAGATCAACATCACCAACCTCGCCGGCGTGCCCTCGATCGTGTACGGGCTGCTTGCGCTCGGCCTCTTCGTCTACCAGTTCGGCTTCGGCCAGAGCATCCTTTCCGCCGGCCTGACGCTCGCGCTACTCATCCTGCCGGTGGTCATTGTCGCTACGCGCGAGGCGATCCGCTCGATCCCGCAGGCAATCCGCGAGGGCTCGTACGCGGTCGGCGCGACGCAGTGGCAGACGGTGCACTACCACATCCTGCCCTATTCCTTGGCCGGCATCCTGACCGGCGTCATCATAGGCATGGCGCGCGCAATCGGCGAGACGGCGCCGATCATCACCATCGGCGCGCTCACCTTCATCGCTTTCCTGCCGCCTTCGCCGGTCCAGCCCGAGCCGCCGTTCCTGTCGTTCGAATGGCTGATGTCGCCTTTTACGGTGATGCCGATCCAGATGTTCAACTGGACTTCGCGCCCCGAGGCGGCATTCCTCACCAACGCCGCGGCGGCGGGCTTCGTGCTGGTCTTCATGACGCTCGCGATGAACGGGCTGGCGATCTGGCTGCGGTATCGGCTGCGGCGCAACATCAAGTGGTGAATTAATATGTCGGCACCTGAAACCCACATGAGCGATCTGCTCGTCACCAAGGCCGAGGCGCGCAACCTCAACTTCTACTATGGGGATTTCCGTGCGCTAAAAAGCATCACGATGCCGGTGCACGAGAGGAAAGTGACCGCGCTAATCGGGCCCTCGGGCTGTGGCAAGTCGACGTTCCTGCGCTGCTTCAACCGCATGCATGACCTTTATCCCGGCAACCGTTATGAGGGCGAGATCGTGCTGCAGCCCGACAACACCAACCTGCTCGCGCGCGGCGTCGATCCGATCGAGGTGCGCATGAGGATCGGCATGGTGTTCCAGAAGCCCAATCCGTTCCCGAAGTCGGTGTTCGAGAACGTGGCCTACGGGCTGCGCGTGCGCGGCGAGCGCTCGCGCCGCCGCATCGAGGAAAAGGTCGAGCAGGCGCTGCAGGACGCCGCCCTGTGGGAAGAGGTGAAGGATCGCCTGCAGGAGCCCGCGTACAACCTCTCCGGCGGGCAGCAGCAGCGGCTGTGCATCGCGCGGGCGCTCGCGACGGATCCCGAGCTGCTGCTGTTCGACGAGCCGACTTCGGCGCTCGACCCGATTGCCACGGCCTCGATCGAGGAGCTGATGCACGACCTCAAGGAGCGCGTTACCATCCTGATCGTCACGCACAACATGCAGCAGGCGGCGCGCGTGTCGGACTTCACCGCCTACATGTACCTCGGCGACCTGATCGAGTTCGGCGTGACCGACGAGCTCTTCATCAAGCCCAAGATGAAGCAGACCGAGGACTACATCACCGGCCGGTTCGGCTAGGCGCCCAGCCATGGAGATGACCGAACACGCATCGAAGCAGTACGACCTGGATCTCGGCTCGATCCGCTCGCGCGTGCTCGCCATGGGCGGGCTGGTGGAGTCGCAGATCCGGCGCGCGATCGATTCGCTCACGACCGGCAACGTCGCGCTTTCGGAGGAAGTGATCGCCGCTGACCACCGGGTCAACGCCATGGAGGTGTCACTCGACGAGGACTGCAGCCAGGTCATCGTACGCCGCCAGCCCGCGGCGAGCGACCTGCGCATGATTTTCGCGATCATGAAGACGGTGACTGACCTCGAGCGCATCGGCGATGAGGCGCAGAAGATCGCGCGCATGGCGAAGAACATCCACGAGCGCGGCACTGCGGCCCCGCCGGTGGTCGAGGTGCGCCACGCCGCCGAGGCGGCGATCTCGATGCTCCGGCGCACGCTCGACTGCTTTGCGCGCCTCGACGCCGACGCTGCCGCCGAGGTGATCCGCGACGACGCCGGCATCGACAACGAGTTCCGCTCGATCCTGCGCCAGCTCATCACCTACATGATGGAAGACCCGCGCACCATCTCGACCGCGCTCGAGATCGTGTGGATCGCCAAGGCGATCGAGCGCATCGGCGACCACGCCAAAAACATGGCCGAGTACGTAATCTACATCGTCAAGGGCACCGACGTGCGGCATACGGGCGCACCCAAGTCCGGATTCGCGTAATGAGCGCCACGGTGCTGGTCGTCGAGGACGAGCCGCAGATCCAGGAGCTGGTCGCGGTGAACCTCGAGCACATCGGCCATAAGGTGCTGCGTGCGGCGAGCGCAGAAGAGGCCGAGGCCGCGATCCGTAGCGCGCTGCCCGACGTGCTGGTGCTCGACTGGATGCTGCCGGGAGAGTCCGGGCTTGCGTTCGCGCGGCGTCTGCGCGCCGACGAGCGCACGCGCGAGTTGCCGATCCTGATGCTCACCGCGCGCGCCATGGAGCAAGACAAGATCTCGGGGCTCGAGGCCGGCGCGGATGACTACCTCACCAAGCCCTTTTCCCCGAAGGAGCTCGCCGCGCGCATCAAAGCGGTGCTCAGGCGGCGCGCGCCGCAACTTTCGGGCGACGCGGTGGAGGCGCAAGGACTCCGGCTCGATCCGGCCACCCGCCGTGTCACCGCGCAGGGGAAGCGCGTCGAGCTCTCGCCCTCCGAGTTTCGCCTGCTGCAGTTCCTGATGACGCATCCCGAGCGCGTCTATAGCCGCGCGCAATTGCTCGACCATGTCTGGGGCGATCACGTGTTCATCGAGGAACGCACCGTCGACGTCCATATCCGCCGCCTGCGCAAGGCGCTTGAGCCGAGCGGGCACGACCGCCTCGTCGATACCGTGCGCGGCTCGGGCTACGGCTTCCGCGCCGGTTGAGCCCGATTCACAGGAATAGCGTGCTGTGGACCGCAGGGTTCGTTGCGGCCGGTCTTCTGGCCGGCCTGCTCGCCGGCCCCGCGTGGGGATGGGGGATGCTCGTCGCAGGCCTGCTCGGACTCCTTTTCTGGCATACGCGGCACCTTGCGCGCCTGCAGCGCTGGCTTGCGAACCCGCTCCCGGGCCAGGTGCCCGAAGGCGCGGGCATCTGGGACGAAGCACTCGCCGCGCTGCACCGCCTGGAGCGCGACGCGGCAAAGCGGGAGCGCGGCCTGGTCGACGCGCTCGCCCGCATGCGCCGCGCGGTGCAAGCGCTGCCCGACGGCGTGGTGGTGCTGGACGGCGCAAACCGCATCGAGTGGTGCAACCGCACTGCCGAGCGGCAACTCATGCTCGACGGCCGTGCCGACCTCGGCCAGAACATCGCCAACCTGGTGCGCGAGCCCGAGTTCGTCGAGTATCTGCGCGCGCCGCAGGACAAGCCGGTGCGCATCACCCGCGGGCCGGGCACAGCGCTGTCGCTGCAGCTGATTCCCGTCGGCGAAACGCAGCAGCTGCTGCTTGCGCGGGACATCACGCAGACCGAGCGTGTCGATGCCATGCGACGTGATTTCGTCGCCAACGTGTCCCATGAGCTGCGCACCCCGCTCACCGTGCTCGTCGGCTTCCTCGAGACGGTGCGCGAGCTGAAGCTTGACGCGCAGCGCCAGCGCGATTACCTCGGCATGATGCAGGAGCAGGCCGCGCGCATGCAGCGCATCATCGACGATCTGCTGACGCTATCTGCACTCGATGCCGCACCCCCGGCCACCACCGACAAGCGGGTCGCGGTGCGGCCGCTGCTCGAGCGGCTGCAGGCCGATGCCGGGGCTCTTTCGGGAGGCAAACACATCATCAAATTGAGCATCGACACGCCCAGCGACGTGCTGGGCGTGGAAAGCGAGCTCGCGAGCGCTTTCGGCAACCTGGTGAGCAACGCCATCCGCTATACGCCGCCGGGCGGCACGGTAACCCTTGCCTGGCGCGAAGGCCCGGATGGCGCGCGCTTCAGCGTGGAGGACACCGGCATCGGCATCGAGCCCGAGCACATTCCGCGGCTCACCGAGCGTTTCTACCGGGTCGATCGCAGCCGCTCGCGCGAGACCGGCGGCACCGGCCTCGGGCTCGCGATCGCCAAGCACGCGCTTGCGCGCCACGATGCCACTCTCGAGATCGAGAGCGAGCTGAGCAAGGGGAGCCGCTTCAGCGCGCGCTTTCCCGCGCGACGGCTGGCCGCGCAGGGGGTGACGAGCTAGGCCGCCTGCAGCTTCGCCACGGCAAGCGCGAGCCACTTCACTCCCTGGTTGCCGAAGTTGACCTGGACGCGCGCCTCGGCGCCCTGACCCTCGGCGTCGATGATGACCCCGTTGCCGAATTTCGGGTGCAGCACGTTCTGGCCAATGCGGAAGCCGCCAACGTCTCTCACAGATGAACGGGGAAAAGGGGTTTTGGTTTGTCTGGAAAAGTCCGCCGTAAACGCCTTCTGGCGCGAAAAGCGCGGCGTGAGCCATTTGAGCAGCTGCTGCGGAATCTCCTCGAGAAAGCGCGACGGGATGTTGTACCGCGTCTGGCCGTGCAGCATGCGCGTCTGCGCATGCGAGAGATAGAGCCGGTGGCGCGCGCGCGTGATCGCCACGTAGGCGAGGCGCCGCTCCTCCTCTAGCCCGTCTCGCTCGCTCGCGCTCTGCTCGTGCGGGAAGAGCCCCTCCTCGAGCCCGGAGATGAAAACGACGTCGAATTCGAGCCCCTTGGCCGAGTGCACCGTCATCATCTGCAGCGCGTCCTGGCCCTCGCCCGCCTGGTGCTCGCCTGCTTCCAGCGCGGCGTGAGTAAGAAACGCGGTGAGCGGGTCGATCGCTTCCCCCGATTCGCTGAGGCGCTCCTCCTCGGTGAACGCCGCCGCCGCGTTCACGAGCTCCTCCAGGTTCTCGATGCGGTCGGCGCCCTCGCGCTCGGTCCTGTAGTGCTCGACGAGGCCGCCCTTCGCAATCACCGCCTCGACCACCTCTTTCAAGGGTAATCCTTCCGTCTGGGCCCGCAGGTCCTCGATCAACTTCCTGAAAGCCGCCGCTTTCGTGCCGTCCGCGACCTTCATCAGCGAAGCGTTCGCCTGCTTAGCCGCGTCCTGCAGCTGCTCGATGCTGCGCGCGCCGATGCCGCGCGGCGGGAAGTTGGCGACCCGCAGGAACGCGTTGTCGTCGTTCGGGCTGGCGATAAGGCGCAGATACGCGAGCGCGTGTTTGATCTCGGCGCGCTCGAAGAAGCGCAGCCCCCCGTAGACCCGATACGGGACGCCCTGGGAGAACAGCGCGTGCTCGACGACGCGCGACTGCGCATTCGAACGGTACAGCACCGCCATGTGCGAAAGCGCGGTGCCCTCGCGCGCGAGCGCCAGCACCTCCTCCACGATCCAGCGCGCTTCGTCGGCATCGGACTCGCTCTCGAATACGCGCACCGGCTCGCCCTTGCCCGCGGACGTCCATAGATTCTTGCCGAGGCGGTTGCGGTTGTTGGCGATGAGGGCGTTCGCGGCGTCCAGAATGTTGCCGTGTGAGCGGTAGTTCTGCTCCAGGCGGATGACGCGCGCGACCCTGAACTCGCGCTCGAAATCCGCCATGTTGCCGACGTACGCGCCACGGAAGGTATAAATCGACTGGTCGTCATCGCCGACGCAGAAGAACTTCGCATCCTGCGAGCGAAAGAGTTTGAGCCACCGGTACTGGAGTCGATTCGTGTCCTGGAACTCGTCGACCAGAATGTGGCGAAACCGCCGCGCATAGTGCTCGCGGAGGATCTCATTCCGAGTCAATAACTCGTAACTCCTGACCAGCAGCTCGGGAAAATCCACTACTCCCTCGCGCTGGCACTGCTCATCATAGGCGGCGTAGAGCTCGGTAAAGCGACGCGCGTTCTCGTCCGCGGGAGGCACGTCGCGTGCCCGCATGCCTTCTTCCTTACGGTCGTTGATGAAGTACTGCGCCTCGCGCGCCGGAAAGCGCTCCTCGTCGACGTTCATCGCCTTCAGCAGACGTTTGATCGCCGCGAGCTGGTCCTGCGAGTCGAGGATCTGGAACGCCTGAGGCAGGCCGGCCTCGCGCGCATGGGCACGCAGCATGCGGTTGCACAGACCATGGAAGGTACCGATCCACATGCCGCGCGGATTGACCGTCATCATGGCGGCGACGCGCGTCAGCATCTCGCGCGCCGCCTTGTTGGTGAAGGTCACCGCGAGGATTCCCGACGGCGCGACACGCCCGCCTTTGATGAGCCAGGCGATGCGCGTAGTGAGTACACGCGTCTTGCCGCTGCCCGCGCCGGCGAGGATTAGCGCGTGCTCGTCCGGCAGGGTGACCGCGGCAAGCTGCTCGGGGTTGAGGTGTTCGAGGTGAAGCGACAAGCCGCCATTTTACTGAGGCTCGAGCTTCAATTCCTTGGCAACTGCGCTCCAGCGCTCCAGATCCGCGCGGATCAGCGCCTCAAATTCTTTCGGCGAGTTGCCGACCGGCTGCAGCGCGGCTTGCGCCAGCCTTTCCTTCACATCCTGGAGTTCGAGTGCCTTGCGGGTCTCTGCGTAAACCCGGTCCACGATGTCGGCCGGCGTGCCCTTCGGCGCGAGGATGCCGAGCCACTGCGTGGTGTCGAAGCCTGCGAGGCCCGACTCGTGCAGCGTCGGGATCTCGGGCATAGGCGGGAAGCGCTCCTTGGAGGTGAAGGCGATGATGCGGATGCGGCCCGCCTTGTGGTGCGGGATGAGCGGCGTCGAGCCCAGCACACCGACTGGCACCTGGCCGCCGACGAGATCCTGGACCGCGGGCCCACCGCCCTTATACGGCACGTGCACCATGTCGATCCCGGCCATCTTCTTAAGGAGCTCGCCTGACATGTGCTGGCCGCTGCCGGTGCCCGAGTGCGCGAACGACAGCTTGCCGGGGTTCGCTTTGGCGTAGGCGATGAGCTCCTGGACATCCTTCACCGGCAGCGAGCTATGTACGGCCACCGCTATCGGCTGCGTGGTCACCTGCGTCACCGCGATGAAGTCGCGCTGCATGTCGAACTGCATGTTCTTCACGACAAGGTGCAACGTAATGACCGGATCGGCTGCGAAAAGCAGCGTGTGGCCGTCGGGTGCGGCGCGCGCCGCTTCCACCGTGCCGATGGCCCCGCCGCCGCCGGCGCGGTTCTCGACCAAGACCTGCGCGCCGAGCGCGTGGGTCAGCTTGTCGGCGACCGTGCGCGCGGCAACGTCGGTCGAGCCGCCGGGCGGGAAAGGTACGATGAAGCGCACAGCCTTCGACGGCCAGGTTTGCGCCTGGGCGCCCGCTGCGAAAGCAAGGACTGCAAGAAGAAGGACCTTCTTCATGGATGCGATAATCCGCCGCTTCGGCGGAACCTTACATGCAAGAGGCTTACCAACCGGCAAGCGTGGAGCGCGAGGCCCAGGCCTTCTGGGCAAACCGCGATTCCTTTCGCTCGACCGAAGAGCGCGCCAGGCCGAAATTCTACTGTCTCTCCATGTTCCCCTACCCCTCGGGGAAGCTGCACATGGGGCACGTGCGCAACTACACGATCGGCGATGTGCTCACGCGCTACTACCGCATGCGCGGCTACAACGTGCTGCAGCCGATGGGCTGGGACGCGTTCGGCCTGCCGGCCGAGAACGCCGCCATGGCAAACAAGGTCCCGCCCGCGCGATGGACGTACGACAACATCGCCTACATGAAGTCGCAGCTACAGAGCTTGGGCTTCGCGCTCGACTGGAAGCGCGAGCTCGCCACCTGCAAGCCCGAGTACTACCGCTGGAACCAGTGGCTCTTCACACGGCTTTTCCGCAAGGAGCTCGCCTACAAGAAGACCGGCGTCGTCAATTGGGATCCCGTCGACCAGACGGTCCTCGCCAACGAGCAGGTGATCGAGGGCCGCGGCTGGCGCACCGGGGCGCTCGTGGAAAAGCGCGAAATCCCGATGTATTTTCTGCGCATCACGGCCTATGCCGAGGAGCTGCTCGCCGCGCTCGACGGGCTGCCCGGCTGGCCGGAGCAGGTGAAGCTCATGCAGAAGAACTGGATCGGGCGCTCGGCAGGCGTGCGTATCGGCTTTCCCTATCGGCTGGAAAGCCAGGACCGGGTGCTATGGGTGTTCACGACCCGCGCGGACACCTTGATGGGCGCGACCTTCATGGCGGTCGCCGCCGAGCACCCGATCGCCCTGCACGCGGCTCGACGAAATCATGAGCTGGGCAGGTTCGTGGACGAGTGCAGAAAAGGCGCGGTCATCGAAGCCGACCTCGCCCAGATCGAAAAGAGAGGAATGCCGACGGGCCTCTTTGTATCCCACCCGCTGACCAACGAGAAGATCCCGGTATGGGTCGGCAACTACGTCCTGATGGGATACGGCGAAAGCGCGGTCATGGGCGTACCGGCGCACGACGAGCGGGACTACGAGTTCGCGCTAAACCACAAGCTGCCGATCAAGCCGGTCATCCGCCACCCCCTCGGCGACACCGTGCCGGCGCCCTGGAAGCCCGAGTACGCCGAGTATGGCGTGTGCATCAACTCCGGGCCGTACGATGGCCTGGGCTACCAGGAAGCGGTTGATCACATTGCCGAGGATCTCAGGGTAAAGGGCCTTGGCGAGAAGCAGGTGCAATGGCGCCTGCGCGACTGGGGGATTTCGCGCCAGCGGTACTGGGGCACACCCATCCCAATCGTCCACTGCGCCGCCTGTGGCGACGTACCGGTGCCGGACGCCGAGCTTCCGGTCGTACTCCCCGAAGACGTGGTACCCGACGGCACCGGCAATCCACTCGCCAAGAAGCCTGAGTTCTACCAGACAAAGTGTCCGCAGTGCTCGCGGCCTGCGAATCGCGAGACCGACACGATGGATACGTTCGTCGACTCTTCGTGGTACTTCGCGCGCTTCGCTTGTCCGGACCAGAACAAGGCGATGCTCGACGAGCGGGCGAACTACTGGATGCCGGTCGACCAGTACATCGGCGGCATCGAGCACGCTATCCTGCATCTCCTGTACTCGCGCTTCTTCCAGCGCGTCATGCAGGAAGAGACCGGCCTCATGCCAGGGGTGCCCGAGCCTTTCACCAACCTGCTGACCCAGGGCATGGTGCTCGCCGAGTCCTACTACACCGACGCGAGTGGCCGGCGGGAATGGGTGAATCCCGCCGAGGTCGAAGTGCAAAGGGATTCCAAGGGCAACATCGCTTCGGCGAAGCGCGCTTCGGATGGCGTCCCCGTCGTGTACGACGGGATCGGCACGATGTCCAAGTCGAAGAACAACGGCGTCGACCCCCAGGCGCTGATCGAGCAGCATGGCGCAGACACCGCGCGTTTCTACACCATCTTCGCCTCGCCTCCGACCAACACGCTCGAGTGGAGCGACAAGAATGTCGCCGGCTCGGCGAGGTTCCTGAAGTCGGTATGGATATTTGCCTACAGGTTCTCCAGGGCGACCAAGAGCAAGGACGTCGACAAGAAGATCCGCTTCCGTATTCACGCGGACCTGAAGCAAGCGAACTTCGACATGCAGAGGCACCAGTTCAACACCGTCGCCTCGGCCTGCATGAAGATCCTCAACGCACTCGAAGAGCTGCCCGAGTGGAACGCGACCAGCGAGGAGGGCCTCTCCATTCTGCTACGGCTGCTTTCGCCGATCGCCCCGCACATTGCTCACCATGTGTGGCGCGAGCTCGGATTCGGCGAGGACGTGATGACCGCCCCGTGGCCCGAGCCCGACCCCGCGGCGCTGGAGCAGGACGAGATCGAGCTGGTGGTGCAGGTGAACGGCAAGCTGCGCGGGTCGATCCGCGTGCCTAAGGCTGCCGACCGCGCGGCGATCGAGGAGCTGGCGCGCGCGAACCCCAACGTGCAGCGCTTCGTCGCCGGGCAGAATGTGAAGAAGATCGTCGTCGTGCCCGGACGGTTGGTGAACCTTGTCGTCTAGGGCCCTCCTCGTCGCGTTGGCGCTCGCCGTCGCTAGCTGCGGGTTCCACCTGCGCGGCACGGCCGAGCTGCCGTTTCGGTCGCTCTACGTACCCGGCGCGAACACCGGGATCGGGCTCGATCTCAAGCGCAATATCCAGGCTGGCACCGGGGCGAAAGTCGTGGACACTCCGGCCACCGCCGACGCGGTGCTGGAATTCACGCAGGAGGCGCGGGAGAAGGAGATCCTGTCGCTCACCAGCACCGGCCGGGTGCGAGAGTTTCAGCTGCGCTATCGCGTAGGCTTCCGCGTGCACGACGGCAAGGGTGCGAATTACGTGCCGCCGAGCGTGGTGCAGCTCACGCGCGATGTCACCTACAACGACGCAGAGATCCTGGCGAAGGAAGCGGAGGAGCAGCTCCTTTTCCGCGACATGCAGGCCGACATGGTGCAGCAGATCATGCGCCGGCTCGCCGCGGCGAAGCCGCCCAAGCCCGCGGCGACGCAATGAGGCTACGCGGGGAGCAGCTCGCCGGTCATCTTGCGAAGACCCTTGCCCCGGTTTACGGCGTCCTCGGTGACGAGCCGCTCCTCCTGCTCGAGGCTGCCGACGCGGTGCGCGCCGCGGCCCGCAAGCAGGGCTACACCGAGCGCGAGGTCTACGAACCGGGACGCTCCTTCGACTGGAGCGAGCTTGCGCACGCCGGGGCGAGCCTTTCGCTCTTCGGCAGCCGCAAGATGGTTGAGCTCAGGCTCGCGAGCGGGAAGCCGGCCCCTCAGGCCTCAACCGCGATCGTCGCCTGGTGCGAGCGCCCGAACCCGGAAGCGCTGCTCCTAGTTACCATGCCACGCCCCGAAGGCGGCGGGTGGTGGGAAGCGCCGTGGTTTCTGGCGCTTAACCAGGCAGGGATCATCGTCGAAATTCAGTCGGTGTCGCGCGCTGCGCTTCCCGGCTGGCTGGAAAAGCGGCTCGCGCGCCAGAAGCAGAGCGCCTCGCGCGAGGTGCTGCAGTATCTCGCCGACCGCATCGAAGGCAATCTGCCTGCCGCGCACCAGGAGGTGCAGAAGCTGGCGCTGCTTGCGCCGGAAGGCGAGCTCTCGCTCGAAACGGTGCGTGATGCGGTCGCCGACGTTGCGCGCTACGACACATATGTCGCCGCGGACGCACTCGTTTCCGGCGATACCGCGCGCTACCTTCGGGTGCTCGAAGGCCTGCGCGGCGAAGGCGAGGCGCCAACTTACCTTCTCTTCACGCTGTCGAGCGCGCTCTTCGCGCTCGCCACGGGCGAGCGCGTGACCAAAGCCATGCAGGCGGTGCTCGACAAGGCTCGCCGCTACCCGCCCGCTGCGATCCAGCGGGCGATCCGCCGCGCGGCCGCAGTGGACCGCGCGATCAAGGGTGTGGACGCGGTCGAGCCGTGGGAGGAGTTCGCGAAGCTGGGGCTCGAGCTCCACGCCTCCTGATTCGCTTCTCGCGCTCGAGCAGAATCACGCGCAGCCCCGCGTCGCCGAGCGCGACAGCCCACGCAAGCCCGCCAAGCCCTCTACCGGCGATCACAGCATGCTTAGCCATTACAATGGTGTGCATGCAGTTCAAGCGCAACAAACATGCCCATGGCGACCTGTACGCCATGATGGAGGAGATGGGCCGCGCGGCCCGCGCCGCGGCCCGCGCGCTCGCGCGCGCGAGCACCGAGGCAAAGAACTCCGCCCTGGCTGCCATGGCCGCCGGCCTTCGTTCCGAGTCGGCCAGCATCGTGCAGGCTAACGCGGAAGATGCAAGAAAAGCGAAGAAAGCCGGATGCGACACGGCGTTCGTCGACCGGCTGACGCTTACGCCGGCGCTCGTCGAACAGATGGCCGCAGGCGTCGAGCAGGTGGCAGCGCTGCCGGATCCGGTCGGCGCCATTTCCGATCGAGTCAAGCGCCCGAGCGGCCTCGAGGTGGCGAAGATGCGGGTGCCGATCGGCGTGGTGGCCATCATCTACGAGTCGCGTCCGAACGTCACCGCGGACGCAGCGGCGCTTTGCGTGAAGGCGGGCAACGCGTGCATCTTGCGCGGCGGCTCTGAGGCGCTGGAATCGAACCGCGCAATCGCGCAGTGCGTGCGCGCTGGGCTCAAGGCGGCCGGGCTTCCCGAGACGGCGGTGCAGCTTGTCGGCACCACCGACCGCGCCGCGGTGGGCGCGCTGATCACCATGCGCGAGCATATCGACATCATCGTGCCTCGCGGCGGCAAGCAGCTGATCGAGCGCCTGGCGCGCGAGTCGCGCATCCCTATGATCAAGCATCTCGACGGCGTGTGCCACGTCTACATCGACGACAGCGCCGATCCCGAGATGGCGGTGCGCATCGCCGACAACGCAAAGACCCAGCGCTACGGCACCTGCAACACTATGGAAACGCTGCTCGTGGCAGAGGGGATTGCGTCGGCCGTACTGCCTCGCATAGGAGAGATTTTTTCATCGAAGAACGTCGAAATGCGCGCCGACGCCGCCGCCTTGAAGTACGTCAAAGGCAGGAAAGCCACGGAGAACGACTACTACACCGAATGGCTTGCACCCGTCGTCTCCATCCGCGTGGTAAAGGGCCTCGACGAAGCGATCGAGCACATCTCGAAGTACGGCTCGCAACATACCGATGCCATCGTCGCCGGCGACCGCACGCGAGCCGAGCGGTTTCTGCGCCAAGTCGACTCGAGCTCGGTCATGTGGAACGCCTCCACGCGCTTCGCCGACGGTTACGAGTACGGATTGGGCGCCGAAATCGGCATCTCTACCGACAAGTTGCACGCGCGCGGCCCGGTCGGCCTCGAGGGCCTGACCACCCAGAAGTACATCGTCCTCGGCCACGGCGAGATCCGCACCTGATGGAGAGGAGTTGAAGGCAGGCATTCTGGGTGGCACCTTCGACCCCGTGCACAACGCGCACCTCGCGATGGCGCGAGCCGCGCTCGACCACTTGAAGCTCGCGAAGATCGTTTTCATGCCCACCGGTTCGCCACGCTACCGCACGCCCGCCATGGCGAGCGGCGAGCACCGCGTGGCGATGCTGCGCCTCGCGCTCGAACACGAGTCGCGCTACGAAATAGACGCGCGTGAGCTCGCGCCCGGCGCCTCGGGCTATACGCTCGATACGCTGAAGGAGCTGCGCCTGGAGCTCGGCACCGATACGGAGCTGTGGCTCCTAATGGGCGCGGACCAGTATGCCAAGCTCGACACCTGGCACCGGCCCGGCGACGTTAAGCGGCTCGCGAAAATCGCGGTGTTCTCACGTCCGGGGGTTTCTTTGGAGGGGGACGCGCCCCTGATTCCGATGCCGCCGATGAAAATCTCTGCGAGCGACGTGCGCGCGCGCGTTGCGCGCGGCGGCGACATCTCGGCGCTGGTGCCGCCTGCGGTGGCAAGCTACATCGAGCGGGAGCGCCTGTACGCCTGATGGATATTCGGGTGAAGCAGCGCGTGGTGGTCGAGGCGATCCAGGACGTGAAGGGACGAGACATTCTGGTGTTTAACACGGCGCGCCTGCCCTCGATGTTCGAGCGCGTGGTGATCGCGAGCGGGGACTCCAATCGACAGGTGAAAGCACTCTCCGACCGGGTACAAGAGCGGGTGCGCGAGCTCGGCGCCAAGGTCTACGGCGTCGAAGGTGAGGCCGGCGGCGAGTGGGTGCTGGTCGACCTGGGCGACGTGGTAGTGCATATCATGCATCCCACGGTGCGCACCTTCTACAACCTGGAGGAAATCTGGGGCGGCAAGCCCGTGCGGCTAAAAGGAGCTGCGCCCAACAGGGTGAAACGGCGTGCCAAGGCTCCACGTCGTCGCCGTAAGCGCTAGGCTGCCGGACTGGGCCGAGCGGGCGTGCGCCGAGTACCTTAAACGCATGCCGCGCGGCTACGAGCTCAAGCGCTCGACGGCGAAGCCCGGCCGCCTGGCATTACCGAGGAATTCGCGCATCGTTGCGCTCGACGAGCACGGGAGGGAAATGACAACACCGCAGTTTGCGACCCTATTGCAGACCGAGACCACATTCGTCATCGGGGGCCCCGACGGCCTGGAGGAAAACGTGAAAAAGGACGCAGCGCTGCTCCTGCGCCTGTCTTCCCTTACCCTGCCCCACGCGCTCGCCCAGGTGGTGCTCCTCGAGCAAATTTACCGCGCGGCGACGCTCCTCTCCGGGCATCCTTACCATCGCGCATGATTCCGATTCCCGAACGCGGCATCTACCTCGCCTCACGCAGTCCGCGGCGGCGCGAGCTGCTATCGCAGATCGGCGTGCGTTTCCATCTCCTGCTTTTCCGCGAGCGCCTTGGCGAGCGCCCCGAAGTCGACGAGACGGTGCTCGAGGGCGAGGCGCCGGCGGCGTACGTCGAGCGCATGGCTCGGGCCAAAGCCGAGGCGGGCTGGAAGCGCATGCTGCAGCGAAACCTCCCGCAGGCGCCGGTGCTCGCCGCCGATACCACGGTGGCGCTCGGCGGGCGCATCCTCGGCAAGCCGAGGGACCGCAACGAGGCGGCCGAGATGCTGGCCGTGCTTTCGGGCGAGCGCCATGAGGTGCTCACCGGAGTCGCGCTTAAGCACGACAACCAGCTCGAGTTCGCGCTTTCCATTTCGGAAGTGCTCCTGAAGAAGATGTCGGAGGAGGAAGTCGCGCAGTACGTCGCGAGCGGCGAAAGCGACGACAAGGCGGGCGCCTATGCAATCCAGGGACGCGCCGCGCGCTTCATTGTCGAGCTGCGAGGCAGCTATTCTGGAGTGATGGGCCTGCCACTGTACGAAACCAGCCTGCTGCTCGACAAGCTGCGTGGAAGAGATTCTGATTAACGTCACGCCGCAGGAGACGCGGGTGGCGATCACCGCGGCGGGCGTGGTGCAGGAGCTGTTGATCGAGCGCGCGGCGAGCCGCGGGCTGGTCGGCAATATCTACGTCGGACGCGTGGCGCGCGTGCTGCCCGGGATGCAGTCGGCGTTCGTCGAGATCGGCCTGGAGCGCGCCGCGTTCCTCCACGTCGCCGACATCTGGGACCGCCGCGACCGACCGATCGAGAAGATCCTGAGCGAGGGCGAGCCCGTCCTCGTGCAGGTGGTGAAGGACCCGATCGGCTCGAAGGGCGCTCGCCTCTCGACTCAGCTATCGATCGCCGGGCGGCTGCTCGTCTATCTGCCCCACGACCCGCATATCGGCATCTCACAGCGCATCGAAGACGAGGGCGGCCGCGCGGCGCTGCGCGAGCGGCTGAAGGAGCTCGTGCCCGCGGACGAGAAAGGCGGGTTCATCGTTCGCACGCTGGCCGAGGCCGCCGGGGAAGATGAGCTGCGCGCCGACCTCGCCTACCTGCGCGAGCTGTGGAAGGCGGTCGGCGAGCGCTCGCTCGGCGCCGAGCCGCCGAAGCTCATCTACCAGGATCTGTCGCTCGCACAGCGCGTGCTGCGCGACATGGTGACGGCCGCCACCGCACGCGTGGTAGTCGACTCGCGCGAGAACTTCCAGAAGCTCACCGCGTTCGCCGAGCGTTACATGCCGCAAGTGCGCGCGCGCCTCGACCACTACACCGGCGAGCGGCCGCTGTTCGACCTGCAAAACGTCGAGCCCGAGATCGAACGCGCGCTGTCGCGCCGGGTCGAGCTCAAGTCGGGCGGCTACCTGATCATCGACCAGACCGAGGCGATGACCACCATCGACGTGAACACCGGCGGCTTCGTCGGCAGCCGGAACTTCGACGACACAGTTTTCAAGACCAACCTGGAAGCGGCGCAGGCCATCGCGCGGCAACTGCGGCTGCGCAACCTTGGCGGCATCATCATCATCGACTTCATCGACATGGACAGCGTCGAGCACCGGAACGCCGTGCTCGACGAACTGCGCCGCGCCCTCGCGCGCGACCGCACGCGCATCACCCTGAACGGCTTCACCGCGCTCGGCCTGGTCGAAATGACGCGCAAGCGCACGCGGGAGTCGCTTGCGCATGTGCTGTGCGAGCCCTGCCCGACCTGCGCCGGCCGCGGCGAGGTGCGCACCGTGCACACCGTGTGCTACGACATCCTGCGGGAGATCGTGCGTGAGGCGCGTGCCTTCAACGCCCGCGAGTTCAGGGTGATCGCGGCCCAGCCCGTGATCGATCTGCTGCTCGAGGACGAGTCTGCTTCGCTCGCCATGCTGCAGGACTTCATCGGCCGGCCGGTCTCGGTGCAGGTCGAAACGAGCTACACCCAGGAGCAATTCGACATCGTGCTGCTGTAACATCGCGGCCCAGAGGAGGAGCACACGATGAAGAAGCTCGTCATCGCCGCCGCGAGCCTGGCGCTCGCCGGCTGCGCCGGCCTGTCGCCGGACCCGCAGGCCCCGAAAGTGAAGATCACTCCGCTCGGCAGCCACGCCGGCGAGTTCTGCCCGCTCGACCGGGCTCTGGTGTTCGAGGATCCGGACGGAACCCGCATCCTCTACGACCCGGGCCGCACGGTGCGCGGCCCGAACGACGAGCGCCTCGGCAGGATCGACGCGCTGCTGCTTAGCCACGTGCACGGCGACCATCTCGGCGACCTGATCCAGCCCTCGGCGAACGCCGGCGCCTGCCCGAAGCCGGATTTCTCGGTCAACGTCACGCCGAACTCCAACTTCGTCAACATCGCCATGGGCAAGCAGGCGCCAATGATCGTCGGCGGAGAGATGCACACGTTTTTCCAGGCAAAGGTGAAATCCCTCGGCGGCGACCCGAACAAGCTGGTGCGCCTCGTGCGCTTCGGCGCGCAAACCATGGTCGGCAAAGTGATGGTGGCGAGCGTTCCCGCGGTGCACGCGAACGGCGTGCCGCCCGCGTTCCTGCCGAAGGAACAGGCGCAGGCGCTCAACGCTGCCGGGCTTACCGCCTACGTCGGGCCCCCGGGAGGCTTCGTGCTGCGCTTCTCCAACGGTCTCACCGCCTACCTCTCCGGCGACACCGGCATCACCGCCGAGCAGGACCTGGTCGTGCGCGGCCATTACAAGGCCAACCTAGTGGTGATGAACATCGGCGGCTTCCCCTTCACCACCGGCCCGGCCGAGGCTGCCTACGTTGTGAACGACCTGGTGCGCCCCACCTCGGTTATCGCCTCGCACGCCAACGAGCCCGCCACCGTAGAGGGCAAGCTCGTGGAAACCAGCCGCACCGCGGCGTTCCAGAAGGCCGCCAAGATGCCGGTCCACGTTCCGTTGAGCGGCCGGACGATGGAGTTCGACGGCAGCGGACGCTGCACTTCCGGTTGCTAGAGGAAATCTGTTTCACTCCGGCACGGACGCTTGCGCGGCAGATGCGCGCGCGCAAGCTGTCCGCGACTGAGGTCGTCCGCGCGTTTATCGCCCACATCGAGCGCATCAACCCGAAGGTGAACGCCATCGTCACCTTCCTGCCCGAGCAAGCCCTTCAGGCCGCAAAGATCCTCGACCGGAAGAAGAACTTCGTCGGACCTTTTGCCGGCCTGCCGATCGCCATAAAAGACGTGATCGCTACGAAAGGCGTGCGCACTACCTGGGGCTCGCTCGTCTACAAGGACCACATTCCCGGCGAGGACCACATCCTCGCCGAACGGCTGAAGGCGGCCGGAGCAATCCTCATCGGCAAGACCAACACGCCCGAGTTCGGCGCCGGCTCGCAGACCTTCAATAAGGTATTCGGCGCTACGCGCAACCCGTACGACTTATTGAAAACGTGCGGCGGCTCCTCCGGTGGCGCCGCGGTCGCGGTCGCCTGCGGCATGCTGCCTTTCGCCGACGGCGGCGACTTCGCGGCCTCGCTCAGGAACCCGGGCAGCTTCTGCAACGTGATCGGCTTTCGGCCCTCCACCGGGCGCGTGCCCGCGTATCCCCATCCCTACCCGTGGAGCAACCTGAGCGAGCTCGGCCCGATGGCGCGCACCGTTTCGGACGCCGCTTTTCTTCTCTCGGTAATGGCCGGACCGGACCAGCGCGCGCCGATGTCCATCACGGAGCCCGGATCTATTTTCTTGAAGCCCTTAGGAAGAAGCTTCAAAAAAGTCAGGATCGCGTGGAGCCGGGATCTCGGCGGTCTACCCGTGGATGATCGAGTTACCCGCGCGCTCGAGCCCCGCCGCAAGACATTCCGTGATCTCGGCTGCGTGGTGGAGGAAGCGTCACCCGATTTCTCCGGCGCGACCGAAGCATTCGAGACGTTGCGCGGCCTCACCTATCAGCACCGCGTCGGCGCACTGATCAAGAATCACCGCGATAAGCTCAAGGACACGGTGATCTGGAATTACGAGGAGGGCCGCAAGCTCTTTGCGCCGGACATCGCGCGCGCCGAAGGGCTGCGCACCGCGCTCTACCATCGGATGCGCACTTTCCTCGAGAAGTACGACTTTTTCGTCTGCCCCACGAACCAGCTGCCGCCCTTCTCGGTCGACGAGGAATATCCGCGCGAGGTCGCCGGGGTGAAACTGCACAACTATCTGGACTGGATGAAGAGCTGCTATTTCATCACCATCACCACGCATCCTGCGATTTCGGTGCCGGCGGGCTTCACCAACGACGGGCTCCCGGTCGGCATCCAGATTGTCGGCCGATATCGCGACGACTTCGGCGTGCTGCAACTCGCTCATGCTTTCGAGCAGGCGACGCAGATGTGGAAACGCCGCCCGGCCATCGCCCAGTGAAGAAGCGCTGCAGCTGGCCGTCCACCGAGCTCGACATCGCCTACCACGACAAGGAATGGGGCGTGCCGGTGCACGACGATCGCGTGCTGTTCGAGTTCCTGATCCTCGAAGGGGCCCAGGCGGGCTTGAGTTGGTCGACCATTCTCGGCAAGCGCGAGAACTACCGGAGGGCCTTTGCCGGTTTCGATCCAAGGCGGGTGGCGCGTCTTGCCAAGTCCGATATCCGACGCTTGATGAAAGATCCGGGCATCGTCCGCAATCGCTTGAAAATCGAAAGCACCGTGGCAAACGCCCGCGCGTTTCTCGAAGTGCAGAAGGAGTTTGGCTCCTTCGATCGCTACGTCTGGCGCTTCATCGGCGGCAAGCCTCTCCATGCAGCAAGACGGACTCTTAAGGACATTCCGGCGCGCTCCGCCGAATCGGACGCGCTCAGCAAGGACCTCAGGCGCCGTGGCTTTCGCTTTGTCGGC
The DNA here is from genome assembly GCA_035454685.1 of Burkholderiales bacterium. Lineage (GTDB taxonomy): Bacteria > Pseudomonadota > Gammaproteobacteria > Burkholderiales > SG8-39 > SCGC-AG-212-J23. Next base: position 72,879 of record DATIGN010000029.1, on the reverse strand, counting down.
TCGACCATCTGCTACGCTTTCATGCAGGCGGTCGGCATGGTGAACGACCATGTGGTCGGCTGCTACCGGCGGCGCGAACTGCTGGAATAATTTCTGTCCCATACCGGAGGAGGAGGAGGAAGAAATGACGCGAGTTCTTGCAATCGCTGCAGTGACGCTAATGCTCTCGGCGTGCGCAGACACGGGATTCGGCCCCAGTGGCACCGCCTCTATAAAAGAAGAGCCCGTCAGCTACAAGACGGGCGATACAACCATGAGAGGCTTTATCGTTTATGACGCGGCGGCAAAGAGCCGGCGGCCGGGGATCATCCTGGTGCACGAGTGGTGGGGCATCACCAAGCACATGCATAACGAGGCGCGGCGCTTTGCCCAGAACGGTTACACCGTCCTGATCGCCGACATGTTTGGCGAGGGCAGGACCGCAGACAACCCGAAAGACGCCGGTGCCCTTGCGGGCAGCGTCATGAAGAACCCGGCCGAAATGCAGTCGCGCTTCAATGCCGCGCGCGCGGAGCTCGCCAAGCACCCGAGCGTCGACGCAACGAAGATCGCGGCGGCAGGCTACTGCTTCGGCGGCACGGTGGCGCTCAACATGGCGCGCGCGGGTGCGGACCTGGCAGGTGTGGCGGCATTCCATGCGGGCTTGGCCGCCAATACGCCAGCGCCGAAAGCCGTGAGGCCGAAAATCCTGGTGTTAAACGGTGCCGACGACCCTCTCGTGAAGCCCGACCAGATCGAGGCGTTCAAGCGGGACATGGACGCCGCTAGGGCCGACTATCGCTTTATTAACTACCCAGGAGCGGTGCACGCCTTTACCAATCCGGCGGCGACCGAGGTAGGCCAGAAATTCAACATGCCGGTCGCCTATAACGCGAAGGTGGATAAAGAAGCGAAGGCCGAGGCCGACCGGTTCTTCGCCGCGCTGTTCGGAAAATAGGCGTCGCGATCTGCCTCGGGCAAATGGAACCTGCTGATGTGCGAAGCGCTCCCGCTTGTGGACGCATCTGCCTACACTGCAAACGGGTCAACCCCTCACACGTGTTTGCCGGTCAGCGGTCGGCATCAAAGCGATCGACGAAGGGATTCGGATCGTCAGGTCCATGCCTACGACTTGGGCTTCTTTGATGATGAGACCGGCGGTGGTTAACCCGTTCGAGGCGAGAGTGTTACCTATGTCTCCGGTATAAACCGTTACCCATGTAACCGGAATACACCCATAACTTGATGGCGCGCCCGGCGGGATTCGAACCCACGACCCTTGGCTTCGGAGGCCAATACTCTGATCCGCTGAGCTACGGGCGCGGCGAAAAACGGAGGCGCAGAATAGCAGACTCTCAAGCTAAAATCATGCCTTTACAAGACTACACAGCGCACTGTGGAAGCGCACGACCCGCACCAGTCATTCATCAAGACGCCCAAGCAATTGGTCGTCGTGATCTTGCTTGCGTTCCTGGTGCCAATCATCGGCATCATTCTTCTGGTGCAGCTCGTGCTGAGTGGTGCGCGCCCCGACCCGCAGGCGCTCGCGCCCGAGGCGGTCGAGCGCCGCATCCAGCCGGTTGCGCGTCTCGAATTCGGCCCGCCTGAAGGCGTCGCCCCAAAGCCCGCTGCAGCGGCGCCCGTGAAGGCCGGTGCCGTTGCCGCCGCCGGCAAGCCTGGGGCTGCCGACGGCAAAGCCGTATACGACAAGGTCTGCGTCGCGTGCCACCAGGTTTCGGTTGCGGGCTCGCCGCGCCTCGGGGACAAGGCGGCTTGGGCGCCGCGCATCCAGACCGGCATGGATTCGCTCCTGCAGTCGGTCGTCAAGGGCAAGGGCGCGATGCCGCCGCGCGGCGGCAACCCGTCGCTGTCCGACGCGGAGGTCCGCGCTGCGGTCGAATTCATGGTCGGGCAAGCCAAGTAAGACGGGTGTGCCCTGCAGTTCCTCTTCATCATCGACCCGCTTGATTCGCTCAAGGCGTACAAGGACACGAGCGTCGCGATGATGCGCGCCGCGCAGGCGCGCGGCCACGCGGTCTGGGTGTGCGAGCAGCCGAGCCTGCATTGGCTGGACGGACGCGTTGCCGCGGCCGCCCAGCGTATCTCGCTCGTCGACAACGACGAGGACTGGTACCGGGGCCACGAAACCGAGAAGCGCGCGCTCGCGGATTTCGACGCGGTGCTGATGCGAAAAGACCCGCCGTTTGATCTCGAGTACGTGGTAAGCACGTGGCTGCTGTCCGCTGCAGTGCGGGAGGGCGCGCGCGTGTTCAACGCCCCGGACGCGATCCGCGACCACAACGAGAAGCTCGCGATTGCCGAGTTCGCGCGGTTTGCCGCCCCGACGCTGGTGTCGCGCGAGCCCGAGCGGATCCAGGCATTCATCGACGCCGAGCGCGACATCGTGGTGAAGCGCCTCGACGTCATGGGCGGCGAAAACGTGTTTCGTGTGCGCGCAGACGACCCAAATCGCAATGTGATCGTCGAGACGATCAGCCTGGGCGGCACGCGCAGCGTAATGGCGCAGCGCTACATTCCCGAGATCGCGCAGGGCGACAAGCGCGTGATCCTGATCGACGGGAAAGTCGTGCCGCATTGCCTCGCGCGCATCCCGAAGAGTGGCGACTCGCGCGGCAATCTCGCGCAGGGCGCGCGCGGCGTCGCCCAGCCATTGAGCAAACGGCACAAGGAAATCGCCGCGGCGGTGGGTGCGATCGTGGCAAAAAGGGGGTTGCTGGTGGTGGGACTCGACGTGATCGGCGACTATCTGACCGAGGTCAACGTCACCAGCCCTACCTGCTTCCGGGAGATCCAGGACCAGACCGGCTTCGACGTGTCAGGCATGTTCTTGGACGCCCTGGAGAAGAAGGTCGCATGATCGGCGTCCTGATCGTCACCCACGGAAGCATCGGCGAGGCGCTGCTGACCAGCGCCAGCCAGATCCTGGGCGCCGCGCCGCAGCAGGTAGCCACGCTCAGCGTCTGGCGCCAGGACGACCCCGACGACCTGGTGCTGCGTGCGCGCGAGCTGCTTGAAGGCCTCGATGCGGGCGACGGGGTCCTCGTGCTGACCGACATCTTCGGCGCCACGCCCGGCAATGTAGTTTCGCGCCTGCTCGAGGACGGCCGCATCGAGGGGGTGTCGGGCGCCTCGCTGCCGATGCTGCTGCGCGTGCTTACGGGCCGCAACGGATCGCTCTCTGCCGCCGTGCAGCGTGCCCTTTCCGGGGGCGCGGAAGGGGTGGTGCACATGAACAGCGACCGCTGCTGCGATGCCTAGCGCGAACGTCGAGATCGTCAACAAGCTCGGGCTGCACGCACGCGCCGCGGCCAAGCTCACGCACCTCGCCGGGGGCTTCCAATGCGAGATCTGGATCTCACGCAGCGGCAGGCGCGTGAACGCGAAGAGCATCATGGGCGTGATGATGCTCGCCGCGGGCCAGCGCAGCACGGTGCTGATCGAGGCCGAAGGCCCCGACGCGGATCAGGCAATCGCGGCGCTCACCAAGCTCATCGCGGAAAAGTTCGGCGAGGGGGAATGAACTTCGTTCTTCACGGTTACCCGGTCTCCGGCGGGATTACCGTGGGCTACGCCCATCTCGTCTCCACCGCCCGGCTCGAGGTCGCGCACTACGAGGTTGCCGAGCAGGCGGTCGATGCTGAAGTGGCGCGCTTCGACCACGCCATGACCGCGGCGCAGGAGGAGCTCGCCGCGCTGAAAGCCCACATTCCGCCCGGATCGCCCGCCGAGTTCGAGGCCTTCCTCGACCTGCACCGCATGATTCTCAACGACTCGGCGCTCGCGCAGGCACCGAGGGAACTCATCCGCAAGCGGCGCGCCAATGCCGAGTGGGCGCTGGTGCAGCAAATGGAGCGCCTGGTGGATCGCTTCGAGGAGATCGACGATCCGTACCTGCGCGAGCGCAAGGCGGATGTGCAGCAGGCGGTCGAGCGCGTGCTGAAGTCGCTCATGGGCGGCCAGGCGCTCAGTCCGCCGGCGATCTCCGAGGAGGAGAAGCTCATCGTGGTCGCGCACGATCTCTCCCCCGCCGACATGATCCTCTTCAAGCGCCATCGCTTCGCCGGCTTCGTCACCGACGTGGGCGGCGTTACCTCGCATACCGCGATCGTGGCGCGCTCGCTCGGCATCCCGGCGATCGTGGGCCTGCACCACGCGCGCGACACCATTGCCGAGGGTGAGGTCTTGATCGTCGACGGCACGCAGGGTGTGTTGATCGTCAATCCGGACCCCCTGGTTCTCGCCGAGTACCGCGCGCGCCAGGCGGAGCTCAAAGCGGAGAGAAAACGCCTGGCGCGACTTAAGTCCACCCCCGCCGCCACGGTGGACGGTACCCCGATCGAGCTTTTCGCGAATATCGAGCTGCCGCAGGACATGCCCGAGGTGCTCGAAGCGGGCGCCGAGGGCGTGGGGCTTTTCCGCACGGAATTCATGTTCCTCAACCGCAAGGACCTGCCGGGCGAGGAAGAGCAGTTCGAGGCCTACCGGGAGGTTGCGCAGGCGATGAAAGGCCGGCCGGTGGTTCTGCGCACGCTGGATCTGGGTGCCGACAAGGCGCTGAACGGCAGCGGCGAGCAACACACCATGCCCAATCCGGCGATGGGGCTGCGCGCGATCCGCTTCTGCCTCGCCGAGCCGCAGATTTTCCTCACGCAGTTGCGCGCCATCCTGCGTGCCTCGCGCTACGGGAAGGTGCGCATGCTGCTGCCGATGCTCGCCCACGCGCATGAGATCGATCAGACTCTCACACTCATCGCGCAGGCGAAAGCGCAGCTTGACGAGCGGGACCAGCCATACGACAAGGCGATCCAAATCGGCGGCATGATCGAGATTCCGGCGGCGGCGCTCGCGCTGCCGATCTTCATGCGCAGGCTCGACTTCCTCTCGATCGGCACGAACGATCTCATTCAGTACACGCTTGCCATCGACCGCACCGACGATTCGGTCGCTCACCTCTACGACCCGCTGCACCCCGCGGTGCTGACGCTCGTGGCCGGCACCATCCAGACGGCGACGCGCGGCGGCATACCGGTCGCCGTGTGCGGCGAGATGGCGGGCGACCTGCAGCTCACCCGCCTGCTGCTCGGGCTGGGGCTGCGCAACTTCTCCATGCACCCGTCGCAGCTTCTGCCGATCAAGGAGCGGATCCTGCGCACCAACCTGGCCGAGGTGCAGGCGCTCGCGCAGCGCGTGCTGCGGGCGAGCGACCCGGTCAAGACCCGCGACCTTCTCGCCAAACTCAACGCCTAGAAAGGTTTCAATGAAAAAAGTCTTCGCCCTGGGGATCGTGCTTTTCGCCGCGTCCGCCCTCGCGCAAACCTATCCCGCGCGACCCGTGAAGCTGGTCGTCCCTTTCCCCGCGGGTAGCGCGACCGACCAGATCGCCCGCGTGATGAGCCAGCAGTTCCAAGAAGCGCTGGGCCAGCCGTTCGTGGTCGAGAACAAACCCGGCGCGCAGGGCTCAATCGCGGCCACCGAGGTGGCGCGCGCCGCACCCGACGGCTACACGATCATGGTCACTACCAACACCCCGCAGGCGGCCAACGTCAGCCTGTTCAAGAAGCTCAACTACGACCCGGTGAAGGACTTCGCGCCGATCGCGCGCCTTGGAACCATCTCGTTCATGATCATGGTGCGGCCCGATTTCCCGGCGAAAAATCTCAAGGAATTCCTGGCGCACGCGAAAGCCAATCCCGGGAAGCTCTCCGCCGGGTACGGCTCGGCGGGCTCGCAAGTGTCGCAGGCGATGCTGCGCTCCATGGGCGGGATCGACTTCGTCGACGTGCCGTACAAAGGCCTGCCGCAGGCCATCACCGACGTCCTCGGCGGCTCGATCCACTTCACGTTCGCCGACCTCGCCAACGCGCTCGCGCAGATCAAGGGAGGGAAGCTCCGCGGGCTCGCGGTTACCTCGCGGAAGCGCTCGCCGCTTGCGCCCGACGTGCCGGCGATTGCCGAAGAGCTTCCAGGCTACGAGCTTATCGCCTGGTTCGCGCTCGTCGCGCCCGCCGACACACCCGCTCCGGTGGTGACCCGGCTGCACGACGTCACCGTGAAGTCGCTTGCCAAGCCGGAGGTGAAGGCACGGTTCGACTCGCTCGGCACCGACGTGGCGCCCATGAATCCGCAGGAGCTGGGCGGTTTCATCCGCTCGGAGATCGAGAAGTGGGCCAAGATGGCGAAGGCGGCCGGCATCCAGCCGGAGTAGGGAACAACCGCGTGGCAGGTCCGCTCGCCGGCGTTCGGGTACTCGACCTCACTACGGTCGTGATGGGTCCGTACGCAACCCAGATCCTCGGCGACTTCGGCGCCGACGTGATCAAGGTCGAGCCACCCGAGGGGGACGTGATGCGCTATGCCTGGCCGTTCCGCAACCCGGGCATGGGCTCGATCTACCTCAACGTGAACCGCAACAAGCGCTCAGTGGTGCTCGATCTCAAGAAAGAAGCGGCGCGCGAGGCTTGCCTCCTCCTCGCGCGGCGCGCGGACGTGCTCGTATACAACATCCGACCGCAGGCCATGGCTCGCCTCAAGCTATCCTACGACGAGGTCAGGAAAGTCAACCCCCGCATCATTTACGCCGGCTGCTTCGGCTACAGCCAGCGCGGACCCTATGCCGCGAAGGCCGCCTACGACGACCTGATCCAGGGCGCGGCCGGTCTGCCGTGGCTGCTGCAAAAGCAGGGCGCTTCCGAGCCGCGCTACGCGCCGATGATCGTCGCCGATCGCTCCGTAGGCCAGCAGGTCGCCAGCGCGATCAACGCGGCCCTCTACCACCGCGAGAAGACCGGCAAAGGTCAGCGCATCGACGTGCCGATGTTCGAGCACTTGCTGCAGATCGTGCTCGGCGATCATCTCGGCGGCTACACCTTCGACCCGCAGTACGGCGAGCCGGGCTACGCGCGCATCCTGACGCCGGATCGCCGCCCCTACCGGACCGCCGACGGCTATGTCTGCGCGCTCATCTATACGAACAAGCAGTGGAAAGCATTTCTCGACATCATCGGTAAGCCGGAGATGCTCGAGCTGCCCGAGTACGCGACACAGGAGGCGCGCAGCCAGAACTACCGCCAGTCCTACGCCATGATCGCCGAGGAGATGAAGCGCCGCACCACCACATTCTGGCTGCACGCGCTCGAGCGCGGCGATATCCCAGTGCAGCGCATGAACACCCTCGACGACATCGTTGCCGACCCCCACTTGAGAGCGATCGACTATCTGCACATGGTGGACCATCCGTCCGAAGGCCGCATCCGGGCGCTCGCCGTGCCTTCCGAGTGGTCGGAATCGAAGCCCGAGTACCGGCGTCACGCGCCCCGCCTCGGCGAGCACACGCGCGAGGTGTTGCGCGAAGCGGGTCTTTCAGATCACGAAATACATTCCCTGATCGACTCGGGAGCGGCCAAACAAGCTCCGCTATAATTCGCGGCGCGCCGATTTGATGATCAGCTTGCGGGTGCCTAACAAATGCCGCTAAAGAGATGAACGCACCTCATCACGATCCCTCCTCGGTCGGCACCGCCCAGGCGCAGAACGCCCGCTTCAGCGAGCCGCTCAGGCTGCGCGGCGGCGCGGAGCTGGCCGATTTCGAGATCGCGTACGAGACCTACGGCCGGCTGAACGAGGCGCGCTCGAACGCAGTGCTGGTATGCCACGCGCTCAACGCCTCCCACCATGTGGCGGGGTTCTACGAGAACGACCCTCAGAACGTAGGCTGGTGGGACAACCTCGTCGGTCCCGGCAAGCCGCTCGACACCAGCCGCTTCTTTGTCGTCGGGTCGAACTACATCGGCAGCTGCTTCGGCTCGACCGGACCGGCTTCGATCAATCCGGCGACCGGTAAGCCGTGGGGCGCGGATTTCCCGGTGGTTACGGTGGAGGACTGGGTCGAGGCGCAGGCCCGGCTCGCCGACCGCCTGGGCATAGAGCGCTTCGCCGCCGTGATCGGCGGCTCGCTCGGCGCCATGCAGGCGCTTCAGTGGACGCTCTCCTACCCCGGGCGCATCCGACACTCGATCGTGATTGCCGCAGCGGCGAAGCTGACCCCGCAAAACATCGCGTTCAACGAAGTCGCGCGCCAGGCGATCATGACCGACCCCGACTTTCATGGCGGGCATTACTACGAGAAAGGCGTGGTGCCGACACGCGGCCTGCGCATCGCGCGCATGATCGGCCACATCACCTACCTCTCGGGCGAAGCGATGAGCGAAAAGTTCGGGCGGCTCCTGCGCCGCGGCGCGCCGGGCTTCGACTTCGACATCGATTTCGAGATCGAGTCCTACCTGCGCTATCAGGGCGACAAGTTCTCGAGCTATTTCGACGCCAACACGTATCTGCGCATCACCAAGGCGCTCGACTACTTCGATCCGGCGGCCGACTACGGCGGCGACCTGACCAAGGCGCTCGCCCGCGCGAAGGCGGCGTTCCTCGTGGTCTCGTTCAAGTCCGACTGGCGCTTCCCGCCGGCGCGCTCGCGCGACATCGTGCGCGCGCTGCTCGACAACCGGCGCATCGTGTCGTACCTCGAGCTCGACGCGCCGGGCGGGCACGACGCCTTCCTGCTCGAGGATTCGCGCTATCACACGGCGCTGCGCCACTACTTCTCCAATATCGAGCTGTGAGATCCGATCTTCAGGCGATCGTGCAATGGGTGCCGCAGGGCGCGCGGGTGCTCGATCTCGGCTGCGGCGACGGCTCGCTCCTGCGCTCGCTGTGGCAGGAGCGCCAGGCGCCCGGCTACGGCGTCGAGATCGAGGACCAGGCGGTGCTTGCTTGCGTCGAGAACGACGTCAACGTTCTGCAGGTAGACCTCGAAAGCGGCCTTTCGCTATTTTCGGATGGTTCGTTCGATTGCGTGATCCTTTCCGAGACGCTGCAGACCATCCACCGCACCGAGTTGCTGCTGCGCGAGATGCTGCGCGTGGGTCGCGAGGGCATCGTCAGCTTCCCGAACTTCGGCCATTGGAGCGCGCGCCTGCAGATCGCGCTCGGCCGCATGCCGGTCTCCGAGACCCTTCCCTATCAGTGGTACGAAACACCCAACGTCCACCACTGCACCATTACGGATTTCGAAGACCTGTGCCGACGCATCGGCATCCGGATCCGCGAGCGCCTCGTGCTTCACGACGGCAAGCCCGTTACGATGCTGCCTAATCTTCTCGGCAGCGTCGCCGTGTACCGCTGCACGCAAAGCTGAAGCTCTGCGTGAAGCGCATCTTCTGCCGGGGCCGCGGCACCACCGTCCGCGACGGGACGCGGGTGTACCCGTTTCTCAACCCCGCCGACAGCCCAAATGATCTGCCGCTCGCCTTGTTTTCCGGCGCGAGCGTGGCACTGGGCGAGCTGCGAGCGGGGCGGTCCTCGAAGATTCACATGCATCCGTTGGTGACTCTGATGGTCTGGGTCATCAGCGGCCGCTTGTCGCTGCAATCGTGCTTGACACAAGCTGGGACGAGCTTGCGCGGCTACGCTGGCGTCCAGCGAGTGTCCCGAAGCTTGCCGCGATACGCGCGGCGCGGATACGGGCACCGCGCAAACTTCGCTGCGCCAACTTAATGCCCGTAGGGCGAAGCGCCTTCCTTGCCCGCCGAGCCGATCGAGAGATCGGCGAGCCCGGAGCGGATCATGAACCAGAAGAGCACCACGCCGGGCAGCGCGATCACGGTCGTAACCAGATAGAAATTGACGTAGCCCATGGCATCGATCAGCGCCCCGGCGCTCGTGCCGGTGAGGAACCGGCCGGCGATGCTAGCGAGCGCCGATAGCAGAGCGTACTGCGTTGCAGTGAAGCGCAGGTTGCACAGCGCCGACAGGTAAGCGACGACGGTGACCCCGCCGATGCCGCTCGCGAAATTCTCGAAACCGACTGCGGCGGCCATGCCGATGTTGGTGTGGCCCGCGGCCGCCAGAGCGGCGAAGCTCAGATTCGATACCGCCATCAGGATCAGGCTGACGAGGACCGAACCCTTCATTCCCAGCCGCGCGTACAAGAGGCCGCCGACGAACACGCCGACGAGCAAGGCGCCGAAGCCGATGCCGACGTCGTAGAAGGCAACCTCGTCGTTGGTAAAGCCGAGGTCCTGGAACAGCAGCCGCAGCGTGAGATTGGCGAGCGTGTCGCCGATCTTGTGGATGAGCACGAAGACGAGCACTACGATCGCGCCCTGACGCCTGAGGAACTCCAAGAGCGGGCTGAAGTACGCGACGAGCGCTTCCATCGCGCCGTGCGGCCTGGCGGGCTCGCGGTGGCGGGCCGGCTCTCCCATGACGACGCCAACCAGCATCGCCGGAAGAGCGAACGCGGCGCACGCGACGTAGGCCGCCGCCCACCCCAGGCGGTGAGCGAGAACGAGCGCCAGCGCGCCGGCGGCGGCCGCGCCGATGCGCCAGCCGTATTGCGACATGCCCGAGCCCGCGCCGAGCTGTCGCGGCTCGAGCAGCTCGATGCGGTAGGCATCGATGATGATGTCGAAGGTCGCACCAGCCACGCCGACCAGGATGGCCGCGATCGCCACCATATAGAGCGCCTCTTGCGGATCGGCGACGCCGAGAAAAGCGACCGCTGCCATGACGAGTACGCCCACGAGCCATAGCCAGCTGCGCCGCTGTCCGAACCGGCTGATCAGGGGCAGGCGCACGTTGTCGACGATCGGCGCCCACAGGAATTTAAAGTTGTAGGCGAGAAAGGTGAGCGCGAAGGCCGTCACCGCGCTCCTCGTAATGCCGTGCTGGGCGAGGCGCGTGCTGAGGGTCGCGCCGATCATCGCGAACGTGAAGCCCGATGAAACTCCGAGGAAAAGCGCCGCAAGCGGCACCGGCTCCAGGTACAGCCGCAGGCCTGCCGGCAGCCTGCTAAAGCTCATGCTCGTAGTCGATGATGAGCGGCGCATGATCGGAGAAGCGCTTCGCCGTGTAGATCGATTCCCTGCGCGCGAGCCCCGCGATGCCGGGCGTCGCGATCTGGTAGTCGATGCGCCAGCCCACGTTCTTCTTCCAGGCCTGGCCGCGGCTCGACCACCAGGTGTACTGGTCGGGCCGGTCGTTCAGCCTGCGGAACACGTCGACGAAGCCGAGCTCGTCGAACACGCGCGTGAGCCACGCTCGCTCCTCGGGCAGAAAGCCCGAATTCTTCTGGTTCGAGCGCCAGTTCTTGAGGTCGACCTCCTTGTGCGCGATGTTCCAGTCGCCGCACAGGATGATTTCCTGGTTGCGCTGTCTCAACCGCTGCAGATGAACCAGGAAGTGCTTGAGAAAGCGGAATTTCGACGCCTGCCGGTGCGGCCCGGCCGAGCCGGACGGCATGTACATGGAGACCACCCAAAGCTTCCCGAAACGCGCCTCGACGTAGCGGCCCTCGGCGTCGAACTCGCGGCTCGCGAAACCGCGGCGCACCTCGTCCGGGGTCTTGCGGCTATAGAGCGAGACGCCGCTGTAGCCCTTCTTCTTCGCGAACGCATGGCAGGTCTGGTAGACCTTGAGGCCGTGCAGCCTCGCGTCGAGGTCGATCTCGTGGCACTTCATCTCCTGCAGGCACACCACGTCGGCGCGCTGGGCGGCGAGCCAGCGGAACAACCCTTTGCTTGCCGCCGAGCGGATTCCGTTGACGTTGAGAGTGACGATCCTCAAGTCGCAGCGGGAAAGGCGGAAACCCCGCCGTGCGCGGCGGACCACTGCGCGGGCGCGTGCAGGAAGCCTTCCACCTCGGCGACCTGTTTCGACTCGAGGTAGCCGCCCTTCTTCACCACCTCTAGCACGTCCCACCACGTGGCGAGGTAGTGCAGCCGGACGTCCAGGTCGGCGAGGATCTTCTTCGACTCGGGAAAAATGTCGTAGTAGAAATTCACGAAGACGTGGTCCACGATGGCGCCCGCCGCGCGCAACGCCTGACAAAAATTGATCTTCGAGCGGCCGTCTGTGGTGAGATCCTCGACGAGGAGCGTGCGCGCGCCTTCGCGCACGTCGCCCTCGATTTGTGCGTTGCGGCCGAAGCCTTTCGGCTTTTTGCGCACGTACTGCATCGGCAGGCCGAGGCGCTCGGCGATCCACGCCGCGTAGGGAATGCCGGCGGTCTCGCCTCCCGCGACCACGTCGAACTGCTCGAAGCCGACATCGCGCGCCAGCGTGCCGGCCGCGAAGTCAACCAATTGACTGCGGATGCGCGGATAGAAGATGAGCTTGCGGCAGTCGATGTACACCGGGCTCGCCCAACCCGAAGTGAAAACGAACGGCTTGTCCGAGAAAAACAGCACAGCCTTGACCTCGAGCAGCATCTTGGCCGTGGTCTCGGCAACGAACGCCTTGTCGGCGAAGTGCATGGGCGGCGCGGATTCTAGCAGGTAGAATGCCCGCCATTCGCGCTTCGGGAGGGTGGCGATGACTCCAATAACCGCAATTTTCGCCGCAGCCGTGCTGCTGGCTTCGCTCGCGGCGCACGCTCAGCAGAAAGAGCAGTACACCTACCGCTGCACCGGCAAGGACGGGAAGAAATACTACGGTCAGACGATTCCGCAGAGCTGCCTCGGCCAGCCGCTGGAGCTCATCAACAAACAGGGAATCGTCGTGAAGCGCATCGACCCCGAGGGTGACGAAAAGGCGCGCCTCGCCAAGGAAGCCGCGGCCGAGAAGAAACGCGAGCTCGAGGCGGCGCAAAAGGAATCGATGCGCCGCAACCGCGCACTGCTCGCCACTTACACGAGCGAAAAGGACATCGAGGAGTCGCGCAAGCGCGATCTTGCGACCCACCAGCGCAGCGTCCAGGAGGTGGAGAGTCGCATCGCGGAGATCAAGAAGCGCCAGTCCCAGCACCAGAAGGAGCTCGCCGCATTCGATGAGCCCGGCAAGGGACCGCCGCCCGCGCGCCTGAAGGAAGAAATCACCAACGCCGAGATCGACCTGAAAGCGCAGCAAAGTCTGCTCGACGCGAAGAAGAAAGAGGCGGCCACGATCAACGCGCGCTACGACGAGGATCGACGCCGCTACCGCGAGGCGATCGGCAAGCCGCGCTAGCTTTTCAGCTTTTTCCGCAGAATCTCGTTGACCTGCGCGGGGTTCGCCTTGCCCCGGGTCGCCTTCATCACCTGTCCGACGAGCGAGTGGAAGGCCTTCTCCTTGCCGGCACGGTAGTCCTCGACCTGCTTGGCATTTTTCGCCAGCACCTCGTCCACCAGCTTCTCGATCGCTCCGGCGTCGCTGATCTGGCGTAGGCCGCGCTTGTCGATGAGCTCGTCGATCGAGCCTCTTTCACCTTGAATCTTCGCTTTTAGAAGTTCCTTCGAGATCTTTCCCGATATCGTGCCGTCTGCGACCCTAGTCTGTATCAGCGCGACATCCTGGGGCCCTACCGAACTATCCGAAAATGGTCGACCTTGCTCATTCAGATATGCGGCCAAGTCACCCACGATCGCATTCGCCGTGGACTCGTAGAGCGAGGGAAAAGCGATTACATCCGCGGCAGCTATGCTTTGCTCGAAAAACTCGGCACGATCGCGACTGGCGACGAGCAGATCGGCTGCCTGCGCCGGAACACCTTTCTCGACGTAGCGCGCGCGCTTCGCCTCTGGCAACTCGGGCAGCGAGCGGCGCAGATCCTCGATCATCTTCTCTTCAATGACCAGGGGTAGCAGGTCCGGGTCCGGGAAGTAACGGTAATCGTGCGCCTCTTCCTTCGTGCGCATCGGGCGCGTCTCGTCGCACTCGGGGTCGTAGAGTCGGGTTTCCTGCTCCAACGTACCGCCGGCTTCCAGGATCTTGATCTGGCGCCGCGCCTCGAATTCGATCGCGTGCTCCATGAAGCGGAACGAATTGAGATTCTTGATCTCGCAGCGCGTACCGAGCCTCTCGCTCGGACGACGCACGGAAACATTGGCGTCGCACCTGAACGAGCCTTCCTGCATGTTGCCATCGCAGATGCCGATCCAGGTGACCAGCCGGTGCAGGGCGCGCGCATACGCGGCGGCTTCCTGCGCGCCGCGCAAGTCAGGCTCGGACACGATCTCGAGCAGCGGGGTCCCGGCGCGGTTGAGGTCGATGCCGGTCATGCCGTGGAACACCTCGTGCAGCGACTTCCCCGCGTCTTCCTCGAGGTGGGCGCGGGTGATTCTTATCTTCCTCGGAATCTCGATGTATCCGCCCTGAACGATGGGAACTTGGTACTGGCTGATCTGGTAGCCCTTGGGCAGATCTGGGTAGAAGTAGTTCTTGCGTTCGAAGATCGAGCGACGGTTGATGGTTCCTCTCACCGCGAGCCCGAAACGAATCGCGTGCTCGACTGCAACCCGGTTGAGGACCGGCAGCACCCCGGGAAGTGCGATATCGACCGCGGAAGCCTGCGCGTTAGGCGGCGCACCGAACGCGGTCGGCGCGCCCGAGAAGATCTTGCTCCGGGTGAGAAGCTGCGCGTGCGTCTCGATGCCGACAACGATCTCCCAACTCACTCGGTCACCTCGCGCCCAGGCGCAGCAGCTCGCAGTTGCCCCGGCGGTCGACGAGCAGCGGCTCGAGATGCGCCTCGGCGCCGCAGTGCGCGGCGCAATTCTCGGCGCTCAGCGCGATGAGCTCGCCCGCGTCGCGCAGCGTCAAGCGACAACCGTTGGACACGAAGCGCAGGCCGCCGCGCAGCGGCTGCTGTCCGGAAGCGACCACTTTGCAGGTTTGCCCGCCGGGCTCGACCGCGTGCCAGTCGAGGCTCTTCAGCTTCCCTCGTTCCACCGAAAGTGAGAGCTGGGCGTGATAGCGGCCCTCTTTCGCCTCGCAGCGCACGTCGGTGCTGTAGCTGTCCATCGCGGGAAACTCTTCGCTGAACTCGAATTGCTCGCGCTTCTGTCCGCCGGGCCCATGGCGTGTGCCCTTGAAAACGCCGTCGCGCCAGGTACCGCGCAGCTCGGCGATCGGCGGTCGGCCGAAGAGGATGGGCGTGGTGCCTTCCTTCAGGACCGTGACACCAAGCTCCGGGCTGCTTTCGCCCTCGACGAAGCGCCGCGCCAGCGTGGCGAGCACCACGTACTCGCCGGCCACCTGCCACGAGCCGTCGGCGCGCCGCCCCGCGTGAAGGGTGAGGAGCGCGGTCCTGGTGCCGACTTTGCCGATGAGCTCGTGTCTTTCGGCCTTGTTCTGGGGAACGGCAGCCCACGAAACGCAGAGCAAGGCGAGCCCCAAGATGAGCCTCACAACGGCGTCTCCGTCGGCACGCGCAAATGCCAGTCGGTCGCCTGCTGGTAACGGTGCGCGGCGCGGAGCAAGAGCCCTTCGGAAAAATGCCGTCCCATGAGCTGCAGGCCGACCGGCAGCCCGGCGGCATCGAAGCCGCAGGGGATCGACACCGCTGGAAGCCCTGCGAGCGGTGCCGGAATGGTGAAGATATCGCCGAGGTACATCTGCACCGGGTCCTCTGCCTGCGCGCCAATTTCGAATGCCGTGGTCGGCGCTGTTGGACCAAGGATCACGTCGCAGCGCTCAAACGCTCTAGAAAGGTCCTGCACGATGAGACGGCGCACCTTCTGCGCCTGCAAGTAGTAGGCGTCGTAATAGCCGTGCGACAGCACGTACGTGCCCACCAGGATGCGGCGCTTCACTTCGTCGCCGAAGCCTTCGGCGCGCGTGCGGCAATACATATCGGCCAGATCCGCGTGCTCGTGCGCTCGGTGGCCATAGCGCACGCCGTCGAAGCGAGACAGGTTAGACGACGCTTCGGCCGGCGCGATGACGTAGTACGCCGGCACGGCCAGCCGCGTTAGCGGCAATTGCAGCTCGACACGAACCCCTCCCTGGGAGATGAACCACGAGACGGCTTGCTCGACGGCCACGCGCACGCCCGGCTCGAGGCCTTCGGCGAAATACTCGCGCGGGATGCCGATACGCAGGCCGTTCAGGTCCGCGTCCAATGCCCTTGTGTAATCTTCCTTCGGCCGATCGACACTGGTCGAGTCCCGAGCGTCGAAGCCGGCCATCACGTTGAGGAGCAAGGCGAGATCCGCCGCGCTGCGCGCGAGGGGTCCGGCCTGGTCGAGGGACGAGGCGAATGCCACCAGACCGTAGCGCGAGACCAGCCCATAGGTCGGCCGCAAGCCGCAGATGCCGCTGAACGCCGCAGGCTGACGGGTCGAGCCGCCGGTATCGGTCCCGGTCGCCGCGGGCGCCATGCGCGCTGCGACGGCCACCGCCGAGCCTCCGGAAGAGCCGCCCGGTACGCGGCTTCTCGCCCATGGATTGCGTACCGGGCCGAAATAGGAGCTTTCGTTCGACGAGCCCATGGCGAACTGGTCCATGTTGCACTTGCCCAGCAGCACCGTCCCGGCGCGGCCGAACTGCTCAACCACGTGCGCGTCGTATGGGCTCACGAAATTCTCCAGCATCCTCGAGCCGCAGGTCGTATGGACGCCCTTGGTGCAATAAATGTCCTTGAACGCGATTGGGATGCCGGTGAGCGGCCCGGCATCTCCGGTGGCGCGGCGGTCATCGGCGGCACGGGCCTGAGCGAGCGCGACATCGCGCGTTTTCTCTGGCCAGATGAAGGCATTCAAGTCGCCATTGAGCTTCGCGATGCGGTCGAGGAAGAGGCCAGTCAACTCGACTGAGGAAATATTCCTCGCCGCCAAGAAGGCGGAGAGCTCGGTGAGGCTCGAATTAAGCACTACGCCTACTCGGCTTTCACTCTATAACCTTGGGGACGAGGTAAAGGCCCCCTTCCACCGCCGGGGCGACCGACTGGTACAACTCGCGCCGATCCGATTCGATGATGATGTCCGGGCGAAGACGCTGGGTCGCGTCCAGGGGGTGCGCCATGGGCTCCATGCCGGCAGTGTCGACCTGGCGCATCTCGTCCACCAGGCCGAGCACCCGGTTCAGCCGGTCGAGCACCGGCTCGAACTCCTCGGCGCGGATGGCGATGCGAGCGAGCCGGGCGAGGCGCCGCACCTGGTCGTCGGATAGCGACATTCTTCTCGGACTGGGAAGCCGGGGAGCATTGCCTTATCTCCCACAGCGTCGTTAGCGTATCATAGCGAGCCATTGAAACGGGCTTGAGGTAGGACACCTAAGGCCCGGATAGCTAACGATAAAACGGCACGAACGGAGAAAGGCTTCGACTTTGCCTATGCTTGGATTCCTGCGCAGCTACTTTTCCAACGACCTTGCGATCGACCTGGGCACCGCGAATACACTGATCTACGTACGCGGCAAAGGCATCGTGCTCGACGAGCCCTCCGTCGTCGCGATCAGACAGGAAGCCGGCCCTAGCGGTAAAAAAACCATCCAAGCCGTCGGCAAGGAAGCAAAGCAGATGCTCGGCAAGACGCCGGGCAACATCATGGCGATCCGGCCGATGAAAGACGGCGTCATCGCCGACTTCACCGTCACCGAGCAAATGCTCAAGCAGTTCATCAAGAAGGTCCACGACAACAAGCTGTTCTCGCCCTCGCCCCGCATCATCATCTGCGTGCCGTGCGGCTCCACCCAGGTCGAGCGCCGCGCGATCCGCGAAAGCGCGATGGGCGCCGGCGCCGGACAGGTGTACCTGATCGAAGAACCGATGGCGGCCGCCATTGGTGCGGATCTGCCGGTGGCCGATGCCACCGGCTCGATGGTCGTCGACATCGGTGGCGGCACGACCGAAGTGGGCGTGATCTCCCTTGGCGGCATGGTTTATTCGGGCTCGGTGCGCGTCGGCGGCGACAAGTTCGACGAAGCGATCATCAACTACATCCGCCGCAATTACGGCATGCTGATCGGCGAAACGACCGCGGAGCTGATCAAGAAAGAAATCGGCTCGGCGTTCCCCGGCTCGGAAGTACGCGAAGTCGAAGTCAAGGGCCGCAACCTCGCCGAGGGCATTCCGAGGAGCTTCACCATCAGCTCGAACGAGATCCTTGAAGCGCTTACCGAGCCGCTCAACCAGATCGTTTCGGCAGTGAAGTCGGCCCTCGAGCAGACGCCGCCCGAGCTCGGCGCAGACATCGCCGAGAAGGGGATGGTGCTCACCGGGGGCGGCGCGCTGTTGCGCGACCTCGATCGCCTCCTGATGGAAGAAACCGGGCTGCCGGTGATCGTCGCCGACGACCCGCTCACGTGCGTGGTGCGCGGCTCCGGCAAGGCGCTCGAGAAGATGGAGCACTTCGGCCCGATCTTCACGAACGATTAGGTGTAAAGGGGGATGGACCACACCCCCCCGCCCTTCTTCAAGCGAGGACCGGCGCCGCTCGTCAGGCTGTTCTTCTTTGCTTCGCTATCGCTTGCGCTGCTGGTGATCGACGCACGCTTTCGCTACGCCGACGGGCTGCGTACGTGGCTCGCGCTCGGGGCCTATCCGCTGCAACGCGCCGCCACCGCGCCGCTCGAGCTCGCGAACGCGCTCGGCGCTTTCTTCTCGACTCAGGCGCAGCTTGTCGCGGAGAACGAGCGCCTGCGCGCCAAGGCGCTCGCCTACTCGCAGGACGCGCAGCGCTACGAGGCATCGCAGGCCGAAGCCGAGCAGCTGCGCAGGCTTGCCGGCGCGCAGCAGCGCATGCCGGTGCGGGTCGTTACCGCCGAGGTGATGTACAACGGACGTGACCCGTACGCGCATAAGCTGTTCATCGACCGCGGCGCGGCGCACGGCGTGCGTCCCGGCAGCCCGGTGACCGACGAATCGGGCGTCGTTGGCCAGGTGACACGGGTTCATGCACTCGTTTCGGAGGTCACGCTCGCCACCGGCCGCGACCAGGCGATCCCGGTGCAGGTGGTGCGGAACGGACTGCGGGCGGTGGCGTTCGGTGGCGGCGCTTCAGGATTGCTCGAGCTGCGCTTCATGGCGGCGAACGCCGATATCCAGACCAACGACCGCCTGGTCACCTCGGGTATCGATGGCACCTACCCCGCCGGACTACCGGTCGCCACGGTAGTGCGCATCGAGCGCGACGCGGAGAACGCTTTCGCCCGCGTGGTGTGTCGGCCCGCCGCCGGCGTCGACCGTGGGCGCTTCGTGCTCGTGCTCTCCGATGAGACAGTCAAGCCGCCGCGTCCCGAAGAAACGGAGACAACAAAGGAGCGCACGCGCCGCGGGCGGGTGAGGGACGGCAATGGATCTGTCAGGTAGCCGTCAGATCCTTCAGCCAGTTCGGCTGAGCACCATCGTCGTCTCGTTCGCGCTGGCGCTCCTTCTCAACTTCCTGCCGTGGCGCGACCTGCGCCTGGTGCCGGACTTCGTCGCGCTCACGCTGGTTTTCTGGTGCGTGCGCCAGCCGCGGCTCGTCGGCCTGGGAGTCGGTTGGACGCTCGGGCTCATCACCGACGCGGGCAATGGCGTGCTGCTCGGGCAGCATGCGCTCGCATACTCGCTGCTCGCGTTTCTGGGCATCTGGCTGTCGCGCCGCATTCTGTGGTTCGGTCCGGCGTTGCAGGCGCTCCACGTGGGCGCGATCCTGCTTGTAGGCCAGGGCGCGGCCCTCCTCGTGCGCCTCGCCGCCGGCGACGATTTTCCGGGCTGGCAGGTCTTCGTCAGCCCGCTCGCCGGGGCGCTCCTCTGGCCACCGACGAGTTGGCTGCTCCTGCTTCCTCAGCGCCGCCCCGCGAAAGAGCAGACCATATGATCAGCGCCGCGGAGTTGCGCAATTCCGAGCGCGAACTGCAGCAGTTCCAGTTGCGCATCGGCATCGCCGGCGTGGCGATGCTCGTTGCTTTCGGCATTCTGCTCGCGCGCTTCTTCTTCCTGCAGGTAGTGCAGCACGACCACTACCGGGCGAAAGCCGAGGACAACCGCATCTCCATCGTTCCGATCGCGCCCAACCGCGGGCTGATCATCGACCGCAACGGCGTAGTCGTGGCGCGCAACTATTCCGGCTACACGCTCGAGATCTTTCCGCGCCGCGTGAGGAGCGTTGAGGAAACCATCGATCAGCTGTCGGAGCTCATCGAAATCACGCCGCGGGACCGGGCGCGCTTCAAGCGGCTCGCGGTGGAAACGCGCAATCCCGAGAGCCTGCCGATCCGCACGCGGTTGAGCGACGAAGAGGTGGCCAAGTTCGCCGCCAACCGCTTCCGCTACGAAGGCGTCGAGATCAAGGCGCGGCTGTTCCGCCAGTACCCGTTCGGCGACGTCGGCTCGCATGTCATCGGCTACATGGGGCGCATCAACCAGGCCGACCAGGCGGCCCTCGAGCAGGAGGGCGTCGACGCCAACTACCGTGGCACCGACTACATCGGCAAGAGCGGGGTCGAGGCGGCCTACGAGCGCGAGCTGCACGGCACCACTGGCTTCGAGCAGGTCGAGATCGACGCCGCCGGCCGCGGAATCCGCACGCTGTCGCACACGCCCGCAGTGTCCGGCCACAACGTCTTGCTCACGCTCGATATGCAGCTGCAGCGCGTTGCCGAGAACGCCTTCGGAAGCCGCCGCGGGGCGCTGGTGGCGCTCGAGCCAGGCACCGGCGCAGTACTCGCCCTGGTGTCCAAGCCGGGATTCGACCTTAACCTCTTCGTCGACGGCATCGACCCGCAGGCCTGGACCGACCTCAACAATTCACCGGACCGACCGCTCAACAACCGCGCCATCGCAGGGGTATACCCGCCGGGCTCGACGTTCAAGCCTTTCATGGCGCTTGCCGCGCTCGAGCTCGGCAAGCGTCGGCCGTCCAGCACTATCCACGACCCGGGCTACTTCGTATTCGGCGACCGGCGTTTCCGCGACTCCAAGCCGGGCGGGCACGGGGTGGTCGACCTTTACAAGTCGATCGTCGTGTCCTCGGACACGTATTACTACATGCTCGCGAACGATTTGGGCATCGACGCCATCGCCGGGTTCATGAAGCGGCTAGGGCTCGGCAGCCCCACCGGCATCGACCTCCAGGGCGAAGCCGCGGGGGTGCTGCCCTCGCCGGAATGGAAGATGAAGCGCTTCCGCCGGCCCGAGCAGCAGCGCTGGTACCCGGGCGAGACGATCTCCATCGGCATCGGCCAGGGGTACAACGCCTACACACCGATCCAGCTCGCGCAGGCGATGGCGACGCTCGCCGCCAACGGGGAGATGTACCGGCCGCGGGTAGTCGGCCATATCGAGAACCCCCGCACTCGCGAGCGGCGCAGCTTCGAGCCCGAGCTCACTTCGCAGGTACCGCTCAAGCGCGAGTGGGTCGATTTCGTCAAGCGCGCCATGGGGGGGGTCAACAAGGAAGGCACCGGCGCGCGCGCGTTCGCCAAAGCCGAGTACACGAGCGGCGGCAAGACTGGAACCGCGCAGGTCATCGGCATGAAGCAGAATGAGAAGTACGACGAGGCCAAGGTTGCCGAGCGCCATCGCGATCATTCGCTGTTCATCGCGTTCGCGCCGCTCGAGAAGCCGATCATCGCGCTCGCCGTGATCGTCGAGAACGGCGGCTTCGGCGCCCGCGCGGCGGCACCGGTGTCGCGCACGGTGCTCGACTACTACCTCGTCGGCAAGCTGCCCCCGGGGCTGCAGGAGCCCACGCCCGAGGACGAGTTCGACGACGGCAAGGAAAGCGACTGATGGAACTCGCGCGCCTGCCCGTCCAGCGCGTCGCCCTTCGACTCGTCGAAGGCATCGACAGCACGCTTCTCATCATCATCCTGGCGCTTTCCATGCTCGGCTTCGCGGCGCTGTTCTCCGCAAGCTACGACGCACCGGGCCGGGTGCTTAGCCAGCTCGTGAGCCTCGGTATCGCGCTCGTCGCCATGTGGATCACTGCGCAGATCCCGCCGCAGACGCTGATGCGCTTCGCCGTGCCGGCGTATGTCGTTGGCCTGGTGCTGCTCGTGATGGTCGCGCTTTTCGGCGACGTGGTGAACGGCGCGCGGCGCTGGTTGCACGTGGGCGTGACGCGCTTCCAGCCCTCGGAGATGATGAAGCTTGCGCTGCCGCTCATGCTCGCGTGGTACTTCCATCGCCGAGAGTCGACGCTGCGTCTGCGCGACTTCGCCCTAGCTGCCCTGCTGCTCGCGGTGCCTTTAGGCCTGATCGTGCGTCAGCCCGACCTCGGCACCGCGGCACTTGTGGGCGCCGCCGGTTTCTATGTCATCTTCTTGGCGGGCCTCAGCTGGAAGGTGCTTGGCGGGCTCGCCGGGCTTTTCGTTGTCGCCCTGTTCCCGCTCTGGGGATTGCTGCACGACTATCAACGCAGGCGGGTGCTTACGCTTCTCGATCCGACCCAGGACCCGCTCGGAGCGGGCTATCACATCATCCAGTCCACCATCGCGGTCGGCTCGGGCGGCATCTCCGGCAAAGGCTGGCTGAACGGTACCCAGGCGCACCTGGAGTTCATCCCGGAGCGCCACACCGACTTCATCTTCGCGGTGTATTCCGAAGAGTTTGGACTCATCGGCAATCTCGTACTCCTCGTGCTTTATGGACTGCTCATCGGCCGCGGCCTGGTGATCGCCGCGAACGCCGCCACGCTTTTCGCGCGTCTTCTTGCCGGCGCGGTAAGCCTGATGTTTTTTACCTATGCCTTCGTCAACATGGGCATGGTGTCGGGCATTCTCCCGGTCGTCGGGGTGCCGCTCCCCTTCCTCTCGTACGGCGGCACGGCGCTGCTTACACTCTTCATCGGCGCCGGCATCCTCATGACGGTCCAACGCCACCGCACGCTCGTGCAAAGGTAAACGCATCGAGGGTGCACGCCAGGTGGCGCGATGCAGCAAAATTTGAAAGAGCATGCCGGATCATGAAATGACGCTGCCCTAAGTCTATGTAAATCCTTGTTTTTGTAACAGAGAAGTAGGCCGTATGGCGTGTTGCTGCGCGCCATGCGGCGGGGGTAGCTTCCTGGGATTGCCAATCACCTGCTGAGGAACCGTACCGATGATCGAAGCAATAAGAAAAGACTGGGCCGAGAACCCGCGTTGGAGGGGCGTCAAGCGCGGCTACAGCGCTGAGGATGTCGTTCGCCTGCGCGGCAGCGTACAGATCGAGCACACGCTCGCAAGGCTCGGCGCAGAGAAGCTGTGGAAGCTCGTGAACGAGCGGCCATACGTCAACTCGCTCGGCGCGCTCACGGGCAACCAGGCGGTGCAGCAGGTGCGCGCGGGAGTTCCGGCGATCTATCTCTCGGGCTGGCAGGTCGCGGCGGACGCGAACGACTCGTTCCAGATGTATCCAGACCAGTCGCTGTACGCCGTCTCCTCGGTGCCCACGGTAATCAGGCGCATCAACAATGCGCTGCTGCGCGCGGACCAGATCCAGACCATGGAGGGCAACGGGGACATTGACTGGCTCGCGCCGATCGTCGCCGACGCCGAATCGGGGTTCGGCGGCGTGCTCAACGCCTTCGAGCTGATGAAGTCGATGATTGAAGCCGGCGCCGCGGGCGTGCACTACGAGGACCAGCTCGCTTCCGTGAAGAAGTGCGGCCACATGGGCGGCAAGGTGTTGGTGCCGACGCAGGAAGCGGTGCAGAAGTTGATCGCCGCGCGCCTCGCCGCCGACATCATGGGCGTGCCCACCGTGGTCCTCGCCCGCACCGATGCCGAAGCTGCCGACATCGTCACGAGCGACATCGACGAAAACGACAAGCCTTTCATCACCGGCGAGCGCACCTCGGAGGGCTTCTACAAGACGCGCAAAGGGTTCGACCAGGCCCTGTCCAGGGGACTGGCGTACGCCGAGTACGCGGACATGGTGTGGTGCGAGACCGGGACGCCGGATCTCGGCTTTGCGAAGCGCTTCGCCGAAGGGATACGCAGGAAGTACCCGGAGAAGATGCTGGCGTATAACTGCTCGCCGTCTTTCAACTGGAAGCGCAACCTCGATGACGCGACGATCGCCAAGTTCCAGCGCGAGCTGGGCGCGATGGGCTACAAGTTCCAGTTCATCACGCTCGCCGGGTTCCATTCGCTCAACTACTCCATGTTCGAGCTCGCGCACGGCTATGCGAGGAGCGGCATGAGCGCCTTTGTCGAGCTGCAACAGAAGGAGTTCGCAGCCGTCGAAAAGGGCTTCACCGCCGTCAAGCACCAGCGCGAGGTCGGCACCGGCTACTTCGACGAGATCACGCAGGTCGTGACCGCGGGCAAGGCCTCCACCACGGCGCTGCATGGCTCGACCGAGGACGAGCAATTCTTCGACGAGAAGAAAAAATCGAAGCTAGCAGTCGCCTAAGCCGCGTCCGAGCGCTGCGCGAGCGGCGCTCGGGCCTGCCGCTCGAAATCGCGCGCACGATCCTCGAGGGCTTCGACCGTCACTATCGCCTGTTCCGCGAGGCCTCGATCGAGGCGCGGCGGCTGTTCGAGCGTGCCGCCTGGGCCGAGATGCAGGCGATCGCGCGCGAGCGCATCCAGATGTACGACCGACGGGTGGAGGAAGGGGTGCGCGCGCTCCTCGATCGCTACCCTGAGGCGGAGGTCGACGAGTCGCTGTGGCCGGCGATCAAGCTTGCCTACATCGGGCTGATCCACGAGCACAGGCAGCCCGAGTGCGCCGAGACGTTCTATAACTCGGTCGCTTGCGCGGTGCTGCACCGACGCTACTACAACAACGACTTCATCTTCTGGCGCCCGGCGGTGGCCACCGAGCACCTTGAAGGGGAAGTGCCGACCTACCGCTGCTTCTATCCGCTGAAGCGTGGCTTGCGCTCGACGCTGCGCGAAATCGCCACGAGCTTTGAGCTCGCCAACCCCTGGGAAGATTTGCGCAGGGATGTCCGGCACGTGATCCGCGCGCTGCGTAATCACTTCCCGCGGCCGACGCGAGCACGGCCCGACCTGCAGATCCAAGTGCTGGCATCGCTCTTCTTTCGCAACAAGGGCGCCTACATCGTCGGCCGGATCATCAACGCACAGCGCGAGCTGCCGTTCGCGGTGCCGATTCTGCAGAACGAGCTCGGGGAGCTTTACCTCGACACGCTGCTCCTCGGCGAAAGCCGGCTGCTCGTGCTGTTCTCCTTCGCGCGCGCCTACTTCTTCGTCGACATGGAGGTGCCGGCGGCGTATGTGTCGTTCCTGCGCTGGCTGATGCCGAGGAAGCCGCGCGCCGAGATGTACATGGCGGTCGGTCTCGCCAAGCAGGGCAAGACGCTCTTCTACCGCGACCTGCACTACCACCTCAAGCACTCGAGCGACCGCTTCGTCATTGCGCCCGGCATCAAGGGACTGGTGATGCTGGTGTTCACGCTGCCTTCGTTCCCCTATGTGTTCAAGGTCATCCGCGACCGTTTTGCGCCGCCCAAGGACCTAGAGCGCCAGACGGTGATGGACAAGTACCTGATGGTGAAGCTGCACGACCGTGTCGGGCGCATGGCCGATACGCTCGAGTATTCGCTGGTCGCGCTTCCGCTGGACCGGTTCAGTCCTGAATTGCTCGATGAGCTGCGCCGCGAATGCGCCTCCACGGTGCAGATCGACGGCGACAGCCTCGTCCTTGGTCATGTCTACATCGAGCGGCGCATGCGACCGCTCAACATTCAGGTGGAAGAGCTCAAGCGCGACGGCGATGAGGCGCGGTTGCGCGAGCTATTGCGCGAATACGGCGACGCCATCAAGGAGCTCGCCGGCGCCGGAATCTTTCCGGGCGACATGTTGCTCAAGAATTTCGGCGTCACGCGGCACGAACGCGTCGTGTTCTACGACTACGACGAGATCCAGCCGATCACCGATGTCAACTTCCGCCGCATCCCACCGCCCGCGAGCTACGACGACGAGATCGCGGCCGAGCCCTACTGGCCGGTCGGCCCCCACGACGTCTTCCCCGAGCAATTCGAGCGCTTCCTGGTCGGGGATCCGCGCGCGCGGGCGATGTTCTACGCCATGCACCGCGACCTGCTCGACCCGGAATTCTGGGCGTGCAAGCAGGAGCGCGTGCGCGCCGGCCTGCAGGAGGATGTCTTCCCCTACCCGGAGGAGATCAGGTTCCCGCGGGAAGGATCCGGACCCGCTTCTGCCGGGACTTGAGCCCGGAAACGATGCGCACGTTGCGCCGCGGCACCCCGAAATGCGCGGCAAGGAACTCGATCAGGGCGTCGTTCGCCTTTCCATCGACCGCGCGCGCCTGAAGCCTGACCTTCAGCCGCTCGCCGTGCTTGCCGGCGAACTCGGTGCGCGAGGCGCCGGGCTGCACGTGGAGCTCGACGATCACACCGTGGCCGCGGCGACGCGGAGGTGGTTCACCACGATGAGAACTACATACAGGATCACGAGAAGAATAAGCGGCGTGAGATCCACGTTTCCTACCGGCGGCACGTAGCGGCGCAAGGGCCGCAAAAACGGCCGGGTGATAGTGTCGAACGCGGGCGCGAGCGGC
This sequence comes from Burkholderiales bacterium, assembly GCA_035454685.1. Taxonomy (GTDB): domain Bacteria; phylum Pseudomonadota; class Gammaproteobacteria; order Burkholderiales; family SG8-39; genus SCGC-AG-212-J23. Next base: position 46,667 of record DATIGN010000029.1, on the reverse strand, counting down.
GTATAGGGATTCACCCACGACAGCACTGCCTGCACGATTACTGCGAACACCAGGATGTACAGGCTGTAGCGCACAAGGTCGACGAGCGCGACTGCAGCGATCATGCCGACTCCAGGCTCGGCGCCGAGGATGGCCGCCTGCAGCCACAAACCTAGGCCCTGGACCACCCAAGCGAGGAACAGGCTGGCGAGGTCGAGGCCGGCAAGTCCCGGAATCGCGCCCCTCGCCGGCACGACAATCCAGTTGGTGGTCGCCAGCACGAACTCGCCGACCGGATTGCGAAATGGCACCCGCAGCCACTGGAAATGAAACCGCGCAAGCAGCATGAAGACGAAGAAGCTCGCCACCGCGTCCACCAAGAAGACGCCGATCTGGGTGAACATGTCAGCCTTTCCCCTGCTCCGCGCCGAGCTCGGTGGCGCGGCGGCTTGCCGCTTCAACTGCGCGCACGAACCGCTCGGCAAGCTTCTCCTCGTCGAAGACCTTGAGTGCCGCTTCGGTGGTGCCGCCTGTGGAGGTCACATTCCTGCGCAGAGTGGCGGGCGGGTCGCCGCTCGAGGCGGCAAGCTTGGCCGCGCCAAGCACGGTGTGCAGCGCAAGTTTCATGGAAGTGTCCCTGCTCAAGCCCAGCTTCTCTGCCGTCGCGGCGAGCTGCTCGATGAACCAGAACACGTAAGCCGGCCCGCTCGCCGAGACCGCGGTCACGGGATCGAGCAGTCGTTCCTCTTCCACCCACACCACTTCGCCGACTGCGGCCAGTATGCTCTGCGCCGCGGCCCTTTCCTGAGCGCTCACCTCCGGCAGCGCATAGAGGCCAGCGATTCCCGCTCCGATCAGCGCGGGGGTATTCGGCATGCAGCGCACGAGCTTGCGGTGGCCGCCGACCCAGCGCGACAGCGTTTCCAGCGTAACACCCGCCGCGATGCTGATGAGAAGCTTGCCTTGAACAGTTCCGGAAATCGGCGCTACGGCGGCTTTCGCATCCTGAGGCTTGACCGCGAGCACTAGCACGTCGCAGCGCTGCAGCGCGGCATCCGGCGCGGACGCAATGTGAACCGGGAAGCGCGCGCCGAGGCGTTCGCGCGCCGCCGCGCTAACCTCCACGACTGCGATCGAGCGCGCGTCGGCGCCTTTGGCGATCAGGCCGCCGATCAGCGCGCTCGCCATGTTCCCGCCGCCGAGGAACGCGATCTTCACGCCGCGCTTTTCTGCAGCCGGGGACCGAAGATCGCGGTCCCGATGCGCACCAGGGTTGCGCCTTCCTCGAGCGCGATGTCGAGGTCCTCGGACATGCCCATTGAAAGCGTATCGAACGCGAATTCCTCCTTCAGGGAATCGAACATCCTCTTCACTTCCTGGTAGCGCGAGCGGGCCGCGCCGGGTTCGGGGATCGCCATCAAACCGCGCAGGCGCAGCCGCGGCATCGCTGCGATGGCTCTTGCCAAATCCCTCACTTCGTGAAGTGCAATGCCGCTCTTGCTCTTCTCTGCCGACACGTTGAGCTGGATCAGCACGTTGAGCGGCGCAAGGTGCGCCGGGCGCTGCTCCGAGAGGCGCCGCGCGACCTTCTCGTTCGCAATCGTTTGCACCCAATCGAAGCGCTCCGCCGCCACGCGCGTCTTGTTGGACTGGAGCGGCCCGATGAGGTGCCATTCCAGCGCCGGCAACTGCGGCATTTTTCGCACCGCCTCCTGGACGTAATTCTCACCGAAGGCTTTCTGCCCAGCCGCGATCGCTTCCCTGATGCGTTCGACGTCTTGTCCTTTGGAAACTGCCAACAAAGTCACTCCCGGACGAGCTGCGATGCGCGTCCTCACAAGTTGCAGGGTGTCTGCAATTGCCGCCATAATGCGTTGAACCAGCGAAGAAAAACACTTCGCCGATCCAGGGAGGATTCTAATGGATCTCACCGAGTTGCTCGCGTTCGTCGTGAAGAACAAGGCTTCCGACCTGCACTTGTCTTCCGGCCTGCCGCCGATGATCCGGGTGCACGGCGACGTGCGGCGCATCAACGTGCCCCCGATGGAGCACACGGAAGTCCACGCGATGATCTACGACATCATGAATGACGGGCAGCGCAAGTCCTACGAGGAGAACCTGGAATGCGACTTCTCGTTCGCGGTGCCGAACCTCGCGCGCTTCCGGGTGAACGCCTTCGTGCAGCAGCGTGGCGCCGCCGCGGTGATGCGGACCATCCCTTCGAAGATCCTCTCGCTCGATGATCTCAAGGCGCCGAAGATCTTCGCCGAGATCGCCGACCAGCCGCGCGGCCTCGTGCTCGTCACCGGGCCGACGGGCTCTGGCAAGAGCACCACGCTCGCCGCCATGATCAACCACATCAACGAGAACGAGTACGGCCACATCCTTACCATCGAGGACCCGATCGAGTTTGTGCACGAGTCGAAGAAATGCCTGATCAACCAGCGCGAGGTCGGGCCGCATACGCTTTCCTTCGCCAACGCGCTGCGCAGCGCACTGCGCGAAGACCCCGACGTGATCCTGGTGGGCGAGATGCGCGACCTCGAGACCATCCGCCTCGCGCTTACGGGCGCCGAAACCGGCCACCTGGTGTTCGGAACGCTACACACATCCTCGGCGGCGAAGACCATCGACCGCATCGTCGACGTGTTCCCGGCGGCGGAGAAGGAAATGGTGCGCGCGATGCTGTCAGAGTCGATCCGAGCCGTGATCTCGCAGACGCTGCTCAAGAACAAGGACGGCTCGGGCCGCGTCGCGGCGCACGAGATCATGATTGGCACGCCCGCGATCCGCAACCTTATCCGCGAGAACAAGATCGCCCAGATGTACTCCACGATCCAGACCGGCCGCCAGATCGGCATGCAGACCCTCGACCAGAACCTGCAGGAGCTGGTACAGCGGAGCGTCGTCTCCTCGGCGGAGGCGCGCAGCCGAGCGGCCAACAAGGACAATTTCGCGGGTTAGGCACGCAGTTGGGCACTATTACAGCGAACCCTCGCGGTTTCCGGAGTACAACGTGAGCCGCAACGGCGATCTCGCGGGATAGAGAGGAGCCTATGGAACGCGAACAGGCAACGAAATTCATCTACGACCTTCTGCGCGCGCTGGTCGCGAAGAGGGGCTCGGACCTCTTCATCACTGCGGGCTTCCCCCCGGCGATGAAGATCGACGGCAGGGTGACCCCGGTGTCGCAGCAGGCGCTCACCGGGCAGCACACCGCGATGCTGGTGCGATCGGTGATGAACGACAAGCAGGCGGCCGAGTTCGAGGCAACGAAGGAGTGCAACTTCGCCATCAACCCAGCGGGCATCGGCCGCTTCCGCGTCAACTGCTTCGTGCAAATGCAGCATGTGGGCATGGTTCTGCGCGTCATCACCACTACCATCCCAAACTTCGAGGACCTAAGGCTGCCGCCGGTACTGAAGGATATCGCGATGACCAAGCGCGGGCTCGTGATCTTCGTCGGCGCCACGGGCTCAGGCAAGTCGACTTCGCTCGCGTCGATGATCGGCTACCGCAACGAGAACTCGCACGGCCACATCGTCACCATCGAGGACCCGGTCGAGTACGTCCACCCTCACAAGAACTGCCTCATCACGCAGCGCGAAGTGGGCGTGGACACCGAGTCCTGGGAGTCGGCGCTCAAGAACACGCTGCGCCAGGCGCCCGACGTGATCCTGATCGGCGAGATGCGCGACCGCGAGGTCATGGAGCACGCGATCGCCTTCGCCGAGACCGGCCACCTGTGCCTTGGAACGCTGCACGCCAACAATTCCAACCAGGCCATGGACCGAATCATCAACTTCTTCCCCGAGGAGCGCCGGCCGCAGCTCCTCATGGACCTGTCGCTTAACCTGAAGGCGGTGGTCTCACAGCGGCTGATCCCGCTGCGCGAGGGCAAGGGCCGCACCGCGGCGGTCGAAATAATGCTCAACTCACCGCTGATTTCCGACCTGATCTTCAAAGGCGAGGTGCACGAAATCAAAGAGGTCATGAAGAAGTCGCGCGAGCTCGGCATGCAAACCTTCGACCAGGCGCTGTTCGACCTCTACGAGGCCGGGCGCATCAGCTACGAGGACGCGCTGCGCTTTGCTGACTCGACCAACGAAGTGCGCCTCAACATCAAGCTGCAAAGCAAGGAAGCGAAGAGCAAGGACATCACCAAGGGCATCGAGCACCTCGACATCGTCTGAGGTCTATGCCCCTTGACAAGAAGGGACGCGCCGCGTCCCTTTTTTGTTGCCTGCTTTCCTTGAGCGCGTGCGCCCCGGATAGCACTGTCCGCGGGCGCTTCTACTGGGGCCACGAAGTTCGATCGTTTCAGCCTTGCGGGTCCAAGAACGCGTATTGGGTCCGGACCCCGGAGCAGACACTGCAACCGCTGCGCGAGCGCAGCGAAGCGCTAAGGACGCAACGGGACAAGCCTTACCCGCCGCTCTACATAGAGGCCGTGGGCGAGATCGACACCGAGTCGAAGCGAGAAGGCTTCGCGCAGAGCTACGACGGTTTGTTTCACCTGCGGAAAGTGACACAAGTATCCGACCTCGTGCCAAAGGGATGTGACTAGAGTTTTCGCTCGCACAAGCCCACATCGGAGCTCCGGCGAGAAGCTCTCGCTCAGGACCTGCACGATGCTGTCGCTTGGAACGTCGGACGCATTGAGATAGCAGAAACCGGCCTCGTCTTGGCAGTTTTCCGTTTGTCTGAGAATTGTTTCAGTCTTTGCCGGTGGGGACGAGGAAGTCGACCTGTCCGTTCAGGCGGGCCTCCACGCGAGCCGGCGGCTCGCCTGTGTCGCCCTTCTGCGGCCAGAGCTTGTCGTCGATGTGGATCTCGAATCCGGTCCATTCGAGTTTGAGCGACTTGCCGCGATGGGAGGGAAGCACCGCGAGGCGCTCGCGGTTTCCTTGCCAGGTTTCCAAGTACTTCACCAGCCGCGCGCGCTCGGCCTCGGTGACGAGCACGACTTCCAGATGCCCGTCGCCCGGCTTACTGTCTGGCGCGAGGAACAGGTTCGAGCCCACATACGGGATGTTGACGGCCTCGAGAAGGAGGTACTCGCCCGAGATGTCATCGCCGTCTATCCATGCTTTGAGTGCAAGCGGCTTGGCACGCTGCGCTCGACGCTTGAGCCGCTCGAGGGCATTAGCGACTTTTTCGTCGGGCCTCATCTTGCGTCGCCTGATCGTCTTGCCGCTCGTCGCGAGCAGCCGCGCAAAAAGACCTGCGCCGATCCCCTCTACGAACTGGCGCGTGCCCCACGGCCCTTCGGCAATGCCAACGTCGAGCTTCACACGGCGCGCCTGCGGCCATGAGCGGACGAGCTCCTCGAACGGCCGCTCCACCAGACCCAGGCTCCGGGATATGTTGTTCGCGGTGCCGGCCGGCAGCGCGGCCACTGGAATGCCGCATCCCGCCAGGCGACGCGCGACGCGGCTCACGGTGCCGTCACCGCCCGCGACCGCTACGAGGTCGGCGGGCTCCTCAAGCGTTTGCTCCCAACCGTCGTTCTTCGACGACTGGTAACGCACCTCGTGGCCGGCCTCACGCAAAAGCGCGACCAGCCCGCCGGCGTCGTTCCGGCCCTGCTTCCCGGCGCCGGGATTGTGGATCAGCGTCACTCGCACGCTATTTGCTCGGCTTGTCCATATGCGCATCCTGGTGACCAACGACGACGGCGTCTACAGCCCGGGCATAGCCGCACTGGCGCAGGTGGCTTCCCGATTCGGCGAGGTGCGAGTCGTCGCCCCAGACGTCGAGATGTCCTCGGCGAGCCATTCGATCACTGCGTCGCGCCCGGTGACCATGAAGCGCACGCCGCTGCCGGCAGTTGAGGCCTACCGGGTAAACGGCACGCCGAGCGATTGCGTGATGCTCGGTACAACGCTCTGGCAAAGGGTCGACCTCGTCCTCTCTGGAATCAATATCGGCACGAACCTCGGCAACGCGCTCTGGCATTCGGGCACGCTCGCCGGCGCGAAGCAGGCCGCGCTCCTCGGGCTGCGAGGCGTCGCCTTCAGCGCCCCCGCCACCGAGACCGAGCAGCCGGACTTCGAGACTCTCAAGCCGTGGGCCAGGACGGTGCTCGAGGCGCTGCTCGACGCTCCCGAGCCCTACCTTGTTAACGTCAACTTCCCGGCGCGGCCCCCCCGCGGCACGCTTTGGACACGCCAGTCGATGAGGCACTACGACGGCAAGGTGGTTCCCGGAAAGGATCCGATGGGCCGCACGCACTACTGGTTCACCGTGGTCCCGGTCGAGGCCACCGAGGAGGGCACCGACCGCTGGGCGATCGAGCAGGGCTATGTCTCGATGACGCCGCTGCGCCTTGACCTCACCGACCACGACGCGCTCGGGCGCATGCGCAAGCTGGAGGCCTGGAAGCAGCTGAAGTTCGCTTGATCAGGATCGGAATCTCGGGCTGGCGCTACGAGCCCTGGCGCCGAGTTTGGTACCCGGAAGGCCTGCCGCAGCGGCGCGAGCTGGAGTTCTGCGGCCGGCATTTTCCGACGGTGGAGATCAACGGCTCGTTCTATGCGCTGCAGCGGCCGCAGTCCTACGAGGGCTGGTATCGCGACACGCCGACCGGATTCGTATTCTCAGTGAAGGGCTCGCGTTACCTCACCCATATGCTGCGGTTGACGAAAGTCGAGAAGCCGCTCGCGAATTTCTTCGCCTCAGGCATCTTCGCCCTGCGCGAGAAGCTCGGCCCGTTCCTGTGGCAGTTCCCGCCGATGTTCGTCTACCGCCGCGACCGGCTGGAGCGGTTCTTCTCCATCCTTCCACGCACTACGCAAGAGGCGTTGGCGCTTGCGCGCAGGCGCGACGCACGCATGCTCGGCCGGTCGCGCCTGGCGATCGACGCCGACCGTCCGCTGCGCCACGCGGTCGAGATCCGGCATCGGAGCTTCATGAACGACGACTTCGTCTCGCTCCTGCGAGACCATGGCATCGGGCTCGTGGTGGCCGACACCGCCGGAAAATGGCCGAAGATGTTCCACGTCACTTCGGACTTCGTGTACCTGCGGCTGCACGGCGACGTGAAGATCTACACCAGCGGCTACTCCGAGCGCGCGCTCGCTAGCTGGGCGAGGCGCATCCGTAATTGGGACCGGGACGGGCGGGACGTGTACGTCTACTTCGACAACGACGTGAAGGTCAAAGCGCCATTCGACGCGCTAAAGCTGATGCGGCGGCTCGGCCTTGAATGGGGTTCGCCATGGCACAAGGCCGGCACAGGTATTTTCCGGCTGAAGTACGCGTACGGGCCGCGCGTTACCGGGGAGATACGCGCGTGGGACGACCTCGCACAATCTCGAACTCGTACAGCCGGCATTCGAGCGCGCCGTTCCACAGCGGCGTACGGCGCGAGGGTTCGAGGCGGATCAACTTCGGCAGCCTCAGGTCGGCGGTGAAGATATAGCAGCGCCAGCCGGTGAAATTGCGCTTAAGTGCATCCCCGAGCTTTGGGTAAAAGCGTGCGAGCTCGTCGGCGCTCGCCATGCGCTCGCCGTACGGCGGGTTCATCACCATGACCCCAGATGGTGCCGGTGCCGCGCGCTCGAGCACGTCGGTGCGCTCGAGCTTCACCCAGCGCTCCACGCCCGCGGCGGCAAGGTTGCGTCGCGCAGTCTTGAGTGCTTCGGGGTCGTTATCACTGCCATACAGGACGGGATTGGAGCTGTCGGCCATGTTTTCCCGTTTCACGGTCTCCCAAAGTGGAGCCTTAAAGCTCTTCAAGTTCTGAAATCCAAAACCGCGCTTTGCACCAGGCGCGCGGCCGCGCGCCATCGCGGCTGCCTCGACGAGGAGCGTGCCGCCGCCGCACATTGGGTCGAGGAGCGGCTCGTCCGACCGCCAGCGGGTCAGCATGACGATGCCGGCGGCCAGGTTCTCGCGCAGCGGCGCCTCGCCTTGCCCCGCGCGCCAGCCGCGCATGAAGAGCGGCTCGCCGGAAGTATCGAGGTAAAGGGTGCCTTTGTCTCTCTCCAGGAATAGATGGATCCGCACGTCTGGCGCTGCGCGCTCGACGTCCGGGCGACGGCCCAGCGTCTCGCGAAAACGGTCGCACACCGCGTCCTTCACACGCAGCGTCGCGAACTCGAGGCTGCGAAGCGGACTCTTCTGCGCGGTCACGTTAACGCGCAGCGTGCGCTCGACGTCGAAATAGCGCGGCCATTCCAGCGCTTTCACCGCTTTGTAGACATCATCCTCGTTGCGGTAGGCAAAGGCCTGGACCTTCCACAGCACCCGCGAGGCGATGCGCGACCGAAGGTTCGTCCGGTAGCACGTGTCCCAGCCGCCTTCGAAGGAGACGCCGCCGGGCACGCAGAGCGCACCTTTCCCTCCCAATGAGGAAATTTCCTGCTGCAGAAGCAGTTCGAGCCCGCGCGGCGCGGTGGCGAAGAAAGCGCTAGAAGGGCTTGAAGACAACGAGCAGCACCGTGGCGACGAGGATGAGCACCGGGAATTCGTTGAACCAGCGAAACCAGACGTGGCTCTTGCTATTCCGCTCGGCGGCGAAGTCGCGCATCAGGCGCAAACACCAGAGGTGGTAGCCCACGAGAATCGCCACGAGCGCGATCTTCGCGTGCAGCCAGCTCGAGCTGCCGCGAAACCAGCCGAGCCAGAGCCACACGCCGAAGGCGATGGTGAGCGCTGCGCCCGGGGTCATGATGCCCCAGAAGAGCTTCCGCTCCATTAGCTTGAAGCGCTCGATGGAGGGCCGGTCCTGCGCGAGTACGTGGTAAACGAACAGCCGCGGCAGATAGAAAAGCCCCGCGAACCACGTCACCATGAAAACGATGTGAAAGGACTTGACCCAGAGCATGTCAGGACGAGAAACGGCGGCGGGCGAAGTAGATTGCCGCCGCATAGCCGGCCGCAGCGTAGGCGAGCAACACCGCCACGTGCAGCCACAGGGCAGGCGGCGGACCACCGGCGATAAGCGGGCGCACAATCTGCACGCCGTGGTAGAGCGGCAGCGCCTTGGCCACCGCGAGGAGCGGCGCCGGCAGCTGCTCGGCGGGGAAGAACACTCCCGAGATCATCATCATCGGCGTCATGACGAGGGTCATGTAATAACTGAAAAAGTCCCAGCCGCGCGCGAGCACGCACATGATGAGGCCCACCGCGGCGAACGCCAGGCCGACGAGGAACGCCGCCGGCAGCGCGAGCAGCACCCACGGCGAGCTCGCCAGCCCGAACACCACCGCGACCCCCAGGATGGTGGAACCCGTGAGCCACGCCTTGCTCGCGGCCCACACGATCTCGCCCGCGACGATGTCGTCGATCGTCAGCGGCGCATGCAGAATGGCGTCCCAGGTCTTCTGGCCGTGCATGCGCGCGAAACTGGAGAACATGGATTCGAACGACGCCGTGAACATGGTCGCCGTACAGAGCTGTCCGGCGGCAAAGAATGCGATATACGACATGCCCTGCACCGAAGGCAGCAGCGCCCCCAGGCCGTAGCCCAGCCCGAACAGCATGATCAGGGGATCGGCGAGGTTGCTCAGCATGGCCGCCGCAGCGAGCTTGCGCCAGACCAGCATGTTTCTGCGCCAAATCGAGATCCAGCGCATTCTCAATCCCTGAGATCGCGGCCCGTTAGCTTGAGAAAAACGTCTTCCAGGCTCGCGGGGCGGTGGAGGTAGCTCAGATCGCCGAAAAGCGTCTTGAGCAACGGCTCGACGTCCTCGCCGTAGCAGTAAACGGTGTCGCCCACGCGCTCGACGCGCGGCGCCAGGCTCTTCGCGCGTTCCATCCACGCCTCGTGGCCAGGCCCGTGCACCTCGAGCACCTGCGGCTCGATGTGCTCGGAGATCAGCGTGCGCGGCGAGCCTTCGGCGATGATGCGTCCGCGATCCATGATGGCGAGCCGGTGGCAGAGCCTCTCCGCTTCCTCCATGAAATGCGTGGTCAGCACTAGCGTTTTGCCTTCCTGCGTCAGCCGCCGCAAGCGCTCCCAGATAAGGTGGCGCGCCTGGGGATCGAGGCCGGTGGTCGGCTCGTCCATGAACACGAGCTGCGGGTCGTTGACCAGCGCCCGGGCTAGCGTCAGGCGGCGCTTCATGCCGCCCGACAGAGCCATGATCTTCGCGTCGCGGCGGCCCGCCAGCCCGGCGAAGTCGAGGAGAGCGGGAATCCTGGCCGAAATATCCCTGGAGTCGATCCCGAAGTAGCGCGCATAGACCACCAGGTTCTCCTCGACGGTGAAATCCGGGTCGAGGTTGTCTAACTGCGGCACGACTCCCGCTCGCGCGCGTGCTTCTCGGGCCCGCCTCGGCACGGGCTCGCCAAGGAGCTCGATGTGGCCAGAGTCGGGCTCGATCAGGCCGAGGCAGAGCTTGAGCGTGGTGGTTTTTCCGGCGCCGTTAGGGCCGAGGAGGCCGAAGCATTCTCCCGGCGCCACTGCGAGATCGACGCCCGAGACGACTTCAAGCGCGCCATAAGACTTGCGCAGCCCCCGCGCCGAGAGGGCGCTCATCTCGCGTTGGCTTGCACGATCCGTCGGATGACCTGCAGCTTGCGATGGAAGAAATGGTCCGCGCCGGGCACCACGACTACGGGCAAGTCCTGCGGCCGCGCCCAATCGAGCACCGCGGCGAGGGGCACGGTATCGTCGCGCTCGCCGTGGATCACGAGCGTGCCTTCCGGCACGGCCGGCGCCTCGAGGCGCGTGATGCCGATGCCGACGAGTACCAGCCACTCGAGCTCAACTTCCTGCGCGAGGCGAGCCTGTAGCGACGCCCCGAAGGAGAACCCGGCCAGAACGAGCTTCGCGGGCGCCAGGCGCCTCACGATGGTTCTCAAGTCCTCGAGCTCGCCTCGCCCGTCATCGTGCAAGCCCTCGGTGGCGCCGACGCCGCGGAAATTCGGCCGCCAGGCCTCGTAGCCCAGGTCGACGAAGGCGCGCGCAAGCGTCTGCACGACCTTGTTGTCAAGCGTGCCGCCGAAGAGCGGATGCGGGTGCGCGATCAGCGCGACGCCTCGCGCCGCGCCTTCGGGACTGTCGACAGCGCATTCGATACGCCCTGCCGGGCCGGCGATGAACTCGCGACGGGTACTCGGCCGCATTACATCCTGAGGCGTTTTACGATGCGCCCTTTCTGCAGATGCTCCTCGATGATCTCGTCGATGTCGGCCCGGTCGACGTAGGTGTACCAGACCGCTTCGGGGTACACGACGATGCACGGGCCTTCCTCACAGCGATCCAGGCACCCTGCCTGATTGACGCGAATCTTGCCCGGGCCGGCGAGGCTGAGCTCCTTGATGCGGCCCTTGGCATAGTCCCGCATCCGCGAGGCGCCCTTGTCGTTGCAGCAGGTGCGTTCACCGTCGCGCTGATTGCAGCAGAAAAAGACATGCTTGGTGTAATAGGACATGAGCCGGTCATTCTAGCCGAGCGCGTCGCGCCGCCTCGACGCGAGGTAGATGAGATAGCCGAGAGCGATGAAGGGCCAGGCGGCGCTCACCAGCCGCGTTAGCCCATTGAAGTTGAGAAAGTGACCCTGGTGCCATACTTTCAACGAAAGGGCGAAGTAGGGATTCGGTGGCGCGAGATTCACCAACACGGTGGCGGCCATCAGAAGGACAGCGGCCACGACCAACCGTACGGTCCGGGGCAGCGCCACGGCGGCGAGCGCGACCGCGACGCCGATGACGAGGCCGAGCTGCGCTCCGTGCGTAAGCCATGTGAAAACGTTTTCGGCGCGCAGGAGAATCGCAACGGCGGCTGTCTTCACCGTAAGCGCCGCCAGGACTGTGCCGAGCACTAGGCTGCGCACCGGGCGCCCAGGCGAGGCGAGCGCCGCGAGAATCAGCGCGATGGCGACCAGGTTTGCGGCCGTGGTGAACGCCTCGATGGACACAAAGAACTCCGGGCGCCGCTCGCGCCCTTCGAGCGGCGCAAGCAGGTCCCTCAAATCGCCCGCGCCGAAGAGCAGGGTCGCGGGATTCAGTTGGATGAACAGCCACAGCCCGATCAGCATCAGGCCGAAGTCCATGCCGGCCCCGGGCACAAACGCCGCCGCACGCCAGCGGGACAGTGGCCCGCCGCCGATGAGCAAGGTGAAATGCTGGCCGAGAGCCGCACCGAGCGCCGCCCCGCCTATGTTGCAAAGCACGTCGAGGGTGGTCGGGACACGCGCGGGAAGGTAGGTTTGCCCAGCTTCAAGGACGAGTGACAGTACGGTGGCCCCGGCGATCGCTGCCCCGAAGGCCCGCACGCCCCGCAGGCGTGGGTGCAGAACCGCGGTCGCCAAGAAACCGAAGGGAAGATAGCCGGCGACATTCGCCACGATGTCGAACGCGGTGACGTACCGCGGCCAGGGCTCGACCAGATAGGCGAACGGCGAAATCCCTACGTTTCGCCAACCGGATAGGGGGTAGAGGGACGCATAGGCGACCAGCAAGACATAGACGAGGAACAAGATGCGCGCCAGCGTCGAGCTGCGCGCGGCAACGAACTCAGTGCCCTCGGGGGTGCGCTGCATGGGGCCGCCGCGGCATCTGACGGCCGCACAGCGAACCGACGACCATGCCGTCGACGGTGGAGCGCTTCCAGTACAAGCCGAGCACGAGCAGCGCGAAGGCCGACACCAGCGTCACCTTGTAGGCGTTCTGCACCATTCGGTAGATACTCGCATCGCTAAGTAGCGCAAACACCATCACCGCAAGGCCGAAAATCGAACTTGATCAGCATGCGCGCCAGATCATAGCGCCGCTTTCACGCCTGCCAGATCGCGACCAACGCCGCGAGCGCTACGACGAAGATCAGCACGGTAAGCAGGCGGTTGCGCCGGGCGTTCTGCCTGGCGAGCCCTTCGACGGCGAGCTGCAGAGCGCCGAGGCGGTCTTCGGCAAGGGCGCGATGCACGAGCCGGGGTAGCTGTGGCAGGGTGGCCGCCCAGAAAGGCGCCTCGTGACGGATGGTGCGCACGAACCCGCGCCAGCCGACCTGCTCGCGCATCCAACGCTCGAGGAAGGGCTTGGCCGTCTGCCAGAGATCGAGGTCGGGATCGAGCTCCCGACCCAGGCCTTCGATGTTGAGGAGCGTCTTCTGCAGCATCAGAAGCTGCGGCTGCACTTCCACGTTGAAGCGCCGTGAGGTCTGGAACAGGCGCAGTAGCAGCTTGCCGAAGTAGATTTCCTTCAGCGGCCGTGCGAACACCGGCTCGCACACGGCACGGATCGCGGCCTCGAACTCGTCGATACGCGTGCCCGCGGGCACCCAGCCTGCATCAAGGTGCGCCTGCGCCACTCGCCGGTAGTCGCGGTTGAAGAATGCAAGGAAGTTCTGCGCGAGGTAGTTCTTATCCACCTCGGTAAGCGTGCCCATGATGCCGAAGTCGAGGGCGATGTAGCGCCCATCGTCCGCCACCCGGATGTTGCCGGGGTGCATGTCTGCATGGAAGAAACCATGGTGGAAGACCTGGGTAAAAAAAATCTCGACCCCGGCGCGCGCCAGCGCCGGGATGTCGATTCCCTTTTCCCGCAGAACCTGCACTTGCGAGATCGGCGTGCCATGCATCCGCTCCATCACCATCACGCGTTGCGCGCAAAGGTCCCAGTACACCGCGGGCACTATGAGGAGCGGCGACGCTGCAAAATTACGTCCGAGCTGGCTCGCGCTCGCGGCCTCGCGCATGAGGTCGAGCTCGTTGTCGACATGGCGCGCGAACTCGGCGACCACGTCCCTTGGACGCAGGCGCTTGCCGTCGGCCCAAAGCCGCTCCACCAGCGCGGCACCGGTCTCCAGCAGGGCGAGGTCACGCTCCACGGCGGCCTCGACGCCGGGCCGCAGCACCTTTACCGCGACTTCGGCGCCGCTGTGCAGCCGCGCCAGATGCACCTGCGCTATCGAGGCGCTCGCTACAGGGCTCTCTTCAAAGTAAGCGAAGACCTCATCGAGTTTCCTGCCAAGCGAGCGTTCCACCTCGGCCATCGCGAGCTCGGACCGGAACGGTGGCACCTGGTCCTGGAGCCTTGCGAGCTCGTCGGCGATGTCGACCGGAAGGAGGTCCCGTCGAGTTGACAGCACCTGGCCGAACTTGACGTAAATCGGACCGAGCGTTTCGAGTGCCTCGCGCAGCCGCTGGCCGCGCGGCTCGCGGGTTCGGCCGGCGAGCGCGCGCACCACGATATTGCTGCGAAACCGGGGGACGAATTCATGCAGACCGAAGCGCAGGCCGACCGCCAGGATGCGCGCGAGCCGGCCAACCCTAATCAAGCTGCTCGATCCGTTTGTCCAGCCTTGCGATGCCGTCCCGCAACCGCGCGACCGACTCGCCGAGCGCCTCGAGCTCCGCGCGGCGCGCGAGGAGCTCCTTCTCGTCGGTCAGGTAGTCGCCAAGAGCGGCGATCAGGCGGCGCGCCCCATCCACGTGCCAGGCCGCAAAAGCGCGGCCGGCGTCCACAAGCCGATGCGCCGCGACGTCGCCGATCAAGCGCGAAAGCGCTTCCTCCGCGTCCCAACGCAGGTGCCGTACGAGCGCGAGGATCTCCGCGCCAAGCCGGGCATTCCCTTGCACCTCCACCGCGCGCGCGACGTGTTCCTCCCCGCGGGCAAGCGCGAAAACCAGGTCCGGCTTGAACGTCATCGTCAGGCTCGGTTCTGCGTTGCCTGCCTCCACTGTTCCCCCCTCAAGGATGCGCAAGCGTAGCGCGGGAAGCGGCGGTGCGCGCAGCTCGACGGTCTCGCCGGCGAAGGGTAAGAGCCGCAGCCGCGCCCAGGGTTCGCCAGCGAGCAAGCGGTTCAGCAGAAAACAAAAGGCCACCGCGGGGGTGGCCTCAGAGACGGGGAAAATCGGGGTGAGACCCCGATCTTCGGTACTTGTCAATGCATCTGCTGGATGCCCGCGAGCAGCCAGCCGCTCGACCCGTCGGCGGGCTTCACGAGGTTCCAGACTTCAGCGAACGGCTCGGCCGCCGCGCCGTGCGCCTCGCGCACTGCGCCTGAAAAATGCACGCTCGCCCAATGGCGGTCGCCCTCAGTCGCTATCTCCAGTAGCTGCGCCTCGAGGCCAAGGACCTCGGTCTCACCCCTATGACCGAGCTCGCTCTTCAGCTGCCCGTAGAGCTCTTCGGTCGTGAATTCGCGGATTTCCTCCAACCGGCCGACGTCGTTCGCGGCCTGTAGGCGGAGGAAGTTGTGCTTCGCCGCCCGCAGGAAGCCCGACGCATCGAAGCCGGCGGGCAGTCTTGCGTTCGAAGTTGCCGGCAGCTCGTCTCTCACCGGGACGGAAACCGTTTCGCGCATACCGGCGAATTGAACGGGTTGCGGCGCACCAGTGCGCCGGTGCATCAAAGCGCGCACGCCGACGACCGCGGCGATCGCGAGAAGCGCGAGGAGCAGGAAGCCGAGAAGGCCGCTGCCGCCGAAGAGGTAGCCGAGAATTCCGCCAAGCGCGAGCCCGCCGAGGATGGGCGCCCAGCGGCTACCCGTCGAAGCAGGGGCTCCCTGCTGCGCGCCCTGCTGTGCCGGCGCTGCCTGCTGCTGCGCCGGCTTGGCCGGCGTCTGCGCAGGCGGAGCTGTAACGTTGCGCTGCGCGCCGATGGTGCGGCCGCCGCCGAGGCGCCGCGCTTCGACTTCGGTGGCGAAGAAAATTCCGCTGAACACGAGAACTGCCGATGCGAGAAGCCACTTGCTCATAAGTCGTTCCTCCGAGCCGTGAATGCTATCAAAAACGGTACCCGCGATGAATCGCAACCACTCCGCCAGCAAGGTTAAACACCTCGACATCAGCGAGGCCCGCCGAGCGCAGGAGCTCGGCGAGCGCAGCCTGGCCGGGATGCGCGCGAATCGATTCCGCGAGGTAGCGGTAGGCGTCGGCATCGCCGGCGACAAGGTCGCCGAGCCATGGCAACACCTTGAACGAATACCACTCGTACGCCCGCTCGAGCGGCTTCCACACCTTTGAGAACTCCAGGACGACAAGACGCCCGCCCGGCTTCAGGACGCGCGCCATCTCGGCGAGGGCGACATCCTTGCGCGTCATGTTGCGCAGGCCGAACCCCACTGTGACGCAATCGAAATGCGCCGCCGGAAATGGCAGCCGCTCGGCGTCGCACTGCACTGCCCGCAGCGCGAGTCCGCGATCGAGGAGGCGGTCGCGGCCGCGCTCAAGCATGCGCCGATTGATGTCGCTAATCCATACCTCGCCGCCGGGGCTTACCTTGCGGCTCAGAGATAGCGCGAGATCGCCGCTGCCGGTGGCGATGTCGAGCACGCGCTCGCCCGGCCGCGGGCGAGCGACGGCGATCGCGACCGTCTTCCACGCGCGGTGCAGCCCGAGCGACATGAGGTCGTTCATGACGTCGTAGCGCTCCGCAACCGAGTCGAAGACGCGCCTTACCGTTTGCGCTCTATTCCCTGCTTGCACCGGCGGCCTTAAGCTCGTTCAGATATTTCGACCAGAGCTTGTCCTGGTTCTCTCCGAGCTCGTAGAGATACTCCCAGGAATAGATTCCGGTATTGTGCCCGTCGGAGAACTGTGGCTGCACGGCATAGGAGCCGACCGGCTCGAGCGCGCGGATCTCGACGTTACGCTTTCCGGCCTGCAGAACCTCCTGCCCCGGCCCGTGACCGCGCACTTCGGCTGAAGGCGAGTACACGCGCAGGAACTCGTACGGCAGGCGGAAGCTGCGACCGTCGGAAAAGGCGATCTCCATCACGCGCGACTTCTGGTGCAGAGTGATCGCGGTCGCAATCCGCTCGCTCATAGAAGAACCCGCTCGATGCCGCCCGCGTTCGCCTTGGCGACGAACTGCGCAAGCCAGTCCTCGCCGAGCATGCGGCGTGCGAGCTCGACCACAATGTAGTCCGCCTGCGTCCCGGTGTCATCCTCGAAGCGTGCGAGACCCTGCAGGCACGAGGGACATGAGGTCAAGACCTTTACCGGGCCGTCGCCTTTCATTTCTTTCATGCTTTTCTTCAAGCTTTCTTCCTTGCTGAACCTGACCTGAGTGGACACGTCCGGCCGGGTCATCGCGAGCGTGCCCGACTCGCCGCAGCAGCGCTCGGAGAGCCGGATTTCATCCCCGGGGTTTGCGCCCATCAGGCCGTTCACGACGCTGAGCGGCTTTGCTGTCTTGATGGGCGTATGGCAGGGGTCGTGGTACATGTACCGGACGCCGGACGCGTCGTTCACCTTGACGCCTTTCTCGAGCAGGTACTCGTGGATGTCGAGAAGGCGCGCGCCCGGGAAGATGGAGCCGAAGTCGTACTTCTCGAGCTGGTCGAGGCAGGTGCCGCAAGAGACGATGACCGTGCGGATGTCGAGGTAGTTGAGAGTCGTGGCGAGGCGGTGAAAGAGCACCCGGTTCTGCACCGTGATGCGCTCGCCCTTGTCGGAGTCGCCGGCCGCGGTTTGCGGGTAGCCGCAGCACAGGTAGCCCGGCGGCAGCACGCACTGCGTACCCACTGCGTAGAGCATTGCCTGCGTAGCGAGTCCAACTTGGGAGAACAGGCGCTCAGAGCCGCAGCCCGGGAAATAGAACACCGCATCGGAGTCTTCGCTGGCTTTGCCCGGATCGCGGATGATCGGCACAACTTTCGGATCTTCGATGTCGAGCAACGCGCGTGCGGTCCGCTTCGGCAGCCGCCCCGGCATCGGCTTGTTGATGAAGTGCACCACCTGCGCACGCAGCGTCTTCTGCCCGGTCGTGAGCGGGGGCCGGGCCGTCTGCTCTCTCGAAAAGGACTTCAGAAGCCCATGTGCAAGGCGCTGCAAACGGTAGCCCCACTCGATCATTGCGGTGCGCGCGATCTTCACCGCGCGCGGATCGGAGAGGTTGAGGAACAGCATCGAGGCCTGCGTGCCCGGGTTGAAGCGCCGCTTGCCCGCGCGGCGCAGGTAGTTTCGCATCGTGATGGAGACATCGCCGAAGTCGATGTCCACCGGGCAGGCCGGCTCGCACTTGTGACAGACGGTGCAGTGGTCGGCCACGTCGCCGAACTCGTCGTAGTGCGCGAGCGCCACGCCGCGCCGCGTCTGTTCCTCGTACAGGATCGCCTCGATGAGCAGTGAAGTGGCGAGGATCTTGTTGCGCGGCGAGTACAGCAGGTTGGCGCGCGGCACGTGGGTGGCGCACGGCTGCTTGCACTTGCCACAGCGCAGGCAGTCCTTGATCGCGGCGGCGACGCGGCCGAGATCGGTCTGCTCGAGAATCAGCGACTCGGCGCCGATGAGCGCGAAGCTCGGCGTGTAGGCGTTCGCGAGGTTTCCGCCGGCGAGCAGCTTGCCGGCGTTGAAGCGCCCGTGCGGATCGACCGCCGTCTTGTAGGCACGGAACGCCTCGATGTCGGCCGGGTTGAGGAACTCGAGCTTGGTGATGCCGATGCCGTGCTCGCCCGAGATCACGCCGCCAAGTGAGCGCGCGAGCCCCATGAGCCGCGCCACCGCGCCGTAGGCGCGCTGCAGCATCTCATAGTCGTCGGAGTTGACCGGGATATTGGTGTGCACGTTACCGTCGCCGGCATGCATGTGCAGCGCTACAAACACCCGGCCGCGAAGCACGCTCCTGTGAATGCTTTCCGCCTGGTCGACGACCTGGCGGAACGCGTTGCCGTCGAAGATACGACGCAGCTCATCCCGCACCTCGCTTTTCCACGATAGCCGTAATGCGTACGACTGCAGGCGATCGAAGTAATGGTCGAGGTCACCGCCGATTGCCTGCCAGCGGCCGCGCACGCGACGCAAGAGCTCGAGCGCGCGGGCAGCCCGGTCGCCAGCGAGTTCTCGATCCCGTATCCCCAAGTCGCCGGAGAAGTACTCCTCGAGCGCTTGCAGAAGCCGCAGCTTGTTGGCGATGGAGAACTCGATATTGATGCGCTCCACTCCGTCGGTGTACTCGCCCAGCTTCTCCAGCGGTATCACCACGTCCTCGTTGATCTTGAACGCGTTGGTGTGCCGGGCAATCGCCGCGGTGCGCGCCCGGTCGAGCCAGAAGCGCTTGCGCGCCTCCTCCGACACTGCGATGAAGCCCTCACCGCCGCGCGCGTTGGCGATGCGTACCACCCCCGAAGCGGCGGCGGCGACCGCGTCGACGTCGTCCCCGACCAAATCGCCGATCAGCACCATGCGCGGGCGCTCGCTGCGCCGCGACTTGCTGGCGTAGCCGACGGCCTTGACGTAGCGCTCGTCCAGGTGCTCCAGACCCGCGAGCAGCACCGCGGTCGATTTCTCGACGTAGTTTTTTATCTCGACGATCGCGGGAACCGCGTCGCGGGCCAGGCCGAAAAACTCCAGGCAGACGGTGCGCGTATGCGCCGGCATGCGGTGAAGCAAGAACCGCGCGGCAACGATGATGCCGTCGGTGCCCTCCTTCTGCACCCCGGGCAGTCCGGCCAGGAACTTGTCGCTCACGTCCTTGCCGAGGCCCGCCTTGCGGAAGTGCGAGCCCGGGATCTCAAGTATGCGCTCCTCCCTGAGCTTCCTGCCTTCGAAGTACTTCAACCGGAAGCGTGCATTGGGCGCGTCGTGGATCTTGCCGAGGTTGTGGTCGAGACGCTCGACCTCGAGCCACTCGCCACGCGGTGTCACCATGCGCCACCACACGAGGTTGTCGATCGCCGTGCCCCACAGCACCGCCTTCTTGCCGCCCGCGTTCATCGCCACGTTGCCGCCGATGCACGAGGCGTCCGCCGAAGTCGGGTCCACCGCGAACACAAGGCCGTCCGCATCGGC
The DNA here is from genome assembly GCA_035454685.1 of Burkholderiales bacterium. Lineage (GTDB taxonomy): Bacteria > Pseudomonadota > Gammaproteobacteria > Burkholderiales > SG8-39 > SCGC-AG-212-J23. Next base: position 27,000 of record DATIGN010000029.1, on the reverse strand, counting down.
GGCGTCAATCACACCCTTGGTGACCACCCCAGCCGCCGCACGAATAGTCGGCTGCGGCCGCGCTACGCCCGGGAGCTCGAGGTACTCGATCTCGCCGAGCGCCTCGAGCTTCTCGGTGTTGATGACCGCCGAACGGCGCGAAAGCGGCACCGCGCCCCCGGTGTAGCCGGTGCCGCCGCCGCGCGGAATGATTGTCAGGTTCAGGGAAAACAACTCCCCAACGAGCGGTTGGATCTCCTCCTCCGAATCCGGGGTGAGCACCACGAACGGCATTTCCACGCGCCAGTCGGTGGCGTCGGTGACATGCGAGATACGCGCGAAGCCGTCGAACAGAATGTTATCGCGCCGCGTGACGCGCCCAAGGCGCCCCAGCACTCTGGCGCGCAGCGCGCGCGTGGCGGCAAGCTCGGCATCGAAGGCGTCGACCGCGCCACGCGCGAGCTCGAGCAGCCGGCTTACCTTCGCCGCGCCGGCGCGGCGGGCGTCAATCTCGGCGAGCCGCCGGCGCATGCCGCCGAGCGCTTCGGCGCGGCGTTGCGGCCGGTTCACAAGCTCGTCTTCGAGGTAGGGATTGCGCTGAATCGCCCACATTTCGCCGAGCACCTCGTAGAGCATGCGCGCCGAACGCCCGGTGCGGCGCTCCGCACGCAGTTCGCTGATCAACTTCCAGCCTTCGGCGCCGAGCAGGCGAAGCGCGATCTCGCGGTCGGAGAACGAGGTGTAGTTGTAGGGGATCTCGCGGATGCGGTTCATGAGGTCCGCGGGTCCGGACGGAAGACGTCACGGTAGCTCGCGTAGAAGCTCGCGAACAGCGTCGGCAGCAGCACGATGAGGAGCGGAAACACGAGCGACATCGCCGGCACGCCGAGCGAGGCGAGCGCCACGACCGACACCACCGCAAGCGGCAGTGCCAGCGCGACGACAGCCGTGACCGCGCCGTAGGCGAGGAAAGCGCGCCAGTTCATGAGGCAGGCGAAGAAGCTGAAGAACAGCGCCTTGGCGGGCGCGGTGCCGTGCCAGGCAGCGAGCGGCGGCGCGAACCAGAACATCATCAGCACCGGGGTGTACAAGGCCGCGGCTGCGCCGAGCGCAGCGAGAAACGCATCGGAGTGAAGCACTTCCTCGTCTGGCCGGCGGGCGGAGAGCATCCAGCCGGCGAGCGCACCACCATCGGCGAGCGCAGTCGCGGCGAGCACCAGCGCAAGGCAGGCGAAGTAGCCCACGCCGAGGGTCAGCTGGCTGCGGAGGTGATTGCGAAACCCCTCGAAGAGCAGCACCAGCTCCACCGGACCTTTGTGCGCAGCCGCGCGCGCCGCCGCCATGAACCCGACCGAGAAGGCCGGCACCATGATCGACGCGGCGGCAACGCCGACAAGCGGCACCACCGACACCAGTGTCATCAGCAGCCAGTAGGCGAACACCATGGCGAGCCATCCGAGCGGTGCGGCCCTGAACAGGCGCCAGCCTTCGAGGAGCCACTGCGCGCCCCGCGCCGTCTGCACGATGCGCGCCTGCATCAGGCGATCCAGGGCGCGTCTACAGCGACGCGGGACTCCAACACGCGGCGGAAGTGCTCCGGGTCGTGGGCGTGCACGAGCATTCCCGGACGCGGCAGGTGAAAGTCATAGAGTCGCGACAACCAGAAGCGCAGCGCCGCCGCACGCAGCATCGGCCGCCAGGCCGAGCGCTCGAGCGCGGTGAACGCCCGCACGCTGTGGTAGCTGGAAAGGAGCGCCCCGACCCGGTCCTCGTCCAAAGCGTTGTCGGGTCGCAGGCACCAGTCGTTCGTGCATACGGCGATGTCGTAGAGCAGGCAGTCGACGCCCGCGAAATAGAAGTCGACGACGCCGGAGAGGCGCGCGTCGTCCCACAGCGCATTGTCGCGAAAGAGATCGGCGTGCACCGGGCCGCGCGGCAGGTCGGGAAAACGCTGCTCGGCCTGATAGGCAAGTTCCTTCTCGAGAAGATCTTTCTTCGTTGAATCCAGGATCGGCAAGATTTCTCTGGCGGCGGATCGCCACCACTTCGCACCGCGCGGGTTCTCGAGGTAGGCGCTGTATGAGCGCCCGGCGAGGTGCATGCGGCCGAGGAGCGCGCCGAGCTCCTCGCAGTGCCGCACGCCGGGCTCATCGAGCGAGCGCCCGGGTAGGCGTGTGACCAGCGCCGCCGGCTTGCCGTTCAGGCGCCCTAGGTACTGGTCGGAAAGATCGGCGATGGGCGCCGGGCACGGGATGCCGTGGCGTGCGAGATGCGCCATGAGATCGAGATAAAACGGCAGCTCCTCGGCCGGCAGCCGCTCGAACAGCGTCAGGACGTAGCGGCCCTGGGTGGTGGTGACAAAGTAGTTGGTGTTTTCGATGCCCGCCTTGATGGGTTCGCATGACGCGAGCCGGCCAACGGAGTAGTTTCTGAGCCATTCGCGCAGCTCGGCCTCGGAGACGGGAGTGTAGACGGACAAGGCGGGGAGAGGCTCAGTCCCACGTGTGGATCGGCCACATCGGCACGCGCACCCCGTCGTCGAGCGAATCGCGGCGCATCCAGTTGCCGTTGCCTGTCGTGTCGACAAGGTAGTAGGGCTTGCCGTGCGGCGGCGTTACCTTGAGCATCACCACGCGGCCGCCTTCGCGCACTTCCTCGACCTTGTCGCCTTCCTGCACCGGGATGCGCACTGCGGGCTCGTCGACCGACATCGGCGGCGGCGGCGGAGGCTCGGGCAGCGGCTCGAGCTTGGGCGGACGCCCTTGCGCATGTGCCGGCGACGCGGACAGGATGAAGAGAAGCCCTACCAGCAGCGCAAGCCGCATTGGATCGCGATTCTACTAGAGGTTCAGCAGCACCTCGCGCTCAGCAGGCGACGGCGCGAAGCCTCGCTTCTCGTAGAACGCGAAGATCGCGTCCACCACCTGCTGCGGCTCGTCATAGACCTGCACGAGGTCGATGTCTGCGGGATCGATCATCCCTTCGGCGGCGAGCCGCTCGCGCATCCAGGCGAGGAGGCCGCGCCAATACGGCTCGTGCACCAGGATGATCGGCATCTGGCGCGTCTTGCCGGTCTGCACCAGGGTGAGGGCCTCGAACAGCTCATCGAGGGTGCCGTAGCCGCCCGGCAGAACGATGAACGCGGTCGCGACCTTGGCGAACATGGCCTTGCGCGTGAAGAAATGCTTGAAGCGCAGGCTGATGTGCTGGAAGCGGCTCGCGGGCTGCTCGCCCGCCAGGTCGATGTTCAGGCCCACCGCGAGTCCGCCGCCGCCGAACGCGCCCCGGCTCGCCGCCTCCATGAGGCCCGGGCCGCCGCCGGTGACGACGGCGAAGCCGGCGTCGGAAAGCCGGCGCGCCGTTTCTTCCGCGAGCTGGTAGTACGGCGTTCCCGGCTTGACGCGCGCGCTGCCGAACACCGAGACCGCGGGATGGATTCCCACCAGCCGCTCGGTCGCCTCGACCAACTCTGACATAATGCCGAAAACCCGCCACGCCTCGCGCGCGGGAACCTCTTTCGCCAGCTCCGCCAGCTTCGGTTGCCTGTCCTGATTCATGTCGGGAAAAGATCCTGAGAAAACGTTATTGCTGGTCGACGGCTCGTCATACCTGTACCGCGCTTTTCATGCGCTTCCGGGCCTGAAGAGCCCGAAGACCGGCGAGCCGACCGGCGCGATCTACGGGGTGCTGAACATGCTGCGCAAGCTCGCCGCCGATTATAAGCCGGCCGCTCTCGCCTGCGTGTTCGACGCCAAGGGCAGGACCTTCCGCGATGCGGACTATGCCGATTACAAGGCGAACCGCTCGCCGATGCCCGACGAGCTCGGTGTGCAGGTCGCGCCGCTGCACGAGGCGGTGCGCGCGCTCGGCTGGCCGGTGCTCATCATCGAAGGAGTAGAGGCGGACGACGTCATCGCCACGCTCGCCGAGACTGCCAAGCGCGACGGCTGGCGCACGGTGATCTCGACAGGCGATAAGGACTTCGCCCAGCTCGTCGACGAGTGCGTGACGCTCGTCAATACCATGTCGAACGAGCTGCTCGACGTCGCGGGAGTTAAGAGCAAATTCGGCGTGCCGCCCGAGAAGTTCCTCGACTATTTGACGCTCATCGGCGATCAAATCGACAACATCCCTGGGGTCGACAAGGTCGGCCCCAAGACCGCGTGCAAGTGGATCGAGCAATACGGCTCGCTCGAAGGCGTGCTTGCGCACGCCGATGAGATCAGCGGGCTCGCCGGCGAGAACCTGCGCAAGATGCGCGACTGGCTGCCGAAGGCGCGTCAGCTCCTCACCATCAAACGCGACGTGCCGCTTTCCGTATCGATTCACGACCTTCACCTCAACGGCAACCCCGCGAAACAGCGCGAGCTCTACGAGCGCTTTGGCTTCAAGACCTGGCTGCGCGAGGTGGAGGGCTCTGCGTCGCCGTCGCCCGAGCCCATCGCTCCGGCAACCGTCGAGCCACGTAAGTACCGCGCTTTGCTCACGGAGGATGAATTCAAGAAGCTCGTGCTGAAGATCGAGGCCGCCGATATCGTCGGATTCGACACGCTTTGTGACGGCGACGAGCCGATGGCTGCGCGCCTCACCGGCATGTCGTTCGCATTCGGCGATGAAGCCGTCTACCTGCCTCTTACTCATGACTATCCAGGTGCCCCGAAACAGCTAGATCTTTCCACCGCATTTGCGCTGCTGAAGCCGTGGCTCGAGCGGGCGGACTGCAGAAAGGTCGGCGAGGACGTGAAGTTCGACACCCACGTCCTCGCAAACCACGGCGTGCGCCTCGCGGGCTGCGTGCACGACACGCTGCTCGAGTCCTACGTTCTCGAAGTCCACGAGAAGCACGACCTCGCCATGCTTGCGCAGCGCCATTGCGGCCGTGCCGTGCCAAGCAGGGAGGAGGTGACCGGAAAGGGTGTGGGGCGCATTGCGTTCGCTTCCGTCGACATCGTGCGCGCCACCGAGTACGCCGCGCAGCGCACCGACTGCTCGCTCTCGCTTCACCAGCTGCTCTTCGGGAAGATTCAGGGCGACGACAAGCTTAGCTTCGTCTACAACAAGATCGAGATGCCGGTGCTGCCGGTACTCTGGCGCATGGAGCGCAACGGCGTGCTACTCGACCGCGCCAGGCTCGAAGCCCAGAGCCACGAGCTGGGCAAGGAAATTCTTCAGAAAGAACGGGAAGCCTATGCAGCTGCGGGCCAACCCTTCAACCTCGGCTCGCCCAAGCAGATCCAAGAGATCCTGTTCGACCGGCAGAAGCTCCCAGTAAAGAAGAAGACGCCCTCGGGCCAGCCGTCAACCGACGAGGACTCGCTCGCCGAGCTCGCGCTCGACCACCCGCTGCCGCGTCTTATCCTCGAGCACCGCGCGCTCTCCAAGCTCAAGTCCACGTACACCGACAAGCTGCCGAAGAGCATCAACGAACGCACCGGCCGTGTGCACACCACTTACTCGCAGATCACTGCGGTCACCGGCAGGCTGTCGTCCAACGAGCCGAACCTGCAGAACATCCCGATCCGTACGCCCGCCGGCCGCCGCATCCGCGAATGCTTCATCGCGCCGCCGGGCGCGAAGATCGTCTCGGCGGATTACTCGCAGATCGAGTTGAGGATCATGGCGCACCTTTCGGGCGATCCGAGCCTGCGGCGCGCGTTCGCTCAAGGGGAAGACATCCACCGCGCGACCGCCGCCGAAGTCTTCGGTGTACCTTTGTCCCAAGTCGATCCCGATCAGCGCCGCGTCGCCAAGGTGATCAACTTCGGCCTGATCTACGGCATGTCGTCCTTCGGCGTGGCGCAGAACCTCGGCATCGACCGCTCGACTGCCCAGACCTACATCGAGCGCTACTTCGCGCGCTACCCCGGTGCCAAGCGCTACATGGACGAGACGCGCGCCCGCGCGCGCGAGCTCGGCTATGTCGAGACCGTGTTCGGCCGGCGCTTGTGGCTCCCTGAGTTGAAGAGCGGCGCGCCGGTAAGGCGTCAGGCCGCAGAGCGCGCGGCGATCAATGCGCCAATGCAGGGCACGGCCGCGGACCTCATCAAGCTCGCCATGATCGCGGTCCAGAACTTCCTCGACAAGGAAAAGCTCAAGGCCCTTCTGATCATGCAGGTGCACGACGAGCTCGTATTCGAAGTTCCCGACAATGAACTGGAGAGCGTTACAGCGAGTGTTCCGGAACTCATGCAGTCCGTCGCGAAACTGGACGTCCCTCTCGTCGTGGAGGTGGGTGTGGGAAACAACTGGGACAGGGCGCACTAGAGCGCGCCGAAAACCCGGCGCAGAATCGCGCTGCCGGTTCCGACCGGGTCCTTGCGAATCTTCTTCTCTTCCTCGCCCAGCATGAAATAGAGGCCGTCGAGCGTCTTGAGCGTTACGTATTCGTCGAGGTCCGCGTCCTCGGCCTTGACCAGGCCGAACGCGGCCGCCGGCTGCGCGAGCTCGCGGTAGCGCTGGGCGACGCCGACTTTCTCGGTCGCGGCCTTCACGACGGGCAGAAAGCGGTCGTGAAGCGCAGCGTGGCTCGTCTTCCGAAAGTATTGCGTCGCGGCGGTGTCGCCGCCGGTGAGGATGGCCTTGGCGTCCTCGATGCTCATCTTCTTCACCGCGTCGACCAGGAGCTTGCGCGCCTCGGGCATCGCGGCCTCGGCGGCGCGGTTCATGGCGACGACGAGCTCGTCGGCTTCGGCTCCGAAGCCGAGCCGGCGGGCGAGCCTTTCGGTCCGCGCGAGCGAGTCGGGCAACGGGATCCGGACATGCGGATTGCCGAGGAAACCGTCGAACTGGCCGAGCGTCGCTACCGCGCTGCGCGCGCCGCGCTCGAGCGCCGTCTGCAGGCCGGCAAGCGCCTCGCGCTGCGTCAGTCCCTCCAGAAGGGCTGCGGCCGGAGCGGCAAACGTCACCACGAATGCTGCGAGAATCGCGCTTCTCATCAAGGCGAGGATTATCGTCGGGCTGTTCACTCTTGCCGCGGGCATAGTTGTCCCGCGGCGACTACGGCCGGTCTCAGCTCCTAGAGCCCGGCTTGGTGCGCGTGCTGGTCCGCGTGGTACGACGAGCGCACAAGCGCGCCGACCGCGGCATGCCGGAACCCGAGGCTCGCCGCTTCTCTTTCAAAAAGGGAAAAAACCCGAGGCTCGACGTAGCGCTCCACCGGCAAATGATGCGGCGAGGGCTGAAGGTACTGCCCGATCGTCAGCATGTCGACCTCGTGGGCGCGCAGGTCGCGCATGACCGCGAGGATCTCGTCGTCCGTCTCGCCGAGCCCGACCATCAGGCCTGACTTGGTAGGCACTGCCGGGTGCAGCTTCTTGAATTCCTGGAGCAAGCGCAGCGAGTGCTCGTAGTCGCCGCCCGGGCGCGCCTTACGGTAGAGCCGCGGCACGGTTTCCAGGTTGTGGTTCATGACGTCCGGCGGCACCGCCTTCAGGATATCGAGCGCGCGCTCCAGCCGCCCGCGGAAGTCGGGCACCAGCACTTCGACCGTCGTGTGCGGGGCAGCATCTCGCACGGAACGAATGCAGTCCACGAAGTGCTGTGCGCCGCCGTCGCGCAGGTCGTCGCGGTCGACGCTGGTAATGACCACGTATTTCAGGCCGAGACGCGAGATCGTTTCAGCGAGATGCCGCGGCTCTTCAGCGTCGGGCGCGAGTGGCCGGCCATGCGCAACGTCGCAGAACGGGCAGCGGCGCGTGCAGATGTCGCCCAGGATCATGAAAGTTGCCGTGCCCTTGCCGAAGCACTCGGCAATATTCGGGCACGACGCTTCTTCGCACACAGTGTGCAGCTTTTGTTCACGCAGGATGTGCTTGATCTCGTAGAAGCGCGAGTTCGGGCTCGCGGCGCGCACGCGGATCCACGCCGGCTTCGGCAGCGGCACACGCGGAACGATGCGGATCGTCTTGCGGGCGCCTTTTTCCTTTACGCCAGCTTCACGCATCGAGCTTTTTAATCAGAATTTGGGACAAGCAAGAAGCCACGGTTGCCGGCGTCTCGGCAAAACCCAGGTCCTTCATTTGCGTCACACGCAGCCCCGGATAGCCGCAGGGATCGATGGCCGAGAACGGCGAGAGTTCCATGTCGACATTGAGCGCCACGCCGTGATAAGCGCGGCCGCGCACGACGCGGATGCCGAGCGCCGCGATTTTCGCCCCGTCGACATACACGCCCGGCGCGCCGGTCTCGCGCTCGGCGCGCCCGCAGAGCAGGTCGATCACAGCCTGCTCGAGCAACCACACGAAGCGCTTGACCTTGATCGAGCGCCGTGCGAGGTCCACAAGCGTGTAGATCACGACCTGCCCCGGGCCGTGGTATGTGATGTCACCGCCGCGGTCGGTCTTGATAACCGGAACCTCGCTGTGGATTGACGGAACTGGCGCGCCCTGCCCTACCGTATAGACCGGCGGGTGCTCGAGCACCCAGAACTCGTCGGGAGTCGAGTCGTCGCGCGCCCGGGTGAACGAGCGCATGGCTTCCCAGGTCGCGAAATAATCCGCGCGGCCGAGCCGCCGGACGACGATATGGTCGACGACCGTCATAGGACCATGACCACGTCGGGATGGTCGCACAGCTCCTGGTAGAGGGCGTCGAGTTGCTCGCGCGAGATGGCGCGCACCACGCAGGTGACGCTCAGATACTTTCCCTGCCGGCTCGGGCGCATCTCGACTGTCGCGGCGTCGAAGTCGGGCGCGTGCTTGCGCACGATGCCGGTGACCGACTGCACGAAGCGCGGCTGCTTGCGGCCCATGACCTTAATCGGAAAATCGCAAGGAAACGCTAAAGGCGAGCCATCCGCTACGACCGGCACGGCCGAGCCTCTTAAGCCGATACGGCCTCGCGCTTGCCGGCGCGCATGACCTTCTGCTTGAACTCCTGATAGAGCTGGAACATGCGGCGGAACACGGGGCCGGGGCGCCCATCGCCGATGCGCTTGCCGTCGAGCTCCACGATAGCGAGCACCTCCTTGGACGAGGAGCTGACCCAGAGCTCGTCTGCGGCGCGCACGTCGGCTTCCGGGATGTCCTTGAATTCCAGCGGCAGGCCGTTCGCGCGCGCAAGTTCGACTACCACGTCGTATGTGATGCCGGGGAGGATCAGGTTCGACTTCGGCGGTGACTGGATCACGCCCCGCTTCACGATGAAAACGTTCGAAGCCGAGGCCTCGGTCAGCTTTCCCTCGCGGAAGAGAATCGTCTCCGCCCCGCCCGCTTCGGCGGAAATCTGCCGCAGCAGGCAGTTGCCGATGAGCGAGATCGACTTGATGTCGCAGCGAAGCCACCGGTAGTCCTGCGCACTCACCGCCGAAGCGCCCTTCTCGACCTGCGCCGGCTGCGGGTTCACCAGAGGGTTGGACATCATGAACACCGTCGGTTCCACGTTGGCCGGAAATGCATGATCGCGCTTCGCGACGCCGCGGGTGACCTGGAAGTAGATGCCTTGGTCCTCGAAGGGCTGCGCATCGATCAGCGCGTAGATGTGCGCACGCCACTGCGCGCGCGAGTACGGGTTGCGGATGCGGGTCTCGCCCAGGCTGCGCTCCAGGCGCGCGAGGTGCTCCTCGAGCCGGAAAGGCACGCGCGAGTACACCGGCACGAGCTCGTACACGCCGTCGCCGAAGATGAAGCCGCGGTCAAGGACCGAGACCGTCGCCTGCTCGATCGGCAGGAGCCCCCCGTTCAGAAAAACCGTCATTTGAGCCATAACCGCAGTGTATCCCAGGTGCGCCGGGGGAATCCCGCCATGGCCACCGGCTCGAGCGTCACGAGCGGATATTCGGCGAAGGGCCTGCCGTCGTGCGTGACGCGCAGCACGCCGACGCGCTGGCCCTTGCCGAGCGGCGCGACGAGCGGCTGCTGGGAAACGAGCTCTGCTTTAAGCCGGTCCGCCTCGCCCTTCGGCACAGTGACGAAGAGGTCGGCGCCGACACCGACCTCCACGCTGCGCGAGGCGCCTTTCCAGACCTCGAGCGAGCGCACCGTGGCGCCGGCGGCGTAAAGCTTAACGCTGTCGAAAAACTGATATCCCCAATTGAGGAGCTTGAGAGACTCCTGCGCGCGCGTCGCTTCCGAGGTTGAGCCGAGCAGCACCGACAGCAAGCGCCGTCCGCCGCGGCGCGACGAGGCGACGAGGCAGTACCCCGCGGCCTCGGTCTGTCCAGTCTTCACGCCGTCGACGCTCGGGTCGATCCACAGCAGCCGATTGCGGTTCACCTGCGGGATGTTGTTGTAGCGAAACTCCTTCTGCGAGTAGTACTGCGCATACTCGTGGGGGAAATCGCGGATCAGCGCGGCGGCGAGGTTGTACAGGTCTTGAGCCGTGCTGTAGTGCTGGGCGTGGGGTAGCCCAGAGGCATTCACGAACCGGGTGTTCTTCATGCCGAGCCGCTCGGCCTCACGGTTCATCATCTGGGCGAAAGCCTCCTCGCTTCCGGCAAGCGCCTCGGCGAGGGCGACGCAGGCGTCGTTGGCCGACTGCACCACCATGCCGCGGATCAGCTCTTCCACCACTACCGGCCGGCGTGGCTCCAGGTACATCCGAGCTCCCGGGGCCTTCCAGGCGCGCTCCGACACTTTTAACTGCTGGTCGAGCGCGAGTTTTCTATCGCGCAGTGCAGCGAACACGACGTACGCCGTCATCATCTTCGTGAGCGACGCGGGCTCGAAGCGCTCCTCCGCTTTCTGGGCGGCGAGCACCTGTCCGCTCGAGAGGTCGCCGAGCACCCAGGACTTGCCGATGATCGAGGGCGGCTGCGGGGCAGCCGCTTGAACTCCAAAAGAAGCGGAGGCGACTAAAGCGAGAAAAAGCCTCATCCGCGGGCCGAAAAAGCGGCGGATTATAAGCCCGCGGTTCTGCCGGGCACGACGGCCTCCACGTCGACCTGCGCTTGTCCAGCCTGAATAAAGCCGAGCTTGTGCGCAGCGACGTACGAGACGTCGATGATGCGGGTGCCGCGGAACGGGCCGCGGTCGTTGATGCGAACGACTACGCTCCTGCCGTTCGCAAGGTTGGTGACGCGCGCGTAACTCGGAATGGGCAACGTGGGGTGCGCGGCAGTCATGGCGTACATGTCATAGACCTCGCCGCTTGAAGTCTTCTGGCCGTGGTAACGCTTGCCGTACCAGCTCGCCATTCCGCGCTGCCGAAAGGGCTGCAGCGAAGTCATCGGCACATAATCCCGGCCAAGCGCGTTGTACGGGCGGTTCGCGTACTTATGCAGTGGCTCGATGCGCGGCACCGCATCGACCACGCGCTCGAGGTCCGCAGGCGGCCTCTCCGGCGGTCCGTCGTCCAGGTAATACCCACCAGGTCTGCCTGTGGTCCCGCACCCGGCGAAGGCGAGGATCAACATCAAAAGAGCCAGTCTTGTCATGCTTCGTACGCGACGTTGCCGCCGACGATCGTATAGCGCACCCGGCCTGCAAGCTCGTAGCCCAGAAATGGCGTGTTCTTGCCCTGGCTTTTCAGCGTTTCGGAGGCAATGCGCAGCGGTGCTTGCGGATCGAAGACCGCCAAGTCGGCGGGCGCGCCGGCGGCGAGGCTTCCCGAAGCGACGCCGAGAATGCGCGCCGGCTCCGAAGTAATGCGCGCAAGGGTTGCCGGCAATCCGAGCCGGCGCTCCTCGCCCCACTTCAACGCCAACGGCAGGAGCAGCTCGAGCCCCGTCGCGCCGGGCTCGGCCTGCGCGAAGGGGAGATGCTTGCCGTCGTCGTCGACCGGGGTGTGGTCCGAACAAAGGCAGTCGACCACGCCTTCGGCAAGCGCGCGCGAGAGCGCTTCGCGATCGCGCTGGCTGCGGAGCGGAGGTTCGAGGCGGCAGTGCGAATCGAAGTAGCCGAGGTCCATGTCGCAAAGGTGCACATGATGTACTGCGACGTCGCAGCTTACCGGGAGACCCTCCTGCTTCGCCCGGCGCATGAGCTCGACGCCGCCCGCGGTGGAGAGGCGGCAGACGTGCACCCGGGCCCGCGTGGCTCGCACCAGCTCAAGCAACGTCGCGAGCGCAATGGTCTCGGCGAAGGGCGGGATACCCGGCAAGCCTAGGCGCGTCGCCACCTCGCCATCGTGCGCTACGCCGCCCTTGGCCAGCCACGCGTCTTCAGCGCGCAGCCAGACCGGATAGCCGAAAGTCGCGGCATACTGCAGCGCGCGCCACAGCACCTGTGTATCTGCCAGCGGAGCGTTTGCCTGGGAGAAGGCGACGCAGCCGGCGTCGGTGAGTTGACCCATCTCGGTGAGCGCCTGGCCCTGGAGCTTCACGGTGAGCGCGCCCACGGGATAAACCCGCGCCCGCGACAGCGCCCTGGCGCGCCGGCGGAGCATGTCAACCAACCCCGGCTCGTCGAGCGGCGGGTCGGTATCCGGCGGACAGGCGAGGCTGGTGACGCCGCCGGCGAGCGCGGCTTCCATTTCCGATTCCAGCGTCGCCTTGTACTCGTAGCCGGGCTCGCGCAGCCGCGCCGAGAGGTCGATGAACCCTGGCGCCACCACAAGCCCCTTCGCGTCTATGACACGGTCCGCTTTTCCGCCCTCAGGCGAAATCTTTCCATCGACTACGAATACATCGCCGGTTCCGTCCTTGCCGCTCGCAGGGTCGATGATGCGCCCGTTCCTGATATGCAGGCGCATCAGTTGCCGGCGGCGATGCTCATGACCGCCATCCGCACCGCGATGCCGAAGGTGACCTGAGGCAGGATCACCGAGTGAGGTCCGTCGGCGACGGTGGAGTCGATCTCGACGCCGCGGTTCATCGGGCCAGGGTGCATCACGATGGCGTCGCGGCGCGCAAGCGTGAGCTTGTCGGCAGTAAGTCCATAGTGCTTGAAATACTCCTGCGCCGAGGGCAGGAGCGCGCCGCGCATGCGCTCGTTCTGCAAGCGCAGCATGACGACCACATCGCAGTCCTTGAGACCGGCGCGCATGTCATGAAATACCCGCACGCCGAGCGCCTCTACGCCGGCCGGGAGCAGCGTCTGCGGGCCAATGACGCGCACCTCGGGAACCCCGAGCGTGGTAAGCCCGTGGATGAGCGAGCGGGCAACACGGGAATGTAGGATGTCGCCGACGATCGCCACCGTGAGCCGCGTGAAGTCCTTCTTGTAGTGGCGGATGGTGAAGAGATCGAGCAATCCCTGGGTCGGATGCGCGTGGCGGCCGTCCCCCGCGTTGATCACGTGCTCATGAGCCTTGACGTGACGTGCGATCAGGAACGGCGCGCCCGAGGACTCGTGGCGCACGATGAAGATGTCGGCCTGCATCGCCGAGAGGTTGGCCACGGTGTCGAGCAGCGATTCGCCCTTGGTCGCCGACGAGACGGTGATGTTCAGGTTGATGACGTCGGCCGAAAGACGCTTCGCGGCGATCTCGAAAGTGGTGCGTGTTCGCGTCGAAGGCTCGAAGAACAGGTTGAACACGCTTTTGCCGCGCAGGAGCGGTACCTTCTTCACTTCGCGCTCGGTGACGCCGACGAAGGACTCGGCGGTATCGAGGATCTGCAGCACGATCTCGCGCGGCAGCCCCTCGATGGAAAGGAGATGCTGCAGCTCGCCCTTTTCGTTCAGCTGCGGACTACGCTGCACGCTGGGGTTCCAGGGCGAGCGCGAGCTTTCCGCTCTCCTCGCGCTTCAGGGTGAGGCGCATGCCGGGCGGTACTTCGACCCGCGCGCCGACGTGCTGCGCGCAAATGGGCAACTGACGGCCGCCGCGGTCGGCGAGCACGACGAGCGCGATGCTTGCGGGCCTGCCGTAGTCGAACAGCTCGTTCATCGCGGCGCGCACTGTGCGCCCGCTGTAGAGCACGTCATCCACCAGCAGCAGTTCGCAGCCGTTCACGTCGAACGGGATCTTGGTGCGCTTGGGATCATGCTTCAGGCCGCGCGCCGCGTAGTCGTCGCGGTAGAACGCGATATCCATCAAGCCAAGCGGCCTCGTCATCTGCAACATCAGGTGCAGCCGCTCTGCGAACCAGGCACCGCCGGTATAAAGGCCAACCATCGCGGTCTTGGGCCCGATCCGGGGTTTGAGTTCAGCCGCTAGCTGCTCGCAGAGTTTTTCTGCGTCAGGTAATTTCATCTATGCAGCTTCATCAAAGTACTGCTCGAGTATGAGCTGCGCCGCGACCGAATCGATGGCCTTCCTTTTCACGCCACGCAGCCGGTGTTCGGCCTCTACCGACGTGTAGCGCTCGTCCACGCGCGCCACCGGCAGCTTGAAGCGCCGTTCCAGGCGTCGGGCGAAATCCTCCGCCTGGCGGGTCATCGTTTGCGGCTCGCCCTTGGTCGAAGTCGGTCGACCCACAACCAGGCTGCTCGGCTTCCATTCCTCCACCAACCTCTGGATCTGGGAGAAACTCGAAACCGCGGGCAGTGGATGGGCCGTGCCGATTTCCGGCTCCCCCACCGCCACCCCAATACGCTTAAGCCCGAAGTCGAAAGCGAGGACGGTGCCTCGCTCAGGCATGTCCCGCCGCGTCCTGCAGTCTCGCGTAGTCGAGACCGAGGAGTTCCATCGCTGCCGGCAGGCGCTCTTCCGCCGGGGTGTCGAAAATAATCCCATCGCGCGCTTCCACGGTGAGCCAGGCGTTCTGCGACAGCTCGTGCTCAAGCTGACCCGGCGACCAGCCGGCGTAGCCGAGCGTGACCAGCAGGCGCGCTGGCCCCTCGCCGCGCCCCACCGCTTCGAGAATGTCCTTGGACGTGGTGAGCCCGATCACGTCGCGCACGCGCAGCGTCGACTGCCAGTTGCCCGCCGGCTCATGCAGCACGAAGCCGCGGTCAGTCTGCACTGGCCCGCCAAAGTAGATTGGCGCGTCCTTGCGGTTGGCGTCGCGCAGGGTGAGCGAAAGGCGCTCGAACAGCGCCTGAAGCGTCATGTCGATCGGCCGGTTCACGACCAGGCCGAGCGCGCCCTGGTCGTTGTGCTCGCAGATGTAGGTGAGCGTCTTGGAAAAGTACGGATCGGCCATGTTGGGCATGGCGATCAGGAAGTGATGCGTCAGGTTGATCGAGGACATCCGCCCAAGGCTCATTCTACTGTCAAAGGGCTTAGAGCGCCGCCCGCGCCGAAAGGTTGCGCCTCAGAGCTCGACCATCTCGAAATCTTCCTTGCGGGCGCCGCACTCGGGGCAGGTCCAGTTCATCGGCACATCTTCCCAGCGCGTGCCCGGTGCGATGCCTTCGTCGGGCAGGCCCGCGGCCTCGTCGTACACGAAGCCGCAGATGAGGCACATCCACGTTCTGAACTGTACTTGGCTCTCGGTACTCATAAAATCGAGCCGGATATTAACCCATGCTCCCGATAGTGCTGACGTTCGCGGCGTCCGATCCAACCGGCGGCGCCGGGCTGCAAGCCGATGTGCTCACCCTCGCCGCCCTGGGCTGCCATCCGCTGTCAGTTCTCACGGGACTCACTGTCCAGGACACACGCGGTGTCGACCACCTGGAACCCATTGCGGAAGAGCTCGTGACGCGCCAAGCGAACTGCGTGCTCGCCGAAAGCAAAGTTGCAGCGTTCAAGGTGGGCGTGCTCGCGTCCGCAGACAACGCGCGTGCCGTGGGTCAGGTGGCGGCCGCGCATGCGCATGTGCCGCTCGTACTCGACCCAGTGCTCGCCTCTGGCCGCGGCGACGAATTGGCGGGCAACGCTGTTCAAGCCGCTTTGCTGGAATGGCTTGTCCCGCGCGCCACCGTGGTCACGCCGAACACTGTGGAGGCGCAGCGCCTTGGCGGTGTGAAGCATCTGCTCGAGCGCGGCTGCCGTTACGTGCTCGTTACGGGAACGCATGAACCGAGCGCGGAAGTAACCAACAAGCTCTACGGCCCGGGAGGCCTCGTACGCGAGGACCGCTGGCAGCGACTTCCGGAGCTCTTCCATGGCTCGGGCTGCACGCTCGCGTCCGCGATCGCGGCGCAGCTCGCGAAGGGGCGCGCCGTCTCCGAGGCGGTGCGTGAGGCACAAGAATTTACCTGGCGCGCGCTGGCAGCAGGTTTTCGCAGCGGCGCCGGGCAGTGGCTGCCCAACCGGTTCTTTCCAAGATAATGCGCGGGCTCTACCCTATTACTCCGAACACGGCCGACACCGACGCGCTGCTGCGTAAGGTGGAGGAGGCGCTCCGGGCAGGAGTCGCGATGCTGCAGTACCGCAACAAGTCGATCTCCAAGGATAAGCGCCTGCTGCAGGCGAAGGAGCTCGCTCCGCTCGCGCGCGGCTATGGCGTACCGCTCATCGTGAACGACGACGTGGAGATCGCCCTCGCAGTAGGCGCGAACGGCGCGCACCTCGGCGAGGACGACGGCGATCTTGCCGCCGCGCGCGTCAAGCTGGTCGGAAAGATACTCGGGGCGTCGTGCTACGACAGCCTGGAAAGCGCCCGGACCGCAGTGCGCTCGGGCGCCGACTACGTTGCTTTCGGGGCCGTCTACCCGTCGCCCACCAAGCCCGATGCGAAGCGCGCTCCGCTTTCGCTTTTCGGCCACGACCTCGGCGTGCCGCTTTGTGCGATCGGGGGCATCACCCTCGAGAACGCGCCGGCAGTGATCGCGGCCGGCGCGAGCCTCCTCGCCGTTATCAGCGACATTTTCGACGCGCCCGACATCGGTGCGCGGGCCAGTCAATACCGCAAGCTTTTCTCATGACAAGAAGCAAGGACCTCTTCGAGCGTGCCCAGGCGCGCATTCCTGGCGGCGTCAACTCGCCGGTTCGCGCGTTCCAGGCGGTCGGCGGGACGCCCGTATTCTTCGAGCGCGCCTCGGGCCCTTACCTGTGGGACGTGGACGGCAAGCGCTACATCGACTATGTCGGCTCGTGGGGACCAATGCTCGCCGGCCACGGCCATCCCACGGTGGTCGAGGCGGTGCAGGAAGCCGCGTCGCGAGCACTCTCGTTCGGAGCGCCGACCGAGGCTGAGATCGATCTGGCTGCGCTGCTTTGCCGCGAGCTGCCCTCGCTCGAGCTGGTGCGACTGGTGTCGTCAGGAACCGAAGCGACCATGACCGCCTTGAGGCTCGCGCGCGGCTTCACCGGCCGCAGCCTGATCGTGAAGTTCGAGGGCTGCTATCACGGCCACGCCGACGCGCTCCTCGTCAAGGCGGGCTCGGGCGCCCTGACCTTCGGCAACCCGAGTTCTGCCGGCGTGCCCGCGCAGGTCGCGGCGCAGACGGTGGTGCTGGACTACAACGACGCCTCTCAGGTCCAGAACCTCTTCGCAGAAAAAGGCCACGAAATCGCGGCGGTGATCGTCGAGCCGGTCGCAGGCAACATGAATCTGGTGCTTCCGGCGCCCGGCTTCCTGGAGGCGCTCCGCGAAGCGTGTACGCGCCACGGCGCGGTGCTGATCTTCGACGAAGTGATGACCGGATTTCGCGTTGCCGCTGGCGGCGCGCAACAGCGCTTCCGCATCCGACCGGATCTCACCACGCTCGGCAAGGTGATCGGCGGCGGACTGCCGCTCGCCGCCGTGGGCGGCCGGCGCGACATCATGGAGAGAATCGCGCCGCTCGGACCGGTCTATCAGGCAGGGACCCTCTCCGGCAACCCAATCGCCGTGGCGGCGGGGCTTGCCACCGTGAGGCTCGTTACGCAAGAGGGGTTTCACGAGAAGGTGCAGCGCACGACCGCTGAATTGGTGCATGGCCTCTCGGTAGAAGCGAGGAAAGCGGGAATCGTTTTCTGCGCGCAGTCGATCGGCAGCATGTTCGGTATCTACTTCCGGGCGGTCCCGCCGACGAGCTTCGCCGAAGTGATGCAATGCGATCGTGCGCGCTTCAATCGCTTCTTTCATGAGATGCTCGCGCGAGGGGTATATCTCGCGCCGTCCGCGTACGAGGCGGGATTCGTGTCGGCCGCACACAGCACGGCCGAAATCGAAGCTACGCTCGCGGCTGCACGGGCGGCATTCGCCAGATTGTCTTAACAGAACTGGCGTAAACCTTGCGTCGTTCGCGCGGTCTAAAGCGCGAGCCGCAATGAATATTCCGATAAGGGAGCTGTCCAGGCTCGAGCGCGCAGCGCTCGAGCCGCATCTTCTTGCACTCCACAGCGACGACCGCAGGCTCCGATTTGGTGCGCCGCTGAATGACGACGCAGTGCGCGCCTACGTCGCACGCATCGATTTCGAGCGCGACGCCGCTTTCGGCGTGTATGACGACGCGCTGCGCCTCGTCGGAGCGGCGCACGTGGCAC
Organism: Burkholderiales bacterium; assembly: GCA_035454685.1. Lineage (GTDB taxonomy): Bacteria > Pseudomonadota > Gammaproteobacteria > Burkholderiales > SG8-39 > SCGC-AG-212-J23. The sequence goes on along the minus strand of DATIGN010000029.1, from coordinate 8,844 downwards.
GCGGCAATGGCCACGCCGAGCTCGGCGTGTCCGTGCTTCCGGTGAATCGCGGGTGCGGAATCGGCCGGGCGCTACTTGCCCGTGCGCACCTGCGCGCCCGCAACTGGGGCGTGCGCGCGCTCTTCATGCACTGCCTGACGGAGAACGCGGCGATGATGCACCTCGCTCGCATGCAAGGCATGCAGATAGTAGTCGATTCTGGCGAGGCCGATGCGTGGCTCACGCTCCCGCCCGCCGACGCTTCGAGCCATTTCGGCGAGGTCTTCGCGCAGCGGGTCGCGCTCTTCGACTACGCCCTTAAACAAGGAAGAGCGTGGCTAGGCCAAGGAAGATGAAGAAGCCGCCCGAATCGGTGCAGCCGGTGATCAGCACTGAGGAGCCGGCCGCCGGATCGCGCCCCCAGCGCGCGCGCACCCACGGAATCGCCACGCCCACAAGCGCGGCGAGCACGAGGTTCAGCATCATGGCGAGGGCCAGCACCCCGCTCAGCGCGACATTGCCGTACAACGCGTAGGCGATCGCGCCGAGCAGCGTGCCCCACAGCGCGCCGTTCAGCAGCGCAACGCCCATTTCCTTCGCCAGCAGCTTGCTCCAGTAGCCGCTCTGGATCTGTCGGAGGGCGAGCGCGCGCACGATCATCGTGCTCGTCTGGTTGCCCGAATTGCCGCCGATGCCCGCGACGATCGGCATCAGCGCCGCGAGCGCCACAAGCTCCGCGATGGAGTCCTCGAACACGCCGATGACCCGCGAAGCGATGAACGCGGTGACCAGGTTGATCGCGAGCCAGGACCAGCGGTTCTTGAAGCTGTCGAGAACCGGCGCAAACACGTCCTCCTCGTGCTGCAGGCCCGCCTCGGCCAGCTGTGACTCCGCACTCCTCTCGCGGATGTAGTCGACCACCGCGTCCACCGTCAGCCTGCCGATCAGACGCTCGGTTGCATCGACTACCGGCGCGGACACGAGGTCGTAGCGCTCGAAGGCGCTCGCCGCGTCCTCGGCGCGATCGTGCGCGTACAGCTTGACGCGTTCAGCGACCACCACCTGCCTCACCTCATGCTCCAGGTCGGCGACGATCAGGCGCGCGAGCGGCAGCGTGCCTTTCAGCACCTGCTCGCTGTCGACCACGAACAGCTGGTCGGTGTGATCGGGCAGCTCGTCCAGGCGTCTGAGATATCGGGTGACCGCTTCCAGCGTGACGTCCTCTCGCACGGCGACGTGCTCGAAGTCCATAAGCGCGCCGACCGTGCCCTCGGAAAAGGACAGCGCCGCGCGCAGCCGCTCGCGCTCCTCGACGGAAAGCGCCTGCACAACCTCCGCCATGACGCTGTGCGGCAGGTCCGGCGCAATGTCCGCGAGCTCGTCCGCCTCGAGCGTCTCGGCGGCGGCCACCAGCTCGCGCGAATCCATCGCCTCGATGAGCGATTCGCGCACCGCATCGGAAACTTCGACCAGGATCTCGCCGTCGCGGTCCGCCTTGACGAGGTCCCACACGGCGAGGCGTTCCTCCAGCGGCAGCGCCTCGAGGACGTAGGCGATATCGGCCGGGTGCAGCCGCTCCAGCTTGGCGCGCAGCTCGGCGAGGTGCCGCTTCTGCGCCAGCCTCTCGATCTGGTCCTGCCTGGGGATCTGCTCGCCCTCGACCAGGCCTGCGACCATCTTCTGCTTCTGCAGCAATGCCTGCACTTCGCGCAGGTTGTACTGCAGATCCTCGACTTCGAGCCGCGCCGGCGCGTCGTTCACGGCGACTCGGTCAGGGTATCTGCGCGGTGCCCATGCGCGCCGAGATGGTCGCCATGCGGCCGGCGATATACGGCGTTTCACGCCCGCCGCCATAGCGCCGCGGGCTCGGCAGGATCGCCGCGAGCCAGGCGGCCTGCTCCACGCTGAGTGCCGTGGCCGGCACGCCGAAATGCTGGCGCGCCGCTGCCTCGGCGCCGAAAACGCCCTCGCCCCACTCGGCCACGTTCAGGTAAATCTCCAGGATGCGCCGCTTGGAGAGCACTCGCTCCATCATCCAGGTGATTACCGCTTCCTGCGCCTTGCGCGGCCACGAGCGGCTGCCGGAGAGAAACAGGTTCTTCGCGAGCTGCTGGCTGATGGTGGAAGCGCCGGCGGTGACCTTGCCGCGCTTTTCGTTCTTGCGCATGGCTTCCTGAATGGCTTCCCAGTCAAACCCCTCGTGATCGAGGAACTTCGCATCCTCGGCGGCGACCACCGCGCGCTTCAGATGCTCCGAGATGCGGCTGTAGGAAACCCAGGTATGGCGCAGCCGCGCGCCCGGCTTTTCCATGTAGCGGTCGATGAACGCGGTCGAGGAAGGATTGGCGTACGACCAATAGACAAGGTGTCCGAGAAACCAGAGCTGGATCGCCAGCACGGCGACCACCAGCGTGCCGAGCGTGTAGCAAAATGCCTTCCACGCGACAAGCAGGATGCGAAAGCGTCTACGAGCCACGCAGCTTTGCCAGCACGGGGCGCGTCGCGGGGCGCACGCCGCGCCAGACAAAGAACGACTCAGCGGCCTGCTCGATTAGCATACCCAAGCCGTCGTGGGCGCGGGCGCCCGCCTTACGCGCCGCAGCAAGGAACGGCGTGTCGCGCCCGTACACCATGTCGTACGCGAGAACCGAATCCCCGAGCAGGCCCCCCGGCAGCGCAGGGCTCGCACCAGTGAGGCCGGCGGCAGTCGCATTGATCACGACGTCGAAACGCTCGCCCGCCAGCGCATCGTAGCCGCATGCCAAAACGCCAGGGAAGCGCGCGGCGAGGGTTTTCGCCTTCGACTCGGTGCGGTTCGCGACCACGAGCCGAGCCGCTCCGGCCTGCAGCAGCGCGCCGAGCACGCCCTGCGCCGCCCCGCCTGCACCTAGAAGAAGGATGCTCCGCCGGTTCAAGTCGTATTGCAGATTCTGCGTAATGTCGCGCACCAGGCCAATGCCGTCGGTGTTGTCGCCGTACGAATCGACGAAGCGAATTGTGTTCACGGCCTGCGCGCTGAGTGCGCGCTCGCTGTGGCGGCTACACAACCGGTAGGCCTCGTACTTGAACGGCAGGGTGACGTTGAGGCCCTTGCCGCCTGCAGCACGAAAACGCTCGACCGCGGAGGCAAAAGCTTCGAGCGGCGCCTCGATGCGGCCGTATTGGATCTCCTCGCCGGTGGCACGCGCGAACTCGGCGTGGATCGCGGGAGACTTGGAATGCACGACCGGGTTGCCGATGACCGCGTACCGGTCGCTCATCTTGCTACTCAGTCCAGATCTTGTCGCCTTGGCCGAAGAACCAAGTTCGGGTGATGACCAACAGGTCGGTGTCGCGGCGGATGTCTGGCGGGAAGGCTGCGAACGGCGTCGCCATGCGCACGATCTTGAATGCCGCGGCATCGAGCAGGTCGAGGCCGGAAGAGCGATCGAGCTCTATCGAGTCCACGCTGCCGTCTGGGCGGATGGTCACGGTGAGCCGCAGGTTGCCGTACATCTTGCCGCGCGCCTCGGCCGGGTAGTTCAGCGTTCCCACGCGCTCGATCTTGACCCGCCACTCCTCCTCATATTGCGCGAAACGGTACTCCGCGGCATTCGCGCCGATGAACTGCTTGCGCGGCCGCTTTTGGTACTCCTGGATCTGCCGGTCGATCTGGGCCTGCAGCCGCATCGCGGCGAGCGTCAAGTCTGCGAGGTCGCGCCCGCTCGGCTGCGCAGCGCGCTCTTCGATGCCTTCCTCTCGCAGCGGCTCGGCGGGGATAGTGCTCTGCGCCGATCGCGTCTGCGCCAGCAGCTCCTGCTGGCGCGCCTCGAGGCTGCGCCGGCGGCGCTGCGCGTCCGCGAGATCCTTGCCCGGCTTGCGCGGCTCGGTAACCGGCAACGGAGTCTTCGCCCGCCGGTTCTGTTCCACCGTTCCTCCGCGGTCGAGATTCGCCTGCGCGAGCACGTCGGCCTTGGCCGGGGCCGGCTTGGTCCTCGCGTTGACCAGAACCACTTCGAGCGGCGCGCTCTCCTGCTTCCAGCGCACACCTTCCGAAAACTTAAAATGCATCGAGAGCACCGCCGCGTGCAGAGCGAACGACAGCCCAAGCGCCGCACCAAACACGCGGTCCTGTCTCGGCAATATCAAGTGCATTCTCACATCAGTCCGACAAGCCGTTTATATTCTAGGCTTTTTGGCCCGCCTCCTCAGTTGCATCCTGCACTTTGCCGAGCGTTTCGCGATAGACGCACGAGAGTGTCAACTCCACCAGATCGACCCCGGTCACTTCCATGCGCACCAGCGTCCCCGGTTCGAGTGTCGGCGCGGCGCTCACCCTCGTGACGAGGGGCAGGCCCTGGACTCGGACCAGATTCTCGCGCAGCACCACAGCTTCAAGCCGCGTGCGCGTCTCCTGCAGCAGCCAGCGCAAGCTCCAGTAGGTCTCCATTGCCCGCTGGTGCTCGTCGTAGCGCGCGGCCGTGACCTCGAACGCCCGCAGCGCCGCGAGCAGCATGTCGGAATTGCGCGCGAAGGTCGGCTTGCGGCCAGCGAGCGCCGCGGCGAGCTGCCACTGGTTGACGAGGTCGACGTAGCGGCGCAACGGCGAGCTCATCCAGGCGTAGCACTTGAGGCCGAGGCCTTCGTGCGGCTCGGGATGTACGCCGAAGCGCACTTTGCCGGTCGATTGCACGCGATAAATGGCGGCTACGTCGCGTTCGGCGAGGAGCTCACCCCAGGCCGAGTTGACCAGAATCATCATCTCGGCGACCAGCTTGTCGAGCGGTGCGCCGCGCTTGCGCGGCACGATACGCACACGGTCGTTCTCGACGTAAAAGGTGTAGTCGAGCCCGGCACTCCCGGCGCCGGGCCGCCCGCGGCGCGCCTCCAGCGCGAGCGCGGCCCGCCATAGCGTTTTCAGCTCCGCTTCGAACGCGAGCCCTTTGGTTTCGTCCTTTTCGAAGGCTTCGTTGAGTACGTCGTACTCGGCGTGGCGCAGGTTCGCGACGATCGGGACGCGCTCGAGGCGGGTATGACGAGCGCGCACTGCATAGTCCGCGTCGAGATCCACGTAAAGCGACACGACAGGCAGCTCGCCGCCGTGATCGAGCGAGAACATCTCGATCACGTCGTCGGGCAGCATGGTGAACTTGCGCCCGGGCATGTACGCGGTCGAAAGGCGCTCCCGCGCGATGGCGTCGAGCGCCGAACCCGGGGCGAAGCCGAGCCCCGGCGCCGCGATATGGATGCCGACGCGGGTTCCGGCCGGGGTGCGCTGCACCGAGAACGCGTCGTCGATCTCAGTGGTCCCGATGTCGTCGAGGCTGAAGGCCTCGAGCGCCGCGCGCGGCAGGTTCTCCCCCGCACGCGGCACTTCGTGCGGCGGAAAAACCGTGCCGCGCGGGAAGAACTCGTGCACAAAGCGCTTGAGGTGGTAGTCGTGGCTGTCTGAAAGCAGGCCGCAGCGCTCGAGAACCCGCGCCGCCGACAAGCCCGTCTTCGCGCTAGCCTGCTCCAGCGCCCGGGTTTGTGGCTTGTTGCGATCGGGCGCGTAGAGCAGCTCGTCCTTCAACTGCGCCACCTCGGCCGGACACTGGCCGCCCGCCAGCTCTTCCGCCCAGGCGGCGACCTGCTCCTGCATGCGCTTTTTCTTCTCCACTGCGGCAAGCGCGAGCTTGAGCGTCGCCTCGGGCGCCGCCTGGAAACGCCCCCTCCCCCGGCGGTAGAAATACATCGGCGCCGAATGCAGTTTCATCAGCACCCCCGCCGCCTCCGCCGCCGTGGGCTTGCGCCCGACGTACTCGCGCGCAAGCTCCTCGAAGCCGAACTCGCGCGCGCCACTGCATTCCCACAGGAAATCCGTTTCGAGCCCCCTAGAGAAGCTCTCCGCCTCGTCGAGGAGCACAGCGGGCTCGGGCCGCTCAAAGGCAAGCAGTACGCTGGCGGCCTTGATTTTCGACCGGCGGCCGTGCGGACTCCGGACGTGGAAAGACGCCGGCGAGCGCTCGAGCACGGTGCCGGTTTTCAGCTCGCCATCTTCCTCATAGAGAAGGTGCACGCGAAAACTCGAGTATGCGTTCGAGATGTTGCGGAAAACTCTGCAGGCTGTGGTCCCCGCCGGGGATCACCACCTGCTCGGCTCCCGCGTAGCGCTCGACCGCCCGCCGATAGTCGAGCACCTCGTCGCCGGTTTCAACCATCAACAAGTAGCGGCCAGGCGTAATGCGCGGCACATAGAGCCTTTCCCAGTCGCGAAGGTGCGCTTCGGTCAGCTCGTACGGCTCGCCCGTGTGCAGGTTCTTCTGCGGTCCGAGAAAGGCGCGCAGGCCGACATGTGGATCGATCGCCGGGTTGATGAGCACCGCCTTGAGCCCGTGCTTCTCCGCCAGATGGGTCGCGTAGTAGCCGCCAAGCGAGGAGCCTACGAAGCACGGATTCTTCCAAAGCAACGGCGCGATTGCACGCAGAGCGTCGCGCGCTAACGGCGGCAGGGCGGGACAGGCGTATTCATGCGCGAGGCCGCGCCCGGCCATGTAGCTTTGCAGGACCTGCGCCTTGTGCGACTGCGGCGAGGAATTAAAGCCGTGCAGATAGACGAGCAAGAAGTTTCTCGTGAATTCCGCCGAAGCCGCCGTTGGACATAATGACTACGTGGTCCCCTGCCCTCGCCTCCGCGGCGACCGCGCCGATCAGGGAGTCGAGGTCGTCTTCGCAACGCGCGCGCCCCCCGAACAGCGCAAAAAGCGAGCGCGCGTCCCAGCCGAGGCCCGAGCTATAGACATACACGCGGTCGGCCTCGGCCAGGCTCGGCGGGAGCAAGTCCTTCATCACGCCTCGCTTCATGGTATTCGAGCGCGGCTCAAGAACCGCCAAAATCCGCGCCTTGCCTACCCGATCCCGCAACCCCTCGAGGGTGGTGCGAATCGCAGTGGGATGGTGGGCGAAATCGTCATAGATGGTTACCCCGCTCGCGCGTCCCCAGACTTGCATTCGCCGCCGCACTCCGCCAAAGGAGCCAAGCGCCTCGATGGCCGCCGCCGCGTCTATCCCGACGTGTCGCGCCGCGGCGAGCGCGGCCAGCGCGTTCGTCCTGTTGTGCGCGCCGAGTAGCGACCAGCGCACCCGGCCAAGGGAGGAGCCGGCGAAACTGACTTCGAAGGCCCCGTCCGCGTCCGCGTTCCCGGCCTGCCAGGCGTCTGGCACGCCGAAGGCCTCGACGGGCGTCCAGCAGCCAAGGGTGAGCACTCGCTTTACGCTTGTGTCTGCTCCGTTGGCGATGATCCTTCCAGAGCGAGGCACCGTTCGCACGAAGTGGTGGAACTGTCGCTCAATCGAAGCAAGATCATCAAAAATGTCAGCGTGATCGAACTCGATGTTGTTCAGTACAGCCGTCCGCGGCCGGTAGTGTACGAACTTCGACCGTTTGTCGAAGAAGGCCGTGTCGTACTCATCCGCCTCTATAACGAAGAGGGGAGACGACGTGAGACGGGCAGATACGGGGAAGTCGTTGGGCACCCCGCCGATCAAGAACCCTGGTGCTTGCCCCGCTCGCTCCAAGACCCAGGCAAGCATCGCCGAAACCGTTGTCTTTCCGTGGGTCCCAGCGACAGCGAGCACATGCTTTCCTGCCAAGACCTCCTCGGCGAACCACTGGGGCCCCGAGACGTAGCGCTCACCCGCATCCAGGATCGCCTCCATCAGCGGATTTCCGCGCGTTACCACATTGCCGATCACCCAAACATCCGGGCCGAGCCCCAGCTGCTCGGCGCCAAATCCCTCGGTGAGCTCGATGCCCAGCGCACGCAGCTGATCGCTCATCGGAGGATACACATTGGCGTCGCAGCCGGTCACGCGGTAGCCGGCGGCATTGGCGATTGCGGCGATTCCGCCCATGAACGTGCCGCAGATGCCCAGGATATGGAGATGCGCCGCCATGAAGCGACGAGATTCTATGATTGAATCCAGACGTGGGCCGCAAAGGCACTCGCCAGACCGCAATGCGCGCGCGCATTGCGGCGACCGCCGCGCGCATCATGGCCGAGGACGGTATCGACGATTTCGCGCTCGCCAAGCGCAAGGCGGCACGCCAGCTTGGGGCGGCCGAGACCGAGGCGCTGCCAGCGAACGACGAAGTCGAGGCCGAGTTGCGCGCCTACCGAGCGCTGTATCAACCGGAGGAGCATCCACTGCGCATCTCGGAACTTCGGCGCATCGCGCTCGATGCGATGCGCGCCCTCGAGAACTTCCACCCGTATCTCACCGGGCCGGTGCTGAAGGGAACGGCCGGGCGCTACGCGGAAATCGAGCTTCAACTTTTTCCGGAGAGCGCGAAGGAGGTCGAAATCTTCCTCCTCGAGCGCCGCATCGCGTATGCGACGCACGAAGGTCGGCGCTTCTCGGGCGACCGCGCGCATGCCATGGGCGTGTTGTCGCTCGCCTGGCAGGGCGCGCCTTTAAAGCTTTCCGTGTTCGACCCGCGCGACGAGCGCTTGGCGCTCAAGACGTCCCAAGCCGGGCGGGTAATGGACCGCGCTGGCGTTGCCGAAGTGGAAGCGCTGCTGCGCCAGGGCGAGTCCTAACGCAAGTGCAGCAATCCAGGCTTCTGAGGTGCTAAACTGTAGCGATCTAGCACGATAATGTTGCTAAAGTCGCCTATCTTCCTATAAATCGAGATAATTATAAACTGCCTGGATAGGTACGCACCGCCGTTCGCAAGCGATCGGGGGCGCTAGGCCCGCAGTCTGGTGGAGATGACGTCTCATCACGACAGGTGCCGGCAAGCTTGCTTTACTAAAATGCGGCGTTCTACGCCGAACAACGGCGAAAAAGCTGGCTTCTGGCTGTCCCCAACCGATCCCTTGAGGAGCAGCAGTGATGGACCTGCGC